>JAZSMD010000041.1:0-26165 GCA_045535665.1 Eubacteriales bacterium
CTCATTTATTATTTATTTTATTACTTTGCCGCAACTGCGCCTGCAAGCTCACCGTTGAAATAGAAGGAGTATTCCGTACCTGCTTTCATTTCAGGTGTGGAAACGAGGATACAGCCGTATGTCTTTGGTGAAACAGTTTCAAAAATTACGTTTCCGTCAGGGTCTGTTATTTTCATTTCGGAGTTTGCCGCACCTGAAACTCTCACATAGACTCTCGGCTGTGTTGAGCCTGATGAAACGTCCTGAGCCATGCCTGCACTTCCCATTGCGACAAATGTACCGCCATTCATAAGAAACGTTGAGGTATAGTCAAGAGGTCCGTTGCCGCTGTTTGTAGGTCCGTATACAACGGTTTTACCGCCCGTGACTGTCAGGCTTCCGTTGGAGTCAACTCCGTCACCCGATGCGTTCACAGTAAGATTACCACCGCTTATGGTTATCGAGCCAACGGGATTTTCAAACATTCCGCCACCGAAACCGCCAAAGCCGCCTCTGCCGCCGAATCCGTTTGCTCCTGGTCTGCCGTTCATTGAGGATTGGTCAACACCGCCTGCGGCATTGAGTCCGTCATCTGACGCAACAAGGTCAATAATTCCGCCACTTATGAATATATCAAGACCTTCTATACCTTCATAGCTTTTTTCTATGGTAATTATCCCTTCGGAAATTATCAGGTCTGTATCCGCATGGATCCCGTCATCACCAGAGCTTAAATTGAACGTACCGCCGCTGATATTGACAGAGCCGTTGGAATGTATGGAGTCATCGGAAGAATCAATATTGAATTCCCCGCCGCTAATGTTTATGGAATTTGCGGCTTTTATGGCTTTTGCACTTGTGGATTCCTCTGTGGAAGTATTGAACACATCAAACCCCTGCATATTTCCCATATCCGTCATACCGTTTTCGGGAATATCAGGTGGGACTTCCGAACCGGAAGGCATATTGGGATTCTGCATATCGCCTCGACCTCCTTTGCCACCACCCATGCCGCCAAAGCCGCCCCATTTGCCCCAACCTGAATCGGTATTGGAGCTGCTGTTTATGCTTCCGCCCCCGCTTTTAAGAACAAAATTCCCACCGCTGATATTTACATCTGTAACAGCCTGAATTGCATCAAGCCCTGCGTCTACTTTAATATTACCGCCTGAAATTTCAATATATCCCTTGCCCTCATCAGTTTCGTTATTTGTTCTGATTCCGTCCGCACCGCAATACACAGTAATATTTCCCGATTCTATCTGAACGGAATCTTTGCCACGAATACCGTCATTTAAAGCTTCAACAAAAACAGTTGCTTCCCTGAGTTTCAAATCATCCTTTGAATGTATTCCCTTTTCAAAATTGCCTTTGACATAAAGAGTACCTTCACTTTCAATATCAAGGTCATCTTTACTGTAAATTGCCGCATTGGATTCGTCTGTTTCGGAACGTGTGGAAGCATCCGAAACAATATTTACAGAGCCTTTTGCTACTTTGATTTCAGCTTTATCTGCAGATTGAAGAATCGTGATAGGAGAAGTTACGGAAGACGAGATATAAACACCGTTAAGGACTGCGGAAACTTTTTCATCACCTGTGGAATTTACAATTATCTGACCGTCAGAAAGCTTCCCCGTAAACATATACGTACCGCTGTTCATTACGGTAACAACCGAGCCTTCAACCTCAACATTACTGCCTTCAACAGTAATTCCGCTGTCGGACAATGTTATAACTGCCGTCGTTTCATTACTATAAGTACCCACGGTATAGTCTTCGGGGAACTTAATATTTTCGGAAACAATGTTGACACTACTGTTTTCATCGGTTAAAATATTATCATCGGAGATATTTATTTCCACATTATCGGTTTCTTCGGGGGTAATCACTGTGTCTCCCTCATTAACAAGCTCGTCAGGCACATCGGGAGGATTAACGGCCTTGCCGCATGATGACATAAGTAAAGCACATGCAAATGTTAAAATTAAAAGCTTATTTTTCATAAACAGATTCACTTCTTTCATTTTTTCTGATTTAAGTATACACCTTTTAACTGTGCAAAAAATGAAAGAAATCTGACGGTTCTGTGAAAATTTGAAACAAATATTAGAATAAAACTGTCCGAAATCAATTTCAGGCATAATTTAATTATTCTGACCGGAAAGTCAGGAGTAAAAGACAATAATTTGACATAATCATATGATATAATTAGTATGAAATATTTTGTACTTCCGCTACTTAACTATCAGGAGTTGACTATAAATGAGAAAAACAAAAATCGTCTGCACCATCGGACCTGCAAGTAAAGATCCCAAAACATTGGAATCCATGATAAAGGCAGGTATGAGCGTTGCAAGACTTAACTTTTCACACGGTACATATGAATACCACAAAGAAGTTTTAGACACCATAAAGGAAGTCCGCAAAAAGCTTGAAATGCCCGTTGCCACACTTCTTGATACAAGAGGTCCTGAGATCCGTCTCGGACTTTTCAAGGGTGACTGTGCAGAACTTGTTAAAGGCTCGGAATTCACTCTTACAACAAATGAAGTTGAGGGGGACTGCTCCTGCTCTTCGATTACTTTGAAAACGCTTCCCCAACAGGTGGAAGAGGGAACAAAAATCGTTCTTGACGACGGCAGAATTGAGCTGAAAGTTTTAAAAACAACCGAAACGGATATTGTTTGTAAAGTAATCAACGGTGGCATGATAAGTAACAGAAAAGGCGTAAACCTCCCCCGTCATCACGTTGATATGCCATTTCTCAGCGACAAAGACAAGCAGGACGTGCTTTTCGGTATTGAAAATGACATTGATTTCATTGCGGCATCCTTTGTACGTTGCAAAGAGGATGTTATTGCATTGAGAAAATTCATCGACTATAACGGTGGCCACGACATAAGAATTATTGCAAAAATAGAAAATATGGACGGTGTTGATAATTTCGACGAAATTCTCAAGTACAGTGATGGTATAATGGTAGCAAGAGGAGATATGGGTGTTGAAGTTGAATTTGAACGTCTTCCGGGTCTCCAGAAAAGATTCATTAAAAAGTGTTATCAATCGGGTAAAATGGTTATTACAGCCACACAGATGCTTGAATCCATGATAAAAAACCCCAACCCCACAAGAGCTGAGATCACAGACGTTGCAAATGCTGTTTTTGACGGAACATCTGCGGTAATGCTTTCGGGTGAGACGGCAATGGGTGATTTCCCTATCCGTGCAGTTGAAGTCATGGCAAAAATTGCGGAGCAGGCAGAATGTGACGCATTTGAAATGGATATATACAGCGGTGTAAAATATGAAATGGACGTTACCGACACCACAAACGCCCTTTGCGATGCGGCTTGTATTACAGCAAGAGACCTGAAAGCAGATGCGATCATTGCTCTTACCAAATGCGGCAGAACTGCCCGCAGAATGTCCAAATTCCGCCCATACGAGCCCATAGTTGCGGCAACACCACTTGAAAAAACTTTCCATCAGCTCGCACTTTCATGGGGTGTATACCCTGTAATTGCAAGAGTTCAGACAACTTCGGACGAGCTTTTCCAGCACGCAATAGACTGCGCAAAACAGATAGACATCGTTCAGGACGGAGATAAGGTCGTTATTGCGGCAGGTATCCCCCTGGACACTACGGGAAGCACGAATATCATAAAAGTAACCCATGTTGGAAGACAATAAAAACAGGGGTTCAGCTCCACAAAAAGTTTGCAATTTTTAACGGAACATTTTTTTGCTTTCAGCGTCTATATCGTTGACCGCGGGAAAATGAACCGCATAAAAATAAAAATAATAAAAAAATGAGGTAAAAAACAAATGAAAAAATTCCTTCTCACAGCACTCGCAATCATCATGTCACTTTCAATGTTCGCTTGCAACAACAGCGGCAACAATGGCGAAAACAACGGTGAAAATAATGTTGAAAACAATGGCGGATCAGAAGTAAACAAAGCAGAACTTGCTGCAAATGCTTCTGTTGAAAAGATTGCAAACGCTCTTATGGCAACATATGCAGACTACACAGGTATGCGTGAAAGCTACGACCAGTACATGGCTGACGTTTCCGAAGAAGAACAGATCTCTTTTGAAGAATATATGTCCTATCAGCTCTCAGTTATGCCCGTAGAAGACGGCGCTGAATGGCTCATGGGATTCACAGAAGTTCCCACAGGTTATTCCGAAGCTTACTGCTACCAGCCCATGATGATGGGACAGGCTTTCATCGGTTACGTATTCCGTGTTGCTGAAGGTACAGACGTTGAAGCTTTCAAAGCAACTCTTACAAGCACTTGCGATCCCAGATGGAACATCTGCACAATGGCTAACACAACTGTTTGCGAAAACTACGAAGATCTCGTATATTTCTCCATGATGGTTGTTGCTGACGAAGAAAACCCCAACGGTTTTACAGCAGAACAGAAAGACGGCTTCTACAACACATTTGTAAGCGCTATCGAAAATCCTGCTGAATAATTCAGTAAAATAACAGAATTGCTTTTTGCGGGGAAACCTTTCTTTTCATGTGAAAAGCAAGGTTTCCCCGCTCCCCTTTCAAAGAAAAGCAGTTTGAAAAAGAATATAATAAAATTGTTTTAAATATTCCAATTTCCTCTTACCCAAATTGGCTTTTTTGAAGGGGTTCGGGGGAAATTTATAGCTTGCAAAGCAAGCTTGTTAACCTGAAAAAAGTTTCCCTGATATAACCCCCCCACAACTACCCCCAAACCAAAGGAGACAACCATGCTATTTTCAAGTATCAGCTTTTTGTACTACTTTTTTGCGGCAGTTCTTCTGTTTTATTTTATAGTACCGTTCAAATTCAAATTATTCAAGAAAAAGAACGGTGAATGGGTCTATTTTGAAGCGAAAAACTTCGTCCTGTTCATAGCAAGCTTTTTCTTCTATTTCTACGGAGAACCCATATACACTATCCTCATGATAGCAACCACAGTTTCAAGCTACATTCACGGTATTCTCATTGATAAATTCAGAGGTACCGTATGGTCGAAAGTATTCATGTGGACAAGCGTTATTTCAAGCCTCGGAGCTTTGGGCTTCTTCAAATATTCAGACTTCTTTATCAGCAACATAAACGGTATTTTCAACTCCAACATAAATCTGTTGGGTCTTGCGCTCCCCATCGGTATCAGCTTCTATACGTTCCAGACATTGAGTTATACAATAGACGTTTACAGGGGCAATGCCAAGGTACAGAAGAATTTTGTAAGACTTGCTACATACGTAGCACTCTTCCCACAGCTTATTGCAGGACCTATCGTACGTTATACAACGGTTGAAGAAGACCTTACGGAAAGAAAGCACACTCTTGAAGGCTTTGCAACAGGAGCTACACGTTTCATAATAGGTCTTTCAAAAAAGGTTCTTATTGCGGATACACTCGGTGGACTTGCAAATTCCCTCAGAGCTTCCGATGAACAGTCTGTTGTTATGTACTGGGTACTTGCCATAGCATTGTCTTTACAGCTTTACTTTGACTTTTCGGGTTATTCCGATATGGCTATAGGTCTCGGAAGAATCTTAGGTTTCAGATTCTTGGAAAACTTCAACTATCCTTTTATTTCCAAAAGCGTTGCGGAATTCTGGAGAAGATGGCATATGTCCCTCGGTACATGGTTCAAAGACTATCTTTATATTCCCCTTGGCGGTAACAGAGTTCCCCTTGGTCGTTGGATATTCAATACTCTCGTTGTTTGGTTTGCAACAGGCTTCTGGCACGGTGCTGACTGGACATTCATTATCTGGGGTCTTTATTTCGCATTCTTCCTCGTTGCGGAAAAATTCTTCCTCAACAAAGTATTTGCAAAGCTTCCCAAAGTACTTTCTCATATATATGTTGTAATAGTAATTCTCGTAAGCTTTGTTCTTTTCAGCGGAAACGGAATTTCAGGCTCACTTTCCGATATCGGCTCAATGTTCGGTGCAGGAAGTCTTCCCTTCTGGTCAACTGAAACAGGATATTATCTCGGTGGATATGCTGTTGTTCTCATTGCTGCTCTTATAGGTGCAACACCCGTAGTAAAGAACACAGTCCTCAAGATAAAAGAAAACAAAACGGGAAAACTTATTATCAACATTCTCGAACCCATATTCGTGGTTGCTATGCTTCTCATAGTAACCGCATACTTCGTAGACGGCTCATTCAGTCCGTTCCTGTATTTCAGATTCTAAAAGAAGGAGGTAAGCTTTTATGAACGATAAAATTAAAAATGCAGTTGTAACATCCGTATTTGTCGGATTTATAGCCTTTTTCGTGGTAATGTGCATGGTTTCATTCTTCAATCCCACAGAAAAGTCCGAAGCTGAACGCCGTCCTTTGGCTCAGTTTCCCGATAAGATAACA
Source organism: Eubacteriales bacterium (assembly GCA_045535665.1). Lineage (GTDB taxonomy): Bacteria > Bacillota > Clostridia > Oscillospirales > UBA644 > HGM12619. The sequence goes on from JAZSMD010000041.1 coordinate 6,353, forward strand.
TGGGCGGGCATTATCGACAAAACCGTGATCAACGAATTTGAAGATTACAGCGTTGACCAGTTCCCATTCAGAGAATTTTTCAGAGGAATCAAAGCAAACTTCCAGCTGAATGTGCTTAATCTCAAAGAAAATAACGGTCTGACTGTAAAAGACGACTACATCGTAAAGATCGAACAGGATTTTGTTGACAAGAACGTGGACTACTCCATCGGAAAGCTTCAGACATACTATGATATGTTCATCAAGGACAACGGTGGAAAACATTATCTTTCACTTATCCCCGACAAAAACTACTTCCTCGGCAAAGACTACGGCTACCCGGCTCCCGATTACAGTTCTCTTACCGATAAAGTAACGGCAGCTCTTCCGGGAATGGAATATATTGACATTTACGGTGAGCTTGAACTCGGTGACTACTATTATACAGACACTCATTGGAGTCAGGACAAGATTCTTGACGTTGCAAACAAATTAGCAGCCTCTATGGGCGTCTCTGACAAGCTTTCAGGCGAATACAAGGAAAACGTATTGGAAGGATTTAAAGGCGTATACTACGGTCAGAGCGCCTTAAAACCCGCACCCGATAAACTTGTATATCTCACAAACGACGTTCTTGATTCATGCACGGTATTCGATTACGAAAGAAACGCAACAGGCTCCATATATGACCTTGAAAAATTCAAGGGTAGCGACGGCTACGACGTTTTCCTTTCGGGAACAAAGCCTTTGCTGAGAGTTGACAATCCAAGCTCCGAATCAGGCAAAACACTCGTTGTTTTCCGTGATTCCTTCGGTTCAAGCCTTATTCCTCTCCTTGTTGAAGCTTACGACACTGTATACATCGTTGACATCAGATACATCGACTCGGGAATGCTTACATTCTACGATAAAATGAATCTTATCGACTTTGAAGGTGCAGACGCACTTTTCCTTTACAGCGCACTTATTCTCAACAGTAATTCTTTTAAATAAATAATCGGGTAGTTATATGGGGAAAACTTTTTTCACGGAAAAAAAGTTTTCCCCATACCCCTTTCCAAAAACCAATTTTGGGTTAAAAAATAATAATCGGTTTACGGGTAAATATTTCATATAAAAAATTTGCATAAACGGAACTTTTTTCCAAAGTCACAGTCTAACATATAAAGAACAATGAAAAATATTAAAAATAGCCCTTATTTGTGAATATTTTGTAAAATTTTGCCGATTTGCGTTATATTTGCCTTTCTGAAACCATATAGTATACGATTCGGGTAGAATCGTGGAGACATATAAAAGGATGCCATTATCTACATACATGAGTCTTGGTTCTCAAAATAATAATTATACATACAGCTCAATTTCTTTGATGTACTATTATTCTTGATTTTTAATAATAGTGTTGTAAGTTAAATTTGTAATTCATCATACACAAGGAAGGTGATTCTATGGTTAACAGGCTATATTTATTATTGATTATGAGTGTGCTGCTTCTTAGTTCCTCATGTTCAATTAATGACTTCTCAAGTACACCTGACTACGGAACTGAAAACCCGTGTTTACAAGAAGTAAAGATACATATAGATGATACATGGAGTATTATTGACGGAAAGGTTGTTTGTATTAAAAATGACTCAGGATACAGTCTATCTGATAAAATTTCATCTGAAATAAATAATGCTGTATGTGTTTATCAATCACGTTTTGTTCTTTGTGAAGATGGATCGTGTATAGATCTTTACGGCTCCCCTTTTGAACGCTGGCCATATTATCTTTATCCGGAAATAGAGCCTGAGTTTCGTGAGGGCTCTGAATGGGACGGTACTTATCCTGTTTTTGAACTGATAAAAGAACTCAACAGTTCTTGCGGTATAAGAAATATCTTGAGAACCCCGGGCATGGACAAATCTCCGTATTTTATTCACGCAAATAACGGTAAAATATATCAATTCAGTGACCCCGCAGAGCAATACTTTGAATATGATGATATTTTAACCGTTGACGGAAAAATTTATGATGAAAAATTCCCCGAAACAGCTTCATGGGAAAATGTATCTGACTACCGTGTTTGTGAAGATTTCATTATAGCATTGACTTCCGACGGCAAAGTTCTTACTTCGGGAATTGAGTTTTCAGTTGAAGATGCGGTGAAAATAAATATTATTTATCTTTCTTCCCAAAAAATCCCCGCAGCGCTTACCTCTGACGGAAAGCTTATTTTCGGTGAAATAAAAGAAGATTACAGCAATATTGACGGCACAATATCAAACCAATTTCAACAGTATTGCCAAGAACTTCAAAACACATTAACTCAAGCTGAAAGTTTTACGGATATTGTCGATTTTACTTACTATGATGGAAATGAGTTTGTCATCCTTGCCCAAAAGTCTGACGGAAGTCTTATAGCAACAACAAATAATATCTGCAACCCCGAATATGTAAGTCAACCTGAATAAACAAAAACCTATAATTCAAAAAAAAGCCCTGTTTCCGCAAAAGAAACAGGGCTTTTTCATATTAAAGTTTATTCAAGAACGATTTTATTCTCTCATTTTCGGGATTCACAAGGACTTTTTCGGGAACATCGTCTATGAGGACAACACCCTTATCCATAAAGATCACACGGTCCGAAACCTCCTTGGCAAAGGACATTTCGTGTGTAACTATTATCATTGTCATTTTTTCAGCCGCAAGCTCTTTCATAACGGAGAGAACTTCACCCGTAAGCTCAGGGTCAAGAGCCGACGTAGGCTCGTCAAAGAGCAGTATATCGGGTTCCATCATCAATGCTCTTGCAATGGCTACACGCTGCTTCTGACCGCCAGAAAGGCTTGAAGGCATGGCGTCTATTTTATCGGAAAGTCCGACTTTAGCAAGTAGTTCTTCGCTTTTCTTATTTAAATTTTCTTTTTCCCTTTTAAGAACACACTTGGGAGCTAAACACAGATTCTCACGCACCGTCAGATGTGGGAACAGATTAAAGTGCTGAAACACCATACCCATTTTCAAAGAACGTGTTCTGAAGGTCTTGTCGTCCACATAAACTCCGTTTTCAACCAAAGGCTCATCGTTTATGTAAATACTTCCTTCGTCTATCTTTTCAAGTCCTACAATAGAACGGAGTATTGTACTTTTTCCTGAGCCCGAAGAACCGATTATTGAAACGGCTTCACCCTTTTGCACACGGAAGCTTACACCTTTTAATACCTCGTTATCACCGAAGCTTTTTTTAATATTACATATATTTATCATATCCGCACACCCTTAAAACATAAATTTCTTCTCAAGATATTTGAAGAGTTTAGTAAGTCCGAAAGTAACGAGAAGATAAAATATTGCCGCAACTATAAATGGGGTAATATTTCCTGCCGTACCGTTTACAAGGGACTTTGTGATATGAAGAACATCAGAAATACCGATAGCCGTAACAAGAGCTGTATCCTTTACAAGGGTTATGGCTTCATTGCTGACAGGAGGTAAAACGACCTTGAACATCTGAGGTAAGACGATGCGAGTGGTTGTCTGCCACTTTGTAAGCCCCAAAACCTTTGAAGCTTCATATTGACCTTTATCAACAGACAAAAGACCTCCCCTGAATATTTCACAGAAATATGCCGCATAGTTAAGTACAAATGTAACACAAGCGGTAGTAAATCTATCCATTACCAAAAATTTTCCTATAAAGGGAATCTTGGTAATGCCGAAATAAAAGAAGAAAAGCTGAAGCATAAGCGGAGTTCCGCGCATTATAAAAACCTAGCCACGGGTTATGGCACGAAGAACCGGGGACTTGCTGTTGGACATAAACGTACAAAGCAAACCAAGGGGCATGGAAAACACTAAAGTTATGAAAAACAGAGCTATAGTGTAACCCATACCCTTGGATATCCCGGTGATTATGTTAATAAGAAATTCCAAAATAACTCACCGATCAATTATATTTTATTCTTTTATTATTCAACATCCTGGCTGATCATGTATTTGCCTACAACCTCGTCAACAACGAATGCGTCGACTCTGCCTGCTTTGAGGTCGAGATATGCGGCATTGTTATTGTCAAATTGAACAAGCTCTTCGAAGGAAGCAAATGTTTCAGCATCTGCCTGCATTGCATCAACTGCGGAAGAACCTGACTGAGCAGCTACCAACTTACCTGCAAGGTCTGCCTTTGTTTTGATACCTGATTTTTCGTTTACGATGATGATCTGTCTGTTGGCGATATAAGGCTTGGACATATTCATCTCTTCAATTCTTGCAGGTGTAAGGCTCATACCGTTCCAGATCATGTCGATCTTACCGTCGTTAAGCTCCATTTCTTTTGCATTCCAGTCAATGGGCTGAATTTGGAGTTCAACGCCAAGTCTTTCTGCTACTTCTGTTGCAAGGTCGATATCAAAACCAACGATAGTACCTGATTCATTTCTGTAACCCATGGGAGGGAAGTTTTCGTCAAGACCGAGGATCATATAACCTTTATCGAGTATCTTCTGGAGAGAATCGTCACCGATATCTTCGATAGGTGCAGGGAAATCTACATCTCTGAGCAAATTATCTTCGCCAAACCATTTTTTTGCGATTTCGCCTGCTGTGCCGTCAGCGATCATTCCGTCAAGAATTTCCTGAACCTTGAGAGCGAAAGCATTGTCTGTTTTTCTGAAGCCGATAGCATATTCTTCGGCACCGAAATTATCTTCCAATACTACGTATTTATCAGTCTCACCTGAGCAACCTGCAAAGAGAGCAAGGCAGAGAACTGCTGTTAAAATAAGTGAAATTGTTGCAAAAACCTTTTTCATGATAAAAAATCTCCTTTATTTTGTTCTGTGACATAAAAAATGTCTCTGTTGTTTTTACGACAGAGACATTATACCATACTTTTATTTAAATTGCAAGTACTTTAAGAAAATAAATTGATAAAAATTGTAACATTTTAGCAAAATAAACCGATATCATCAAAAAAACCCGATTTTGTATTGACAACGTGAGAAGCTATACCTTCCGCAATATTCACATCACAAACCTGAGAAAGAGCAGTAAACAAAGCATTTGAGTTAACTTCGCAAATATAAGGCTCACCGTCTTTACCCAAAAGGATATCAAGTCCCGCAAAATCAAGCCCCATAATTCGCGTAGCTGAAATGCACAGCTCTTTGATATCGTTGCTTATTTCAATTTTTTTAGCTGTACCGCCGATAGCTATATTTGAACGGAAATCATTGGGATTAGAACGGAGCATTGAAGCGTAGACCTCGTCACCGATAACAAAGATTCTTATATCCTTGCCCTTACTTGCCGCAATAAATTTCTGATACAGATGAGCGTGAGAATAGTATTTCCGCTGAAATTCAATAACACTTTCAACAGTTTCCAAAAGGAACACTTCCCTGCCCTGCGAACCGTCCGCAAGCTTTGCCACAAGGGGAAGTCCCAACCTATCCGTAACAAGCTGAGCATATATCTTAAAAAACTCCTCATCGGGGAAAAATGTTTTTGGATATATTTCCGTATCGGGCTGAGAAAGCTCCTTCAATATCTCATAAGAACGGCATTTGTCACCGCAAAGCTCTATTGCTCCTATACTGTTGAATAGACGAGTACCGCCGAGTTCAAACCTCATGCCGAGAGGAATATCCTTATCATAAAAGACGCATTTTTTGCTGTCAGGAAGCTCTTTCCTCATAAGAAGCTCTGCATTTGAAAATACTTCAGCCTCACAGCCTTTTTTCACAAGCTCTTCCGCAACCGCATTGCATTGACCTACAAAATGCTTTATGGAGTGATTATATACAACAGATATCTTTTCCATTATTTGTTACCCTTAAATTCCAAAACCTCTTCCAAAGCCTTCATTACGGCAATTTTACCGCTGTGATATGTAAGACCACCCTGCATATATGCAATATAGGGGTCTTTCATGGGTGCATCTGCGGAAAGCTCAATAGAAGCACCCTGAACGAATGCACCTGCAGCCATAACAACTTCATCGAAATATCCGGGCATTGCCCATGGTTCCGGTGTAACATAGCTGTCAATGGGAGCACCGTGCTGAATTCCGCGGCAGAACGCCAAAAGGAGTTCGGGGTCACGGAGAATGAGGGACTGAATTATATCCTCACGGGGTTCAGAAGGTGTGGGGGAAACATCAAAACCGAGATTTCCGAAAAGCTCTGCGGCAAAAAGAGCAGTTTTTACAGCCTGACATACAGTATGAGGCGCATAGAAAAAGCCCTGGAACATATTTCTGTTTTCATTGAGGGAAGCACCACACTCTTTACCGATACCAACAGATGTAAGTCTGTAAGAGCAAAGCTCCACAAGCCTCTTTTTACCTGCGATATATCCGCCCGTTCTTGCAATACCGCCACCCGGGTTTTTAATGAGGGAGCCTGCAATAAGGTCCGCACCGAAAGCAAGGGGTTCTGCCTCACGAACAAATTCACCGTAGCAGTTATCAACCATTACGGGAATATCTCCGTGTGCTTTTACCGCTTTGCAGATATCTCCGATTGTCTCAAGTGTAAGAGTGGCTCTTGAAGTATATCCTCTTGAACGCTGAATAAACACGAGCTTTATGGACTTATCCTCGGAGAGAACTCTGTTTATTTCATCAAAATCGGGAGAACCGTCTGCTTTGAGTTCTGTTTGTCTGTATTTTATGCCGAAATCAGCAAGAGAACCGTTTCCGGGCTCACCGCTGATACCTATTGCTTCAAGCAAAGTATCATAAGGAGCTCCGCTTACGGAATACATTGTATCTCCGGGGCGAAGTATACCGAAAAGGGCTGTGGAAAGTGTATGTGTACCTGAAATAAAATTGGCACGGACGAGAGCATCCTCTGCCCCGAAAGCCTGCGCAAAAACTGCATCGAGAACATCTCTGCCCTTATCGTCATAGCCGTAGCCCGTTGTACCGTGAAGCATTGCTTCCGAAACGTAATTATCCCAAAAGGCTTTCAAAACCTTTTCTGTATTTATCTCGCATATTTCTTCCGCACGTCTGAACTGCTCCGCAAGATTTGCTTCCGCAGTTGCAGCGGCTTTTTTAATATCTATCATTATTTTGCCCCCAAATTTCTATTTATATTTATATTTATAATAATCATAGAAAGTCGAAAAATCTGTCTGTCTTTATTTCAAGGGTTACGAATTCGATTTTATAGATTTTCAATAAACTTTATAAACTATGATTCCTGCTATTATCACCGCAAGTCCGATAAACTTATTGATCCCAAAGGGAACCTTTTCCGTACCGAACCAACCGAAATAGTCAATAGCTCCTGCAACGGCAAGCTGTGAGACCAATATCACGGAAACCGCAACCGCAGGACTTGAAGCCCCCATTGCAAGCATTACCGTGACTGTTATTGCCACACCTATGATTCCCCCGAACCAATATACGGGACTTGTGCCGAAAAGAGCTGTTATATCCCCTTTTCCGAATATCCACGCAATAAGAAATGACAGCAGAAATGCCGTTCCCTGAACAAAAGCATTTGCTTCAAGAAGACCTGTTTTCTCGCCCAGACGTGTATTAAGCACACCCTGAACACTCATTGCCGCACCTGCGATGATCGCCCATATTATACCTGACATAAATATCTCCTTTAGTATAATGATTATGAAGTCAATTCAAATTCTATAAATTGTTTCGACTTTCGATAACCATTATAACATTAACTATAACCGTAATTAGATCTTACGGTTATAGTCTTTGCAATATTGGGATATTTATGCTTACTTATTTTATTTCTATTGTTATTTCGCCGTCGGAAACGCCTATTGTTATCTTCTGAGGAATAATATCAGTCATACACATTTCTTCAACGACCTTATCTTCGATATCCTTTTGAACAACTCTTCTGATATTTCTTGCACCGAATTCCGCACTGTAGCTCTTATCTGCAAGGACTTCAAGCACTTCGGGAGAATATTCAAGAGTAACATCTCTTTCCGCAAGACCTTCTTTGAGTTCTTTAAGAGATATTTTCACAATATCGGGGAAAATATCTCTTGGAAGAGGATCGAAAGTGATTATTTCATCAACTCTGTTGATAAATTCAGGTCTGAGGAATTCACCGAGAGCTTTTTTGACTTTTTCTTCATTGAGTTCAGATGATGTTTTGTTAAATCCTGCAGAACCACCCTTGATATTTGATCCTGCATTTGAGGTCATAACGATTATCGTATGCTCAAAGCTTACAGTTCTGCCCTGTGCATCAGTTATACGACCATCATCAAGAACCTGAAGAAGCACGTTCAAAACATCAGGGTGAGCTTTTTCGATCTCGTCAAAGAGAACTACGGAATAAGGCTTTCTGCGTATTTTTTCCGTAAGCTGTCCTGCTTCGTCATAACCAACATATCCCGGAGGAGAGCCTATGATTCTGGAAACGGAGTGCTTTTCCATAAATTCGCTCATATCAAGACGGATAAGAGTTTCGGGTGAGTCAAAAAGCTCTTTTGAAAGAACTTTTACAAGCTCTGTTTTACCAACCCCCGTAGGACCTGTGAATATGAATGAGATAGGACGTTTTCTGGGAACAAGACTGATTCTTCCGCGTTTTACCGCAGAAGCGACAGCTTTCACAGCTTTATCCTGTCCTACGATTTTTTCTTTGATGGAAGCTTCAAGATTACGAAGCTTTTCATTTTCTCCTGCTCTTATTTTTGAAGCGGGAATACCGGTCCAAAGCTCAATTACTGAAGCCACGTCATCCATTGTAACGCTTACTTCATCTATCTGCTTCTGAAGCTCGGTAAGTTCAGCTTCGATTCTGTAAAGCTCAGAACGTTTTTCTGCAAGTACAGCATAGTCGCTTTCTTCGGGAGTTTCCTTTGATTCCAAAGCTTCAATTTCGGTATTTATCTGTTTGCGTATCTGTTCCTTTTTAAAGGATTCCTCATAAATAGGATTCTTTAAAACAGCTTTTGAACAAGCCTCGTCAATAAGGTCTATGGCTTTATCGGGCAAGAATCTGTCAGTAACGTAACGCTCTGACATTTCGACTGCTTTTTCCGCAAGGATCATTGGTATTTTAATATTATGGTAATGCTCATAATATTTCTTAATGCCCTTTATCATTTCAATGGATTCAGAAACAGACGGCTCATTTACCATAACGGGCTGGAAACGGCGTTCAAGAGCCGCGTCCTTTTCGATATGCTTTCTGTATTCCTTGAGAGTTGTTGCACCAATAACCTGAATTTCGCCTCTTGAAAGTGCGGGCTTAAGCATATTTGCCGCATTCATGGAACCTTCAGCGTCCCCTGAGCCTACAAGATTGTGAACCTCGTCAATAACAAGAATGACATTACCTATACGCTTGACTTCTTCAATAAGACCCTTTATTCTGCTTTCAAACTGACCTCTGAACTGAGTACCTGCAATAAGAGCTGTAAAGTCCAAAAGATAGATCTCCTTGCAGGCGATCTTTGCGGGAACTTCTTTTTTTGCTATTTTAATAGCAATGCCCTCTGCAATGGCAGTCTTACCGACACCTGGTTCACCAATAAGGCAAGGGTTATTCTTCGTTCTTCTGTTAAGTATCTGCAGAACTCTTTCAATTTCCTTATCTCTGCCGATGATATTATCCAACTTACCGTTTCTTGCCTTTTCCGTAAGATTCTGGCAGTATTGGGAGAGGAATTTAAGCTCCGGCTTATCGGATTTATCCTGCTTTTGCTTTTTATCTTTTTTCTTATCCTTTGCAGGCTCTCCCGAATTCATCGATGGAGTACCTGATCCGCCCAAAAAATTCTCCATAAAATCAAGGCTGGGCGCACCGCCTTCGGAAAAGTCCTCTGAATTTGTAAGCTCCGCAAGCATTTCGCTGAGCTGTTCATTCATCTGTTGCATTTCCTCTTCCGTACCGGGGAAACCTTTCATAAGGTCCTTGGCGGGATTAAATCCCAATTCTTTTGCACATTGCAAACAAAGACCCTCTCTTACGGGTTTTCCGTTTTCTATTTTAGAAATATAAATAACTGCAACACGTTTGTTACATCTGCTGCAAAGCATATATAAATCTCCATTCTGATACTTAAATAAATTCAGGTTTTCTTGAATTTGAGAGTGAAACATGAAGACAAAAACCTTATTTCGACGATACTTTCACACTGTTCTCAATTTTTACTTCTTTTTAAGATTTAACCTGTTCTTTCTCTGCCTTTTTGCGAGCATTATTTATACTTACTGCTTTGGCAACATAATTCACCAATGCGTAAATAGAAATAAGTACAGCAACAGCAAACAGGCAACTGATAAAGATCTTGTAGGCATTGCCCTCAACCGGAACAAAGGAAAGGATAAATGCAGAGAAAAGCAAGCTTGAAGAAAGCTTTCCGTACCATTTTGAAGCTATGACGGCATGGTTTTTCTTATAAAGAATAACACCGCCGCAGATCATAAACAGTTCTTTAGCCACAACTATAACAAGCAACCAATATCCAACAACGCCGTCAATACAAAGACACGCAATCGTTGACATATGGAAGAGCTTATCAGCTATGGGGTCAAGAACCTTGCCCAAATCCGTTATCTGGTTGAATTTACGGGCAATATACCCGTCCACAAGGTCTGAAAGTCCCGAAGCTATAAGTACGATCAAAGAAGCGATCCTCATACCCGGAGTGAAATACATCACGCAAAAAACAGGCACAAGAATTATTCTTATAATACTGATAATATTCGGTATTGACATTTTAACTTCATCCCTTTTTTATTATTTTAATCTCAATTCTGTCGCTAAACCGGCAGAACTAATATATCACTAAATTCAAGTGGGTTTGCTTGTCAAACAAAAATGGGATAAGGTCCCATTTTTAACTTAAATTTGGCATGAAACAGAAATAACTATAGATTTATTCTGACCAATGTTTCATGTTAGTCCCAAGCTACAAATATTGCATTCAAAGGATTATACTCATTGAAATGTTTATATATTATAGTATTTTCGGTTATTTTTTGTCTGCTCTCGAGACTCCTGTCCTTCATCAGATAACCCGATGCAACGTTGAGGACAGCAACAACGACAAATGCCATAAGAAAAGAGTTCATTATTCCGAAAATAACGCCTCCCAATTTATCCAGCTGACGTATTATGGGAATATTGACTATCAGATCTGAAAGCCACCAGAGTATCCAAACCGCAATACAGCAGATAATGAATATAAGTGCGAAGGCTATAACTCTGCTGATCATGGCAGACAATGGGGACACCATAACGTCAATAACTGCTGCTTTAGCCTGTTCTACACTTTGCTGTGCGATAGAATCGTAAGTTGCAGAAATTGAATTCAGATCCACCCCAAGGAAATCCGCCACATTCAAAAAGAAATCGGGAAGATCTCTGAATAAAGACTCTAGGTCAAGATCTGCTATACTTGCCGTAACGTTATCCGCTGTTGGCGAGAGTTCATTAACAAGCCATTGACGCAAAGGTGCATGGACGTATGTTTTATCTATATATATACCGAGATTTTCCGAGAAAATAAACGCAATTATAAGTGATAAAACCTTACCGCACAGACTTATTACCGAATGAATGAGTCCACGGTTCAATCCCATACTTATAAAAACAATAAATATAATAACTATTGACAGGTCAAGACCTGTACTTATTGCTATATCCAAAATAACCGACCTTTCTTTAATTTACTGCGCAGAATATTCAAAAAGCTCGGAAGAACCCATGATATTCAGCTGTTCGGGCTTCACCAGAAGTGCAAAACCTCGTGAAACAAGAATCTTATAGATCTCAGGATCGACAGCTGTTAATCCGACTTCCTGTCCGCCAAGACCCACCGTGGTAATTTTACCGTCACTTAATATGAAAAAGTAATCGTTAAAGAATTGAATATCCTTATAAGACTCAACGATCTTTTCAAATTTTATATTTCCTACGGTATCTATAACCGTAAGTCTGTATATTTGCTTAACGCTGTCGGTCAGAGAAATTATTGCACAATATTCATCAAACTGTCTGTAAGAATAAATATCAGCAGAACCGTAGCGGTATATGGGGGTGAAATCATCCCCTCGGAAAGTCAGGATATCAGTATCCGAAATAACTTCCAAATTATTGTCGTGCTTAACATATGCAGCCATAGGAAATCTGTTTTCAGCACAGATAACCTTACGTTCTTCACCTGTTTTATAGTTAAGGTCCACAACATATGTATCAATATTTTCATTATTTGGAACTACCGTAATTACGGAAACCGTATTTTTCTTCGTAAAACCGAGATACATCAAATAGTAATCCGCAGAATACCATTGCATAACCTCATTAAGGTCATTATCGAGAATCGTAACCATTCCCTTATAGCCATACGCCTCGGTTATTACGGCAACATACCCGGACTCACTTACAGCCGCATTTATAATGCTGTTTTCGAAAGTTTTCTCTTTGAGTTTATCAAAGCTGTCATAAACAGAAATACTGTTACCGCCTCTGTCAAAACAGTAAAGACTATCTCCCGATTTTAAAAGCACAGGCTGCCTATAGCCGATTTTATGGGAAGAAAACTTCAGCAGATCAGAGCTGTAGATTGAAAGTGTTCCCGTAGAAAGAACTGCGAAACCGTCTTTAAAAATAAACTCGGTCTCTCTTTCGTCATAGAGAAGTGAAACTTTCTTTTCTCTGCCCTCAGCATAAGACTCCGTAAGAGTTTTACGCAATGTATACGCAAACCTCGCAATATTATCCTTTGAGAGATAAGAGGAGTTTACCACAAAAAATACGACAATATATATAATTATTGTAACAAAAACAAGACGTTTTGCCAAATAGAGTATTTTTAAAGTTTTGTTGGAATCTTCTTTCAAACTTTTATCACCGTTCCTTTTCAAAACTAACCAAATCAATCTGGGTAACAGACATCTTTCAGATACAGCCCATGAGGAGGTGCAGTAAAACCTGCCTTATTTCTGTCATGAGCCTCAATTATATCCTTAATATCTTCGGGCTTTATCTTTCCCTGCTGAACCTCGAGCAACGTTCCTACGACAATTCGTACCATGTTGTACAAGAATCCGTCTGCAGAAATATTAAAAGTGTAAAATCCTTCGGAGTTCTCCGAAATCTCTGCCTTATAAACAGTCCTTACAGTGTCGGTTATTTTACTACCCGAAGCCATAAATGAGCTGAAATCATGTGTCCCCACAAAATTTGCAGAAGCTTTATTCAAAAGCTCAGTATTAAGAGGATATTTAAGATATAAGGCATGATTCCTCATAAAAGGAGACTTCACGTCTGCGGTATACATTCTGTATTCATATTCCTTGGAAATAACAGAATATCTGGCATGAAAATCATCAGCAACTTCCCTACAGCTTTTCACGGAAACATCATCGGGAAGATTTGCATTGAGTGCTTTCACGACCGATTCGGAGGACATTCTTGTATCAGTCTTAAAGGAAATGAAATAATTCAATGCGTGAACACCACTGTCAGTACGGCTACAGCCTGAAACGTTTAAGACCTCACCGAAAACTCTTTTCAAAGCGGCAAGAATAACTCCGCCCACAGTTCTGCCGTTATCCTGTATCTGATAACCGCAAAATTCCGTACCGTCATATGAAATACAGATCAAAAATGAACGAAGCATGAAATATCTCCTTAAAAACCGAATATGCTCAATTTATTAAACACTACAACCGTCAAAACGAACAGCACTATCAGAACACCCAAAGAAATAAAATCATAGTAGTGAAATTTATATTGGGTCAGATAGGTACGCTTTAAATTGGCTTCCCCTGTATAGCCGCGGCATTCCATAGCCACAGCCAACTCATCCGCACGTCTGAATGCAGAAACAAAAAGAGGAATAAGAATAGGGGTAAGAGCCTTTGCTCTCTGAACTATACCGCCGCTTTCAAAATCCGCACCTCTTGCCTTCTGGGCATTCATTATTTTATCCGTTTCTTCAAGAAGAGTAGGTATAAATCGAAGAGCTATTGTCATCATCATTGAAAATTCCTGAACAGGTATCTTTATTTTTGCAAGAGGAGACAAAAGTCTCTCCATACCTCCCGTAAGAACTATGGGTGAAGTAGTATAGGAGAGGACAGATGTGCCCAAAACCAACAATAAAATTCTTACGACCATAAAAACTGCGGTCTTTATACCGTTAAGGGTTATTTTAAATATCCAAAACTGAATAAGAGGCTCTCCCGAAGAATAAAACAGATTCAGCAACGCCGTAAATGCCACTATAAATAAAAGTGGCTTAAGACCTCTGAAATAAAGCTTTACGGGAATTTTCGTAATTGCAATCACAGCAAAGGTAAATATTGCCATAGCCGCATAACCTACAGCTGAATTCACAACGAAAAGCAACACGACATAAAGTACAACGAGAATTATCTTCATGCGTGGGTCAAGGCGGTGAATAAGTGACTTTCCGGGGAAAAACTGACCTAGAGTAATATCTTTTATCATTTGAGTTCCCCCCTCTGCCTCAATCTGAGTATTTCCGCACAAGCCTGCTCCGGAGTATAAACGGACGTATCAACGTCGTAACCCTTCTGCTTAAGCTCAAGAAAAATATTCGTTATCTGGGGTACATTAAGTCTCATTGACTTCAATTCTGCGGAATGCTCAAAAACTTCTTTTACGGAAGCATAGAAAGCAACCTTCGCCTTATTCATAACAAGAACTTTATTACAGTTTTTTGCAACATCTTCCATGCTGTGAGAAACCAAAAGAACAGTCGTCTTTTCTTCCTCATGGTATTCTCTTATTCTGCTCAATATCTCGTCTCTGCCCTTGGGGTCAAGACCTGCGGTGGGCTCATCGAGAATAAGAACCTTGGGACGCATTGCCATAATGCCTGCAATTGCAACTCTGCGTTTTTGTCCGCCCGAAAGCTCAAAGGGAGATTTCTCCAAAACAGATTCGTCAAGACCGACAAATTTAAGGGAATTCATAACCCTTTCATGTATTTCATTTTCATCAAGACCCATGTTTTTAGGTCCGAAAGAAATATCTTTTTCAACAGTTTCCTCAAACAGCTGATATTCGGGATACTGAAAGACAAGGCCAACGTTAAAACGAAGCTCTCTTTTAGAAAACTTTTTATCCGAAGTATCTTGGCCGTTAAAATAAAGCTTTCCCGAAGTGGGTGTAAGTATACCGTTAAGATGCTGGATAAACGTACTCTTTCCGGAGCCCGTATGTCCGATAACGCCGATAAAGTCTCCGCTGTAAATATCCAAGGTTACGTTATCTACAGCCGTTTTTTCAAAAGGTGTAGATATGCCGTAAGTATGTGTAAGATTTTCGGCTCTTAAAATTGGTGTTTCCATCTTTTCTCCGTCAGTATTTATTCTTTATAAGATCTTCTATAACAGGCACGCACTCATCGTCCGTCAGAATCGCGAGAGGTACTCTGAAACCGTTTTCCCTGAGCTTGAACATCAAGGAAGTGCTGGGTGGAACGTCAAGACCTATACTGTCAAGAAGACCTGCGTTCTGAAAAACGTAATGAGGTTCATCATCAAGAAGGACTTCTCCTTCATTTACCACAATAACTCTGCTTGCCTGAGCAGCCTCATCCATAAAATGTGTAATAAGAATTATTGTAATACCGTTTGCATTAAGCTCATGCAGTATTTTCATAACGGAAGCTCGGCCTTTGGGATCAAGCATTGCCGTAGGTTCGTCAAGTACGATAACTCTTGGCTTCATTGCAAAAACACCTGAAATTGCGATTCTTTGCTTTTGACCACCCGAAAGCTGGTGGGTTGCATGGTTTGCAAACTCTGACATACCAACCATTTCAAGGGCTTCATCTACCCTTTTTCTCATTTCGGCAGGTTCAACGCCCATATATTCAAGAGCGAAAGCAACATCCTCTTCAACAACAGTTGCGATTATCTGGTTATCAGGGTTCTGAAAAACCATACCTACAGTCTTTCTTATTGATTTGAGGTTTTCATCCAAAGACGCATCAAGTCCGTCAACGTATATTTTACCGCTTGAAGGTGAGAGAATTGCATTGAAATGCTTAGCCAATGTTGATTTACCGCTACCGTTGTGACCGAGGATAGCGACAAATTCACCCTCATTTATTTCTATATTTATATTTTTTAAAACTTCTTTACCTTCATCATATGAAAAACAAAGGTTTTCGGTTTTGATTATACTCATTAAAATTCGTGCCTTTCAAAAGCTTATTCAACTGTAAAGAAAGCGGAAGAACCGCAAGGAAGAACAAAGCCGCTGTTAGTTACGGGAAGACCGATCTCGTCAAAAGTAACTTTGCCCTTATCTCCGAAGCGTTCCTTCATTACATAACCAAGCATATAACCCATACAGCCTGCAGAAAGACCTGTGGTATATGAATTCAAAAGGAAAAAGAGTGGGTCATCTGACATTATTGAAACCGTCTTCTGCAAAAGTCCGTATATCTCCGTTTCAAGTTTCCAGACCTCACCACCTGGGCCTCTTCCGTAAGATGGAGGGTCCATAATTATGGCATCGTATTTCTTGCCGCGTCTGAACTCTTTTTCAACGAATTTAACACAGTCGTCCACTATAAAGCGGATATTGGATATACCGTTCAGCTCGGCATTTTCCTTTGCCCATTGAGTCATGCCCTTGGAAGCATCAACGTGGCAGACCTGAGCCCCTGCTTTAGAAGCAGCAACGGAAGCCGCACCCGTATATGCAAACATATTCAGAACACGGATCTCTCTGCCGCTGTTTTTAATAAGATCAGAGCATCTGTCCCAGTTAACAGCCTGTTCGGGGAAAAGTCCCGTATGCTTGAAGTTCATGGGTTTTATTCTGAATTTAAGCTCTTTGTAATTTATCACAAAACTTTCGGGCAATTTATTTACAACCCATTTACCGCCGCCGGTATTTGAACGGGAATAAACCGCATCAGGGTCTTTCCATACGTTTGATATCTTTGGAGTGTTCCAAATTACCTGAGGATCAGGACGTACCATAGTATACTTTCCCCAACGCTCAGCTTTTTCACCGCCTGAAGCGTCTACAACCTCAAAATCTTTAAATCCGTCAGCTATCAGCATATACAATTCTCCATTTTTCTAAATTAACTCAACTTATATTATACCACTATTTTCCCCTTAAGTCAATAGCCGTTTATTAAGATTCTTTTAAAAGTATACAATAAAAGTAAATGCAACAGTAAAAAGTTACATTTACTTTAAGAAATAAAATATAGTATAATTCAGCTCAAAATTCTTTTTAATCCAAAGTTCTGATGGAATAATTATATCCACCCTCGAAGAATTCAGGATTTCTTATTGCGTCTTTACCCATAAGCTCAACAAGCTTTATATGCCTTGTTTCAAAAGAACCGTCCTCATTTATCTCAAAAAGTCTTCCGCCTCTGAGGTCATCATGAGCCCCCATATTAAAGCCCAATGCTGAGTCATAGCCTATCCTTATTCCGCAATAAGTTCCGTCAAAATCGCAAAGATGCTCATGTCCCGCAAAAATGCCTTTAACATCGCCCCTTTGCAAACAAGCCATAAACAGACCTGAGTTCATCGTACCGCAGTCAATATCCTGACGTTTTGAGCCAATCATGCCCGTTTCTTCGGGATTTTTCCAAATTAAATTCATTTCCATGGGAGGAACGTGTAAAAACAAAAGTCCGGGAATTTTTCTTCCGTAAGACTGTTCCATTTCAATGGATCTATTATAATACCAAAGAACCTGATCAAAACGGACAGACGGATGATTACTGGTGCATCCGCCTAAAGGATGAGGCATATCTATGCGAGAGTCCTCTCCTTTAAGTCCGAACTCATTGATAAACTGTCTGTTATTGTTATGTGAGTCCATAGCCCAAAGATTAAAAACAGGAAGACCCGTCTTTGAAGAATAAACCGTTCTGACAAAATTACCGATTCCCGAAACATCTTCGGGGCCGCTTTCAGAAATACAGTATGGAAAAGACTCGTATATCCCCTGCTGAAATTCGTTGGTGTAACCGCCTTCGGCATCATGATTTCCATAGATATGAAACCAAGGAATCCCCCTCTTTTCAACAGGTTCAAGTATTTCGGAAAGAAGGATTTTAAATTCATCTTCATCAACGCTGTCTCTGTTTACGCAAAGGTTATCTCCACCGATAACAACTACCTGAGGGTCTGTACAGTCCAATAAAGCCTCAAATGACTTTATCAGCTTCGGGTTTATTCTTTCTCCTGCATGAAAATCCGAAACCATTAAAACTCTGAATTTTCCCGTTTCCGTTGTGCGTAAAACAAGATTTTCTTTACCGTTCATACTTAATCCAACTTTCTTATGGAATAATTGTCTCCACCCTCTATAAATTCGGGGTTTCTGATTGCTTCTTTACCCATAAGGTCCATAATTTTAACAGTACGGGTTTCAAAAGTACCGTCTTCGTTTATTTCAAAAATTCTGCCACCTCTCAAGTCATCATGTGCAGACATATTAAACCCGAGAGCCGCATCGTAGCCCATCATAATACCGCAGTATTTTCCGTGGAAGTCTATCAGATGCTCATGTCCGCAGAATATCCCCTTAACGTCACCTCTCTGCAAACAAGCCATGAAAAGTCCGGGATTCAATTCACCGGAACAGACACTTTCTCTCTTTGAGCCAACAAAGCCTGTCTGCTCGGGGTTTTCTGCAATTATATTGTATTCCATAAGAGGAACGTGCATCACCATAAGAGCTGGGATCTTATAGCCGTATTCCTTTTCCATTTCAACAGATTTGTTATAATACCAAACCACCTGATCAAACATTACGGAAGCCTGAGCACTGCCGCTTCCCAAGGGACGAGGCATTCTTATTCTTGAATCTTCAGGTTTGATATTAAAGTTTTTAACATAATCATGCCATTCACTATGTGAATCCAATGCCCAGATATTGAAGGCAGGTTTTCCCGTCTTGGAAGAATAAACAGTCCTTACGTAATTGCCTACACCCGAAATTTCTTCGGGTCCCGCTTCGGAAATGCAATGTGGGAATGTTTCGTAAACAGCCTGTTGGAATTCATTACTAAAACCGCCCTCTTTATCGTGGTTACCGTAAACGTGCATCCAGGGAATACCCCTACTTTCCATTGGCTCAAGAATAACCGCAAGGGCATCTCTGAAATCCTCTTCATCAAGATTATCTCTGCTTACGGTCATAAGGTCTCCACCGAGAATTACAAGATCGGGCTCAGAATACTCAATAAGCGCATCCATAGCTTTTATAAGTTTTGGATTACAACGCGCTCCCACATGAAAATCCGACATCATAAGTACTTTAAACTTTCCGTTCTCATTAAATTTCAAACTATTCTTCAAATCCATTATTTTCTACCTCTCGGTCTTATATTTAAAGTATTTTCTATCCAACATTATACCTGAAAATAATATAAAAGTCAACACTTTACATAAATTTTTCTTCCGATAAAAAGAAAAAAGAAGATTACCTCGGTAACCTTCTTTAAAAAACAAATCGTATTACTCTTATTTAATTTCGTCGCGAAGTGCTTTACCTGCTTTGAATACAGGAACTTTAGACGCAGGAATATCAATAGCGGATTTTGTCTGAGGATTTCTGCCTACACGAGCTGCTCTTTCACGAACTTCAAAACATCCGAAGCCTACAAGCTGAACCTTGTCGCCGGATTTAAGAGCATCGGTAATGCTGTCAAAAACGATTTCTACTATTTTCGCGCTGTCTTTTTTGGAAATACCTGCTTTTTCAGCAACTTCCGTGATGAGTAAATTCTTATTCATTTTTTTTGCCTCCATAAAATTTTCTGATTTTCTTTATTTTTCTAATTGCTTATATATTTTACACTATTTCGGGAAGAATTTCAAGAACTTTGC
>JAZSMD010000038.1:0-21945 GCA_045535665.1 Eubacteriales bacterium
CAATTTCTTTAATGCAAATCCCGGTATGTTTACTAAGGATGAAACCAGTAAATATAGGGTAGCTATACAAAAATATGTTGCTGAGTCTGTATATAACGGTTATTTGCAGTACAATAAATACATATTTGAAAGATTGAAGGATTTGGGTTCTCTTCCCCGTGAAAGCTGGGATCCTATGCCTGAGAAATTTGATGATGTTGCCCTTGCATACGTTCCGGGATTCTGGTTTGAAGCGCAGAAGTTATTTGGTGGACAATAAATAAAAGGAAGCTATCCGATGAAAAAACTTTTAATCATAATACAGGAGCTTTACGGCGGACAGTAATACGGATTTATTTTTCATATATTCTGACATTTTATATAAAATAAATTCCACAGTAAAGGCGTTGTGTTCCTAAGGATACAACGCCAACTCTATTCGCCTCCGGCGAGTTATATTGCTTCGCAGTGATATTTGGACTTCGTCCGGGTGATATTCGCTTCGCGAACTTTGGAGGCGAATAGAATATCACTGCAAGATAATGTTTTGCAATATCACTTTTGCGATAGCAAAAATATCACGCTTGTCGCAGACAGCATATCACTAAAAACTATCAGGAAGTGCGCACTTACTCACCCCGAAGGTTGTAATGAAATATAAAAGAGCCGATACGGAAACAAATCCATATCGGCTTTTTATATTGTTCTTCAGCATCTGACTCAAACCTATAATGAATATAGAAAAGCGAAATCGTGCTTTTAAGCACTATTTCGACACCAAATCGTAGATTTGGTACAAATTTTCCTTGAAAATTTGTCTATACTCATTTCAATGAATGTCGAGTCAATTCAAATTTAAATTTAAATTTGAATTGACATAAACCAATCTTATCTGATAAAAATTGCTTGAAAGAGGCGCTTATACATAAAATTATTATATTGAGCCAATGTCTTTCATCATAAGATTGGTTTGTCGAAACGAATAATCGTTTCGACTTTCGATAATCATTATTACGGTTTTACTGTGGAATTTATTATTTCAAAAAGAATTTGAGAAAATTCGCTTAGAAATTGAAGTAATTCTTTGCGTTGTAGTAGCAAACGCCTGAAACGATCTTTTCCAAAGCCTTCATATCAGCGGGGTATTCGCCGTCATCTACCCATGTACCGATGAGGTTACAGAGGATTCTTCTGAAATATTCATGTCTGGGGTAAGAAACGAAGCTTCTGCTGTCTGTGAGCATGCCAACGAATCTGGAGATCATACCGAGGTTTGCAAGAGAACACATCTGATTTACCATACCGTCTCTCTGGTCGTTGAACCACCAGCCTGAACCGAACTGAATTTTACCTGCTGTGGGAGCTTTCTGGAAGTTTCCGAGCATAGCGCCGAGAACATAGTTGTCCTTGGGATTCAATATATAAAGAATTATTTTAAATAAACAATCGTCATATTCAAGGTTGTTCATGAATGCGGAAAGAGGTTCAGCTATTGCAAGGTCATTGATAGAGTCAAAACCTGTATCGGGACCCAACTTTTCAAACATTCTTCTGTTGTTGTTTCTCAAAGCACCGATGTGTATCTGCATTGTCCAGCCGAGTCTTGCATATTCTTTAGCACAAACCTTGAAAATTGCTGTCTTATAGCTGTCAATTTCGTACTGTGTAAGCTCTTCACCATTCATTTTCTTTGCAAATGCAGCAGCCGCATCACCTGTAGCAAAGGGAACATAACCCATAGCATGGTCGGAAAGTCTGCAACCCATTGAAGCAAAGAATTCGATTCTTGTTTTTATCCATTCCACAAGCTCGTCGTATGTTTTAACTCCGATAGCTTCGATGTAGGGAATGAAAGTATCGTTTGCGATCTCTACAGCCTTGTCAGGTCTGAATGTGGGGAGAATCTTTGTGGAAAAACCTTTCATTTGTTCATGATATTCAAGAGTATCAGCAGGGTCATCTGTTGTGCAGATAACTTCAACATTTGAACGCTTGATAAGATTCTGTGCACTGTATTCGGGAAGAGCAAGCTTTTCGTTACAGATATCCCAAATCATTTTGCAAGTGTCTTCATTGAGAGGTTCGTCTATGTCGAAATATCTCTTAAGCTCAAGGTGTGTCCAATGATAGAGGGGGTTGCCTATAAGCATGGGCATTGTGCGTGCAAAAGCTTCAAATTTTTCGTATTCATCAGCGTCCCCTGTGATATACTTTTCTTCAATGCCGTTTGTGCGGAGCTGTCTCCATTTATAGTGGTCACCGCCAAGGAAAAGGTCGAAAGCATTTCTGAATTTGTAGTCTTCAGCGATCTGCTTCGGTGAAAGGTGGCAATGGTAGTCGATAATTGGAAGGTCTTTTACCATAGCGTAAAGTTTTTTGCCCGTTTCGGACTTGATCATGAAATTGTCATTGATAATACTCATAACGTAACTCCATCCTTAAATATTGAGATTTCTCTGTAATTATTTTTTTCGTTTTTAGTTTCTTCTCCCGATGCCACACTTAAGATGTAGTCAAAGAGTTCTTCTGTAAGTTCTTTGCCTTCGAGAGTGGGGGAGGCGTCAAAGTCTGTCCAGTTGGATTTCTTTTCCGCAAGATTTTTGTTTGTTGCGATTTTTACCGTGGGAACGGCACTTCCTATGGGTGTGCCTCTTCCCGTTGTGAAAAGTATTATGTGAACACCCACAGCCATGAGATTTGTTATTGCAACAGCATCGTTTCCCGGCCCGTTCAACAGGGATAGCCCGTTTTTCGTAAGAGTGTCTCCGTAATTCAACACGTCAACCACGGGGGAAGTACCGCCCTTTTGAATACAACCAAGGGATTTTTCTTCAAGAGTGGTAATTCCGCCTGCTTTATTTCCCGGGGAAGGATTTTCGTAAACCACCTGTCCGTGTCTGCGGAAATAGTCTTTAAATTGATTTATAAGCTCAACGGTCTTTCCGAAAACCTCTTCCGTTATACATCTTCGCATGAGCAAGTGTTCAGCCCCGAACATTTCGGGAACTTCCGTCAGAACACAGCTACCGCCCAGGGAAATAAGTTTGTCGCTTATTCTTCCCACAAGGGGATTTGCCGTAATTCCGCTGAAACCGTCACTTCCGCCGCATTTCAGACCTAATTTAAGCTCCGATACTGGAACGGGTTGTCTTTTGAATTGAGCCGCATATTCTTTCAACTCGTTTATAAGCGAAATCCCTTCGGATATTTCATCCTCAACATCCTGTGTGTTGAGGAATTTAACTCTTTCGGGGTCGTATTCTCCAAGTACTTTTTTGAATTCTTCTATGTTATTGTTTTCACATCCGAGACCCAAGACAAGAACACCGCCTGCGTTGGGGTGATTAACCATGCCTTTCAGTATCTTTTGGGTAACGGACATATCGTCACCTAATTGAGAACAGCCGTTGGGATGAGGGAAACAAAGCGCTCCCGTGAGCTGAGAAAGCTTTTCCGCAACCTTGTTCACGCATACCACCGTGTTGACTATCCAAATATCGTTTCTGATACCCACGTCTCCGTTTTTACGGATATAACCCATGAAACATGGTATATCTTTCTGCTTTTTCGGCTCTTTGAAATTCGGCTCATAAACGTATTCAAGATTTTCACCGAGACTCGTTTTAAGATTATGGGAATGAACGTGGTCGCCCTTTTTTATGTCTTCCGAGGCAAAACCAATGGGCTGACCGTATTTTATTATCTCATCGCCTTTGGCTATATCGCATAAAGCATATTTATGCCCGTTTTCGAGGTTGACGTCTACGTTATCAAGCTCATGAATCCGCAT
This sequence comes from Eubacteriales bacterium, assembly GCA_045535665.1. GTDB lineage: Bacteria > Bacillota > Clostridia > Oscillospirales > UBA644 > HGM12619. The sequence continues at coordinate 3,770 of JAZSMD010000038.1, forward strand.
ATTTCTTTACCTCGTCTGCAAGGAATGAAAGGTCTTTATCCCAGAATTTTTCATTTGCAAGTATTTCTTCAACACTTTTGTTTTTCATGAACTCAACCACTTCGGGCGAATCGTTTGTCATGTCCGTTTTATAAAAATCAATAAGCTTTGCAAATGAGAAAATCAGAGTTTCGGGCGTTTTGCCGAATCTGTTGATATATTCAAGAATTGAGGGGAGAACTCTTACCTTGAATTTACTTACGGAGTTCAGCGCAATCGCCGAAAGATAATGCTTTATATAGGGGTTTGAAAAACGCTCGATTACATTGTTTGCATATGCAATAAGCTCGTCTTTCGGAAGGTCAAGTGTGGGGATTATCTCGTCAAATACGCACTTTTCCAGATGCTTTTTCATAACCTCGTTATCCATACAGCTCTTGACCGTATCAAGACCGCTGAGTAATGCGTAAGGCACCATTGATGTGTGTGCACCGTTAAGAATTCTTACTTTTCTTGTGCGATACATTTCAAGCTTGTCTTTTGTTACTATAACGTTAAGATCTGCTTTTGAGAAGGGCATTTCTTTTTCAATGTCGAATTCCGTTTCAATTACCCAAAGGTGGAAGAATTCCGAGGTGTTGAGCATTTTATCTTCATAACCGAGGTCGATATTTTCATCCTTCGGGAAACCTGTATTTATTCTGTCAACAAGTGTATTGCAGAAAATATTTTCGCTTTCCACCCATTTTTTAAACTCTTCACTCAAATTCCAAGTTTCTGCATATTTGAGTACGGTCTTTTTAAGGTTATCTCCGTTTCTGTCTATAAGCTCGCAGGGGAGAATGATAAAACCCTTTAACCCCAATTCAAAACGCTTGAAAAGAAGCTGTGTGAGCTTTGCGGGGAAGGATTTCGGGGGAGTATCGGAAAATTTATCGTTTTCTTCAAAACAGATACCTGCTTCCGTAGTGTTTGAAATTATAAATCTAAAATCGGGATTTTCAGCAAGAGCAAGATATTCACTGTAGTTTTCGTAGGGTTTGACACAGCGGGAAATAACGTCAACAACTGTCTTTTCCACACCCTCAACACCTCGTATCAGATGGGTGTAAACACAGTTCTGCTGTGTCAAAACATCGCATAAACCCTCTTTTATGGGCTGAACCACAACAACACTTCCGCAGAAATCCGTTTTTTCGTTCAGCTTTTGTATCATCCAGTCAGCAAAACCTCTGAGAAAACCGCCCTCACCGAATTGAATTACCTTTTCGGGACGTTGAGGCTTAATATATTCCATTCCAATTACCCTTTCATAAGTCAAATCTATTCAGTTTATTATATCATAGCTTTATGTAAAAATCAATAGATTCCAATAAAAAAACAGAATTTTTCATAATTAAGAGGAGCACCCTAATTGCTCCTCTTAATTATGAACATATTTTTTTTGTTAAATTAAATAATCTCAACTTCTATGTCATCGGGTGCAGAATATTTGAATCCGTCCTTGGTAATTTCGCAAACGATCATTCCGTATGGTGTGGGAATTTCAACCTTTGCTTGATCAAGCCCCAAAGCGGAGGGGGAGAGTGATATCTTTTTGTAGCCGGGTTCGAGAATTTCTATACCTGTCAATGCTTTTGGCACGGAATAAAGGGGAGTGCCGCCCCATGCGTGGCTGTGGTCGAAGCTATACGTGGGTTCGGGTGCGATAAAGCCTTCAACAAGTCCCTTTGAACATTCTTTTACGGGAGCTTTCCATTCTTCCGCAAGTGCAAGGGTGTATTTGTCTCTCAATCCGTTTTTGTAAAGAGCTTCAAAAAGGAAGTGTTTGAAATAAGGTTGGCAGTCGGAGATGAATTCCTTTGTCATTACTTTATCAAGAACGCTCTTGGCTTTTTCGCCTTCGCATATACCGAAACAAGCACAAAGGATATTGGAATTTTTAAGGTAGTAGCGTTTTTCCACATTTGCAGGGTGTCTGCTGTGAACGAATTTTTCGGGTGTCGGTGTGTTCAAGCCCTCAAAATACAGACCCTTTTCTTCATCAAAGAGCCATTTGTTTATGCTGTCTTTAAGAGCTACGGCTCTTTCCGCCATTATTTCGGAGTCTCTTTTTCTGCCCAAAACATCAAATATCTTAGTGGCATTCGTAAGAGCTAAATAGTAATAAGCACTTGTGCAGGTCTGCCCCAAAGCCTTGGGTGGATGGTGCATTGACATTTCATCGATGAAAAGCCAGTCGATAAACATATAGTCCGTAGGCGTTTCGATAAGTCCCGTGTCACCGATATACGTATCAAATCTGTCCATGAGCATTGTGAGAGCTTCCGCACATTCTGAAAGAACGGATATGTCACCTGTAAGCATATAGATATCCCAAACCATGCGAACCCAAATAAGGGTGTATGTGGTGTGGTACATCCTTGCATCGTTGTATTTCAAAAGCTCTGCGGTTTTGATAGCATCAGCTCTTGCAAGACCCATATCACCGAAGGACATTGCCGTCATAAGAGTTTCAATGTAATAGTCTCCCGTGCATGCAAGGGGTTCGAGGTGGCGTGTACTGTCAAGATGGATCATCTGGCGGCAGTATTTCAGCGTATGTCTGCATACTTCAAAAACTTTGTTGAGTTCTTCGTCACTTGTAACGGTTTTGGCTTCTACTGTTACGGGGTAGTGTGTGCCGATTGCCCAAATCTCTATTTCTGCATCTTTGTCGGAGAAGTTTTCCGCCGTTACAGATATAGAACCTATACTGTGCATTTGCAAACCTCTGTATTCGCTGTTGCCCATGAAGACAAAATGCTCATTGGTTCCTTGTTGGTAAGCATTTTTGACCTTTATATTTGTATCTATTGCGGAATCGGTTTCATAGCAAAGAAGATTAAGTTCTATCTTACCCTCACAACGTGTTTTAACTCCAAGGAAAGCTCCGTATATTTTATCAAATTCAAGTATTTTATCTTCGAGCTTTTCTCCTGCTTTAAGGATTATTTTATTACCGTCTATAGGCAGTATTTTTTCTTCACTTCTGAAAGGTATCGAAGAATCCACCGCGTGCCAGATATTGTGGACTCTTACCGAAGGAAGGTATTCGTCAAGCTCAACACTTTCATCATATTCGTAGGGTTTTGTGTATCGGCTGTTTATTCTTGAAAGCCATGTATTATCTGTGAAAACATATTTGATTCTGCCGTCGGCAAGTTCAACCTCACCGTAAAGCATAAAACCACCTTTGGCTTGAGAATACTCTGTGATTGCAATGGGATTCAGCTTAACTCTTGCGTAAAAATCAAGTGTTTTTGTATTGGGATATTTAATCGTATTACTTGCATAATGTGAAGGCCTCGGCATTTCATTGAGCAGAAAGTCCCCGCCTACATAAATAGGACCTGTTGCAATGAATTCATCATTCATGAAAAGGTCAAAGGCTGTGTCTCCTGAAAATCTGAGTTTTACAGATTTTACTTCCGAATCAAATTCGTAGGTCTTTTTAAATTCGGCTACGGCATATTTCTCATCGGGAAGAAAATCCATGCAGCCTGATGTGTGAGATTTTTGTTTGTCGGGATATTTAATGGGGTCTACCCATATCCATTTTTCAATTGTTGGCATATCAAAACTCCAGTCTGTGCATAATTCTTTGATTTTATTATAACATATTATTTTTAACAAATCAATACTGAAAACGAACTTTTTTCTGTTCCTATTGCCTTTTTTTCCTTTTTTGTGTATAATATATAAAAAATATATATTGGGGAGACAATAATGAATAATCAAAGAGAAAAATTCGGTTCACGCTTGGGATTTCTTCTTATATCTGCAGGCTGTGCCATCGGTTTGGGAAATGTGTACCGTTTTCCAATAATAACAGGCGCTTACGGAGGCGCGTTTTTTGTACTTATATATCTTGCTTTTCTTCTGTTGCTCGGTATACCTGTAATGTGTGCGGAGCTTGCTGTGGGAAGAGCGAGTCAGAGAAGTATAGCCACTTCTTTTGAGGTTCTTGAAAAGAAAGGTCAGAAATGGCATTTAATGAAATATCTCGGTGTTGGCGGTAACTATCTGCTTATGATGTGTTATACTGTCGTTGCGGGATATATGCTTACATATTTTTGTAAGTATATTAAGGGGGATATTCTTCAGATACAGGATTCTGAGCTCCTTAAAAACCTTTTTCATGAAACATCTTCCGATCCTTTGATAACTATCATTTCAACATTTGTCGTAATCATAGTTTGCTTTGCCATATGCTCTCTCGGACTTAAAAACGGTGTTGAAAAGATAACGAAGGTCATGATGATAGCGCTTTTCTCGCTTATCATACTACTTGCAGTATATTGCTGTACATTGTCGGGAGCAGGGGAGGGTATAAAATTCTATCTTGTTCCTTCAGTTGAAAATATTCAAAAAGCAGGTATCTGGACTACGGTTTATGCCGCAATGGGTCAAGCCTTTTTTACTTTAAGTGTGGGTATGGGTTCTATATCTGTTTTCGGAAGTTATATAGGCAAGGACAGAAGTCTTTTGGGAGAGTCAGTTACCATAGTTTCCCTTGATACATTCATTGCCTTGATGTCGGGACTTATAGTTTTCCCTGCATGCTTTACTTACAATAACGGTATTACCGCAGATTCAGGCTCTGTTGATTCTTCATTCCTTTTTACAACTCTTTCAAAGATATTCAACAGTATGCCTGCAGGCAGAATCATCGGGGCTTTGTTCTTCCTCTTTATTCTTTTTGCGGCACTTTCAACGGTTATTGCGGTTTTTGAAAACATAATGTCATTCTGGCTTGAGCTTACAAATCTGAACAGAAAGACCATAGCTTTGATAAACATAGTTTTACTGTTGGTTCTCTCTCTTCCTGCCGCATTAAGTAATGGAGTTCTTTCGGATATTAAGATTTTCGGTATGAATTTTGCGGCTCTTGAAGATACTGCTGTATCAAACCTGATCCTACCTTTGGGAAGTCTGATTTACGTTGTTTTCTGCACGTCACGCTACGGTTGGGGTTGGAAAAATTTCTTTGCCGAGGTCAATGCAGGTAACGGTCTTAAATTCCCCAAGTGGATGAAGCACTATATGACATATGTATTACCTGTACTCATTGCTGTAATACTTGTTATTTCACTCTTTTAAATAAACTAAAGCAGTTTGGAAGTATCGTGCTTCCAAGCTGCTTTTTTATAGGTGTTATATTTCATAGTCAAAGGAAAGTCTTTGGGCTACATTAGGTCTGACAGTCTCATTTGCGACTGTAGGGTGATAGGATCTATACAAACCTGCCTAAAAGCGAATCTTTTTAAGTCTTTTCGACGTTTCGTTCTTGAAAGGCGTCAGCCTGTCTGCGCCCTCAACGCCAAAAATCCAATAAAAATCTTTCGCTTTTAGGTCAAAGATTTTCTACAGTCGGATTTTTGGTCAGCCAAGGCAAAAACGCAGCCAATCCTTGTTGGATTGGCGAGTATTTTAACGAAAGATGAACGGAAATCTGACTGTAGAAAACAGGTTCGGATAGTTCCTATCACCCTAACATGAAAAGGACTCTTTTGGTATCCCTTAAGAGCATCATTACTTTCAAATGTCGAGTCCATCATGAGGTCACCCGATGAAGAGTCAAACCCTTCTGTCAATATCTTCATTTCCGTCAGACCTTCAATTTTTTCCACAAGACCCTCAAGCTCTCTTTTGATCTTGCTTTTTACTTCGTTTTTGTCTGTAATTTCATCTTTTAATTTCCAAACGATTATATGCTTTACCATGTAAACATCTCCGTTCTGTATTTGTTTTCAGGTAAATTATATCATATAATCCCTTTAAAATCAACCGTCGGGTTTGTTTTTTAAAGAAAAATTACTTTCCGAAGGAAGGAGCTTTTACTTCGTTGCCTGCAAATGCATTAGGTCCGGGTTCAGACATTGAAAAATACATTTTTGCGGCTTTTGTCGTGCCGAAATCGCAGTTTGAACCGCATTTCTGTACTTTATTAAAGGCATCTCGGAACATCTGGTTATGGGCTTCCTCTCTGTTTAAAAGGAAGTCTATGGTTTCACGAACTTTTTTATCATCTATCTGTCTGTAAAGATATTCGTAAACGACTTTAGCTCTCTGTTCCGAGGCTATATTGCTTAAAAGGTCTGCGCAAAGATCTCCTGTTACAGTAACATAATCTGCAGTCCACGAATATCCGGAGGAATTTATCAGTCCGGGATTAAGTCCAAGGATCACATGGGTCTGTATTTCGCCTGCCTGAACTTTTTGTGCATCGACTTCGTGTCCGTTTAAAAGGTTTATTGTCTGTGCGACCATTTCCATATGACCCAGTTCTTCTGCGGCAATATCCAAAAATAAATCTTTGATTTCAGGATCTTTTATTCTGAAGCTTTGGGACATATATTGCATTGCGGCTTTAAGCTCACCGTTGCCACCGCCTAACTGTTCCTGCAAAAGGACTGCATATTGTGGATTAGGTCTTTCCACTCCTACGGGATGGAAAAGCATTTTTTCATGTTTAAACATTGTCAATTCTCCATGATTTTATTTGACGGATGACCGTCATTTATATTATGTTCCGATAATGTTTCTTTTTAACTGAAAATTATTGGAACACCGTCATGAATATATTGACTTTAATGTTAAAATTTTCTATAACTGCCGTTGAGCTTGTGCCTTTTTTGTATTTCAATTATAAGATATCAATATATTCTCCGTTCAGAGCTTTGTTCATACTTCTGACAGCACAGAATTTTCCGCACATGGAGCAAGTATCTTCGTGTTCAGGCTTACGCTCGTCACGGATGCGCTTTGCTGTTTCGGGATCTAATGCACACGCCCATTGTTCATCCCAATCCAAGTTGCGGCGTGCGTCTCCCATGCGGTCATCAATATCTCTTGCGTGAGGAATCTTCTTTGCAATATCTGCGGCATGTGCGGCAATTTTAGAAGCTATAATGCCTTGTTTTACATCCTCCACGTTGGGGAGTGCCAGATGTTCAGCAGGGGTAACATAACAAAGAAAAGCCGCGCCTGAAGCCGCTGCTATGGCACCTCCGATAGCTGAGGTTATATGATCGTAACCGGGAGCAATATCTGTAACGATGGGGCCAAGCACATAGAAGGGGGCACCCATACAAATGGTTTGCTGAAGCTTCATGTTGGCTTCGATCTGATCCATAGGCATATGTCCCGGACCTTCCACCATGACCTGAACGTCCTTTTCCCAAGCACGTTTTGTAAGTTCCCCAAGGCGTACAAGCTCTTCGATCTGGCAAACGTCACTTCCGTCTGCAAGACAACCGGGGCGACACGCATCACCAAGGGAAATTGTCACATCGTACTCACGGCATATGTCAAGAATTTCATCATAATACTCGTAGAAAGGATTCTCTTCGCCTGTCATGCACATCCATGCAAACACAAGTGAGCCTCCGCGGGAAACGATATTCATTTTTCTTTTGTGCTTCTTTATCTGTTCAATTGTCTTACGGGTAATACCGCAGTGGAGAGTTACAAAGTCCACACCGTCTTCCGCATGGAGACGAACCACGTCTATAAAGTCTTTTGCTGTAAGTGTTGCAAGGTCTCTTTGATAATGGATAACGCTGTCGTATACGGGAACAGTGCCGATTATTGCAGGACATTCGCTTGTTAGTTTTCTTCGGAATGGTTGTGTGTTTCCGTGGGAGGAAAGGTCCATAATTGCTTCTGCTCCCATATTGACAGCTGCCATGACCTTTTTCATTTCGATATCATAATCTTTGCAGTCTCTCGATACTCCGAGATTTACGTTTATCTTGGTGCGAAGCATTGATCCGACACCGTTTGGGTCAATGCAGGTATGTAATTTGTTTGCACAGATTACAACTTGTCCTTTTGCTACAAGCTCTCTTATTTCTTCTTCTGTTCTGTACTCTTTAACTGCAACAGCCTTCATTTCGGGTGTGATGATACCTTTTCTTGCGGCATTCATTTGTGTTGTGTAACTTCTCATTATTCGTGGTTCCTTTCAAGCAGAATTTATTTTGAAAACTGACCTGTCAGATCAAAGGCATGGTTCATAGGTCCAGAACCTTGTCCCAAGTCAAGCATATAGGCAAGTGCACATGAAATATAATCTTTTGCTCTTTGTACAGAAGCTTCAAGGTCATATCCTTTTGCAAGATTTGCGGCAATTGCACTTGACAACGTACATCCCGTACCGTGTGTGTTGGGGTTATTGATACGCTTTCCGTTAAACCACATGATCTTACCGCTTGAATAAAGCAGATCATTGGCATCGTTAATACTGTGACCGCCTTTTAGCAGTACCGAACAGCGGAAACTGTCTCCGATCTGTTTTGCCGCATTTATCATGTCCTCTTTTGTTTCAATTGTTAGACCTGAAAGAACTTGAGCTTCGGGGATATTTGGGGTTACAAGCGTTGAGATCGGCAGAAGCTCTTCAATAAGGGTCTGTACCGCATTGTTCTTCATAAGAGCAGAACCTGAAGTCGCCACCATAACGGGGTCAACAACAACATTCTTTGCATCATAAAACTTCAATCTGTCCGCAATTACACGAATCAGCTCGCATGATGAAACCATTCCGATTTTTACGGCATCGGGATATATATCTTCAAATATCGCATCAAGCTGTTGTTTCAAGAAATCAGGTGTGGCTTCCTGAATTGCTTTTACTCCGACTGTGTTCTGTGCAGTAAGTGCCGTAATGGCACTCATGGCATAAACACCGTTCATTGTCATTGTTTTTAAATCTGCCTGAATACCGGCGCCTCCACTGCAGTCACTTCCCGCAATGGTCAATGCTGTTTTTAATTTCATAATTATTTCCTTTCGTTTTCAGCAATGTTTTTTTGTAGCGGCATAGGGTGCTTCCAGATAAGAAAACATTGATTTTGACAGACATTTTTCCGCCCTCTCTGCCGTTTTTTCTCGTAGCAATACGTCAAGTATTACTGCTCGAAAAAACGGCATTTTTGACGAAAAACTGTCCGTCAAAATTTCTTCGAACCTCCGAAGCTCTCTTTTGAGATAACTTTTAGGCATAAATCCCGAGGCAACCTTGACGGTTGGTGAGGGATTTTAACGACAAAGTTAGCCAAAAGTGAGTTTCGGAGGCAATGTTTTCTTGTCTGGAAGCACCCTAAGGTGGTGCCCCCAATATGCCGCATATAAATTCGGGTTATTTACATGAAGCGAACTTCCAAAACTCTTCTGTATGTTCAAAATCCGTAAGATAGAAATCAGAAATATCACGAATATCTGTTTGCTGTTTCTCGCTGCTGTCGAAAACTGCAACTACTGCAAATCCGTCAGTTTTTGCAGTCCTTATAGCATGAAGAGCATCTTCGAAAACAACTGTTGTGCTGCGGTCAGCACCAAAATATTCCATCGCTTTTCTGAAAATATAAGGCTCATCTTTGCCGTGTCCGACTTCGCTGCAAGTGAATATCTCTTTAAAATAGTGCCTCATTCCGCATCTGTCAAGAGCTGCTTCTACTTGATAACGGTCGGACGCTGTTGCAATACACATCAGGATATCCGCTTTTTTCATCCGTTCCAGGAAATCAACAACACCCGTTTTCGGTAAGACTTTATGAATATAAAAGTCTTCTACTGTTTTGTTTATTCCCGTAATGATTTCTTCTTCAGTAAGAGCCAATTCATATTCTTTTTTGAAATAGCAGGCTGATTGATAAAGGCTCAAGGCTCTGACATCTTCACGCATGGACGGTTTTGGTTCTTTTCCGAGGGAACGGAGATAAATTTCACCAACATCGTCCCAAATGAACATGGAATCAAAGAGTGTTCCGTCAAAATCGAATATCGCACATTTTATCTTCATGCGTTCACCATATCTTCCGAAAGCTTACGAAGCTCTTTGCACTCATTTTCAATATCGTCGGCTGCGAATATCGCGCTGACCAAAGCAACACCGTCAACTCCCGTGCCTTTAAGCTGAGATATGTTCGATTTGTTGATACCGCCGATTGCAACTACGGGGATATCAACAGCTTTACAAATGTCTTGAAGCGTTTCTTTTGACAAAACCTCTACATCGGTTTTTGTGGAAGTTGAAAACATCGCACCTACCCCAAGACAGTCAGCCCCGTTTTTAACGGCTTCTATGGCTTCTTCAACTGAATGTACAGAAACCCCTATCATCATTTCATTGCCAACTCGTTTTCGAACCTGTGCGGCTTCCATATCCTCTTGTCCCACGTGAATTCCGTCTGCATGACACTTGATTGCAATTTCTACATTATCATTGATAAAGAAGGGAACACCGTATTCTTTGCACAGTAAAGAAATTTCCATAGCTTCTTTCAGAAAATTTTCATCGTCCAGCTCCTTTTCACGGAGCTGAACACATGTTACACCGCCTTTCAATGCAGACTCAACTTGTTCGTATAAGCTTTGTTTGCCAATCCACGCTCTGTCTGTCACAGCATAGAGCAGCATCGTTTTTTTATCGCACTTCATATTTTGCACCTTTCTCCAGGATATTTGGGGTCATATTATATATTGCATCAATAATGTAATTTCTGTATATAGAGTTTCCGTCCATTTCGGTAAGTCTTCTGTGAGCCAATTCTCCTGCATAACCCATAGCTGAAACGGCTGCCGCCGTTGCCTCCAAAGGATTTTCGGGATTTGCGGTTACAAAAGCCGCTGTCATGGCAGAAAGCTGACAACCCGTTCCCGTAATCGAAGACATCATGGGATGTCCGTTTCGGATGCAGTAAGCCTTATTTTCGTCTGCTACGATGTCGATAGCTCCTGTAATTGCAATAACAGCCTCCGTCTTCTTTGCAAATGCTTTAACGAAAGCAATTACATTATCAAGGTTTTCATCCGTTACCTTATCTGCAACATCGGCATCCACTCCTTTTGTTGTTCCGCTGCCTGAAGCCAATGTTTTAATTTCAGAGATATTACCTCGGATAACCGTGAATTTTACTTCTTCGAGAAGCTTCATTGCTGTTTGGGTTCTGAGTTTGGAAGCTCCTGCTCCTACGGGGTCAAGCACGACGGGGTGATTCAATTCATTTGCTTTTTTTCCTGCAAGCAGCATAGATTCAACCGTACGGCTGTTCAATGTACCTATGTTGATATTTAAACCGCCGCATATGGTAGTAATATCTTCAACTTCGTTTTTGTCATCAGCCATAATAGGGGAGGCACCGCAGGCAATTACGATATTTGCACAGTCATTGACTGTTACGTAGTTTGTGATGTTATGTATTAAGGGACAATTCTTACGGACGTTTTCAAGCATATTTTTAAACATGGTTATTTCTCCTTATCTGTTAATTGATTCCTGCATTTTATTCAGAATTCCTGTTTTTTTCAAGCTGTAGATCAAAACTGCGGAAAGTACAGCTCCTCCGACCGTTGATATAAGAAACGGAACGATATAGGCGTAAAAGGCGAGACCTGCGGCACTTTGTCCCATGAAGAAAATTGCAATAGGATAAGCACAGAGACCCCCAAGAATTGCTGTTCCAAAGACTTCTCCAATCAAAGTTGCCAAAATATTTTTTGTTTTATAGTAAATGAGTCCGCACACAACAGCCCCGAACATACTTCCGGGAAAGGCTAACAGACTGCCAAGCCCTAACAAGTTTCGTATCAATGCGGCAATAAATGCGGCACTCAACCCATAACCCGGTCCGAGAAGAACTGCACACAGTATGTTTACCATATGTTGAACAGGTGAACATTTACTTCCGAAAATGGGAAAAGAAAACAAGCTTCCCACAACTGCAACAGCACAGAAAATACCTGCAATAGCTAATTTTTTAACATTTGTTTTTGTCATATTCGATTTCTCCTTTGAGTAGATAAGGAAACGGCTGTAGTCAGCGACGCTTCCTGAAAGATATAGTTATCCTAAATGGAAGATCGGTCGATGCTTATTGGCATCCTCTCACGCCGGAACACGGCTTCCCATCGCTGATATACATAACTCAGGGCGCTCCCCCTCAGTTTGCCACATTTGTGGATCTCGTTTCCTCCTTTCTCAGAAGATGAAAAAAACAGGAGAACACCTTTTGCGGTATCCTCCTGTAACACACTAAAAGCATTTCCTACGGCGGCATTATCCACATCAGGTATAAGGGTCGAAGGTCATACCTTCCTCTCAGCCTGTAGTACAAGCTCCCCCTGTATTTTTCAATTGTAAAATAAAAACAGGTGACACTTTTATGCCACCTGTAAAAAATCTTTGTGTATGACTTCCTACGGCGGCATTATCCGCATCAGGTTAAGGGTTTGAATAACCCTAAGGGTCGAAGTTTGAGAACTTCCTCTCAGCCTGCAAACACAAGCTCCCCTGTATTTATTTCGCTAATATTATACATTACTTTTCGTAACAATACAAGAGGCTTTACGAAAAAAACATAAAATATTCATAATTGACTAAAAATATCGGTTACAGATATTCCCTGATATCAATTGCCAATTCTTCCTCGATGTTAATAAGTCTTTTTGTTATTCTTTTTGCTTTTTCTTCTGCGGCTTCATATTGGTTCAAATATCTGTGAAGAGATTTTACACCCATATTACAGCCGTCTGTCATAAGGTCCGCAATCGTGCTGTCGGATTCCTTCATCACAAGCATTGCATTTGTTTTCATCCAAGACATACCCTTTGCTATGGGATTCGGGTCTTTGCCTCCGTCTCCGTATTCATCAAGCATTGATTGTATCTCATCGTTTAAAACTACGTGGTCATGCTTGCAATCTATAAGGATCTGTTTGAGTTTATCTGAATGAACGTAATCCATAACCTCGTCAATGGAGTCTACACCCATTTTTACTCCCGCATCACATTCTCTTAAAAGCTTTATTGTATCTTGTTCTACCATAGTTAAATCTCCTTTTTCTTTGGTGTTTTTATTTTAACCCGATTAAAAAGAGCTATTAAGGAAATTTTTTCTATAATTATGATAATCCTTGTTGACAAATCAACAATTTTGTGATACAATAATAGATGAATCTATACAGAACGGAGATCATGCAATATAATGGAAGAAAGATTTCAGACTTTTACTGTGCTTATTTCAAAAATAAGCAGAAGTATAAGAAAGATCAAAACAGAGGAAATGGCAGAATTTAATTTGAAAAGTCCTCATGTTTCATGTCTTTACTATCTTTATAAAGAGGGTTCACTTACAGCAAAAGAGCTTTGTGATATATGTGATGAAGATAAGGCGGCAATTTCACGTTCAATCGTTTGTCTGGAAAGGGAAGGGTATATTACTTGTTTGACAGATGCTCAAAAAAGGTATAAAAGCCCCTTGAAGCTTACGGGCAAAGGCGAAGAAGCAGGAAAGCGTATTGCCGATAAAATAGACGGTATACTTCAGAAGGCTGGAGAAGGGCTTTCCGAAGAACATCGAGAAATTTTTTATACAAGTCTTGGACTGATAAATGATAATTTGCAGGAAATTTGTAAAAACTACAGTGAAAATAAATATCATAGCTAAAGGAGAATAAAAATGACTCAGACTGACCCCAAATATCAGGCATTATTTACACCGTGGAAAATCGGTAATGTTGAGATCAAGAACAGAATTGTTTTATGCCCCATGGGTGGTACATCCTTATTCGGTTGGATGGAACACACGGGCAACCATTTCGATAAAGAGGCTGCTAAGTTCTTTATCGAAAAAGCCAACAATAACGTTGGTTTGATTATTCCGGGTATTGCCCCTATCCGCAGTACGTTTATGGGACAATGGCTTTGGCAAAATGAAAAAATGTTTGTGGAATTGAAGGAATTCATGAAAGAGATCCACAAAACAGGCGCAAAACTCTTTATTCAGATAACAGCAGGAATGGGACGCTCCTGGGCTGTACCCACACCACTTGTAATGCTCCATAACGCACCCGTTATCAGGGATATTATCAAGCCCATTATCAATATCCCTTATCAGTCCGCAAGTCCCAGCGAGCTTCCTTCACGTTGGTCCGATAAAATGACCTGCAGAGCAATGACTGTAAAAGAGATAAATGAAATAATTGAAGCTTTTGCAAAAACCGCAAAGCTTTGTAAAGAAGCAGATGTTGACGGTGTTGAAGTTCATGCTGTACACGAAGGCTATCTTCTTGACCAGTTTACGTTAAAATATACAAACAAGAGAACAGATGAATGGGGAGGTTCTTTTGAAAACCGTTACCGTTTCCCCGTGGAGATAGTTAAGGCAATCAAAAATGCCTGCGGTGATGATTTCCCCGTATCCCTCCGTTATTCCGTAACTTCAAAGGTTAAGGATTTCTGTTCAGGTGCTGTTCCCGGAGAAGAATTTACTGAAATAGGCAGAGATATGGCTGAATCCGAAAAAGCGGCAAAATATCTCCAGGATGCAGGCTACGATATGCTCAATGCTGACAACGGTACATATGACTCATGGTATTGGGCTCATCCTCCCATGTATATGCCTCTTAACTGTAACCTTGAAGATGTTTCTCATATTAAGAAATTCGTGGATATCCCCGTTGTATGTGCGGGAAGAATGGAACCCGATGTCGGTGCCAAAGCTGTTGAAGACGGTCTTATTGACGGCGTGGGTGTTGCCCGTCAGTTCCTTGCGGATGCTGAATGGGTAACAAAGCTTATTGAAAACAGAATGGAAGATATCCGTTCCTGTATCTGCTGTCATAACGCTTGCTTCAATATGGCTCACTATAAGGGCGTTGCAAATGCTCAGTCAATTTACGATGCAAGTCATATTGCACGCTGTGCGCTTGACCCAAGAGTTATGCAGTCTGATAAATATAAGATAGTCCCCGCAAAGAAGCAGAAAAATATTGCAGTAATCGGTGGCGGTATAGGCGGTATGGAAGCGGCTATAGTTTGTGCAAAGCGCGGTCATAAGGTTACTCTTTACGAAAAGAGCGACCGTCTTGGCGGTGTATTTATAGCGGCTGCAGCTCCTTCCTATAAGGAAAAGGACCGTATGCTTATTGCATGGTATGAAAGAGAGATTTCAAAGTACCCCGAAATCACAGTAAAAATAAATACCGAAGTTAAAGACATTTCATCCTTGGGCGCAGATGAAATCATTGTTGCTACAGGTGCAAAAGCTAAACGTCTTCCCATCAAGGGTTCTGAAAAGGGCATAGAAGCTGTAGATTTCCTTCTCGGTAATAAGACGGTTGGTAATAAAGTTGCAATTATCGGCGGCGGTCTGACAGGTTGTGAAATAGCTTATGAGCTTTACTTGCAGGGAAAAACTCCCGTTATCGTTGAAATGCAGAATGACCTTATAGTTTCCGATAAGATATGTCTTGCCAATACAAGCTACCTCAGAGACTTCTTCAATGCAAACAAAGTTGAGGTCCACCTTGAAACAAAGCTTAATTCAATTTCCGACAACAGTATTTCCGTAACAGATAAGGACGGAAAGACATTTGATATTGAAGTTGATTCCGTAGTAACAGCAATCGGCTACAATCCCGCACCTATTGTACAAAAAGCTAAAAATATCCATATCATAGGCGATGCAAAAGCTGTAGGTAGCTTGCGTACAGTTATCTGGAACGCATGGGATGTAGCAATGAAACTTTGATAGGAGGAATACAAAATGATACTTACAGAAGAACAACAAGCCATACTTGACGGCAAAAAAGGGGAGACTCTTGCGAAAGTCATGCAGTCCGTAGTTCGTTACGGTGAACTTTTCGGAGCTGAAAAATTAGTTCCCGTTACAAGTAAATACAATCACCTTGTAACGTCTTTCGGTCTTAAAGCTTTAGGTCCTATTTACGACCTTATGAATCAGCTTATTGAAGCAGGTGCTGTGTCAGGTCAGGAATTTTCATGTGACCCCAGACCTCTTGACCCTAACGTACCCAAAAACTTTTTACAGAATTTTATTTTTAATAATTTTATGTATTCCAAACAGGATTTCTATGAAGATCAGCTTCAAAAGCTCGGTCTTATGGAAAAGGATGCATTCACTTGTACCTGCTATATGGACGAGGTCGGAAATAAACCCAATAAAGGCGATATCTTAAGCTGGTCGGAATCCTCTGCAGTTGTATATGCAAACTCCGTTCTCGGTGCACGTTGTAACAGAAACTCAGGCATTATTGATATTATGGGCTCAATTATCGGATATGTTCCTTATTTCGGCTTTATTACGGACGAAGGCAGAAAAGCTTCCTGGATAGTTGAAATAAAAACAACAAAGAAGCCTGAAGCACAGCTTCTCGGATCTGCAATCGGTATGAAAGTTATGGAAGAGGTTCCCTATGTTAAGGGCCTTGATAAATGGCTGGGAAATGAGCTTGACGATGCGGCTTGCACATATCTTAAGGATTTCGGTGCCGCTACAGCTTCCAACGGTGCTGTGGGGCTGTATCATATTGATAACCTTACCCCCGAAGCTAAAGAACAGGGCGAAAGCCTTATAAAAGAAAATGCAAATGTTTATGTTATTGACGATGCTGAGCTTCAGCGTGTTTACGATAATTATCCCGTTATCTGGAAAGACCCCAACGCAAAACCCAAGCTTTGCTTTATGGGTTGCCCTCATATGAGCCTTGAACAGCTGAAAACTTGGACAGATAAGGTTGAAAGCTCTCTCAAAGAAGCAGGAAACAAAAAAGTTGTTGTACCTACTGTTTTCACGGCAGCTCCTGCTGTTATTAAGGAATTCAACAAAACAGAATATGCCGAAAGACTTAAGGCAACGGGCGTTATTGTTTCTTATATTTGTCCTCTTATGTATATGAACAATCCTCTTTGCGGAAAAATGCCCGTAATTACATCTTCAAATAAATTGCGTACATATACAACAGCTCGTTATTATACAGATGATGAGATCCTTCAGCAGATAACAAAAGGAGGTAAAAACTGATGAAAACATTTAATGGCAGAGTTGTGGCTCCCGGAACTGTTACAGCGGAAGCTCTTGTATCTCACGGAGGTCTCAATACACTTGCATCTTTCCAGAAAGCTCTTCAATTCGGAGATAAGACAGCTACTTGCGGAGACCAGAATAACCCCGACCTTTACGGAAAACAGATGGCAGGAAAAGCTTTGTGTCTTCCCATGACGATCGGCTCAACAACAGGTGGGCTCGTTCTTTACTGTGCCTGCTCAATGGGCAGACAGCCTGCCTGCATGCTTTTCTCTCAGCCTATAGACTCTCTTGCAGGTGCAGGTGTAATACTTGCGGACGTTTGGCTTGAGGGTGCAAATATGCCTGTTATAGATTCTCTTGGAGAAGAGTTTTTGAATTATGTAAAAGACGGTATGCAGATAAGTGTTAAGGAAAACGGCGTTGTTGAAGTTTTATAAGGAAAGTATTCAATGAATAAAACATCAGTTGGCAGAAAAAAGATATCCAAAAAGAGAATGGAATACATACTCCGTTTAATCGGGCGAATCCTTTGTCTGGTAGTATGTATTGTACTTCTCGTTTTGAGACCCGAAGATATGAAAATACTTGAAGGAATGAATTTCTTCGATGGATTTTCTATATATCATGTGATATGGATAGTTTGGGTCATAGACATGATACTTCAGCTTATTCCGGTAAAGGACAGAATTCCTTTGGGGTCACAGAAGCTGTTTAAGCTTCGTTTTAAGCCTATCCGCGATAAAATAAATTATCAGGCTTTGAGGGAATATGTGATCTCAACAACGACAGCGGCATATAAGATATTTATCATATGGGTCATTTTACTTGCCGTTCTGGGAATTTTGTATTTTTGCGGAATCATAGGAAACTCTTTTCTATTTATCACGAGTTTTGTTTTTTATGTGTGCGACCTGATATGCGTACTTATATGGTGTCCGTTCAGACTTATTATGAAAAACAAATGCTGTACTACTTGCCGAATATTTAATTGGGATCATTTAATGATGTTTACCCCGATGATATTTATTACTGGATTCTTTTCCGTAAGCCTGATAGTTCTTGCATTTGCCGTTTGGCTCGTATGGGAATTCTGCGTAATGGTTTATCCCGAAAGGTTTTGGGAATATTCAAACGCAGCATTGCAATGTTCAAAATGTACAGACAAATTATGTACTCAGTACTGTAAAAAATTACGAAAATAAGGGGCTGGCTCATTTAGCGCAGAACAAAAGCCCGTGTTTGAATTTAAAGATAAATTAAAACCTAAAAATACCAAATAAACTTTAAAATGTTGAAATCTATCGAAAAATTTCGATAGATT
>JAZSMD010000065.1:0-4064 GCA_045535665.1 Eubacteriales bacterium
CAATTTCTTTAATGCAAATCCCGGTATGTTTACTAAGGATGAAACCAGTAAATATAGGGTAGCTATACAAAAATATGTTGCTGAGTCTGTATATAACGGTTATTTGCAGTACAATAAATACATATTTGAAAGATTGAAGGAATTGGGTTCTCTTCCCCGTGAAAGCTGGGATCCTATGCCTGAGAAGTTTGATGATATTGCGCTTTCATACGTACCCGGATATTGGTTTGAGGCTCAAAAATTGTATGGCGGACAGTAAATATATTCTATAATCGAAAAAAATCCATCGGTCAATAAAATGACTGGTGGATTTTTTTATTTGAATAGCTTAATAAGTTATTCTTGATGAAACTTTTCATCTATTTTATATTTGGTTGCAGGAGAATTTACAAGTCTTGCCTTTTCTTCTGCGGCTTCGTCTGTGAGCGGAGCTTTCATTGTGTAACCCGTGCAGTCGTTTGCTGATGCTACGGGGTTGCAAAACATTGCATCTTCGCAGTTTTTTGAAAAACCGTAAAAATCTTCCCCTGTGGGTAAAATATTCTTTTCTTTTTTCTTTTTACTCATTAAAGTTTTCCTTTCTGTTTTATCTGATATTTATATTTTTAGTTTTTGCATACAATATATGTAGGATATAAATAGAATTAAATTTAGTACTTGACAAAATTCGATAATTATGGTAAACTATATATAATGAATTGAATTGAGGTGGGAATCGTGACGGATTTTCAGCTTTGGCAGATTGCCGATGAAATAAAAGAAAATGCATATTCGCCATATTCAAACATAAAAGTAGGTGCTGCGTTACTGACATCCTGCGGTAAGGTCTTTACAGGTGTGAATGTGGAAAATTCTTCATTCGGAGCTACTGTTTGTGCTGAACGGAGCGCTGTCGTATCTGCTGTAAGTGCAGGTTATCGCGATTTTGTAAAAATTGCCGTTTCGGGAACGATGAAAAGCTGTACCCCGTGTGGAATTTGCCGTCAGTTTTTATCTGAATTTTCTTCAGATATTATTGTTGTGTATAAAGAACCCGATGGGACTCTTTGCTCTGAAAAGTTGAGCAGTCTTTTGCCGGATTCGTTTATATATTAAAAATATTTTTATAAAAGGAGATTATTAAAATGCTTGCAAAACTTTTTCCCTTCAGTTACAAATCCACAAGTGTGGGCTCTCTTATCCTTTACATAGTGCTCTATCTGCTTCTCGGTGTAATCCTTTCTGCAGTATCCGGAGTTGTTATCAGTATCGTTGGACCTATTCCTCTGGTTGGCGCGCTTATTAAATGGATTTTGAGTATTATTGCTGCAGTCATTGATCTTTACAGCTTGATCGGTATAATTCTTTCCGTTCTTGTATTCCTTAAAGTCGTTAAATAATTATAAGGAGATCTTAATTATGAAAATTCTTTTTCAGGGCGACAGTATTACAGATGCCGGCAGAAACAGAGATGATATCCATGATCTCGGTGGTGGTTACCCCAAATATGCCGCTGCATATATGAAAGAGGCTTTCCCCGATGTTGATTTTGAGTTCGTAGATCTCGGTATCAGCGGAAATCAGACAAAAGACCTTGTAGACAGACTTGAGAGCGATTTTATTGATATTCAGCCTGATATCGTTTCCATTATGATAGGTATTAACGATGTATGGCATCATGCAGGAGATAAGAGCTGGATTCCCAATGAGGTTTTTGAAGCAAGATACAGAACAGTTCTTGAAAAAATCAAAACTCAGACAAAAGCTAAAATTATGATAATCGAGCCTTTCTTGGTTCCCGTTGCGGATAAAGAGTTCTTCCGTGAAGACCTTGATCCGAAGATTCAGGTTATCAGAAAGCTTGCAAGAGAATATGCAGATGTATACCTTCCTACAGACGGACTTCTTGCAGCTGCATATCTTGGCAAAGAACCCACAGAGTTCGCTTCTGACGGCGTTCATCCCACAGTTATGGGAGCTGACTTTATCGGTAAGCTCTATTGCCAATACGTTGCATCTCTTATTAAATAAGCCTGTCGCTTAAATAAGTATATGTTAAATAAAAGGTGCTTACCTCTTTATATGAGCTGTTAAGCATCTTTTTTTAATATTTCGGTAAGTTTATTATAATGGAAGAAGTGTGTAATAATGACTCAAAAAATATTGGATGTATTGAAAAATGCGGAAATTCCCAATACTGAAATAACAGAGATTTCACATGAGACGAGTGGTACATATAAACATTTGACTGATCTGCCTCCTTTTATACGTATCGTTTGGAAGAATTCTTTTGGTGAAAACTCTGAGATCTATACTGAAATATGGTTACCTGATGCTTGGAACGGGCTTTTTGTGGCTCTCGGCAATGGTGGTATGGCAGGAAGTTTATTGCCTGACGTTCATGTTGGCTATGTTAGAAAAGGTATTGTGTCTGTTCTTACGGATATGGGTACTTCCGGTGGAAGGCTCCGCGGCGTTAATAATCCGACGCTTTGGAAAGATTTTATGTGGAGATCTACACATCTTATGTCCGAGGTCGGCAAACGGATTGTTGAACTTCGATACGGAAAAGCTCCTGATCATTCATATTATGTGGGTGCCTCTACCGGGGGGAATCAAGGTCTTTGCATGGTGCAAAAATATCCGGATGATTTTGATAGCGTTATCGTTGGTGTTCCTGCAAGCAACCGTGTATTCCTTCATGCTTATATGCTTTGGACTCATAATCATCTTCGCAAACCTGACGGAAGAGTTATGTTTACCTCTGAGGAAGTTCCCCTGATTACCGATGCTGCTACAAAATTCTTCCAATTAAATGGTGACGGAGAACCCGGCGACGGCTTTATTTCGTATCCTTATTGTGGAAAAGATACCATTGCGAAGTTTTTGGATTTCCTTAAAAAAGAGCAGCCGGAGTTTTCAGAAGAACAGATAGAAGCTCTTCGTGCGGTTTATGAAGGTCCTAAAGATCCTGTTACCGGAAGACAAATATATAACGGTATGCCAATTGGCTCGGAAATATATTCTTGCGGTATACTTGACCATCAAAAAGAAGAAGCTCCTTTCTTTGATCCTTTTAAATGGGTCTTCGGTGCTGATTATACGGGTTATGAATTTGATTTTCATGATGACCTTGAAAAATTCAGCGACTGTCTTTCCGGAGAGCTTAATGCAAATGATCCGGATATTTCCGAATTTGTTTCTCATGGAGGAAAACTTATAGAGTTTTCTGCAAGTTCTGACCCCTGTGTTCCTTATCCAGATGCGATGAGATATTGTGAGCGTGTCCAGGAAAAATTCGGTGGTTACGAAAAGACGAAGGATTTTTATCGTTGGTTCTTATTCCCCGGTATGGATCACGGCGGTGGCGGCAGAGGCACTAATACTATTCGTGGAATCGATGCCGGTGATGGGGATTGGCTCGATATTCTTCGCCGTTGGTACGAAGAGGGAAAAGCTCCCGAACATCTTACCGCAGCACGTTATGAAAACGGAGAACTTAAGTTTGCACGAAAGGTATATCCGTATGGCTCTGAAAAATTCCCCTTGATGGAGCATGTTGATACTTGTGATGAGTATTATTTGATTAAAAAATAGTAACCAAAATTATTATAAGACTGATTTGATAATTGAGTAACAGATAATAAATGCGGATATGTGTTTGTCCGCATTTATTTTTTGTAACGGCTTAATTTGATGTGAAAGAATGGTTTGATAGGGTGTTTTTCTAAATAAAAAGATTTTTCTCATAAGAAAATTTTTCATAAGGAAAATATCAATTATTTTGCCACTTATCCTTAAAAGTGATTACTATTAGGTGTGTCAATTTTTTAAAATGTGATTAAATATGATTTTATATGTGTAAAATAACTAAAACATGGTGTAATAAAACAGAATAAAACTATACATAATAAACAAAGTTTCGGACGATTTTGGGAAAAAAGGGTATTTTGAACTCAAATTTTCCGCGTGGTTGTGCGGAAAAATGAGGTTTTTGTGGCTCAAAAACTTTTTTTGAAAAAGGGGTTGACAAATCGGATTTTTTGTGGTATAATATTTGAGCGCTAAACGAGAGAGCGAAAAAC
>JAZSMD010000060.1:0-16869 GCA_045535665.1 Eubacteriales bacterium
TCATTGCGGTTACTACAACGGCAAAGAAGTGATAAAGGTAGAGGCAGAAGCTAACGCTTAATCTTTATGCAAATACGGTTATGAGATGGGAGAATCGTTTATTTTTCAGTAAATACACGGTTCGCCCGTCTATTCTGCGTATTATGATGTGAGGTTTATATGGCAACTATTACGTCCATTGAGAAGAAAAGTCCGTTTTACGGAAAATTAAAAGTGGGAGACGTTCTCCTTTCAATAAACGGTATTAAGATCCATGATATTTTGGATTATATGTACTGTGCGGCTGATGAAAAACTCACTTTTACGGTAGAACGCCAAGGTGAGACGGTTTCTTATACCGCAAAATGCAACGGTCACACAGGCGTGAATTTTGATACTTATCTTATGGATAAAGAACGGTCATGTAAAAATAAATGTATATTTTGTTTTATAGACCAGCTTCCCAAAGGAATGAGAAGCACGGTTTACTATAAAGATGATGATTTCCGTCTTTCTTTGCTTTACGGCAACTATGTTACTCTTACAAATGCAACAGAAGAGGATATCGACAGAATAATCAGATTGAAAATTTCACCGTTGAATGTTTCAGTACATACCACAAACGACGATCTTCGTGTTAAAATGATGAAAAACCCCAACGCTAAGGGTATTATGCCTCTTTTGCGTAAACTTACTGATGCGGGAATAAACCTTCGCTGTCAGATAGTTTTGTGTAAGGGTTGGAATGATGGGGAAGAGCTTGTAAAGACAATGAATGACCTCAGTTCTCTTTACCCCAACGTTTCAAGTGTTTCCGTTGTTCCTCTCGGAATGACTTCGCACCGTGAGGGACTTTGTAAATTGGAGCTTTTCAGTAAAGAAGAGTGTTCTGATGTTATAGATACGGTTTCTTCTTTCGGTGACAGATGCGTAGAAAACTTCGGCACAAGGCTCTTCTATGAATCTGATGAATTTTACGTGAAAGCCGAAAGAAAACTTCCCGAAAGTGACTATTACGAAGAGTTCGAGCAGATAGAAAACGGAGTAGGAATAACTTCACTCTTTATTGAGGATTTCCTTTATGCGGTTGAAGACCTTCCCGAAAAGAACGGCTCAGGCGAAGTTTCTTGGGTAACGGGAAAGAGTATGGAAAATATTATTCCTTCCCTTATAAATAAGGTAAATGAAAAGCTTCCGAATCTTAAAATAAATCTTTACCCTATAGCAAATAAATTTTTCGGTGAAACTGTAACCGTTACGGGACTTGTTACGGGTGGCGATATAATTTCACAGTTGAAAGATAAGCCCCTCGGTAAAAAATTGATAATACCCAAGGTTATGCTCAGGGATGATGTTTTTCTTGATGACGTTTCTGTTTCCGATATTGAAAAAGAACTGAATATTGAAACTGTTATTTTGGAAGAGCCTTGTGATATAGTTGACTTTTTTAAAAGTCTTGTTTGATTTTGAATATAATTTTTTTACATAAATATATCCGCTTAAGCGGAAGGAGATGACATTTTATGGCATTGCCTGTTGTTGCTGTCGTTGGTCGCCCCAATGTCGGCAAAAGTACACTTTTTAATAAAATCGTCGGTCAGCGTCTTTCTATTGTAGAAGATATCCCCGGCGTTACAAGAGACAGAATTTATTACGATACCGAATGGAGAGGTCAGTCGTTTACCCTTGTTGATACAGGCGGTATAGAACCCCGTTCCGATGACGTTGTTCTTTCCCAGATGCGCCGTCAGGCTGAAATCGCTATTGAAAAAGCAGATGTCGTTATCATGATGACAGATATCAAGACCGGTATGACCGCAACTGATGCGGAAGTTGCACAAATGCTTCTTAAAGCAAACAAAGAAATAATCCTTTGCGTAAATAAGGTTGATAAACCCGGTGATCCTCCACCTGAAATTTATGAGTTCTACAACCTCGGACTTGGTGATCCGTATCCTATTTCTTCAACACACGGTCTCGGTCTCGGTGAGCTTCTTGATGCTGTATATGACAAGATTCAGCATATGGAGCAGGAGCCTGAATATGAGGATGCTATCAAGGTTGCATTGATAGGTAAACCAAATGTGGGAAAAAGCTCTCTCGTAAACTGTATTTTGGGCGAAAACCGCCTTATTGTTTCCGATATCCCCGGAACGACACGTGACGCAGTTGACTCTTTGAAAGAAAACGAGCATGGCAGATATGTTTTCATAGATACCGCAGGTCTGCGTAAGAAAAATAAGGTAACTGAAATAATTGAGCGTTACAGTGTTGTCCGTTCCTATATGGCGGTAGACAGAGCCGACGTTGTTCTCATAATGATAGATGCTAACGAAGGCGTTACGGAGCAGGATACAAAAATTGCAGGTTTTGCCCACGAAAAAGGTAAGGCTTCAATTATCGTTGTAAATAA
This sequence comes from Eubacteriales bacterium, assembly GCA_045535665.1. Classification (GTDB taxonomy): domain Bacteria; phylum Bacillota; class Clostridia; order Oscillospirales; family UBA644; genus HGM12619. Next base: position 2,393 of record JAZSMD010000060.1, read on the forward strand.
ATGGGACGCTGTTGAAAAAGACGATAAGACAATGAACAAGGTTCGTGAACGAATTGAAGAGGACCTTAAGTTTATGTCTTATGCTCCCATCGTATTCATCTCCGCAAAGACAGGTCAGAGAGTTGAAAAGCTTTATGAGATGATAAATTTTGTGGCTGACCAGCATTCAAGACGAATTTCCACAGGTGTGCTTAATGATATGCTTGCTGATGCTACCGCAAAAGTCCAGCCTCCCACCGACAAGGGTAAGAGACTTAAGCTCCTTTATATGACCCAGCCTTCAGTTAAACCTCCAACATTTGTTGTTTTCGTGAACGATAAGGAGCTTTTCCATTTTTCATATCAAAGATATATCGAAAACTGCATCAGAGATACTTTCGGTCTTACGGGAACGCCAATCCATATCATTTCCCGTGAAAAGGGCGAAAATCTTGATTTGTAATTAAGAAAGGATAGGGTTTTATGGTTCAGATTTTAATTCTTCTTGTTATAGGCTATCTTTTAGGTAGTATCAATCTTTCTGTTCTTGTTACAAAATATATCGGAAAAATCGATATCAGAGCTCATGGAAGCGGCAACGCAGGCGGAACAAATGTTGCCCGTGTCATGGGCGCAAAATGGGGAATCTCCGTCATGGCGATGGAAATTCTAAAAGGCGTGATCTTAGGCTTTGTTGCCAGATTCGCATGGCCTGTTGACCCTCTTCTTTTGGGAGAGCTTGGACCTCAGATATCAGGTGCTATTGCCGTTATCGGTGTAATGTTCGGTAATATGTATCCCTGCTTCCACGGTTTCAAGGGCGGTAAAGGCGTTACAACTTGCGGAGCTTTGGCAATAGTTGTAGATTGGCGTATTTTCCTTGTGCTTTTCACGCTTTTCCTTACCATATTCTTTATCACAAAGATAGTTTCCATTTCATCCATAATTGCTTCCATATGCGTTCCCATAGCGATCGCACTCGTTTACCTTAAAACCGAGAATTGGTGGATATTATGTGCCATTTGTGCCGTAAACACAATAATGCTCATCGTAAGACATCGCAGTAATATTGTAAGGCTTATAAACGGTACTGAAAATAAGTTTAATTTAGGAAAGAAAAAATGATATAAAGGGGTAACAGACATGACTTACAAAGAAAGTTTTATCAAATTTATGGAAGAATGCGGAGTTCTCACCTTCGGTAGCTTCACCTTAAAAAGCGGCAGACAGGCACCTTACTTCATCAATGCCGGTAACTACAACACAGGCGCACAGCTTGCACGCCTCGGTGAATTTTACGCTGATTGCATAAAAGAAAACAACATTGCCGCAGAAACACTCTTTGGACCCGCATATAAAGGTATTCCTCTTGCAGCTACAGCCGCAGCTTCTCTCTATAACAAATACGGCATTGACCTTAACTATGCCTTCGACAGAAAAGAAGCAAAAGACCACGGTGAAGGCGGTCTCATTGTCGGCAAACAGCTCAAAGACGGAGAAAAGATCGTTATCATCGAAGACGTTATGACTTCCGGTAAAGCTCTCCGTGAAGTTCTCCCCAAACTCAAAGCAGAAGCAAACGTAGACGTATCTTCCATGGTTATTCAAGTTGACCGTATGGAAAGAGGTCTTACCAGCGAACTTTCCGCTGTTGAAGAAGTTAAACGCGACTTCGGCGTAACCGTATATCCCATCGTTACAATTCTCGACATCATTGCCGCAGCAGAAAGCGGACTTATTAAAGGCAAAGAATACGTTCCCGCAATGCTTGAATATAGAGCCCAATATGGCACAAAATAATTTTTTGAGGTGATCTTTTCCGCCTGTCGTCGTTATCGTTCCACTCGCAGTACACAAAGTACAGCTTCGGGAACGCTGCCTCGACAGCCGAAAAATCTCAAGCGCAAAAAAAGTATTTTGGCAAGTGTCGGCTTAAAATAATTGCGGTGATATTTTCCGCCTGTCGTCGTTATCGTCCCAATCGCAGTACGCAAAGTACAGCTTCGGGAACGCTGCCTCGACAGCCGAAAAATCTCAAGCGCAAAAGGTTTGAGGTGATCTTTTCCGCCTCTTGTCGTTGCTTCACCCTCGTAGTACACAAAGTACAGCTTCGGGCTTTCGCCTAAAGAGCTGAAAAATAATCTTTTGAAATTAAAAATACTACATAAACGGAAAAATCCTTGTCGGAAAATTCGGCAAGGGTTTTCCTGTTTTTTATGTCATGATTTTGTGATTGGAAATGTCAACAAAAGTTTGGGTAGGAGTAACGGTTTGTTGTCATTTGCTTATTGTCAAAAAGAGTTTTCTATGGTAAAATAATAAAGCAACCAATCAGGGATAATATGATTAAAAGAGGTCTTATAACGAAATGAAAACAAAACGATTATTGTCAATGCTTATCTGCATTTGTATGTTTGCGAGTACGCTACTTTCAACAGTCTCGACTGATGCTATGACAGAAAAGGTGATGGGAAATATTGCTTTTAACACTGTTACGGAAACGGGTGAGCAAAGTGAGTTTGAAGACTTTGGAATTTATTCAAGTCCCGAACCGATGGTTTCATATTCTCCCGGCAAGAATGATTTGATATCAGGGGATTTTTCATACGTTGTAAATAGTGATGGCAAAACTGCGACTGTTACCGGTTATGTGGGGAACGGCGAGTCGGACCTCATAATTCCTTCTGAAATAGATGGATATATTGTTACAACCATAGGAGCTTTTGCTTTTCCCCATTCTATATTTACAGGTTCACTTGTGATTCCTGATAGTGTAACGGTTATAAGCTACAATGCTTTTGAGGATTGCAGCTTGTTTACGGGGGCTCTTGTTATTCCCGATAGCGTAACCTTTATAGATGATGAGGCGTTTAAAGATTGCAGCGGATTTTCTTCGCTCGTAATTCCGGATAGTGTTACAACAATAGGTTGGAATTCTTTTGAAGGTTGTAGCGGGTTTAAGGGAGAGCTTGTTATTCCCGATAGTGTAACTTTTATAGGTGATTACGCATTTTCATATTGTAGCGGGTTTACATCTCTGAAAATTTCTGAAAGTCTGACAGAAATAGGTGAAGGTGTTTTTTTTGGTTGTAGCGGATTTACGGGCTCTCTTGTTATTCCTGATAGTGTGGAGTCAATAGGATGGGTTGCGTTTGCAGATTGTAGTGGGTTCGAAGGATCTCTTGTAATTCCTGATAATGTGTATTTAATAGAAACTTGTGCCTTTGGTGGGTGCAGTGGTTTTTGTGATACGCTTGTAGTTCCAAATAGTGAAATCATTTATGAAGGTTTTGCAGAATATGGTGGGAGTTTTACAACTATTGTTTTTTCTGAAAATATTACATCTGTAAATTGTAACTTCAATTTTTTCACAAGTCTTCAAAAGATATATTTTAACGGTAATGCTCCGACGGATTGGAATGTAGCGAATCTTCCCGATTCTGTAATAATTTACTATCTCGAGGGCAATACTTCCGGTTGGACAAGTCCTACTTGGACCGCACCTGATGGCACTGTATACAAAACCGCAATTTTTAACGGTATTTCATCTGATTGGGACACCTCAGACGTGACTCTCAATAAAGGAGATGTCTATTCTTTCAGCGGTTCGGTTTCAACTACGGCACAAAACGGTTTTGAAACTATTCAAGTAAACATAATTTCTGCAACAGATGAGGCGGTCTCCGTAAAATATTATGTTGCAACAGATGTAGAATCAGAATTGTTTGAATTGTCAACAATTCCGTCATTGGAGATAAATTCAGAGATTAGTGACGGTGAACAGACTGTAGTTCTTTCATATGGAACAACTTGGAAAGTCCAATTGTTGGCGACAGATGCTGACGGGAACTCTATCGGTGATTCAGAGTTTATGACTCTTACTGTTGCAGAAAAAGAAAAGGGAGAACCTACAGTATCAGGCTTGACAAATTATATAGTTTTTCTCGGTGAATCTTTCAATTTAGACGGTACTGTTTTGGCGTTTGGTGACGGACTTCTCAATAAAGTAATTTTGCAACATAATGATGAAAATACAACTTTTGAAGATCAGGTTTTGGATATTTCTTTTGAAAGCTCTACAGCGTATCTTTCAGCCTTTACGCTTTCAACAGATTCATATCCTTTGAACTCTGTAGGTACTTATGAATTCGGAATATATGCTTCTGCGGATAATTATACGGACTTGAATAATAGTGTTGCAATATTTTATGTAACTGTAGAGCATTCATGTGATTGGGTTTTTGTCGAATATGTTTCAGGCTCTGAGGTTTGGACAAAGGCAGACGAGGATTTTCATAAATGTATAAGTGCCAAGGCGAAGTATAAATGTTCTTATTGCGGAAAAACGAAGTTTGAAGTTGAGACAGGCACGTTGGGTGTTGAACCCCATAATGCAAGTATTGAAAAAATAAATTCCACCTATTACGAAATACTTGAAGAAACTCACGAGGATTATATAACAAAACATAAGGTTGTAAAGACTTTTGAACTGGGATGTGAGGCTAATAGGTGTGACTATGCAGTTTCCGGTGGGGAAACATATGTGTATGAATTCCATGACTTGGAAGATAATTCATGCAGGTACTGCGGTTTTGTTTTGAGTTCTGAGGAGAAAGTTTGCGTTACATTTAATTTGAATGACGGTGAAGGAACATTCCCGACTGCTCAAGAGGTTGTAGTCGGCGGTTTGGTCAAAGAACCTGAAGACCCTTCTAAAAAAGGTTATGTTTTCAAGGGCTGGTATTCAAATCCCGACTGTACCGGACATGCATGGTTTAGCTATATTATGAACGGTGGAAAGGGTTTGCCTGTTATATCTGATATAACATTGTATGCTAAATGGGAAGAATCTCAAAATATTGTATACGGTAAGGATACATTCAGCTTTATAAATACAGGTAGTGCTTTTGGGGATGACTATACTATTACCGGTGATTATTATGATATTTTGCTGGAAGGTTTGAACGGTTGGGGAGAAAAAGCGTATGTGAAGAATTATATGGAATCAGATTGGGGAGGATCATGTTTTGGTATGTCTGCGGTACTCTCTTTGATTCGTTCCGGAAGACTTGAAGTCGATTTCTTTCAAACAAATGCAAAAACGACATTTGAGCTTGATGCTCCTATTGAAAATAATACTATTAATAATTTGATTAATTATTATCATTTAATGCAATGCACTTATTATACGGCATCGATACGCGGTGATTATAATCATATTGATGAAACAGAGAATAATAAGGAAATACTTACAGCATTAAATGAAAGTTCCTATCCTGTAGTTGTTGGGTTTGATATATTAAATAAAAATGGGGTTCGCATAGGCGGACACGCTGTGGTTGCATATGGATACGAAGAGACCGATTTAAGCTATAATGTTTCAATTTGGGATCCCAATGATATAAAAGCTTCTAATACGCTTGTTATAAGCAAAGATTTTACTACATCGTATTTTTTTACTAAATACGATACATCTGTAATGTCTTCTTATGTGAAGTACGCTTTAACTGTAGAATCTGAAGCATATGATTATAAAAATCTTCAGGAAGAGCTTGAAAAATTGGGTTATTCAGGCGGTGTGGAAGCAAGTTCTCAGATGTCTCTCAGTCTGCTTGATGAAACAAGAAATTTGAGTTTGATAACGAATTATAATTCATTCTCTATCTCATCTTCCGACGGTAAGAGTGCTATTATTGAAAACGGTCGTAAAACTTGGGGAGATCTTGATATTACTGACGGTACTTGCTTGAATTATTACGGAAGTGAGTTGAAAATGAGTTTCAGTATTACCGATTACGGCAATATTTCATATACAGTTAATCCCGTTTTGTTTAACGGCATCGTCTCGGGCGAACCCCTTACGGAGTATTCAACAGTACTTATGTATAATGATGATATTGACGGTTTTTATGCTTCTGTTAATGCTGAGGGGATAGGAACTGTTATATTTGAAAGTGATGGGGCTGTCAATACTCAATTTGAAAGCAAGGTCAAACAAAATATTACGTCGGTCTCAAATGATGTTAAGACTCCTTGGTATGCTGTTTCCGTAGAACTTGAGGACAGCTATGTCAGCGTTGCGACAGGTGAATCCGGGGCTGAAATTTCCTGTACTCCGGGAACTGAAATGACTGTAAGTGCTGAAGACGATTATAATGAAGTTGTATTTGAATCTTATAAAATGAACAGTTCCGGCTCAGAATCTTTAATTGAAAGCTCTGAAGTTAAAGGGCTTTGTAAGTTTGGTGATTTGGAAGAAAAAATAGGTTCTTCTCTCATCTTCTATTCCATGGGCGGTTCTCCTGTAGCTTCTCAAACAAATATAGAAAGCGGAAAAACTGCCGTACAGCCCGAGAATCCGACTCGTGCAGGCTTTATGTTTGGCGGTTGGTATACCGATGCCGCTTGCAGTGACGGTTGTGAATGGGATTTCAATACTCCGATAACGGAGAATGTTAGAATATATGCAAAATGGCATGAGGACAGTAGCTATACTCGTAAGGTGACATTTAAGATAGATGGTATGGATGATATTATTTGTATTGTCTATGATGGTGCCGACCTTGCTGAAGATCAAATTCCCGAAATTCCCGTTAAATCCGGTTACATCTCTGCATGGGATATTTCTGAATTTACAAATATCACAAGCGATATGATTATAACTGCCGTTTATACACCCGCAATTGTTACCGGAGACATTGACAATAACGGATTGATAAATCTGGATGATGTTGTCGCGCTTCTTCGCCATGTATCAAAGGCTGCTGAATTGACAGACCCTGCTGTACTTGCTGCTTCTGATGTTACAAAAGACGGAAAGATAAACCTTGATGACGTTGTGAAGCTTTTAAGATATGTTTCAAAAGCTATTCCGGACTTAGAATAAAAAATATGCACTTATATCCCTTACCGTGTACATATGCGATAAGGGATATTTCTTTTTTTATGTCTTGACAAGTATAGGGATTTTTGCTATAATAAACTTACAAACATGATATGTGAGGTTTTTTATGAAAAGGTTTTTATGCTTATTTTTTGGTTTAGCGTTAATTTTCATCTCTGCTTGTTCGCAGCGGGAAAATGCGGAGGTTGAACTTATGGATTTTATTTATGATACAACTCCTGTTATGGGAGATGTTCAGCGTGCGGCTCGTTTTACAACGAAATTTTCTACTGAATTTACTTCCGCCGATTCTGATATTACAACATCCGAGGGCCTTACTTACGGCTTTTCAAACGGAACAGTCTCAGAGAAAGGTATTTTTTCCGAAGGAGGGCTTGTGATTGATCTCAAAAGAAGCTTTTCTGCTGAATTTAACCGTTACAGGTTGTATTATGTCTCTGATCAGGCTTTGAAATGTGTTGTTAAATATACCGTAAACGGGTCTGTTGTTGAAGATACAGTATTTCTTGAATCTGGAACTGATGTCTTTACTTGTTTGATTTTGGGATTTCTTGAAAATGAAAAAGCTGTGTCTCTTGATGAGATCGTTGTGAATTCCTGCAACGGTGAGCCTTTTAATTTCTTGCTTTGCAATGTCTTTACCGATGAATACGGTGTTCCTGAAAACTCTGACTACATAATTGAGGGTAAAAGATATAAGCTTGGTGTTCGCCTTATTTGGGGTGGAGGTATAAATCTTATCATTGATAATTACGGTGATGTTGACGGTATAGAAAATCTTATCAATCAGTATGATACGGGAAGGCTTGTTCAACAGTCCTACTACGGAAGCGATGAGGATTCCAGATATGAGAACGCAACCTTTACCAATGATTCTTCATGGCCCTATAATCCTGTTCAGGGTGGGGATAAATATATGAATCACAGCCGTCTGATAGATTTTGTTGAAGCTGAAAACTCTGTTTATATAAAATCTCAACCTCAGGACTGGGCTTTGGACGGAATGATAACTTCGTCTTATATGGAAAATGTTTATACCGTTTATGATGTCTGCATCCGTGTTGAAAACCGTTTTGTTGATTTTACTTGTTGGAGTCATCCTGCCAAAGATCAGGAATTGCCTGCATTCTATACTGTAAGCTATCTTGATACATTTACATATTATAACGGCATGAAGCCTTGGATGGAAGACGGTTTGTTTGTTGAATCTGATCTTGAATTCTGGGGAGATTCTCAATATGCGGCCGATTGCAGATTTAAAATAGTTGACGGTAATACCGAAACTTGGTGTGCATGGTATAACAGAAAGGACGATTACGGTATCGGTATTTATGTTCCCAATATTGATATGTTTTATGCGGGAAGGTATGGATATGACGGTTCAAAGGATTCTGATGCTTCAAGCACCAACTACGTGGCACCGTTAAATTTCATGCAAATTGTTTCTTTCGAACCCATAGAGTATGAATATCTGATTACTACAGGGTCTATTTCCAATATCAGGGATGTTTTTACAGCAAATAAGGATTTTACGGATAACGGCTCGTTTAAAAAACATTGATTTTATACAAAATAAAAATGTTACAAATAAGTAGACGATTTTTACGATTGTCTACTTATTTTATTGTTGACAATTGAAAACTTTTATTGTATAATATAGACAGATGTATAGCATGAAACATTAATCAGAATAAAGCTTTAGTTTTTCCGGTTTCATGCAAAATTCAAGTTAAAAATGAGACCCTATCCCATTATCCACTTGAATTTAATGATACAGTATTTGTGCCGCCATACGGACGGTGGTATGTGTGCTTAGTTTGAAAGGACTGATTCTATGTTGAAAAAAATAATTCTGGTTGCAGGTTTAGCTCTTCTTTTGGCTTCCTGTTCCGAGGTTGAAACTCCGAAAATTCCCGATGAACCTGAGAATCCTAATGAAGTTGTTGAAGACATTCCAAAAGATGAAGAACCTATAGTCGAGACTCCGACAGAACCCGATGAGCCAGTTGTTATTCCTGCTGAGGACATTGTTCCGCCTGCAGAAGTCGTTGTTCTTGCAGGTGCGGCGCTTGGGTCTGTAGAAGAGAACGTTTCTCCTGAGTTTATGTTTATGTCTCCCGATATGGCATCAAGCTATGCAAATGGGGGATTGGGCATATATTTGGATAAATGCACCGATGGCAGAAATGCATATCTTACTCCGTCGGGAAAATTGGTCTATATTGATGAGTGGACTTTCAGTAAACTTCCCGAAGGTACGGTTGATTTTAAAGTCGATTGGAGTAGTCCTGACAGTTCTTGCTCTCCCGTGAATATTAAAGCCAAAGATTACCGTAGTCCCAAAGGGATAATTTCTCTTGATATTAAAGATGTTGAAATATCCGATGTTAAGTATGAACTGTACGTTAATTTATTGGAGGATATGGGAGGGTTCTCTTCCGAGGTCGCTTTCGGATGTTACGGTGTTGCCGTAGAGGGAACGGTTTCCTATACTTACGGTTTTAAAGTTAATTCCGATGAATATAATGGTAAAACTCTGAAAGTTACGGTTTCCGATATGGATGGAAATTCTAAGGTGTACAGCGGAAATACGGAAGAACTTCTGATTGCTGAAAACCGTAAAAGAGATGTAACTTCAGGTGATTGGCTTACATGGAACGCAGTTGCTGAAATACTTGATTCCGACGGTAAAGTCGTTTACACGGAAACCTTCATGTTTAACGAATATGAGGATTTTGCAAATCTGATAGAACTTGCAATACAGATGCAGTAAATTGAATTGTGTTTGGTACATGGGAAATCAAATTCTCATGTGCCATATTTTATTTTTTTAAGTATTTTTTGTTAAAGGCTTGATTTTTTGTAATTATGTGGTATAATGTATATAGTATGTTCTTTGCAAAGGGGAGACTTTTTTGTGTCGCACTCATTAGTTGCGGAAATGACGACTATGGTCATGGTTTACAATGAAAAAACAGATGAAGTACTTGTCATTGACCGATTGAAAAAATATCCGGGCTTAAGTTTTCCCGGAGGTCACGCAGAAAAGGGCGAAAGCTTTTATGAATGTGCAGTACGCGAAGTTAAAGAGGAAACAGGAATGGACGTTTCCGAGCTTGAACCCTGTGGTATGATAAATTGGTGCAAAACAGACGGTAGCGGAAGATATGTTGAGTTTCTCTATAAAACCTCCGTTTTCAGCGGAATTCTCAGCGAAGGAACGGATGAGGGTAATATTTTCTGGTTGCCCAGATCCGAATTGTATAAAAGAAAATTATCCCCGAATTTTGCAGAGTATTTACCCGTATTCTTTTCGGAAAAATATACTGAAGCTTTGGGTGAATGGACTGAAGATGACAGCTTTACAGGCATAAAGTATTTTTCATAAATTGCAAAAACTCCGAATAATCTTTATTGAATAGATTATATCGGAGAGTGGAATGTGTTGAAGAACAGAAAAAACAAAATTCAGATTTTACCAACTACCTCTGTCCCTCAGATAGAGTTTTACGGCAGAGAACAGGTCGTTGTTGAAGAATGTAACGGTGTAGCCATTGCGGAATACGATAATGAGACAATAAAGCTTTTGGCAGGAAGTCATAAGATCAGATTTTACGGAAAGGGACTTAATCTGAAAAATCTTACACCTCAGTCTGTAAGAATAAGCGGAATAGTCTCATCTCTTGAATTTGAGGGGTGACGTGCTATGTTTAGAGGCCTCGGTGAAATAGGTGATTACATTGTCGGTTGGCGTGAGATTGATGTTGTTGGGTATTATGTAGAGGAATTTTTGAATCTGATAAAGGACGAACATGTTGACGTTTGGGATGTTTTGAAAGTTGATCAATGTCATATTTCCTTTAAAATACATTCATTTTCCACGGAAAAACTGTTGGAATTGTCTGAAAGTAAGCAAAGCCTCAGGGAAATGGAAATAACTGTCGGTAATACGAACGGTATGATGGAAGATCTTTTAAAATATAAATTGCGGTCCGGTTTGTTTATAGGTTTCGTGCTTTTTGCAGTAATTTTAATTATAATGACTTCATTTATATGGAAAATAGAAATATTGGGTTTGACATCATTAAGTGAAGATGTACTGCTTGAAGCACTTGAAAATAACGGTATTTTTATCGGGGCAATGACTACAGGACATGATTTCCAACAGATAAAATACGATATAATACAGGAATATGACAGTATTGCATACATTACCATAAACATACAGGGATGTAAGGCAGTTGTTGAAGTTGATGAAAGTATTGTTCCTCCCGAGGTTACAGAAAAGGTCCCATGTAATATTTATGCGAAAACAAACGGGCAGATATTGTTGATAGAAGCATATAAGGGTGCTCCTCAGGTTGAGAAGTTTTCAGCTGTCAGGAAAGGGCAGTTGCTTGTTAGTGGTATATATAACAGTAAAGTGATAGGCTACAGAATGGTTCATTCTGATGCGAAAATTATTGCCCGTACAAGAAGAACTTATACTGAGTTTTGTCCGTATGAATTTACGGAGCTTATCGAGACTGGCAGGGAAGATGTATTTTATCGTTTAAATATTTTCGGATTAAGTATAAATTTATCTTTTTTCAATAAAATAAATTATGATTTTTACGAGTCTGTTTCGGAGGAAACGGAATTCTGTCTGGGGAAAAGTGTAACTTTGCCAATATCTATGGTGAAAACCGTACTATATGAGCAGGTTGAAACAACTGTTACTTTTGACGAAGACTCTGCCAAAAAACGTATATCAACCTCGTTTGATGAGAAAATCAGAGTTGAGCTTCACGGAGTAGAAATTGAAGATTGTGAAGAGCGTTTTACCGTTACGGACGAAGGTGTTTACGGTGTTTTGGATTGTACTGTCATAGAAGATATTTGTGAAGTGCGTGAAATAGAAGTAGAAATAACTGATTGATTTTTTAATATTAAGGATTGATAAAAAAATGGATGAATTTCTTGAACTTGATAATATAGAAATTGCAGGAAATGTATTCGGCAGTTTTGATGAAAACGTAAAGTTAATTGAAAAAGAATGTAATGTTGATATTACTACAAGAGATTCCGGCATAAAGATCAGCGGCAGTATGGAATCCGTAGAAAAAGCAAAAAGAGTAATGAGAGCATTGCTTGATATGGCTCGCCGTGGTGACAATGTTTCTGCTCAGAATGTGAGTTACGTCATTTCTATGGTTGAAGAGGGAAATGAACAGCTGCTTGCTGAACTTGGAGCTGATAATATTTGCATTACTGCCAAGGGCAGACCAATAAAACCCAAAACTATCGGACAAAAAGAATATGTAAAAGCTATTGCTTCAAATACAATAACATTGGGAATAGGACCTGCAGGTACAGGTAAAACATATCTTGCAGTTGCTATGGCTGTTACTGCTTTGAGAAATAAGCAGATAAGCCGTATTATTCTTACTCGTCCCGCAGTTGAAGCGGGGGAAAAATTGGGATTTCTTCCCGGAGACCTGCAAAATAAGGTTGACCCTTATCTAAGACCGCTTAACGATGCTCTCTTTGATATGCTTGGAACAGAGACGTATCACAGATACGTTGAGAAAAATGTTATTGAAATAGCCCCTCTTGCGTACATGCGAGGCAGAACTCTTGATGACAGCTTTATTATTCTTGACGAGGCTCAGAATACAACAAGCGAACAGATGAAAATGTTTCTTACCCGTCTTGGATTCAACTCAAAGGCAATCATCACAGGTGATATTACTCAGATAGACTTGCCCAATGACAAGAAAAGCGGTCTTAAAGAAGCTGTGAAGATTTTGAAGGATATTGATGATATTGCAATTTGTCAGCTTACATTCAGAGATGTTGTAAGACATCAGTTGGTCCAGAAGATAATTCAGGCATACGAAAAATACGATACCAAACGTGCGGAAGAGAAAAAGCTTAACAGCGAAAAAACATATAAGAAGTATTTTAAACCTCAATAAGAAAGGATGAAAACTATGGAAGTTACCGTGAACTTAATAAACGCTCAACGTAAAGTAAAAATAGATGATGCTATAAAGGTTTCATTTAAAAAATCTGCGGAAGCGGTTCTTGAACATGAGGAAATAGATTTTCCTTGCGAGATAGATGTTAAACTTGTTTCCGATAAAGGTATCAGAGAATTGAACAGGGATTTCCGTGAAGTGGATGCCCCCACTGATGTTCTGTCTTTTCCTTCGGGTGAATTGGATGATTATGACGAGGCATTGGGAATACCTTGTTTCCTCGGTGATATAGCTCTTTCTCCCGAATTTGCCAAGCGCCAATGCGAAGAGCGTGACGGTGAAGAGGCGTCTCTACTCAGAGAAATAACACTTCTTACAGTACACTCAGTACTTCATCTTTTGGGTTACGACCATGCTGAAGATGACGAAAGAGAAGAAATGTTTGCAATTCAGGAAAAACTGACAGACAAGATAATGGAAAGTAAATAAAAACATAAATATAAAAGATTCAAGATTATGAAGGGAAATGAAACTAATGAAAAAAATCAGACTTATGATCATAGGCGCACATCCGGATGACTGCGACATTTGTGCAGGCGGAACAGCTATGAAGGTTCTCGAAAACGGAGGAGAGGTTTGCTTCTTATCCGTATCTAACGGAAACCACGGACATCAGGTACATACTTGCGAAGAACTTGCTGCAAGAAGATTTAAGGAAACTCAGGCCGTTGGTGCTAAATATGGCATTGACTATCGTGTTCTCGATATCCCAGACTGTCATGTTGAGGCAACTGTTGAAAACAGAGTGAAGGTTACTGCTGCTATCAGAAATTATAACCCCGATATTATTTTCACTCACCGTCCTTGCGACTATCACGTTGACCACAGAAATACATCACAGTTGGTTCTTGACTCCGCTTATCTTTTGGCGGTGCCTTTGTTCTGCCCCGAGGCTCCTGCGATGAAGAAAATGCCGATTATCCTCCACATGCAGGATAACTTTGTAAAACCCTATCCTTTTGAACCTACAGTTGCTGTTGATACAACTGCTTATGAGGACGAAAAAATGGAAATGCTCTCAATGCAGGAATCCCAGTTCATTGAATGGTTGCCCTGGATTGACGGTTATGCAGATGAAGTTCCCTCAGACCATAAGGGTCAGATTGAAATGATCTATAAGCATTGGGGTATCCGAGACTTTAACAATGCTAACAAATACAGAGATTTCCTCGTTGAAAAATACGGAGAGGAAAAAGGCAACGCTATAAAGCACGCTGAATTCTTTGAAATTTGTGAATACGGCACAGTAATCAGCAAGGAAGAGCTTAACGAAATTTTTGATTGATTTAATTGGTTTATGTTATTTAAGGGATCGGCTTACACTGCCGATCCCTAAAATTCTTTTTATCTAATTTAATTCCGAGCCGCCCCATTCTATAACTGTAAATCCGTTCCGTTCAGGTGCGGAAAGTTCTTGAGGTTCAATTTCGATTAATTCGTCAGAGTTTTTCCATGCCATGAATACACGAATCAGAGTATCGGGCGTGGGGGATACAGTCAATTTTGCATTTTCGGTGTAAAGCTTTTCCTGGAAGGAGATTATGTTATAAGCATTGTTCTCCATTTTCGGCAAC
>JAZSMD010000088.1:0-58932 GCA_045535665.1 Eubacteriales bacterium
CCGATCTGTAGAAAATCTTCGACCTAAAAGCAAAAGATTTTTATTGGATTTTATGCGTTGAGGACGCAGATAGGCTGACGCCTTTCAAGGACGAAACGCGGAAAAGACTTAAAAAGATTCGCTTTTAGGCAGGTTCGGATAACTCTTGTCACCCTATATTAGACTTCCGATTCGAAAAAAAATTCCGCTTTACAATTTGAAATTGATAAAAATTTTTGATTCCGTCATATAATAATACAATGCAAAAAGAAAAAACACTCACGGAAACCTGAAAATTTACATAATTTTCAAACATGAAAAACAGCTTCTGAAGTTTTACCTTCAAAAGCTGTCTTGAATTCATATAAGATAATGCTATTATTTTATGGGATTTCTTGCTACGAGAACTGCATGAACGGCAACTCTGTTTGCGGGATTTGAACCTTTACAAGTTGAAAGAGTTAAAATTCTGCTGTTTCTCGTAAATTCAAATGTTGAGAAATAACCCTTTAATTCATTCTTATCCTGAAGTTTGTTTGCAAAATCAATAAATTCGTCTGAGCTTGAGAACGAGGTCTGAATATAGTTATAGTAAACATTTGTTTCGTGCCAGGAGAATATCTGCCAAATAGTTTCATCTGTAGGCGTTGTTATCTTGATGAAATGATTGTATCCGTTCTTATACCATTCAGGTGTGACATTAAGATTTTTAAGCCCACCAAACATACGGTAGCTTCTTGCGTGTCCGTAAATAATGGTATTATAGTTTGCAGTGATATGCTCCATATCGTTACGGTAGTCCGCATATATCCAACCGTTTACGTTTTCTGACTTATCAAAACTATGCGTGAGATAGTAATCATTGTCGGAAGCCTGAACAACCGCAGTATCTACGGGAAGACCTGTAATGGAATCGTTACCGGGGATACAGATCCATGCAACAGTATCGCTGTTTCTCTGCTGGAGTTTTTTGAAGTCTATACCGCTTACGAATGCAATATCTCTAAGACTTATAAGATCGGGATGTATAACGGAAAGATCTGTTTTATCGAGAGATGCGCCAGGTCTTGATACAACTATGATCTGATTCTGAGATTCGTCCTTTGCAGCCTGTTCTTCATTCTGGTCATCGTAAACATCGGGTTGAGTATTTCCTGAACTTTCACTACCCGTTCCTTCATTTCCGGAATTTTCAGATCCTGAATCAGGATTTTCGGGAGTTGTGGAATTTTCAGGATTCTGCTGTGTATTGTCGCCTGTGTTATCACCGGTATTACCCTGATTGTCACCGGAAGCATCGGGGTCTACGGGGTCAACAGGAGCGTTATTTTCAGTATTTCCCTGACTGGGATCATCAGACTTATCATCTTCAGGAGTTGTAGGGTTTCTTCCTGCAAGTTCTTGGAGATCATCATACTCATCACCTGTAGATGAATCATCCAAAAGATCACTGCCTATCTTGAATACGGAAAAGCCGAAAACACCAATACAAAGAATAAGCACTATAATTCTTATAATTCCCATGCCACCTTTTTTCTTTGGTGAAGTTTGGGGTGAAACGGTTTCAGGATTCTGAACTTCGTTTTCATTCAAATTTTTATTTTCTTCCATCGTTCTACTCCATTCTTTAACTTAGTCTCTGTCTGTTCTCACTCTGGACTTAACGAGTACCGCATGAAGAACATATCTCATATCGCCAACATCGGAAGAACAGGTTGAAAGGGTAAGTATCTTATCATTAGGACCAACTGTTACGCCGTAATCTCTGTTTCTGAGAATAGGAGCATAAGGTTTATATGTTGTTTCGTATTCTTTATCTCCTACGGGAGTGCTGATTCTTGATCTCCAACCGTTTGCAAAATCAACGAATGCGGCTGTATCCGTGTACAGTTCTTTCATCTTGTTTTCATCAAGAATATATTCAATTTTTTCACTTGAAGACATTGAGGCAAGCTTTTCAGCAACATCGGCTTCGGAAAGTGTCCAGTCTGTTCTGAGGTAATAGTGCTGAGAGGAGTCTGTGTAATAACAAGCAAAAACCTTCCAAACAGTTTCCTCTTTAAGAGTATTCAAATAAACGTATCTGTTGCTTTCATTATTAAACCACGCATCTGATCTTGTTGCAAATTCAAGTCTGTCAAAAGTTGTATTACCTTTTGCATGACCGTAGAAAATAGTGTTCTGGTTTGCAATTACACCTGTGTCTTTAAGTGTGCTTCTGTAGTCAAGAACAACAGAACCTTCGTACTTATATTTTCTGTCAAGACCGACTGTAAGGTAGTAATCATTATTTTCACCCTGAGCTGTGGGGAAGTTTATCTCACCGAGACCGTCGCTGTTCTTTGTATTGGGAATATAGAGCCAAGCAACACAATCGGGGTTATACTTATTGAAATATTCAAGGTTATCGCTTACAAGGAAGCCTGCAGAGTCAAGCTTCGGAGCAGGAATATTATCTCTGTTAAAGCCCGTTGTTGTAGGGCTCTGAGTTCCGCTCTGAGACTGGTTACCACTCTGAGACTGATTTCCCTGACTGCCGGAATCGGGATTAGAGGGCTGAACTGCCGTAGGAACTTTAACTGTAATTACGCAAGAAGCAGAATGTCCGCCATCTGTTGTTGTTACTGTAATTGTTGCTGTACCTTCTTTAACAGCAGTTACAAGACCTGTGGAGTCAACACTTGCAACTGATGCGTCGGAAGTTGTCCATATGATGGAAGGATCGGTAGCACCGTAAGGAATAACATCGGCACTGAGTCTGACAGTTGCTCCTATTTCCTCAATAGTGAAAGTATCATTGCTGATCTTTACACTTTCAACGGAAATTGTGGGAATTTCAACTACTTCTTCCTCGACATCTACGGTAATGTTACAAATAGCCATTACAGAACCGTCTTCGGTTGCAACAGTAATAACTGTTTTACCGTTCATTGCGGGAAGTATTTCATGTTCGGGAGTAAGAGTTGCAACTCCGGGATTTGCATTTGTCCAAACCAATGTATTATTTGTTGCATCGGAAGGAAGAGCAACCGCATCAAGCTTTACTTTTGTATCAAAACTTGTAAAGGTATATTCTGTCAAATTCAATGTAATTGACTTAACAAGTTTTTCTTCAGGTTGTTCTGCAGGATCGTCACCGCAAGCGGTCATAAGACCCAATGACATGATCAGGCAGAGAAATAATGTTATGAATTTCATTCTTTTGGGAATTGTCTGCATTAAAAAAGCCTCCGTTAAATGTAATAATTTCACATGAATATACACGGTCTCATATCTGAATATTTTTGATATTAACCGTGTCCTAACTGTAAATGATTGAACTACTCGTAATTGTACCACAAAACTGCAAAAAAATCAAGATGTAAATAAGGGATTTTTCCAACAATATCGTGAAACCGAATAATTCTGTCCCTTTCAAAGAGTTAGACGCCCTATGGCGAAAAATGTTCCATGAATTTTTTGTATCATAAAACACGCAGAAAAAGAAATTTATCTCAATTTGACAGCAAAGCTTCAGGGAAACCTTTTCCGATATGGACGAATCAAATCGTTCACACTAAAAGAAAAAGTCTCCCTGAACTCTGATTATTTACCTTTTTACATTTTGGAAAACAGATATTTCAGTCACAGAGGTTTTTATTTGCCTGTTTTTGAAACATACTCATGACCTTGACCAAAGGACAGATCAGAAGTCCCAAAAAGAAATTACTTACTCCGTGAACGGCATCCCATGGAAGTCCTGATATTATCCACGCAATAGTTTTATTAAAATCAAAGCCGAAAACCAAAGCCTGATACGGTGCATACATAGCTCCGTAACAGAAACCGTGAATAGCGCAAACTGTGGAATAAACTATGGGTTTGAGCCATCCGGGCATTTTTTTCGGAAGTAGCATCGTTACTGCCCAAAGGATTGTCCAAATATACAGATAAGGTCCCCACCAAAGTATACCGCCAACAATAAAAGCATAATAAAATCCCGTTATAAAAATGAATATGTATAGCGGAATCAAAGCTTTTACACGATAAACCAAAGTCATTGCCACGGTGAAAACGCCTATAATGTGGACGTTGGGCAAGAATTCAAAAAACAACTTTGAAACAAAAATAACTGCCCCCAACATTCCGAAAATGACGATCTCTCTGACTGTCAGTTTCATTTTTCCACTTTAAGCATATAAACCGAACCTTCAACGATCTCGGTTGTATCCACACCTGTCATTGCGTATTCACCATCGATGTAGAACGCCCAATATGTGCCGTTCAAATCGTAATCTGCGGTAATTCCGTTTACATTTTTAATGTAAAGACCGTAAGGACCGTTCTCTCCTGCAATAAGCTCGTGTTCAAGAAGAGCATCCCCCACAACAGTTTTATCTGTTTTGATCTCGCAGGAAACTTCATTTCCGTCACCGTCAACGACTGTGAAAGTAAAAGACATTGCTCCTTCACCCAAAACTGAGCCGTTTTCGATAGTTTTTGCCACACCTTGATTTCCAAGGTCTTCAGTTTGATTGCCGTTACATCCGACCGCGAAAAGTGCCATAGCCGCAACAAGCACAACGGAAAGGATGAAAGACAATGATTTTGTTAATCTGCTGTTTTTCATTGTGATCATTTCCTTTTTTAATTTATTAACCTCTCATAAAACATCCCTTACACAGGCACTCGCTGCAAGAGGAAAGAGAGATTTATTTGCCTGAAAAATATTTCGACTTGACACATCGACCTCTCACCTTCTCAAGAATAACCCCAATGGCTTGTCTCCGATTTGCGGCATCGGATAGAAAAGTCAACATAAACGTGTCTCACGGCGACGGGCTCGTATCGGATTTACACCGATTTCCTTTTCAAGCAAAGGTATTATACCATAAAAAAACTATTTTTTCAACACTTATAAAGCTCTTTTTCGGAAATTTTCATTTTAATTGTTTTTTCAAAAGGCGAATATACGAAATGACACATTTACGACTTATTTCCATGTTATACTAAATTAAAATTTTTTTAAGGAAACCTATAATGAAAAACAATTTAGTTAAAAATATTGTGATATCTGCTCTTTGCATTGCACTTTGTTACATATTACCATTCGTTACGGGGCAAGTTCCACAGATAAACAGCATTATTTCCCCAATGCATCTGCCCGTACTGCTTTGCGGAATAATCTGCGGACCTTTTTATGCGCTGACTGTCGGTGCGTTCGCTCCCATATTCAGATCTTTAACTTTAACTATGCCGCAAATGTTTCCAACGGCAGTTGCAATGGCTTTTGAGCTTGCGGCTTACGGACTATTTTCGGGAATTATTTACAAAAAACTGAAAACAAACTCACGGCTCAAAGATATATGGGCAATATGTATTTCATTGGCAAGCGCCATGATTCTCGGAAGAATCGTCTGGGGTACCGTAACAGCAATACTTACGGGTATAAACGGTGAACCCCTCACATTAGGAGCCTTTTTCACCACAGCTTTCATACAGGGTTTGCCGGGAATGATAAGCCAGATTGTCATAGTGCCACTCCTTGTATTTTCATTAAAAAAATCAAAGATAATATAAATCAATTTAAAAGATTTTGCGAGGAAGCCTTTTCATATGAAAAAGCTTCCTCGCACTTATTTTCGCAATCTAAGGATATTTTCGTAAGTATATATTATTTATACGGATCTACAGGCGCATCCTCCATAATAAGAATACCGTTTTTGAAGCTTTCAGCCGCATCTTTAGCTCTCTGAGTATAATAAGAATACTCTTCGGTTCTTTCAGCCCATTCTTTAAAAGAATCCTCAATCAAAGAATAATTATTTCTGCTTGCTTTTTCAAAGATGTTTTTACATTGATACGGGAATCCGTAATAATATATATCTTCAAGAACATATTCTCCGAGAACGAGTTTAAACTTAAAGAAGAACTTCATTTTCTCTTTAGTTTTAACAGAACCGTCTTCATCCAATGTTATAATCTCAATAATGGAATAACCGTATCCGTCACTGTCTCTGAATATAGAATACACTTCAATCTCATAGTCTTCTACAGCAGTAGTCTTGAAATACTCAACGGAAGCACCAAGAAATTCTTCAACAGAGCCTTCCTTTTTATTCACCCAAGGATTTTCGGAAGAACCGTATGCAGCCATAATGAATGAATTTGTAATAGATTCGATTCTTTCTTCCACTTTAGCTTCAGCGCTTCTTTGCGCCGTATATCTTTCAACATTTGCTATTAACTCATCATAGTTGTCAGTCTTATCCGCCCATTCAATAAACTTTTCCAAGCCCCAAATATTCTTGATCTTCTCTCCTACATGGAAACACAAATGGCTATACGTTTGCGGTCCTTTCAGATAAATATCTTCAAAGTCATAAATGCCCTCAAACTCTTTAAATTTAAGATGGAAGCCTCCTACACGATCCAAACCGTAAGTCTCTCCGCTATCTTCATAATATAATGTTCCGACAATTGAAACAGATGCATACCAAGCACCGTTGATATATTCCAAATGACTGACATTTATATTGTTTTCACCGCGGTAAACCAACTGCGAACCGTTTGTAAAACCTAAATCTATATAATTTTTTATGCTTTCCAAAAGTTCATATACAGGACCTGTTTTACCTTCAAAGGGAGTTTTATCACCGTAATAATACCACAAATAGTCATCAGCAAACTTTTCAGCCGCCTTCTCGGCGTTTTCATATGCATAAACATCTTTCGTTACAGTCTTCGCCATGTTCAAATAATATCTGTAATCCGAAAGTTCATCGGCAAATTTAACGAACTCATCAATATTGAGAGCATTTTCAAGGGTACCGATATCTCCGAAAACAGTCTCGCCATAGCTTTTACTGCTTGCAAAGTACATATCCACCAATTTAAAATCGGACATATAACCTTCATATTTCAAAAAGAACTTAATGGAAAACTTATTAAATACAGAGTCATCCTTGTATCTGGTTTCCTCAATAGAAGAATCAACCTCAACATACCAGGCAGAACCGATATTCTTTACGTTCAAAATCTTGTTATCAAAATTCATGTTCCAAGAGTAACCGACATCATGATATATACGGTTATAGGTATCATTCTTAAGACACAAAGCTGAATGTTTAAGGAACTCTCCGAATGACTCTTCATAAGTCTCGTTTACCAAATAATTATTATTTTTCCCGTATGCATATTTAATAAAATCCGAAACAAAATCCAAGGATTCCTGCTTAACATTTGCTTCTGTTGTGGAATATTCCAAATAACTCAATGTATACTTTGCCGCATAGGCTGTCATAGGCATAAGGCAAATAAGAAATGCAATAATTGCCACGGTTACTTTGGATTTACTTACAGGTTTTTTATGGGGCAATTCCGTGCCGATACTGTCATTACAGATATCTTTTATATTATTAAGATTGTCAATGTTAAATTTTTTCATATTACTTTTCCTTTCTATCCGACAAGGATTTGCCGAAGTTTGTTTTTCGTTCTGTACAAACGGTTTTCTACACTTTTTATTGAGATATTCAATTCTTCTGCAATTTGAGAAACACTCTGATCTTTACAATACTTTCTCAGAAGAATATCTCTGTCAAGTTCACCTAAGGCTCTTACGGCAGAAATCAATAGAATTTTATCTTCCATATCAAATGTTCCTTCCGATCTTGCCAATTCATCCACCAGTATGGAGTCATCATAAGAATAATGGAGGTTTCTGTAAACGATCTTCATTTTGTTAATTGCCCGACTTTTTGCAATAAGCGAAAGCCATTTTTTCAATGTACCCTTTGAAGGATCAAACTTATTCGGATTCTGCCAAAGATAAATAAAAACATCTGCAACACATTCTTCAAGATCCTGAGGTGTGGCATCTTCCATTATATTGCTTACAACTTTCCACATCAGCTTTGAATATTTATTTATGGCCTTATCCAAAGCCCCCTCATCACCGTTCTTTATTGCGGTAACTATTTTTTCATCACTCACCCAGGTTCCCCCTTTCTGTCAGTATTTTTTAACCGGTCATATAATAGTACAACGCAAAATCAAAAAACACTCACTCCAATTTAAAAGTTTACAATTAGTTCAAGAATTCATTTATAAATAATAAAAAATATAAAAAATAATGTAAGAAATCTCGTTTACTTGTTGATTTCAGGTATATAATGTGCTATAATGAAAGAAAAAAACACTTCAGGATATTACCATGAAAAAAACATTGAAAATAATCTTCAGAATATTCCTCGTCTGCTTCACGGCAGGCATTTTCGGTATGTCTTTCATATACGGAGTTTTAAAATGTATCCATTACGGACCTTCTCCTGCAGCAAGAAACATCTTTGTTTCAACAGTAATGGAAACTTACAACGGAAGATTTCTCGCCCAATGGTTTCACTCCGAAGAGGAGATTCATGAGATAACCCAAGGTATAGGAAGAGTAGACTTCACTCCCGATGAAGAAGTATCTGAAGAAATACCTCCCATTTCCGAAGTAATAACAGAGATTCCCGAAGAAAAAAAGCTTGATATCGAACTTATAAATATTTCAGGTCCCACCTACAACGGAAAAATGCTCATAGTGGCAGACCCCGCAAGAGTTTCCGTCGTTACATCAAAACCCTTTCAGGAAAACGGCAGAGGAATGAAGCTGAAAGAACTTGCAGAATCAAGTAATTCAGTTGCGGCTATAAACGGAGGAGCTTTTGCGGATAATGGCGGAGATATGCCTTTAGGCGTTGTAATAAGCAACGGAGAACTGCTTCACTGCACCGATGAAAACAGAGTTTATAACATTGTGGGATTCAACTACGAAAACAAACTTATAACGGACAAAGTGACAGCGGCAGAAGCGATAAGCATGGGACTGAGAGACGCTATTTCATTTTCTCCGACATTGATAAAAGACGGACAGCCCACAAATGTCAGCGGTTACAGCCTCGGTCTGAATCCGCGAACAGCCATAGGTCAACGTGCAGACGGTGCAGTTTTACTTCTTGTGGTTGACGGAAGACAGCCCCAAAGTCTCGGCGCAACATATCAGGACCTTATTGATATAATGGTAAATTACGGTGCAATAAACGCTTGTACTCTTGACGGCGGTTCATCTTCACTTATGGTATACGAGAATGAAGTTATCACAAAATGCTGTTCGCTCTACGGTCCGGGAAGAATTCCCACCTGTTTTGCAGTTGCGGAGGTGTCCACAGATGAGTAAAAAGAAGACTAACAGCAGGCTTTTTTGGATACTGTACCTCGCTTTTGTTCTGTTCCTTTGCATTTTTTGCATTGTCGGACTTCAGCTTACGAATTCTATCCTGAAAGATTATGAATCAAGTCAACCCTATAAAGTAGTTGAAAGATATCTGAAAAAGCTTGAAAACGGAGACTATAGCTATACGTTCAGCTTTGCAAACTTCACGCAGACAGATTTTGCAACAACCGAAGACTGTATTGAAATTCTGCAGCAGCGTTACGGGAACAAAGAACTGACGTATCTTGAAAGCTCGTCGCATTTGGGCTTGAACAAAGTCAGATATAATATCTACGGTAACGGTGAAAGAATAGGGTTTGTAATTCTTACAATGTCCGAAAACAAAACGGAATACGGATTCAATAAATGGAATATTGAAAGCTGTGAAACTTTTGAATTTTTAGAAACATACACAGTAACCGTCCCACAAGGATACTCTCTTTATGCAGACGGAGTTCCCGTCAGCGGAAAATACATTAAAGAAACGAAAATAAACACAGAGTATCCCGAAATAAACGGAACAAAATCTCCCGCATACGTCACATATGAAATAGACGGATTCATTAAAGAACCCGTTTTTACCGTTGACCCAATATACGGTGAAGAATATATCCAAAAAGTTTCGGAAAACAAAAAAGAGCTGAGTTTTTCCCGAAAAGAGATATACTACAACAGTATTTACGGTTTTATTCGGGGAGCAATGGACGAATACATCCAAGTAATTTCATTGGAAAAAGATATGGAAAACTATCTGCAATATGTACTTGAAGGTTCTGAATACGCAAATATCGTTAAAAACTTCAATAGTGCCTGGATTATGTATAAACCCGAAGTTTTCGGCTCAAGTTTAGGAAATTTTAAAATATTGCGTTATGAAGAATACAGCGACACTCAGGTTCTGGCGGAAGTTTCTTTTGATTACATTGTAGAGCTGCAATACTCCACGGAAACTTACCATTCAAACTATAAAATAATACTTATAAAAACGGAAAACGGTTGGAAGATCGCCAACATGGAGAATATTTAGTAAATGATACGTAAAATAATACTTGAAAACATACAGAAATATCCTGATTCGGAAATAACCGATATAGTTAAATTGGTCTTTCAGAACGAATTCGGTGGAGGTCACCTTATCTCGAACGAAAAAGTAAGTCTGGAACGGCTTCGCAAAGAAATTGAAAATACCGAATTCAATAAAGATATTTCTTTTTCAGAAGATATCGGAAATGGAATATCAAGATTAAATCTTGCGAATTTGAACGAAAATATATCAGCGGAAGCTATAAATTTATGTTTCATTGCAAGCGCAAAAGAAATTGTTGGTACAAAAGACTCTTTTGAAAATAAAATATCCGAAATTTATAAGCTTTGCAGAGAAAACCTTCTGCCATTCGGAGTAAAAGAGCTTGACCAATACATGGAAAAATACAGAAATGCAGGATATCCACCTGTAAGCCACAGCGAAAAATACAGAAGCTCCTATAAACCCGCATACAGAATATTAAAAAATGAGTATATAGAAATCCTTGAAGCTGTAACACTTATTGAACAAGTTTCCCGAAAAGAAAGAGTCCTCGTTGCCATTGACGGAAGATGTGCTGCAGGAAAGACCACATTGGCGGAAAACTTAAAAAAGATATTCAACTGCGATATAATACATATGGATGATTTCTTTCTGCCTTTTGAAAAACGAACTCCCAAAAGACTTGCCGAACCCGGTGGAAATATAGATTATGAACGCTTTGAAAAAGAAGTTTTGAACAGTTTCCACAATTCAGCTGTGTTTTCTTACGGAGTTTTCAACTGCAACAGCGGTAAAATCGAATCGGAAAGAGTTATTAAGCCGTCAAATATCATAATTACAGAAGGTTCTTACAGCTTGCATCCCAAATTTTCAGATAGCTATAATGTAAAAATATTCGTTTCGACAGATTCCGATACTCAAATCGAGCGAATCAAAGCACGCAACGGAGAAAAACTGTTGAAAATGTTCAAAGACAGATGGATACCGATGGAAGAGAACTATTTCAACACTTTCAACATTGAAAATCTCTCAGATATAAAGATATATACATAGACAATTATATTATTCGGGGAAGCGAAGTTCTTTTCATATAAAGGACTTCGCTTCCCCACAAACATAACAGTTCAAAAATTACAATATAGTAAGCTTCTTTTCGCTGTTTGTAATATCGATAACACCATCTTTTTTAACCACAACGAGGTCTTCGATACGAACACCAAACTTACCTTCCATATAGATACCTGGCTCAACACTCATGATAGAGTTTTCACAGATATTCTTTTCGAACATCTGGCTGAAATTAGGTGCTTCATGAACTTCAACACCTACGCCATGACCGAGAGAATGTCCGAAATATTCACCGTAGCCTGAGGCAGATATAACGTCGCGTGCAATTGAATCAGCTTCTTTACCCGTAATTCCTGCTTTGATACCTGAAATAGCCTTCATCTGAGCTTCAAGAACGATATTGTAAACCTTTTCCTGTTCTTCGGAAACGTGTCCAACGGCAACGGTTCTTGTCATATCGCTGACATAGCCGTTAAATGAAGAACCGTAGTCCATTGTGATAAAATCCCCTGCCTCGATAAGCTTATCGGATGGCACAGCATGGGGCAAAGCACCATTTGCACCTGAAGCCACGATAATAGAAAAAGGCATTTCTCCCGAACCGTTGCGGCGCATATCAAATTCAAGCTCAAAAGCTATCTGTTTTTCGGTAATACCCTTCTTCCAATTCGATGCAATGTAATCCTGAATATAAAGGAACGATCTGTCCGTTATTCTCTGAGCCTCAATTACGCATTTTATTTCTTCTTCGTCTTTTGCCTGACGGAGACTTGAAATTGCAGAATCACCGTTGAGGAATTCAACTTCGGGCATCGAATCTATGTAGGCCTTTGCCTGAATATAGGAAAGTCTTCCGTATTCAAAATATACAGTTTTAATGTCAAGATGCTTCTCTTCAAAAAGTTTCTTCACAGACGCAGAATGAGAACCCGAAAGAAGTGCTACTTCCGTAGGCTTTTTAATATTAGCTTTTGAAGCTGTAATATATCTGAAGTCCGTCATGAATACCGAGAATTCTTTAGCTACAACCAACACACCGTTGGAGGTTTCCATTCCCGTAAAATATCTGCGATTCTTGCTGTCCACAATAACAAATGCGGATCTGTCATTAAGAAGAGCCTGAAGTTTTTCTATTCTGTTCATAATCAATCTCCATTCCTGTTACGTTTTTCCAAATACCTTTTGAATTTTATAAATAACGTAGCCTTATTTCCTATAGGATCAACGAGAAAAGATTTTATTCCCGCATTGTTTGCTCCTTTAATATCTGTAAAAAGCTGATCTCCGATAAAAACAGCCTCGTCAGGAGTTATTCCCATGACTTCCATCGCTTTATAAAGCGGACGTGGAGACGGCTTCATTGAATTGCAAAAAATACCGATATTAAGATCCTTTGTAAAACTCATGACCCTGCAACGACGGTTGTTGGAAACTATACAGATTTTTATACCTGCTTTTTCCAGACTGTCAAGCCAACTCAAAACATCCTCTTTAGGTATGGGGTAGTTATGCTCAACCAAGGTATCGTCAAGGTCGGTCATTATTCCCTTAATTCCGTATTCTGCCAATACCTCAGGTGTGATCTCGCTGAAATGATGAAACTCTCTTGTTGCTTTCGGTAATTCCTTGCGTGACATGGGTCAAGTCCTTTCTTTATTATTATCATTATAAAAAAGGACCGCATCATCTGATACAGTCCCATTCTATACGCTGTAAGTTAATTACTTGAACTTACGCTTTCTTGCAGCTTCGGATTTCTTCTTACGCTTAACGGAAGGCTTTTCATAGTGCTCTCTTTTTCTGAGCTCCTGAATTACGCCTGATTTTGCGCATTGTCTCTTAAAACGACGGAGTGCATTATCCAAAGATTCATTTTCCTTAAGTTTAATTTCTGACATGTAGTTCCCTCCCTCCATCGTGTCAAAAAGTAGAAACTCGCTATTGTAATAATCTCACGATAGCTACCCATATATTATAACACAAATTATTCGGTCTTGTCAAGCCCATTTTAAGAAAATTCGTATGTTAAATTTAAACAAAAAATCAACATGTTTTTTGTGCAACCCTACAAATAGCCTTTTTACCCGACAAATTCTCTTAATAAAGAGTTTTTTGGAAGCCTATCTTTTGAAATAGGATCAAAATATTTCAGTTCTGTTATTATCTCTGTTGCCTTGGAATAGAAATCCGATTCAGGCTGAACCCTTTCAAGCAATTCAATGGCATCATGGGCAATAAGTCCGGGTTCATAAGCATGAGTACTGTTGATGTGAATATCCGCATATTTTGCACAAGGTCTGATGTACTTATCTTCACCATCACAAACCATTCCCCACATAGCATATGTTCCTTCGGGGTCTGTACCTCTTGCCCAACTGTCACGGACGAATCTGCGGATAAAACGCATATCCCTCTTCGTCATGAATAAGTCACCATCTTTTGTAAAACCACTGTGAGGGCTAACATAAATGCCAAAACGGAAATCCTCATCCGCATGTCCCATAATTCTCCCGTTAAGAGCATGAATACCCTCGAAAATAACAATACCGTCTTCTCCGACAACTATTTTTTCAGCATTATCGGTTCTGATACCACTCTTGAAATCAAATTTGGGAAGCCATACTTCATCTTTCGTAACTACTTCTTTCATTGTACGTTCAATACCGTCAAGATCAAGCGCCTCCACAACTTCAGCGTTCTGAACACCGTCAACATAGGGAATATCTGCTTTATTAAGGTAGAAGTCGTCAAGAGAAACCACATGAGAAACTTTACCCCTTGAAATAAGCTCATCTCTGATCTTACCTGAAGTTGTGGTTTTACCCGACCCTGAAGGACCCGAAAGGAGAATTATAGTCTTACCTTCTGCAATTATCAAATCACAGGCTGTTTTCACCTGGGAAGCATAAAATTCTTCACAATCAGCAATAAACCCGTCAATATCCGCCGCTATACGTTTATTCAAAATATCAACATCATAATCTTTATTTACATAACTGAACATAAGGATTCCTCCTTTTAAATAAAAATCAAATTCCGTCTTCTATATAATTATATGCAAATTTTGTATTGCTGAGTCTTTCTATATGCGTACCTTCAACTATCTTTGTCATACCTCCTGCACCGCAGCCGTAAATAGTTTGAAGGTCATCCATCATAAGGATATTATACTTACACTCTTTTCCGTGTTTTGCATATCCTGTATTTTCATTGTTACCAACGGTGTTTTTCTGTCTGTAAAGATAGTATGGAAAATACCCGTTATTATGGAGTATCTCTGAACCGAGAGTTATCATTTTCGTGCCCTCATCAGCACCTGCACAGACAAATTCTTTTCCCGATCCGTCCATTCCGTAATCTGCAGCACGTTTGATGTAAAGAGAATGTACTGTAATATTATCGGGAGAAAGTTCTGTAATTTTACTTACACCTTCAGCAAAACCTTCGGCATTTTCGCCCGGAAGTCCTGCTATAAGGTCAACGTTTACAGACATCTCTGTTTTTGAAACCATATCATATGCATGGTAAAAATCCTCGACAGTATGCTTACGTCCAACGATTCTCAAGACATCGTCATTGAGAGTCTGAGGATTTACGCTTACACGGGAGACTCCGTTTGCGGCAAGTACAGAAATCTTATCTTCCGTAATTGTATCAGGTCTTCCGGCTTCAACAGTAAACTCGCACACATTAGAAAAATCAAAGGTTTTATTTATGTGACCTATAAGAAAATCAAGTTGTTCAGCTGAAAGGATAGACGGTGTGCCTCCGCCTATGTATATAGTTTGAAGCTTTTGTTCCTTTTGACGGATAAGATCTGCCTTTTGGGTCAGTTCTTTTGAAAGGACTTCAAGATATTTTGGTATGTATCTGTGTTCCTTCTCTGTTGCCCCCGAAACAAAGGAGCAGTATTTACAACGTGTAGGGCAAAAAGGAATTGATACATACAGACTTACTGTATCAGGCTTACACATTGCTGCAGTTTCAGCACGTTCAACGGAAGTCTCAATACAAAGACGAATCTTCTGGGGCATTACAAGGTAATATTTTTCCAGAACCTCAGAAGCCTTTTCACCATACATTTCGCACATTTTCAGCCAGAATGAAACCGGCCTTATTCCCGTAAGGATTCCCCAGGGAGGTCTGATACCTGTAGCTTCGGAAAAAGCTTTAAACATAGCAGTCTTAATTGCGGCTTTCTCCTTATCGTACAAAATATCATAAACCTCAGCATTTGCGGTATATTTCTTTCCGTCAACATCCGTAAATTCGGCAGAAGCTTTTTCCCCGTCAAAATAAGTTTTAACTTCACGACCGTCATTTATTCCTGCAGCAAATTTTGTGTTAGGGAAAAACAGCATACACATATTCTCGCAGTCAAATCGAAAATCGTGTCCGATAATTTCAAGTTTCATGATTCAGACTCCGATGTAAAAGCAAGAACGAAAGGATTTGAAACTCTTTCAACTCCGATACTTGTTGAAAAACCGTGACCTGATTCGACTTTAACATCATCGGGAAGAAGCATCAGGCGTCTGACAGATTCTTTGATATCCGCAACATTTCCCATGGGGAAATCAGTTCTGCCTATAGAACCTTTAAACAATGTGTCTCCGCTGAAAATTACTTTTTCCTCAGGACAATAATAACAAACAGAACCGGGTGTATGTCCGGGAGTATGAATTACCTGAAACACATATGGACCAAATTCTATTGTATCGCCATCCTTAAGCATTACATCACAGACATAGTCTCTGTCTTCAATGGGAACAGCCACGGGATTACGCAGTTCTTCCCTTTCAAAATACGGATGTTCATCACAATGGGCATAAATCTTTGAACCGTATTTTTCTCTGAAATATTGAATTTCGTACATATGGTCGGAATGTCCGTGTGTGAGAAGAATAATTTCAGGTTCAAGTCCGTCAAGCAGTTTTTCTATTTTTTCATGGGAATCTGCAGGATCTATAATAATTGCCTTATTACTGTCATTATCTGAAATTATATAAGTATTAGTCACAAAAGAGCCAAGTCTTATGCGTGTATAATTCATTGAGTTTTAAACCTCTTTCTTTAGTAAATGGGGAAAAATATATCTTTAAATACAATTATTACCATGATTACCAAAAGGGCTACAAGTCCGACAAAATGGACGACAGCTTCATATTTCTGAGGAACACGTTTACCTGTAACAAGTTCAATCAGCAAAAATATAATTCTTCCACCGTCAAGGGCGGGAAGCGGAAGAAGATTCATTACAGCAAGATTCAATGAAATCAAAGCCATAAGAGACAAAACTGAATTCAGCCCTATCTTTGCGGACTCAGCAATAGCGCTTGAAATACCGACAGGTCCTGACACATATTTAACAGACATTTTACCCGTTATCAACTGACCGAGAGTTTCGTACATCATGGAAATATACGACCCCGTTCTGTTTACGGCTTCCCTCATGACATTCATAAAAGTTTTTTCTTTACCGTAAACCTTGAAATCCACGGAAAAACACGAAAGGCCTTCGGCTTCTTCAATTTTTGGGAAAACCACATTTTCAAGAACTACTTCTTCACCGTCACGCAAAACCGTAAGATCAACACTTTCGGAATTAAAATCCAAAGTAAAAGCCTTTCCGATATCAACATAATCTCCTATTTTGCGGTCATCTATCTTTAAAATAGTATCACCGACCTGAAGTCCGTAATCATCGGATATAGAGTTCTCATAAAACTCGCCTACAGTCAGCGATGGAATTCCTGTCCTTGAAACAAGAATAAGAGTAATTACAAATCCAAGGATAAAATTCATCAAAGCGCCTGCAAACACGATAAGCAGACGTGCCCAGATATTTTTCTTTCCGAAAGAGTTCGGGTCTTCACTACTGTCATCTTCACCTTCCATTGAAACATATCCGCCTATGGGGAAAAGACGAAGGGCATAAAGTGTTTCTCCGAATTGTTTTTTTAAAATTGCGGGTCCCATACCCAAAGCAAATTCATTTACTTTTGTTTTGGTAAGCTTTGCGCATATGAAATGACCGAATTCATGAATGAAAATAAGAAAACCGAGAATAAGCACAGTATAAACTATCTGTAAAATAATATCCATTATTCAAATTCCTTTTTTGATTTTATATGTATTTTTCAACCAAAAGACGAGTCTTACGGTCTACGTCTATAATCTCATCCAATGTGGGGGAAGAAATAAGAGTAATTTCATTCAATGCACGTTCTACAAATTCCACAATTTTCGGATATGAGATATCACCTTTTAAAAATCTTTCAACAGCAATTTCATTTGAGGCATTCAAAACTGCCGTTGCTGTACCGCCTGTTTTCTTTGCGGCTCTGCAAATAAGAGGTGCGGGGAATGTTTTATAATCAGGCTCATAAAATGTAAGCTTTGTGATTTTTGCAAGATCCAATTTATCGATCTGTCTGTTTCCTCTGTTCGGATACGTCAACGCATATTGAATGGCAAGCCTCATATCAGGAACGGAAAGCTGGGCAAGGACAGAACCGTCAACAGTTTCTATCATAGAATGTACAATACTTTCTCTGTGAATAATAACGTCAACTTTCTCATCAGGTACACCGAAAAGATACATTGCTTCAATAATCTCAAAGCCTTTATTCATCATGGTTGCACAGTCTATTGTAATTTTTGAACCCATTTTCCAGTTTGGATGTTTAAGAGCAGATGCCGCTGTAACTTTTGCAAGTTCTTCCGAAGTCATACCCCAAAACGCACCACCGCTAGCCGTCAAAATTATTTTTGACAGTTTTTCACCCAGTATACAATCAGAAGTATCATCTTTCGTGGGATTAATTCCGTTAAGACATTGAAAAATCGCAGAATGTTCGCTATCCACAGTCAATATTTCTGCATGATTATCTAAGGCTGCCTTTAAAATTATATCACCGGCAACAACAAGACTTTCCTTATTTGCAAGAGCTACTGTCTTACCTCTGCGGACACAGTGATATGTGGGAAGCATCCCCGCCATACCTACGATCCCGTTTACGGCAATATCAAAATCCGCAGAATCTATAGCTTCAAGAATACCATCAGTCCCACACAAGACCCTAGTGTTAGTATCGGAAACACGAAGCCGAAGTTCGTGTGCGGCATCTATATCTGCAACCGCAACAAAACCCGGCGAAAATTCTCTTATTTGTTTTTCAAGCAGATCAATGCTTTTTGATGCAGTCAACAAAGAAACTTCAAACCCCATTTCTTTGGCACAATCAAGAGTTTGTGTACCGATAGAGCCTGTAGAACCAAGAACTGCCATTTTTCTTTTTTTACTGATCAATTTTCAAACACCAAATTTCAAATATTTAAAAAATATCCACAAAAACGGGACACATTGTCATTGCTATATACAAAAATGGGGAAACAAAAAGAACCGAGTCAAATCTGTCCATTATTCCGCCATGTCCGGGAATGAGATTCCCGAAATCCTTAACACCAAAGCTTCTTTTAATAAGAGATGCAACAAGATCTCCGAACATTGCACAAACACTGCCGATAAAAGCATATATAGCCAACGCAATATAATTTACGGTAATACTTTCAATAAAAACATCAATACAATATGCAAAAATAACGGTTGCACCTATTGCAGTAAAAACAGCACCTATTGCACCTTCAACTGTTTTTTTGGGGCTTATCTTTGGTGTAAGCTTATGTCTTCCGAAAAGTTTTCCGAAAATATATCCACCGGAATCTGCTGCCCAAGCACACAGAATTATAAGAACAATATTCCATCTGTCACCGGTAAGTCTATGAGCGAAAATTATCGTCGTAAGGAAACATGGAATAATTACAGACATCAGGAACACCAAGCTTAGATGCTCAAGGCTATAAGTTTTATAAGACAGCAGTAACGTGGAAAACAGAATTACCGCATAAATAAAAATAATCACAAATAACGCATTTCCCAATTCAAAATGAAGTCCCAAAGACGAAGCCATTCGGGAAATCTCGGAAATGAACGGAATAATAAAAGCAAAAAGCATACTGATGGATATCAAAGCTTTGCTTTCCACATATTTTGTTACTATAAGAACCTCATATAGAGCGGCAGCACTGAGTAAAGCAACAAAAAAATTCAATACCAACGGCACGTTGCAAAAGAATATAAGTGCGGCAGTTAAAATAATAAGTATCGCCGCTGAGAACAATCTGCTTTTCATAATATGAAATCCTTTCACTTACAGATAAAATATTTACTCGGTAAGCCCACCGAATTTACGGGTTCTTTTATTATAATCGGATATAGCCTTATCAAGTTCCTCCGGAGAAAAATCCGGCCAACAAACAGGTGTTATGTATATTTCGGAATAAGACGACTGCCACAAAAGGAAATTGGAAAGACGGCTCTCTCCCGCAGTTCTTATTATGAGATCAGGGTCAGGAACGAGTCCCGTGTAAAGATTTTCTGAAATATCCTTTTCCGTAATAAGCTTATTCGGATTGTTTTTTATAAATTCATTCACTGAATGGACAATTTCAGCCCTGCCTCCGTAGTTTACTGCAATATTTACAATAAAATCACTACCGTTTTCAGCTGTTTTTTCCTTTATGTATTGAACTTTTTCTCGGAATTCATCATTAAAAACATTCATGTCGCCAACAAATCGAACACTTGAACCCTTGAATGTCTTCATTTTTCCGGACTTTATGTCTGTGATGATCTTATCCATATAACCGGAGAACAGATTCATCAAATGGTCAACTTCGGATTTGGGTCGTGACCAATTCTCAGTAGAAAAAGCATAGAACGTAACACAATGAACACCGATGTCCCTACAGTGGCGAACAATATTCTCCAATGCATTTACCCCGGCGTTATGACCTTGTGTTCGTAATAAATTTCGGGCTTTTGCCCATCTACCGTTCCCGTCCATAATAAAGCCTATATGGACGGGAATGTTGGCATGACTTACAATATTATCATTTACAGACAAGCTTAGATCTCCATGATTTCTTTTTCTTTATCTTTTGCAAGCTTATCGATATCTGCGCAATATTTATCTGTTGCGTCCTGAATATCCTTTTCGCAAGCTTTCAAATCATCTTCTGTAATTTCAGATTTCTTCTTCTGATCCTTAAATTTATCCATCGCATCACGTCTGATGGAACGGATAGCAACTTTTGCATCTTCAGCTGTTCTGGAAATTTCCTTAACGATCTCTTTTCTTCTTTCTTCAGTAATGGGAGGGAAAATAAGACGGAGAGTTCTGCCATCGTTCTGAGGATTGATTCCGATATTGGATGCCTGAATAGCTTTCTCCATATTCTTGAGTGAAGAAGCATCATAGGGTTGAATAACGAGAATACGAGCTTCCTGAACTGAAATACTTGCCATCTGGTTAATGGGAGT
This sequence comes from Eubacteriales bacterium, assembly GCA_045535665.1. Classification (GTDB taxonomy): domain Bacteria; phylum Bacillota; class Clostridia; order Oscillospirales; family UBA644; genus HGM12619. Next base: position 20,698 of record JAZSMD010000088.1, read on the forward strand.
GGGAGCTCCGTAATAATCTACGGAAATTCTGTCAAGAATGGAGGGATTTGCTTTATTAGCTCTGATGTCAGAGAAATTACGTTTGAGAGATTCGATAGTTTTATCGAATTTTGCTTCGATTTCTTTATACTGAGGCTTCATTGTTGTTATTTCCTTTCATTTTCAAATTTCATATTAAACTGATTTTTTTATTGTCTCTTTGCAAATAAGAGTACCGATATTATCACCTCTTACAGCATTGACAATATTGTCACCGTTACCCAATTCAAAAAGCTGGGCAGGAAGACTGTTATCTTTAAGAAGAGCTGCTGCGGTCGTATCAATAACGGAAAGTTCTTTACTGAGGATATCAAGATAGCTGACTTTTTCGTATTTAAAGTTTTCCTTACCTTCGGGAATAGGTTTATTGGGATCGTATTCATAAACGAAGTCAATACTCTTTGCAAGAAGGAGAACATCTGCGGCAATCTCAACTGCTCTGAGAGCTGCCGCTGTATCTGTGGTAAAGAAAGGATTTCCTGTTCCGCAGCCGAAAATTACGATTTTGTTGTTTTCAAGGTGAGCAACCGCCTTATCTCTTATGTAAGGCTCAGCAAACTGCTGCATATCAACAGCTGCAAGAACTCGGCAATCAATATCTATCTTTTTAAAGGTATCCTGAAGTGCAAGACAGTTCATCATTGTTGCAAGCATACCCATATGGTCGGCTCTTGTTCTGTCAAGATCGTTTCCTTTTCCGCCTCTCCAGAAGTTACCGGCACCTACAACAATAGCTATCTGAACACCATGGCTGTGACATTCCTTTATTTTTTCGCATACGGCACGGGCAATATCGAAATCTATACCCGTTTTTTTATCTCCGGCAAGAGCTTCACCGCTTATTTTAATTAAAACTCTTTTATATTTTGACCATTCCATCGGAATATTCTCCCTTCAATATTATGCACAAAAATCAAAGTAAATCGTATTTTTCGAAAATTCCCTCAACTTCTTTTTCGTCTTTAGGATCTTTTACTTCGACTTTATCGAAAAGTGACCAATATTCAGTATGAGAAACCATTGAACCGTCAGGCTTTGAACCGTATTCTGCAAGTGTTTCACATTCAAGGAAGGTTGCGCATGTATATGTTTCAAAAGAACATCCGTTATCGGGATATTCACTGTTATCATAATGAACAAATCTCTTAACAAACATATGTCCTTTGTTCAGATATGCAACAGTACCCTTTTTAAGATCCATACCAAGCTTGAAAGCTCTTTCTGTATCATCAGACTTGAGAGTCATGAATTTATCACCGAAATACACTCTGTGGTCTGCGAGATTTGTATAAGGCCATGCTATGAATGTTCTGTTGGGAAGCAATCCTGTATTTTCGCTGTTGAAAGGAATAAGCTCTACTCCGCCCTTATCAAGAACTGTAAGTGCCCACATTGCAAACTTCTGAGATTCACCGCTGCAGTTTTCGATGAAATGTGTGACCTTAACATCGCTGCTCTCCTCGGAAAGCATTACAGTAGTAGTAAACTGAAGACCCGTTACATCCTGAATAGGTGTGGAGAAGAACGCTTCATTTTCATGAATTTCATATGTTACAGGATTATTGTCGGGATAATAAGTTTCATAGTATTCGGGGCTGATCCAAAGTCTGTGTCCACCGTAAAGATACCATGTTGCATCATCGCCGTAAACTTCTTTCAATTCGGGAGAATTATTATGAGTAATTCTGTTGATATCCTCATAAAACATATTTTCCTTACCGCAAAAACCGTATCTTATAATACGTGGACCGATATCAAGAGTTACCAAAAGATCAACTATACCGTTGGAGATCTCAAGACATTTACCAAAGTTTTTATAATCTTTTTCCTTAAAAGTTATCATTGTATATTCCTCCTGCCTTGTAATGATTTTTTATATCCTATAAATTATATCATAACAGATTCTCCTTGTCAATACGACACTCGTATGAATTCGGTGAAAAATCAGAAAATTTTCTTTTTTCTTCATTTTTGTTCCCATATTTCATCTGAAAGAGATACTTTTTCACCTTTAATCCCTTTAAATTTCTATTAAATGTCGTTGATTTTACTGATGAAATATGGTACAATGTTAGAAAAATCAAGGAAGGTATATCTATGGTTACGGGAATAGTTTCGGAATACAATCCGTTTCATGGAGGCCATGAGTTTCAGACGGAGAAAATAAGAGAATCGGGAACAGACGGAATAATTGCGGTAATGAGCGGAAATTTCGTTCAAAGATGTGAACCCGCCTTTTTCAGAAAACACGCAAGAGCAGAAGCGGCAATAAAAGGCGGTATTGATCTGGTAATAGAGCTTCCCGTCAGATTCGCAACAGCCTCCGCGGAAAAATTCGCATTTGGAGCAGTATACCTTCTTGATAAATGCGGATGCGACAGACTGAATTTCGGAAGTGAATGCGGAAGTATTTCAGATTTGGAAAAATGTGCGGAAAAGCTTCTTGAAGCAGACAAAAACGGCGAATTGGCAAAAGCAGTCAGCGGTGAAGAAAGTTTTGCAAGAACAAGACAAAAAATAGGTGGAGAACTTCTTTCAGAGCCCAATAACACATTAGGCGTTGAATATATAAAAGCCATAAAGAAATTGGAATCAAAAATGATTCCCGAAACAATAAAACGGTCTTTTGGCTATCATGCGTCCGCATCCGAGCTAAGAAAAAAGATTCCTGAAGGAGATCTTTCAGGACTTCCCGAATACACAAAAGAAATAATTTTAAGAGAAAGATCCCTTGGAATGCTTCCTGCCGAAATGAAAAATTTAGAAAAGATATTTCTGGCATTCTTAAGAAATGCAAGGTTGCAAGATTTTGAAGGAATTTACGGAATAAATCAAAAAGAAGGTTTCGGAAACAGAATCCTTAACGCACGAAAAGCAGGTTCTTTGGAGGAAATTTTTGATTTGATAAAGTCTAAAAAATACCCTCTGTCAACAGCAAAAAGAGGACTTCTCTCCGCATATTTACGTATTCCCGATGATAAATTGATGCCCAATTATATACGTCCATTAGCTTTTAATGACAAGGGCAGAGAGCTTTTGAAAAGAATCGGAAAAAACATATGTATAGTTAATAACCCGGCAGAGCTTACCGATGATGTCGGAAAAATATTTGCAGACGAAGAACGGAGAGCTACAGACCTTTTTGGCTTGGCTTTACCGACAATACCAAAAGGCTTTTCAGAATTCACGGACAAAAACATACCGTATGTAAAGATGTAAACTTTACGGAAAGGATAATATGAAAACAGTTATACTTTTACCTCTCGAAGAACAAGCCATAAAAACAATAAATGATATAGCAAAGGACCGTTGTAAAGTTGTTTTTAAAACCGTAGAAACAGTTACGTCCGAAGATGTTTCCGATGCAGATGCTGTTTTGGGAAACTTACCCCCAAGGCTTCTCAGAGATACAAAAAAATTGAAATGGTTACAGATCTCAATGGCTGGAACAGACGCCTATTTAGGTGGAATATTACCAAACGGAGTAACTTTGACAAATGTTACGGGAGCTTTCGGACTTGCAATTTCAGAACATATGGTTGCTACAGTATTCACTCTTTATAAAAAATTACATCTTTACAGAGATAACCAAAACAAAGCACAATGGCTTGACAGAGGTCAGGTAAAACAGATTGAAGGTGCAACTGTCCTCACAGTAGGACTTGGGGATATTGGAGGTAACTTTGCAAAGAAAATGAAGGCTCTCGGAGCTTACACAATAGGTGTAAGAAGAAAAGACACTTCAAAGCCTGACTATATAGACGAGCTTATTCTCCAAAACGACCTCGACAAAGTTTTACCCCGCGCGGATATAGTTGCATTAGCACTCCCCAACACAGCAGAAACAAAAGGACTTTTCAACCGTGAACGTATCTACAGAATGAAAGACGGTGCAACACTTATAAATGTGGGCAGAGGAAATGCTGTGGAAACAGAAGCTCTCTGCGATGCTCTGGAAAACGGGAAACTTTATGCTGCATCCCTCGACGTTACAGACCCTGAGCCTCTTCCCTCAGACCACAGATTGTGGAAATTGGAAAATGCTCTTATAACTCCTCATATCTCAGGATTCTTTCATCTGAGAAAGACATACGAAAACATAGTTGATATTTTCATTGAAAATTTTTCTCGATTCTTAGACGGTAAAGAACTTGAAAATATTATTGATATGACCACAGGATACAGAAGAAAACCGTAAACGAAAATTGTTCACATAAATTTTGCACAATTATAGGCTTGTGTTCAATTTTTCTGCTTGTTTAAATTGTTGAAATGTGCTATAATATGTTATTATAAAAATAATAGACTTATGGAAGGATGTTTTCATAATGGTTGGCGTAGCAGTTATCGGATACGGTGTTGTCGGTTCCGGCGTTGTAGAGCTTCTGGACAAGAACAACAAATTATTCGAGAAAAAAGCCGGTCAAACTGTGGAGTGTAAGTATATATTAGATATTAGAGACTTCCCCGGCGACAAATACGAAGACAAACACATCAAAGATTTCAATATAATAATCAATGACCCCGAAATAAACATCGTCGTTGAAACCGTAGGTGGAGCAACTTTCGCTTACGAATATACAAAAAAGGCACTGAAGGCAGGCAAACACGTAGTTTCCTCAAACAAAGAGCTTGTTGCTACTTACGGCTCAGAACTTCTTGCCATCGCAAAAGAAAATAATGTTTGCTATCTTTTTGAAGCTTCCGTTGGCGGTGGTATCCCTATTATCAATCCCCTTTACCACTGTCTGGCAGCAAATGAGATACATAAGATCGTGGGAATTCTCAACGGAACAACAAACTACATTCTCACAAAAATGATTCGTGAGGGACTTTCTTTTGAGACTGCACTTAAGCAGGCTCAACAGTTGGGTTATGCGGAAGCAAATCCCTCAGCGGACGTTGAAGGTCATGACACCTGCCGAAAGATCTGCATTTTGGCAGCTCTGGCATTCGGAAAACACGTTTATCCGCAAAACGTAAAAACTGTCGGTATAACAGACGTTACCCTTGACGATATTGCAAAAGCAGAAAGCATGGGAAGAGTTATAAAGCTTTTAGGCTCTGCTGAAAAGAAAGAAGACGGTACAGTTGAAATCTTTGTAGCTCCCTGTGCTATTCCTAAGGATCACCCCCTTGCCAATATCGAAGATGTATTCAACGGAATTACTGTTACCGGAGACGCTGTAGGAGACTGTACCTTCTACGGCAGAGGTGCAGGTAAATTCCCCACAGCAAGTGCAGTAGGTGCAGACATAGTGGATTGCATCAAAGGTACGGAAAAGAGCAACATCATGTGGGTGGATTCCGACAATGCGGAATTTGTAAGAAGCTTCGATAATCTGAAGCTTGAATATCTTGATAAGGAAATTGTACTTTTGGATTAAGTGATTTTTTCACCTAAACAAAAGATTTGAGGAGAGGTTTATTTGGCACTTATTATTCAGAAGTTCGGAGGTTCCTCAGTTGCCGATGCGGATAAGATTCGCAGAGTCGCAGGAATCATCACGAAAACTTATGAAGCCGGAAACGACGTTATTGTTGTTGTTTCCGCACAGGGCGACACCACGGACGATTTAATTGACAAAGCTCATGAGATCAGTAATAATCCGTCTCGCCGTGAAATGGATATGCTGCTTACAACAGGCGAACAGATTTCCTGTTCACTGCTTGCAATGGCTATTCAGGAAATGGGTTATCCCGCAATCTCGCTGACTGCTTGGCAGTACGGACTTACATCCGACAGCAACTATTCAAACGCAAGAATCAAGGCTATCAATGACGAAAGACTCTGTAAAGAACTTGATTCACACAAAATCATCATCTGTGCTGGTTTCCAGGGTATCAACAAATACGATGATATCACAACCTTGGGAAGAGGTGGTTCAGACACCACAGCTGTAGCTATCGCCGCAGCTCTTAAAGCGGACCTTTGCCAGATATATACGGACGTTGACGGTGTTTATACCGCGGACCCCCGTAAAGTTAAAAATGCAAAAAAACTCGATGAAATCACATACGATGAGATGCTGGAACTTGCAACTCTCGGGGCTCAGGTTCTCTGTAACCGTTCCGTAGAACTTGCAAAGAAATACGGTGTCAGACTTGAGGTTTGCTCAAGTTACGAACAGAAACCCGGCACAAAGGTTAAGGAGGAAGTAAAAACATTGGAAAAAATGCTTATCACAGGTGTTGCTAAGGATAGCGACATCTCCAGAATATCCGTTCTCGGTCTTAAAGACATTCCCGGAGAAGCTTTCAAGCTCTTCACACTTCTCGGCCAGAACAAAGTAAACGTTGACATTATTCTTCAGTCCATCGGCCGTGACGGCACAAAGGACATTTCTTTCACAGTATCAAAGGCTAATATGAGAGCTACAGTTGATCTTCTCCGTGAAAAATATCCCGACAACAAGGTTATTCACGAAGAGAATATCACTAAAGTATCCATTGTAGGTGCAGGTATGCAGTCCAACGCAGGCGTTGCTGCAAAACTTTTTGAAGCGCTTTATAACGTAGGTGTAAACATTCAGATGATCAGCACTTCCGAAATCAAAATCAGCGTTCTTATCGACAGCAAGGACGAAGCTGCGGCAGTAGAATCTATCCACGACGCATTTATGGCTTAAAAAAACTAAATAGTAGAATCTGTAGGGAAAACTTTAGTTGTTTGAAAAAAGTTTTCCCTACACCGTTTATATGAATTATAAAGGAAATATCTCTGTAATTTTTTTGCATACAATACAGTTTATTCCATATAAACAAAAAAACATTAATAAATGCGGCATGAAAACTTTAAAAAATTGAAAATCTCATAAAATTTTACCATTTAGGTATTGCTTTTTTTCCTGAAACATTGTATAATAGATAGGTAAAATAAAACAGAACGGAGAAATATCATAATTATGCAGAATATCAACAGATTCCTTATGTTGGCAGCTGACGCAGCTCCCTCTGTGGAAGATGCAGCAAATCAGCTTCAAGATGCGAGCCCCTATGCTTCAATTATAAGTGCATTGGGAACTATAGTACCCTTCGTACTTATCATTGCAGTTTTCTACTTCTTGATCCTCAGACCCCAGAAGAAACAGGAAAAAGAAAAACAGAAGATGCTCAACAGCATTGAGATCGGTGATACAGTAACTACCATCGGCGGTATTACAGGTATTGTTCGTCAGATCAAGGATGACGAAATATACATCATCGAAACCGGCGCTGACAAGAACAGAATTTCCATAAGAAAATGGGCTATTCAGTCTAAAGACACAATTTCAGAATAATTGGTTCTAACCTGAAAATCACCTCATATAATTCTAACAAAGAATTAACTAAGAGGTGTAACAACATGGAACAAGAATTTTCCACAAAAAATATTCTCGGAAAAAAACTTTTACAGTTTCTGATAGGTATACTATCGGGCATTTTAACTGCTGTCATAGTTGCTTTCATTTTAAGCCTGGTTATGACACTCAGTTTTGTACCCGACAGCACGGTCAGGATTGCATCAATTGCTTCAAATGTGATTGCAGCTTTTGTTTGCGGCTTTGTAACCGTTAAACTTATCGGTTCCGGAGGTATGATTTACGGAGCACTGTCGGGACTTTTGCTTTTTGGAATCCTTCTTATTATAAGCTTGATATTTTCAAGCCCCTGCTTATTTGCGGATGTCCTCCTAGCCTTCCTGATAAATACAGCAATTTCTGCTGTTGGCGGAATAACCGCAGTGAATACCGGAAAATAGCGTGAAAAATCACGCTATTTAAAAGTCAAATACGGCGTGCCGCTTTAGCGGCAGAATAAAGATTAAAATGAAATTTCAAATCAAAGGAGATAGAATAACATGAAACTTATCAAAACACTTTCCAAAGCAACTCTTAAAAAGAGCGCATGCAAAGGCGGCTGTGGCGAATGCCAGACATCTTGCCAGAGTGCTTGCAAAACATCTTGCACAGTAGCTAACCAGAAATGCGAAAACGAAAAACAGAAATAAGTTTTTCACAGTTAAAAAAAGAACATTGAAGGGGGACAATTTCGTTCCCCTTTTAGTGTAATTTTAATGATTATAGGAAGTCGAAATGCTACCTTTCAGGCTGTATTTCGATACCAAACTGATAGTTTGGTATCAAATTTTCTTTGAAAATTTGCCTATATTCATTTCAATGAGTATGAAGTCGATAAAATCGGTTTTGTCGAAACGATTAAAAAGTTTCGACTTGCGATAATCATTATAAAGGAACTTAACCTATGGTACATATTTTTAAACAATTAGGCTTTAATATAGCAATGGACGTTGAAAGCGGAGCAATCCACATTCTTGAAGATGCTGCGGCTGAAGTCCTCAAACTCATTACTCCCCCAATGAATGAATCCTGCCCCGAAAACATTCTTTCGGAGTTGAAGGATAAATTTTCCGAAGAGGAAATCACAGATTCATATTCCGAGCTTTATGAATTATACAAAGAAGGAATGCTTTTTACCGAAAGAGATTACGAAATTCACATTCCCGATGAATATCCCATAAAAGCTCTTTGTCTTCACATAGCGCATGACTGCAACCTCAGATGTAAATACTGTTTTGCAGAAGGTGGAGACTATGCAAAAGGCAGAAAAATAATGCCTTTTGAAGTTGCAAAAGCTGCAATAGATTTTGTTATAGAAAAATCCGGCACAAGAAGAAACATTGAAGTCGACTTTTTCGGTGGCGAGCCCCTTATGGGTTTTGATACCGTTAAAAAGACAGTTGAATATGCTCGTTCAATCGAAAAAGAACACAACAAAAACTTCAGATTCACACTTACAACAAACGGTATACTCCTTACAAATGAAGTTATGGACTATCTTAACGAGGAGATGTCAAACGTAGTTCTCTCCCTCGACGGAAGAAAAGAAGTCAATGATGCAGTTCGTGTAGGTGTGAACAATACAGGTTCTTACGACAGAATCGTTCCCAAATTCCAGGAATTCGTTAAACGCAGAGGCGGTCAGAATTACTATATAAGAGGAACTTTCACCTCTCAGAATCTCGACTTTGCAGAAGATGTAAAACATATGAAAGAGCTCGGATTCAAACAGACATCTGTTGAACCTGTTGTCCTTGACCCTGAAAGCCCATTTGCAATCAGAGAAGAACATCTTCCTGCGGCATTTGCCGAATATGACAGATTAACGGAAATAATGGCAGAATACAAGAAAAATGATGACTTCTTTAACTTCTTCCACTTCATGGTAGATCTTGACCAAGGTCCCTGCGTAATAAAACGTGTTAAGGGTTGCGGTTGCGGTGGCGAATACGTTGCTGTAACACCCGACGGTGATGTTTTCCCCTGCCACAGATTTGCAGGAATGGAAGACTTTAAGCTCGGAACTGTTTTCGGTGGAGAGCTTAAACAGGAGATCGTTGAAAAATTCGGAGAATCTACAGTCCTCAGAAAGAAAGATTGTGAGGAATGTTGGGCAAAATACTTCTGCTCAGGCGGCTGTCCCGCAAACAACTACAACGCAAACGGAGATATTCTCAAGCCTCATAAGATATCATGCGAACTTGAAAGAAAACGTCTTGAATGTGCCATCGCATTGAAAGCTTACGAAGCAAGTCTCGAGGAGAACGACTGATGAAAATCGGAATTTCCAGCGGTTGCTGGTATCCATCATTTACGGAAGAATCAGCTGAAAAAATCAAAAACGCAGGCTATACTGCCGCGGAAATATTTTTAAGTGATGCTTCCGAAAATGAAACGGAATATCTGCAACATCTGAAAAACAGATTTGACAGAAACGGCATAAAAATTGTTTCGGTACACCCATACACTTCATTTGCCGAGCAATTTCTGTTTTTCTCAGACTATAGCCGCAGGAAAGAAACTGCTTTCAAAGAATACCGAAAATATCACAATGCTTGCAAGATACTCGGTGCGGAATTTATAAATTTCCACGGAGCAACCCTACAGATAGAACCTGAAATATATGCTGAAATATACAGCAGACTTTACAGGGAGGCAAAAGAAGAAGGTCTGACATTCTGCCAGGAAAACGTACGAAAGTACACCTGTGGAAAAGTGGCTTATCTTACTGAATTAAAACGCATATTAAATGATGAGATTGCTTTCACCCTTGATGTAAAACAAGCGCACATGGAAGGGGAATCTCTTTCGGAAATGATAAATATCATGGGTAAAAACATAAAGCTTGTTCACATAAGTGACCATATAGATTCCGAACCATGTCTTTTACCTGGATTCGGTACGTTTGATATTGAAAGCTTTTTAAAAGATCTCAAAGATATCGGCTATAACGGATATCTTATTACGGAAATATACTCAAAAAATTGCAAAAAAGAATCAGACATAAAGGAATCTCAACTGTTTTTAAGCAATATCATAAAAAATTTTGACAACGGAGGTTTACGGAAATGAAATGTCCCTATTGCGGATACACCGACAACAAAGTTCTTGACTCAAGAGCTGTTGACGACAGAATAAGACGCAGGCGCGAGTGTCTCAGTTGTGCACGGAGATTCACAACATACGAAGAAATCGAACATGCTCCCCTCATTGTTATCAAAAAAGATATGACCCGTGAAGAATTCAGCAGAGAAAAACTTCTTACAAGCTTTCGCAGAGCCTGCATAAAGAGAGACGTTCCTTATGCAATATTAGAAAAAACAGTTTCGGATATTGAACAGGAGCTTTTACTTGAAGCAGACCATGAAGTTCCCTCTCTCAGAATAGGAGAACTTGCAATGCAAAAGCTTCTTTTCATAGATGATGTTGCCTATGTAAGATTTGCTTCTGTATATAAGGACTTTAAAGATATCAATGCATTCAGAGCGGTTCTTGAAAGTATTGACAAAACAAAAAACATGTTTTAATTACTGAATATTGCCATGAATAATGAAAAAAAACAAAAGATAGAGCCCTCGATCCACAAAGATCACAGGGAAAGAATGCGAAATAAATATCTGGAAGTGGGACTTGATAAACTTGATCCACACGAAGTTCTTGAAATAATGCTTTATCATGCAATTCCAAGACACAATACAAATCCCATAGCACACCGTTTGATCAACACTTTCGGGTCTTTTTCGGGAGTAATGGATGCATCGGTTGAGGACTTGATGAAGGTTGACGGAATGGGAAAAACTTCTGCAATTTTCCTGAAACTCTTCCCAGACATAAGAAGATATTACGAGGCAGATAAGCAGAAAAACAAAAAGGATTTTAAAAATCTTGATGAAATAGGAGAATTTCTTTTTCCGAGATTTATGGGAAGACGTGAAGAAACAGTGCTGATGCTCACCCTCAGTTCAAAAAATGAAGTGATCTGCACCCATGTTTTAACTGAAGGAAGCTTGAACTCCGCATCATTTGATATGAAAAAGGTCGTCGGAGGCGCTATCAGAGACAATGCGGCAAAAATCGTTCTTGCTCATAACCATCCGGGAGGAATGGCAACCCCATCAAGAGCTGACAGAGATTCAACATTAAAAATCAAAAAAATGCTTCAGTTGTTGGGAATTGAGCTTTTAGATCATTTTATTTATGCAGATGATGATTATATTTCAATGAGCCTTTCAAATTTATTGACAGATACCAACATTTATATCTGAAACATAAACGACAAAACAATATTTAAATAACCGGGATCAAGCTATATTACAGCTGATCCCGGTTATTATATTAAATTTTATTTTTTAACCGTCTTGCGCCACTCTGCGGGTGAAATGCCATAAACTGATTTGAAAGAACGGAAAAAAACTGAATAATCTCCAAAACCGCAGTCCTCGGAAATACTATCCAAAGATTTTGAGGTCGAACCCATAAGCAATGAGGCATATTTGACTCTTTCACGCTTCAAATATTCATATGGAGTCATATTAAACTCCTGTTTAACAAGATTTATTACATAGTTTTTTGAAAAGTGACAACGATTGGCAAGCTCATCAAGAGAAGGCGGATCTTTAATATTTCGTGTTAAAATCTTTAAAATCTTTTCTGCTGTTGTCTCTGTGTGATATTTGCCATTTAGCAAAAATGAAAAAATACCGTAAAACAACGCAAGTATCTCAGTTCTGCTGCCTCCACCATATACAAGACTGTTCAGTTTTTCAATATCGTCGCGTATTGCCTCTATGGAAAAATATCCTCGGAATGGAAGGAAATCCCGTCCGTCACCCCATGAACCGCGAAAATGGATATACAAATACTTTGGACAGTCACTTTCTTTACAGTCCCCGTGAATTGCTCCGAAATGCTGGATATAATACTCTCCCGGAAAAACCTCTTTATCCTCTCCGTCCTCGTTAAAACGAAGAACCCCATCCAGAACCATTAACAAAACATCCGCATCGCAAACTCTTTTGACATGTTTTTCATGGGGTGCAAACTCTCTCAGGGATGCATTTTTAAAAATCAAATCATTATTAACATCAATACCATACATCATCTAACAGTCCTTTTGTTTTAGCGAATCAAACATACAATAATTGCTTGCAATTAGTATACCACAAAAGTGTGATATTTGCAATATCTAAAGATATATAAACAATTAAAAATATTTAGTTTTTATGTTATAATAGAATAAATTCATACGAAAGGCGGCAAAGTTTCATGAAAATGAAATATTCCCTTTATACATCAAAAGAGATCAAACCCACAGGCTGGCTCAAAAGACAGCTTGAAATACAGGCAGAAGGTCTTTCGGGAAACCTCGATAAAGTATGGCCCGATGTCCGTGACAGTAAATGGATAGGAGGCGACAGAGAAGGTTGGGAAAGAGTTCCCTACTGGCTTGACGGATTTATTCCCCTTGCATTCCTTTTGGAAAACGAGGATATGATATCCCGTGCAAAAAAATATATTGATGCAATAGTTGCAGGTCAGCAGGAAGACGGTTGGATTTGTCCCTGTACTGTTGAAGAAAGACCTAAATACGACTCATGGGCAGTTCAGCTCATTTCAAAAGTACTTACAGTATATTACGATTGTACAGGAGACAAAAAGATCCTTGAAGTCGTATATAAAACACTTAAAAACTACCATGACCTTTTGAAAAACGGAACGATATCACTTTTTGAATGGGGTTGGGCACGTTGGTTTGAAACTTTCATTGCACTTAACAGACTTTATGAAGTTTACAAAGAAGAGTGGATAAAAGATCTTGCAAAGATCCTCAAAAAACAAGGGTTGGACTATGAAAGACTTACAGAAAGATGGAGAATCCCCATATACAAATGGACCTTTGAAACTCATATAGTAAACCTTGGGATGATGCTCAAATATGAAGCTGTTTCAGCAGAGCTTTTGGATGCCCCCTATACCAAAATCGCAGACAAACTCAACGATATTCTTGCAAAATATAACGGAACGCCCGTAGAACTGTTCACCGGGGACGAATGTCTTGCAGGACTCAGCCCTATCCACGGAACAGAATGCTGTGCCGTTGCAGAGCAGATGTATTCATATGAGCTACTCTATGCCTATACCGGAGATAAAAAATGGGCTGAAAAGCTTGAAGTTCTTGCATTTAACGCCTTCCCCGCAACAAACACAGACGATATGTGGGGACATCAGTACGATCAGCTCAGCAATCAGATGGCTTGCGTAAAATTTGAAGGAAAGAACCCCTTCGGAACAAACGGAAATGAATCACATCTTTTCGGACTCGAACCAAACTACGGCTGCTGTACCGCAAACTTCAATCAGGCATGGCCGAAATTTGTCCTTTCAACTTTTATGAAAACGAGAAGTGGAATACTTTCAGCAGTTCCCGTACCTTCAAAACTCACAACAAAAGTTAAGGGTACTCCCGTAAATATTGAGCTTATTACAGAATATCCTTTCAGAAACAAGCTCACATATAAGATCAACGCAGAAAACCCTGTTAAATTCAAATTCAGCGTAAGAATTCCTTCTTTTGCAAAAAACATTAAGGTCAACGGCGAAGCTGTTTCTCTCAGAGGAAACTTGAGTCTTGACCAAGAATGGGCAAATGATACGGTTGAAATCACTTTCGATACCGATATTCAGACTGTAAAACGTCCACACGACCTTTACTGCGTGAAAAAGGGATCACTTGTATTCTCTGTTCCAGTCGAATATGAAGCTAAAACGTTGGAATATGAAAGAAATAATGTAGAAAGAAAATTTCCCTACTGTGATTACGAGCTCTATCCAAAATCCGATTGGAATTATGCTTATGCGTCCAAGGAATTTAAAGCCATTGAATCTGACGGCGATGAATTCCCGTTCTCTTCAAAAAATCCCAAACTTATGCTTGAAGCTAATGTTGTCCATATTGATTGGAAATTTGAAAACGGCTTCTTAAATCTCTGTGAAAAATCTCCAGAAAACAGAAAACCCATTGGTGAAGTTGAAAAAATAAGGCTTCATCCATACGGATGCACAATGTTGAGAATGACCGAGATTCCTTTTATAAAAAAATAAAGATATACCAATTCAGGGTCGGCTAAATAAAGCCTACCCTGATATTTTTATAAAAGACTCCAATTAAGAAATTATTGCAAACTGTGAGAATTATCCAAAAAAAGACTTGACATGGAACGCCAATTGTGATATACTAAAGAGTACAAATTCTAACTATCTTTAAGAGGAATTGCGTTTATGGCAGAGTTTAAAATACACAGTAAATACAAACCCTCAGGCGACCAGCCCGAAGCCATACGGCAAATCACTGAAAGCTTCCGTATGGGTAACAGAGACACGGTTCTTTTGGGTGTCACAGGCAGTGGTAAGACTTTCACAATGGCAAATGTTATTCAAAATCTTCAAAGACCCACACTTGTTCTGGCCCATAATAAAACCCTTGCGGCACAGCTTTGCAGCGAATTAAAAGAATTTTTCCCTGAAAATGCGGTTGAATATTTTGTCAGCTACTACGACTACTATCAACCTGAGGCATATCTTCCACACACCGACACATACATCGAAAAAGATATGGACATAAACGAAGAAATCGACCGTCTCAGACACTCCGCAACCTATTCTCTCTTTGAACGAAGAGATGTAATAATCGTTGCCAGCGTTTCATGTATATACACACTCGGTGACCCGACGTCCTATAAAAACATGACTGTTTCCGTAAGAGAAAACCAACAGCTTGATATGAATGAAGTTGCAAAACAGCTCATCGGAATCAGATATAACAGAAACGACTATGATTTTGCAAGAGGTACGTTCAGAATCAAAGGTGACGTTATGGAGATTTTCCCGGCAGCGAACGAAGACAGATGCATCAGAATAGAATTTTTCGATGACGTCGTGGACAGAATATCCGAAATAAACCACATTACAGGAGAAGTTATATCTCGCTTGAAACACGTTGCCATATACCCTGCAATGCACTACGTTACAGATCCCGAAAAAATGGAAAACGCCATTGGGGAAATAATGAACGAGCTTGACAATCGTGTCGAATGGTTTACGGAAAATAAAAAGCTGATCGAAGCCCAAAGAATTAAAGAAAGAACTCTGTATGACATAGAATTTCTCCGTCAGATGGGTTATTGCAAAGGTGTGGAAAACTATTCAAGAGTTCTCTCTGGTAGAGCTCCGGGTTCTACGCCTTACACTCTTCTAGACTACTTCCCAGATGACTTTATAACAATAATTGACGAGAGCCACGTTACAGTTCCTCAGGTCAGAGGTATGAGCGGTGGAGACAGAGCAAGAAAAACAAATCTTGTCGATTTCGGATTCAGACTTCCATCCGCATACGACAACCGCCCCTTGAACTTTGAAGAATTTGAAAGTAAAATGAAGCAAGTCCTATATGTTTCGGCAACTCCTGCACAATACGAAAAAGAAAGAGCCGCCGTTGTTGCGGAACAGATAATCAGACCGACAGGACTCCTTGACCCCGAGATATCAGTAAGACCCACAGAAAATCAGATAGATGACCTTGTTTCGGAAATAAACGCGCGTATCGAGAAAAAAGAACGAGTAATTGTTGTAACTCTCACAAAGCGTTTGGCAGAATCCTTATCCTCATACCTCAAAGGGTTAGATATCAGAGTACGTTATATGCACCATGATATTGACACACTGGAAAGGATAGAGATCCTTCGTGATCTGCGTATGGGAGAATTTGATGTAATCGTCGGCATCAACCTACTGAGAGAGGGTCTTGACCTTCCCGAAGTTTCTCTTATTGCCATACTTGACGCTGACAAAGAAGGCTTTTTAAGAAACGAAACCTCCCTTATACAGATAATCGGACGTGCAGCAAGAAATGCGGAAGGTAAAGTCATAATGTATGCAGACAGCGTGACACCCTCAATGGAACGAGCAATAGCAGAAACAGAACGAAGAAGAAGCATTCAGGAAGCTTACAACAAGGAACACGGAATTGTACCAAAAACGATTATAAAACAGATAAGCAATCCTTTGGCTATAACTGTGTCCCCCGAAGAGGTCAAAAAGGCAGAAAAACCCGCTGTAACAAAGAAGATGACAAAGCAGGAACGAGAAGATCTTATCGACCGCCTGACTCAAGAAATGAAAAATGCCGCAAAGCAACTTGAATACGAATATGCAGCACAGCTCAGAGATGAAATAAACAAATTGAAAAAAGAACAGGAAAAAGCGAAGAAATAAGAGGGTGAAACCTCAAACAGTGAACTTAAGTAAATGAGCACAAATTCTCCAAGAAAGGAAAAACATGAGAAATAATTTATTTATAAAAGGCGCACGTGCAAACAACCTGAAAAATGTGGACCTTGAAATTCCAAGAGACAAGCTTGTAGTTTTTACAGGCCTTTCAGGTTCAGGTAAAAGCTCTTTGGCTTTCGACACAATATATGCCGAAGGGCAGAGAAGATATGTGGAATCTCTTTCAGCATACGCACGTCAGTTTCTCGGTCAGATGGAAAAACCGGATGTTGATGCAATTGAAGGACTTTCCCCTGCAATTGCAATAGACCAGAAGACAACATCAAGAAATCCTCGCTCCACAGTAGGCACAATAACGGAAATACACGACTATCTCCGTCTTCTTTATGCCCGTGTAGGTATCCCCCACTGTCCAGTTTGCGGTGTTGAGATCAAGCAACAGCCCCTTGACAAGATCGTAGATACAATTTTGGGTTACGAGGAAGGTTCAAGAATCCAGATACTCGCCCCCGTTATCAGAGGAAGAAAAGGCGAATATCAGAAACAATTTGAAGAATACAGAAAAAGCGGCTTTGTGAGAGTCAGAGTTGACGGTATAATTTACGACCTTCAGGAGCCCATACCTTTGGAAAAGAATAAAAAACATGATATAGAAATTGTAGTTGACCGTATTTCCATCCGTGACGGAATAAGAAAAAGACTTTTTGATTCATGCGAAACAGCATCACAGCTTTCAAAAGGCCTTATTCTTGTGGTTTTCGCCGATGACAGCGGCAGAGAGCAGATGTTTTCACAGCGTTATTCATGCCCTGAACATGAGATCGGAATTGAAGAGCTTGCTCCGAGAATGTTTTCATTTAACAACCCAATGGGTGCCTGCAAAACATGCTCGGGTCTTGGCTACATTATGGCAATCGACAAAGATCTTGTCATTCCTAACAAAAAAGTATCCCTGCTTGACGGGGCTGTGGTTGCTACCGGCTTTGGAAATATTTCTCAAAATCCCGTACTGCTGAAAGTTTTCACCCAAATTTTAAAAAAATATGGTCTAACAGTAGCTGATCCTATCGAAAAATACTCGGAAGAAGCTCTCAACGACTTACTCTACGGAAGCGAGCTTCACGAGGGCATCATTACAACTCTTGAAAGACGCTATAAGCAGACCCAAAGCAGTACAGTCAAAGCGGAAATGGAAGCTTTGATGTCAAACAACGAATGTCCCGACTGCCATGGCGCAAGACTTAATCCTATTTCTTTAGCTGTAACGGTAGGAGATATAAATATACACGATTTTTCAATGATGTCAATAAGCGATGAGCTTGAATTTGTAAAGAATCTTAAGCTCTCACCAAGAGACATGAGCATTGCGGAAATGATACTTAAGGAAATAAAGGACAGACTCGGATTCCTTGAAAGTGTAGGACTTGACTATCTTACCCTCTCCCGTTCTGCGGGAACTCTTTCGGGCGGTGAAGCACAACGTATACGACTTGCAACACAGATAGGTTCTTCCCTTATGGGCTGTATATATATCCTTGACGAACCCAGTATCGGACTTCATCAACGAGACAACAACAAGCTGCTTGATACATTAAGACATCTCCGTGATCTTGGAAACACCCTTGTTGTGGTTGAACACGACGAAGACACCATGCTTGCGGCAGACTACCTCGTGGATATAGGACCGGTCGGGAATTCACGGCGGTCATATCGTCGCAAAAGGTACGCCTCAGGAAGTTATGGAATGTGAAGACTCCCTGACAGGACAGTATCTCTCAGGTAAAAAGTTCATACCGGTACCGAAAAAGACTCGTCAGAATAACGGAAAATTCATCACCATTAAAGGAGCAAAGGAAAACAATCTGAAAAACATTGATGTCGAGTTCCCATTGGGAGTTTTCACTTGCGTTACGGGAGTATCAGGTTCGGGAAAATCAAGCCTTGTAAATGAGATTTTATATAAAAACCTTATGATAAATATTTACAATTCAAGACTTGTTCCCGGTAAATGTGATGAAATTTTAGGGCTTGAAAATGTTGACAAAATAGTAAACATAGACCAGAGCCCAATAGGCAGAACACCTCGATCTAATCCTGCAACATATACGGGAATGTTCAACGACATAAGAGAGCTTTTTGCACAGACAAATGAAGCTAAAGCAAAGGGGTACACAGCAAGCAGATTCTCGTTCAACGTCAGCGGAGGCCGATGTGAAGCCTGCGGAGGAGACGGTATAGTTAAAATAGAAATGCACTTCCTGCCCGATATTTATGTACAATGTGATGTTTGCGGAGGTAAGCGCTACAACAGAGAAACCCTTGAAGTAAAATTCAAAGATAAAAACATAAACGACGTTCTTGAAATGACCGTTGAGGAAGGAATGAAGCTTTTTGAGAATATTCCCAACATCTACAGAAAGCTCGAAACTCTTTACGAAGTCGGCTTAGGATACATCAAGATAGGACAACCCTCCACTACCCTTTCGGGCGGTGAGGCTCAGCGTGTAAAGCTTGCAACAGAGCTTGCAAAACGAGGCACAGGAAACACCGTGTACATCCTTGACGAGCCAACCACAGGTTTACATACGGCAGACGTGCATAAACTCATAGAAGTGCTTCAGAAGCTTGTAAATGCAGGAAACACCGTAATAGTTATCGAACACAATCTTGACGTTATAAAATGTGCAGACCATATAATAGACCTCGGTCCCGAAGGCGGATTCAGAGGCGGCACGATAGTAGCAACGGGAACCCCAAGAGAAATTGCAAAAAATCCGAACTCACACACAGGCAAATTTCTCCGACCGAAACTGGGGTTGAAATAGGGGTTTTAGAATATAATTGTTTATGGGAAAACCTTTTTCTTTTCGTATAAAAAGCAAAAGGTTTTCCCAAAACCCTTCCAAAAAGAAAAGCCGACTTGAATATTTTTAATTTTACAGACACGGAACTTTTTCCCAAAGTCACAGTCCAACATATAAAGATGATGAAAAAATATTTAAGAAAGGAATATTACGATGAAAAAATACTGCAATTTAATTTTACTGAGCGTTCTTCTTTTTGCATTGACTTCATGTTATACAAACAGTCCGTTTTCCCATGAGTCTCCGCAGGATCCCGAAAACCAAGAAAATCCAAAGCCTTCAAATATGATGAAAGTTAATGAAGATATCGTTACAGACAGTTGTTATGCGGTTTATGACGGAAAAGTCATATCTCTAAGAAAAGAAACATACTCCGAAACCACATACGAAACCTATGCTGAAAAAGTAATTAAAACTATAAATAATGCTGTCGGTGTATATTGCGAACGATTTGTTTTTTGCGAAGACGGTTCTGTGCTTGACCTTTATGATACGGAATACCGTATAAATGAAGTAGTTGAGCCTTCATCAAAGGACTATTATCTTGAAAATGAATGCACGGTTTCTTTATTGGAAGAATTAAATAAGACTTGCGGAATTAAAGATATTCGGTTTGCTTATGACGGTAATGCGTATCATGTTTACGCAGGTGACGGATATATTTACGAATTAAATTCATTACCCAACATTGATTACAAAAAATTCAAGGACTCCGTGCTTAATGATGACGGAACTTTAAACTGTAACAGCTTCCCGGAAACTTCTTCCTGGACGAATGTTATTGATTACCGTCTTTGTGACGATTTTATTATAGCTTTGACCTCTGACGGCAAAGTCCTTTCTTCGGGAATTGATTTCAATCTTGAAAACATAAAAAAAATCGATATTTGCAATATTGACAATATGTGTTCGATCCCCGTAGCTCTTTCTTCAGATGGAAATTTGATTTTCGGAAATTTTGAAGAGGATTACAGCATGGCAGTTACAGAATATGACAGACAGATGATAGAAGATCTGTATAAAGAAATTCGACAGTCTGTAAAACTCGCTGAAAAGATTACTGACCTCAAAGACTTTCTGGTAGATGCAAAAGCCTCTTCTTTGCAGATTTTAGGAAAGAAAACAGACGGAAGTCTTATCTCAAATGCGGATATTTATAATTCCGAGTATGTAACCCTGTTTATATCTGATGATGTTATTAATTTTGATGTAAATAACGCCCTTGACAGCCATTGGGTTGTTAAAGACGGAAAACTGTTTTGGCTTTTAACACCTCAGGAAAAACATTCGGAAATTGATAATGTCATTTCCGTATACGCTTCAAGATTTGCGTTCCTCGAAAACGGTGACGTTGCAGATCTGTACGGAAGAACTCCTGAAGAAATCAAAAAAGAAGTAATCGATCCCGAAATACCCGATTATGATACGCTTAAAGAAGTAACTCTGTCCACAATTAAATATTTGCATCAAAATATAGGCATTAAAAAACTTGAAGCTCCCTCCATAGTGGACTACGTGATCCGTGCAAATGACGGCAATGTATATTATTTAGATACATTGGCGAATTTAGAAGGAAAAGTCAGGATTCAAAAAGATATTTTAACCGATGACGGAAAGATATATTCTGAAAAATTCCCCGAAACATCTTCATGGGAAAATGTAGTTGACTACCGTATTTGTGAGGATTTCATTATAGCGTTAACTTCCGACGGAAAAGTTCTTACTTCGGGAATTGATTTCAACCTTGAAAATGCGGTAAAAATAAATATTATCTATCTCCATTCCCAAAGAATTCCTACAGTTCTTACCTCTGACGGAAAACTCGTTTTTGGTAAAATTAAAGAAGATTTCAGCAATATTGAAGGCACAACCACGGAAAAGCTTCAAGAATATTACAACGAACTTCAAAATACTTTAATTCAGGCAGAAAGCTTTACTGACATTGTTGATTTTACTTACATTGACGGAAATGAATTCGTTATCCTTGCCCAAAAGGCTGACGGAAGCCTTATCGCTACAACAAACAACATTTACAACCCCGAATATGTAAGTCAACCCGAATAAGCACCTAATTATTATAATATTAAAACCTCTTCCCAAAAAGAAAATCAATGCAAAGACTCAACAATATTCCCAAGCTCGGTTTTCTTGGGGAGGTTCGGAACCCCTTCTTTTTCCGCGAAAAGAAGGGGTTCCGACAACAATAAAACAAAAAATTCAATCAGCAAAAAGCTCTTTACAACCACTCACTCATCGGCTGTAAAGAGCTTTTCCGAAAATATTTTAAAGGAGGATTCAGCGAATCAATTCATTCAGAGCTTTTCTGTTGCTTCCGGATAAGCTCTAAAATTTCGCGGTTAGGTACATCCCTGGAAAGCATAAACGGAATCCGTTGCTCTCTTACCGCTTGTTTTGCAAAAGCGGTGACCGCCGCGGTAAAACTGAGACCTAGATCCGAAAAAAGTTCGTCCGCTTGATTCTTAAGTTCTTCATCCATGCGGATCGTAACATTCACTGTTCCCATAACGCACCCCTTTAGCACTTATATTGCACATATATTATACCAAATAGCACTTGATTTGTCAATAGTTTTACGTGCAATTTATTGTAAAATATTATTGTCAATATTTATTGATATATTTAATTTTTTGGGAAACCCTTCACTTTTCAACCGAAAAGAAAAAGGTTTCCCAATCATTATATTAAGTTTTAAAATCTTAATGTCCAGCACTGCAAACGAAGCCTGTCGGAAAGGTAATCATCCATAAGGTCATCACTGTAGAGCCATTCACCTTTAAAATTCACATCTCTGACTTCGGGGAATTCATCGAGAGAATTCAACTGAGGACGTGGTTTCAGAAGGATCTTTTCTTTTCCGCAAAGAGCGTCAAGCATTGCAAAGAGGAAGTCTGCCGCACCTAAAACTTTTCCACCCACATTTACGGTTTCGGGAATGAAAAACGGTTTTTCAAAGGGTGCAACTATCTCACTTGCAGCCTTTTTAACATCACAAGCAGAAACTTCCGTTTCTTCCGTAATACCCTTGGGCGTATTTAAGAAGCCGTAGATATTCCTTACTTTATGGGAAGTTTTTCCTGAAAGGAAGCTTAATGCTGCGTCAAAAATTTCGGAAATGGAAAGAGATACAGGCTCTTTAACAGGAGCGAACTCTGCTTCAAGAGCTTGTTTGATAAGAGGAATTTGGGAAATATCCACAGTTCTTTCCTGCTTGTCTTTAATACTTTCCCAATGTTCACCGGGAGTTGTAACCTCAAATCTGTCATCGTTTTTAAAGCTTCTGATGACTTTTCTGTAAAGGTCAAAATACTTTTTGATATCTTCGTCACTGCGTTTCCTGCACGGCTTCCACTTGCCGTATTCGCTGAGATTCTTCTTATTGTAGTTAACATCATCCCAGAACTGACTGAAAATGAATCTGTTGGGGTGGTCGTAGATTATAGCCTTTTCACGGGTCGCAAGACGGTCCTTGAGCTCATCTATGAGGGAATCATCATTATCGTACTTCTCAAACAGATCCCCTTCAAACCAAACCGTATAGTCCAATTGGAGAGCATTGCAGTAAAACACGTCTCTTCCGTCTTTGGGCATCAATCCCGAATCCGAATAAACAGGAATTCCAAGCTCCTTATACACGATCATTGATGCATAAGAACGGCTGGGTCCCGGAGGACAGGCAGAATATATTTTATCCAAACCGAAAACAGCTTTGACCATACCCAGACCTTCACACTCTTCACGGAGAAGTCTGTCAGAAGCCACGGTGAAATCTTCCACATCGGTATATTCGATCAAAGTTGGATGAAGTGTATGGTCTTTTGTATGGAAATTTATCTCGTGTCCCTCAAAAGACTTCAGCAGGTCAAATCTCTTTTGACGTGAAAGCTCATATGCAACTCTGCCTACGGTCATAAAACTGCCCCTACAGCCTTCTTCTGTAAGGATATCCGCAATTTTCGCAGCAGCTTCGGTTGATTCGATTGTCGTATAGTCTTCTGTATCGAAACAAAACATTATCTTTGTTTTAGCCATAGTTAACCTTCTTTCCCAATTTAAATAAAACAAAAGAACATAAAAGACCTACATCTCCTATGTTCCGATTTGTTTTTTTAATTATTTTGCCATTGCAGCGATCTGAGCCTTTTTACGAGCAGCATTGTTCTTATGAAGAATACCTTTCGCAACAGCTTTGTCGAGAACTTTGTATGCAGTCTTGAGTGCAGCAGGGTTTTCTTTAACTTCTGCCTGGAGCTTCTTAAGATTTGTTCTGAGTACAGACTTCTGGATCTTGTTCTGCATAGTTTTAGCGCTGATTACTTTGCAACGCTTCTTAGCGGACTTAATATTGGGCACAACTGTCACCTCCGTGCGAGTATAGGTTTTTTTGCTCTTACTATTTTATCAGATAATTATGTTTTTTGCAATACCTAAAGTCATAAATTGCAGAAAAGTTCAATATTTACTTAGTAAAAATGAGGAACAAAGCCCCTCCGACCATAAAAAACGAAAAATTAAGAGTGATTTACCGCTTAATTTGCCGTAAAGAACTTTTCCAAAAGAGTGTGTGGAAAAACTTTTTCTGAAAACGAGTTTTCCCACACCCTATTATACAAACCAAAAATTACGCCTTATAGCTATCCTTCAAGCCAACGATCTGGTTATAGCAGTTTTCGTATTTTGTATCCTTGCAGAAATATCCTGTACGTACAAACTGGAATTTCTCGCCCTTTTCCGCAGAAGCAAGGCACTTTTCAACCTTAGCATTAACAACGGTCAATGAGTTGGGATTCAGGTAGTCTGTGTATGTCTTTCCTTCGGGAATATCAAATACGTTTGCAAGAGTAAAGAGACGGTCATAAAGATGAACTTCAGCATCATCTGCATTGACCTCGGAAAGCCAATGGATAGTACCCTTAACTTTTCTTCCGTCAACGGGATTGCCGCAGCCTGTTTCAAGGTCGCAGGAACAGAGAATTTCCGTAACATTTCCGTTTTCATCCTTGATAACATCTTCATACTTAATGATATATGAACCCATGAGACGAACTTCTCCGCCGGGTTTGAGTCTGAAAAATTTTGGCGGAGGAACTTCCGCAAAGTCAGACTTATCAATGTAAATATGCTTAGAGAATGTTACCTTTCTTGTGCCGGCTTCGGGATTCTGAGGATTGTTGGAAACCTCAAACTCTTCTGTTTTATCTTCGGGATAGTTTGTAATTGTAACCTTTATGGGGTCAAGAAGAGCAATTCTTCTCAATGCGGAAGTATTGAGCTCATCTCTGATGCAATGCTCCAAAAGCTCAATATCAACGATACTGTAAGCCTTTGCAACACCTGCTTTTTTAACAAATTCGATGATAGAGGAAGGTGTATAACCTCTTCTTCTCATACCGCAAAGTGTGGGCATACGGGGGTCATCCCAACCGTCAACTCTGCCTGTTTCAACCAATTCACGGAGATAACGCTTACTCATAACCGTATATGTAAGGTTAAGGCGTGCAAATTCATACTGATGGGGCTTCTGTTCAAAACCGATATTGTCAACAACCCAGTTGTAAAGAGGTCTGTGGTTTTCAAATTCGATGGAACAGAGTGAATGTGTTATACCTTCAAGAGCGTCCTGAATAGGATGTGCGTAGTCATAAAGAGGATAAATACACCACTTATCGCCCTGACGGTGATGATGTGTATGAAGAATACGGTAAATAGCTGGGTCACGCATATTCATATTGGGTGAAGCCATGTCAATTTTTGCACGGAGAGTTTTTGTACCGTCGGCAAATTCACCATTCTTCATTCTTTCAAAAAGGTCAAGGTTTTCTTCTACAGAACGGTTTCTGTAAGGGCTTTCCTTACCGGGTTCGGTAAGTGTCCCTCTGTAAGCACGCATTTCTTCAGCGTTAAGGTCGCAAACATAAGCCTTACCTTCTTTGATAAGCTTTATTGCGAATTCATAGCATTTATCAAAGTAGTCGGAACCGTAGAAAATATGATTGGGTTCAGCACCGAGCCAACGAAGGTCTTCTTCAATGGAACGGACATATTCATCATCTTCCTTAACGGGGTTAGTGTCATCGTAACGGAGATTGAATTCACCGTTATATTTTTTTGCTGTACCGGAGTTTATCCATATAGCTTTTGCACTGCCGATATGGAGGTATCCGTTAGGTTCGGGCGGGAAACGTGTGTGAACATGAGTTTCTCTTCCGCTTTCGAGATCACCGTCTATGATCTCATGAATAAAATTAGATGTTGTTTCTTCCATTTGTATATTCCTCATTTTTTATAGATTCTTAATTATATTTCAGCCGCAGCAGCGGTAATTCTGGAAATAACCTTGTCTTTACCGAGAATTTTCATTACACAGTAGGTATCGGGTGAAACCTGTTTTCCTGTAACAGCAACTCTGAGCATCATTGCAATATCAGCAACACTTCCTTTGAATGAGGAAGGATCCTGTTTATATGCTTTCATATCTGACGCATAGCCTTCGCTGTCTGCAAGAGCCTTAAGTCTGTCAAACCAAACATTCTGCTCGTCATTTTCGTCAAAGATATCAACATATTTTTCCAAAATCTTCTTGATTTCAGATTTTTCAAGATTTTCGGGATAATCTCTTTTTCCCGTAAAAAGTTCATCGTAGAAGAATCCCATGTAATCCTTAACCTCGCTCCAGAGACCGAAGTCCTTACGGGGTTTCTTTCCGCCTCTGCCGATACCGAGTATCTCAACAGCATACGCTTTATCAGCCGCAAGAATCTCATAGAATTCGGGATCGTTATCCTTTGCCCAGGATGTAACATTATCATAAACCTCATCAGCGGTCATACGGGAAATAACATCCTTACAAACATCGTAAAGCTTCTTTATATCAAAAAGAGCACCTGAAACACTCATTTTCTTGAATGAGAACTGGAAGTCATTCATTGAAACGGTGGGATTTGCACGTCTCCAATCTTCAAAGTTTGTGTTAAGAAGAGTCATAACGTATTCCAGAAGACCGTATTTAGGATATCCCTCTTTAATATAGAACGCAAGGTCCGCCTCAGGGTCTTTACGTTTGGATATCTTTCTCTTTGACTCCCCATCAAGCTTCATAAGAGTTGCTGTGTGGCAGTATACGGGACGTTTGAAGCCAAGCGCATCAAACAGTTCAATATGCCATGGAAGTGTTGCAAGCCATTCCTCGCCTCTCATAACATGTGTTGTATGCATAAGATGATCATCAACAGCATGAGCGAAATGATACGGAGGTGTTCCGTTGGATTTAAGTATAACAAAATCCTGTTCATTCTGAGGAAATTCGAGTTCACCCTTGATTGCATCAGTAATTTTAACACGTTTTGAAGCATCACCTATGGACTTAAGTCTTATAACGTAAGGCTTTCCTTCTTTAAGTGCCGCTTCAACATCTTCAACGGAAGCATCACGCCATTTTGCATACTTTCCGTAATAACCGGGATTATCTCCTGCTTCTTCCTGCTGTTTGTGTATATCTTCAAGCTCTTCATCTGTACAGAAACAGGGATAAGCTCTGCCGTCCTGAACAAGCTTTTTTGCAAAGGTCTGATATATTTCAGTACGCTGGCTCTGTCTGTAAGGACCGTAATTGCCGTTATCGCCGTCGATAACAGCGCCTTCGTCAAAGTTGATACCGTATTTGCCGAACATTGTTATAAAAAGCTCTGCGGCACCCTGAACCTCACGTTTGGAGTCTGTATCTTCTATTCTGAAATAGAACTTACCGCCTGAAAGATGAGAAAGTCTTTCGTTGGCCATTGCCTGATATAAAGCTCCGATATGAAGGTAGCCTGTGGGGCTGGGAGCAATTCTCATAACACGTGCACCTTCGGGAAGGTCGCGTGCAGGATATTTATTTTCCATATCCTCGGGTGTTGTTTTGATATGCGGATACAAAAGTTCCGCCAAATAGTTGTAATCCAATGTATTCATTCCTTTATAAGTAATCGTTATTTTATTCATGGGAAATTATAAAATATTTATACTAAGTCACTTTTTCTCTGAAAGAGCTTTTTCCTGTTCCGTTTTGATACGGACATATTCCTTGAACATAGCCCTTGTTTCAGCTTCCGTAAGAGGTTTTTCAGGTCCGTACCCATGAGGACATGGAAACAACTCTGATGAGCCGTATATTCTGCATATAAAACCTCTGCACTGATAGATCGAGCAACGGTTGTCTTTCAGATGCGGACACCAACTTCCGGGCCAATCTGCCTCAGGCATACGTGCAAGCTCTTCGGGTGCAAACTGTATCTGGTTATCGCAGCATTCCATACAGTCTTCTTTACAGGTAAAGGACGGTATTTTTTCATAAAGCTTCTGTATTTCCGTAAGTTCCTTATCCGCCACGTCAGTTACCCTCTGTAAGATCCATAACAGTAAAGTTCTCTTTAAGCTCAAATGAATAGAAATTCATTGTGGAGTCACCGTTTCCGTTTGGTGAAAGAGCTGTAAGACCCAATTTAAGATTTTCGGATGCGGAAAATTTGAAATGTCTGAGCAAATGCTTGTTAACCCCGTCGGGAGAATAGAAAAATGCAATATTTTCGCCTTTACGAATAACATGAAGCCAGAGTGTGGGCCAAGGATAATCAGGACCTGCGGATTTATCGGAAAAGCCGTCCTTTGTAACGCAGGTTGCTACAGCCTTTGTTCTGAATTTTGATTTTTCAAAATTTACCGTTGCCCAGTTTTCCGCATTGTCATAAACCATTATTGCCGCAGCATCTTCGGCATAAACAAAATCAAGGTCAATTTTAGCTCTTGCGATAAAGTCACCTTTGACGTCAACATAAACAAAAGCCGCGTTATCAAGGTTTTTCTTACCTTCCGGGTCACAGTACATACCTGAATATTCTTCGGGAATAAGGCTTATTCCGTCATCGGCTGTTTCTACAAGTGAAAAATCGTCTTCTTCTGCCATGTTAAAATATTGAAAATTGCTTCTTTTGAAGCCTTTCAGTAAATTCTTCATAAGAATCCCTTCCTATACTTAAAAAAATTCAAGCTAACACAATTTAAAATTTCATATTTTAGTGGAAATTGTATAAAACATAATCTTGCATAATTTGTAAAGCTCAACAACCTTACCTCAATTTTCCGCACAGTTATGCTGTTTTTTTCAAACATAAAAAAAGTGTGACCTGTGGAAAAATCAGTTTAAACAGTTGAAAAAGCCGCTAAACATCGGGGTTTTGAACATTTTGCACAGACTTTTCCACAGAAATGAATATTCACTCTTATGAAAACTGTGGAAAACTCAGATTCAAAACCGCGAAAAATATCGAAAAAGCTTGAATTTACAGGCTTCCCGAAAAAAATGTTTTCCACAGCTTTTTTTGGATAAACTCAAAAAAACCATATATTTCAGGGTTTTTCCAATATGAATAATCCACATCAAATTATGCATAAATTATTCAAGGTAAAGCTTGATGCCCTTACTTATTTGAATAATTATTTTGTAATTGTTCTGCCTATGCCGTTATGCCAATCGGTAATAAGCTTTTCACGTGCTTCCGTACTGATCTCAGGCTTAAAAAGTCTTTCTGTTTTACGGAGATTTTTGATTTCTTCTTTACTGCTGAAGATACCTGCACCGAGACCTGCCATGAAAGCAACGCCCTGAGCTGTTGTTTCAATATTAAGAGGTCTGTTTACTGAAACTTTGAGAAGATCCGCCTGCAGCTGCATGAGGAAATTACTTCTGGATGCACCGCCGTCAACACGAAGCTCCGGAATAGGCATTTTCAGATCGTCAGTCATAGCCTTAAGTACGTCATAAGATTGGAGAGCAATACTTTCAAGTGCTGCACGGATAATATGACAGGGCTTTGTACCTCTTGTAAGACCTGAAATAGTACCTCTTGCATACATATCCCAATACGGAGCACCGAGACCTGTAAATGCGGGTACAAAAACGACACCGTCACTATCCTTAGTTCTCTCAGCTATCTCGTCAGCCTCCTGAGCCGTTTTAATAAGTCCCATCTCATCTCTAAGCCACTGAAGAACCGCCCCTCCTACGAAGACACTGCCCTCGAGAGCATAAACGACCTCATCATCAGTACCCCATGCGATAGTAGTAAGCATACCGTTTTTGGGGAATCTGGGAGTATTACCTGTATTCATAATGAGGAAGCAGCCTGTGCCGTAAGTATTCTTTGTGTCACCGGGATTGAAACAGCATTGACCGAAAAGCGCTGCGTGTTGGTCTCCCGCAATACCCGTAACGGGAACTTCAGCTCCGAAAATTTCTGTTTTTGTCGTTCCGAAATTGTGTACGGAAGGATATACCTGGGGAAGCAAGCATCCGGGGATATCAAAAAGACGGAGAAGAGCATCGTCCCAATCAAGGGTATTTATATTGAACAGCATAGTTCTTGCAGCATTTGTATAATCCGTTGCATGAACGCCGGTAAGACACCAAAGGATATAAGTATCAACTGTACCGAAAAGAAGGTCGCCTCTCTGAGCCTTTTCTCTTGCACCGGGAACATTATCAAGTATCCACTTTATCTTTGTGGCGGAGAAATAAGCGTCAGTCTTCAGACCCGTGCGTTCAAAGATCATGCTTTCATAGCCATCTTCTTTAAGTTTATCGCAAATGGGAGCTGTTCTGCGGCATTGCCAAACAATAGCATTGTAAATGGGTCTGCCAGTATCTTTTTCCCACATGATGGTAGTTTCACGCTGATTTGTAATACCGATAGCTGAAATATCGGAAGGTTTAAGACCTGCTTTTGCAATAGCTTCCTTTGCAGTTTCAAGCTGAGACGTGATTATATCCTGAGGGTCGTGTTCTACATATCCGGGCTGAGGATATATCTGTCTGAATTCCCTTTGAGCCATTGCAACACGTTGACCTTCGCTGTCAAAAACGATACTTCTTGAACTTGTTGTTCCTTGGTCTAAAGATAAAATATATTTAATCATGGAGAGCCTTCCTTTCGTGGTAAATATAATTATTTTTTATATTCGTTGTTTTTAAGGCGTTTGAGAACTCTCTTCTCATGAACGCTCTTTTCTCTGCCGTAATGTCTTTTACTTTCTTTTGCAGGACGTTGATTTCCTTTTTTGCGGATATATTCAAGTCCTACACTTCCCAATAACAGATCCTTTTCCTTTTCAGAAAGAGGTCTGTATTCACCGGGTGCAAGATGCCCTATTGCAAGTTCACCAATGGCAACTCTCTTCAAAAGCATAACTTCAAGTCCTACAGCCTCACACATACGTCTGATCTGACGGTTTCTTCCTTCGGAAATGGTAATATGGAGAGCGGTTTTTACAATCTCGGGAGCATTGTCATCAAATCCGTCTTTTGTTTCCTTATATTCCTCAACGGAAACACCTTTTTCGTTTTTCATAGACTGAACGGAAACAATTGCGGGAAGTGTCATACCGTCGTCAAGCTCCACACCGTTACGAAGCTGATTGAGCTTTGCCTCTTCAACATAACCCTTAACGGTAACACGGTAAGTTTTATTCACATGATAACGGGGATGAGTCAATCTCAATGCAAGCTCTCCGTCATCGGTAAGGATAAGGATACCTTCACTGTCACGGTCAAGTCTGCCTACGGGGTAAACTCTGCCTTTGATATTTTTGATCATTTCACCGACAACACTTCTGTCATCCTGTGCCTTCATTGAAGTTATTACACCTCTGGGCTTATAAAACATAAAATACTGTTTTTCACAAACCTTGAGATGAAGTCTTTTACCCTCGCAAACAACACGGTCGTTTTCGGGGTCGATATCCATGCCGATTGTTGCAGGTGCATTATTTACAATAACCTTGCCCTGTTCAACAAGAGCTTCGGCAGCTCTGCGGGAACAATAACCGCAGTCAGCAATAAATTTTTGTATTCTCATTGGTACAAATTTCCTTATAAAAGTATTTTGCTTTAATTATAGCATAATTTTTTGAAATTAACAATAGTTTCTTAAAATAAAAATATGAACAAAATGTTTATTTCTATTGAAAACCAATATTTTAACCTTGACATTGACACATTATTTTGGTATAATCAAGTAAAATATAAAATTTGGAGGTTTACGAATCATGAATACAGTAAGACTCGGCATTATCGGTCTTGGTAATATGGGTTCCGGTCATATCAGAGATTATATGAACGGAGCACATAAAAATATGGAAATCACCGCAATCTGCGACGTTGATCCTGCCAAAATCGAAAATGCAAAAAAATCACTCAAAAACGAAAACATCCCCTCATTCCTCTCTTCCGATGAGATAATCAAATCAGGTCTCGTGGATGCAGTTCTTATTGCAACACCCCACTATGATCACCCCACTATCGCAATTGCAGCTTTTGAAGCAGGACTTCACGTTCTTTCCGAAAAACCTGCAGGTGTTTACACAAAAGCAGTTCGCGAAGAAAATGAAGCAGCAGCGAAATCAGGCAAAGTTTTTGGTATCATGTATAACCAAAGAACACGTCCCGCATGGCAGAAGCTCAGAGAAATGGTTCAAAGCGGTGAGTTAGGTGAAATGAAGAGAGCTGTTTGGATCATCACCGAATGGTACAGAACTCAGACATACTACAACTCAGGCGGTTGGAGAGCAACTTGGGGCGGTGAAGGAGGCGGTGTTCTTTTGAACCAGTGTCCTCACAACATCGACCTTATGCAGTGGGTTTGCGGCGTTCCCAAGAGAGTTCGTGCATCTGCTTACTACGGCAAATACCACAATATCGAGGTTGAAGACGACGTAACAGCTTACTACGAATACGAAAACGGAGCTACAGGCCTTTTCATCACAACAACAGGTGAATGCCCCGGAACAAACAGATTTGAATTTACAGGTGACAAGGGTAAAGTTATCATCGAAGGTGATACACTCACTTATGTTAAGCTTGACGGTTCAGTTTCCGACTTTACAGCAAATTCTCCCGAGGGCTTTGGCAGATTGAAGGGAGAAACAACAGTTACAGACTATGGTAACGGCGGCGGCCATGCTGAGATACTCAACAACTTTGTTGATGCTATCCTTAACGGCACACCTCTTCTCGCTCCCGGTTGTGAAGGTATCAACGGTCTTTCCATTTCCAATGCAATGCACATGTCATCTTGGACAAACGACTGGGTAGATCTTCCTATCGACGAAGATAAATTCTACGAAATGCTCCAGGAAAAGATCAAAGCTTCCACTTTCGTAAAAGAAGTTGTTGAATCCAAAGTAGTTGACGTTTCAGGCACATTCGGTAACTGATTTAAGTAAATAATTTTTGTGGGGAAAACATAGTTTTCCCCACTGTTTTTATGCATTTTATCCTCTAAACAACCTCATTTGATCACAGCTTCAAGCGCTTTTCCGCATAAATTTCCATTTCCAAGCCTAAGAATGCCGTCCTCATAAAAAACAGCCATTACAGTTCCGTTTTCCATGCGTATCGCCTGGATTTGGCAATCATTTCTGAGTATTTCCACTTTGGGAGCATCATGCTCTGCAGAAGATATCATATAAGCATATTCCGAAGTATTTCCGTTACTGACTTTTTCAGCAGAGTGTCTGACGGTAACTGTAAATATTTTTCCGTATATAGGTTCAGGACTTTCAGGCTTTGAATTTCTCTGCCAGGAGCCTATAACTTTCTTTGTTTCAACCTCAAAAGATGTATCTCCAATGGGCGTATAACGTATTCCGTGATGGATAACACTTTTACCGTCCATAAGAACTTCTCCCTGCCAATTACTTTGCTCAACCGTAGTGAAAAGAGGTCTGACTTCTTCTGTGAATATTCCAGCGCCAAGACACACTAACCCTCCCGGAACAGCAAAATCTGCCGCATATGTAATTATACCGTCATGCTCTGCTTTTTCAAAAATTATACCACAATTTTCGCCCTGAACACCACCGTAAATATCATTCGGAAGAGTTTTTCCAAGCCAAACACGAGCTTGAAGTGACTCATCAGATTCGGCTGCCGCAGTTGTTCCCGGAATTCTATCGTACTGCCAGATAGGAGAAATATTAAAATACTCAGAACCGTCAACCATAGCACAAGTATGTGAGCCGTAAGACATATTATAAAATAATATTCCCTCATCGTTGCAAATCTCAGCATCCGTAAGATCTCCTCCAAGGAATCTTGCGCTGAGATAAATTCCATTTGTATGGTGGCTCAAAAGTGCCGCCTCATTAAAATATTTAGTACCGCTGAAAGATTTCTCTCCTTCCAGCTCCGCAAGATATTCAACATACTCATCATAACGAGGTATTCCCACAGTGTCAACCAAAAGAGACACTGTTCTTTTTACGTTCTCAGAACTCAGATCATTGGGTCGTGTAAATTCCCGTCCGACACAGGCGTAATCAAGAGCTTTGAACTGTGTCATATTACGAAGACCGTCAAGAATATGCGAGGAAAAGATTTCAAGACATTTATCCGAAAACTGCCATTCCGTCTCCTGAAGAATATAAATAAGCTGAGAAATATCCGCCGCAAAAGAACGCCCGTAACCTCCTGAATACAGCCTTGCACCGTGCTGGAAAAAACTTCCATCCCTATGTATACCTTCAAAATTATAATCAAGCTCCATAGAAGCCGTTTTCACAGCTTCTGCCAACAAATCTTCATTACCGATAAGAACAGCATGACGGATAGTAATGGAAGCGCCCCATATCTTATTTGCACCCGTCCAACTTCTGATTTTTGAAGCGTTTTCACCCAAAAGAGATCCTCTTGATATTATGGAAACAAGCCCCTCAAACACATCTTCGGGCAAATATTCATATATTGCAAGAGCAATATCTGCCAAATTACGTGGAGTACCTATCCCATTATGCCACCAATTCGGATTAATAAAATCGTTTTTTATCCAAAAACGTAAAGCTTTGATAATTTTATCACGGAAATCAGCATCTGAATGAAGAAGGTTTCCCTTATCTGAAAGTAAAGCCTGTTCAATACGTCCGTAATGTCTTTCAGTATCCCATAAAGATTTACAGTCATCGGAATAATTGATATCAGGGAAATAGAGAGTTTCGGGAAAATCTCCCTCAACAAGCGTATCAAATATTTTTATAGGGTCATGATTCCCCCTTATGGCGTTTGCATTTATATAACCGTCAAATATCATTTTTCTGAGACGGTCAAAAACAGGTTTAATTTTATCGGGTATACATCTCATATAATATCTCCTAATATCTCCAACTTTTGTTTTTTATAAGTATAGCACATTTTTTTGAAATTGTAAATATTTAAATTGACATATCGATAATTTCATGTTAAAATTCAAATGAAGAAAAAACTTTGAAAGGAAAAGAATCCATGAAACTCAGAAAACTATTGTTTACATTATTATTTACAGCGGTAGCACTTATAACAGCTTGCAATAACGAAACCAAACCACAACTTCCGGTATTGGATATTGGCTCTACAGGTGAAGAAATAATCTCAAGAATTGAAGAAATAAACGAAATTTCTTTGGAAACAGAAAATCTTATTGAAAAGATATATATTGATTACTCCGAAATGGATAATTACCAACAAGGATTGGTTGAAAATCTTGACAAGTTGCTTAAAGCAAGAGAAGAAATTTCAAAATTATACAATACCGAAGAAAAAGATGGCTCAAGAATTGACCGTTCAAAGATACTCACAGGCGTTTACTGCTTCAATACAAGAACTGAAGAACGTCTTCAATGGGCAAAAGATGCGGGAATTGATATAATTATCGGTGCACCGTACGATATGGGCTTTTTAGACCTTTGTCAAAAATATGAAATCGGAACATTTTTATCGTATCTTCCGGGATGGTGGGGTGACAACGGTCAAAACGGTGGTACGTTAGTAAATGAAAGACCTTCGGGCGTATATAATTCATACGCAGAATCATTTACAGACCATCCGGCTATTTGGGCAATGGATGTGGGCGACGAACCGAGTGCATTGGATTTTCCCCACTACGGAGTCATAATAAACGAAGCAAAAGAACTTTTTCCCAATCAATTAATTTTCCTCAACCTCTATCCCAATTACGCTGACAAGCCGCAACAAG
Source organism: Eubacteriales bacterium (assembly GCA_045535665.1). Lineage (GTDB taxonomy): Bacteria > Bacillota > Clostridia > Oscillospirales > UBA644 > HGM12619. Next base: position 56,284 of record JAZSMD010000088.1, read on the forward strand.
GCACTGATACTTACGAAGAACATATTCAGATATACAGTGACAGTGTTGATACTGACTACATCTCTTTTGACTTTTACAATATAAGCGTAAACGATGATACTATAAACAAAAACTCCTCGCATGGAAGAAACTCCATAAATGCACTGTTGCTTCGACACGTTGAAAATCTCAGAATCGTTGCAAACGTATGCAGAGAAACCGAAAGAGATGTCTGGACCGTTATACAAGGCGGAGCAAGTTCATATTTAAACTCTGATACGAAAGCTGTTGATTACCTTTCAAAAGGTCAGGCTCAAACACAGATATATACTTGCCTTGCGTTCGGCTCACAAGCTTTTTATTGGGCTTGCTGGGAAGACGGATGGAATAATCCTCAGACAAACATGGTAAACTCAAAAGGAGAAAGAACAGAATCATATTACAGTGTAAAAGCCGCAAATGAAAAGCTGAAGGAACTCTCCCCCGTTTATATGAAATATACAAACACAGATACCGCATTTTTCGGTAATACAGAAGAACTCACAGACCTTTCATACGGATATATAAAAGACAAAAGAGAAACAGAACCTGCCGAGACATTTGATTTTATGGCACATGATGACAACAGTCTTGATCAGAACACGTTTACAGATATTAACGTAACGAAAGATGATGCAATAATTCTTGCAGGCTCTTTTGTAAAAAAAGCTGGTGACGGTACTGCAATAATGTTTGCGAATGTATCTCAGTTTAATGCTTACGGAGACATAGAAAATCCCAACGAAGAACTCTATGATACCAAAATCAAATTCAAAGTTACTGTTCCTGATGCTACAGTATATATCTACCATACAGATTATACTGCAGAACTTCTTCCTGATGAAAACGGAGTGTATACATTTAGTTTACTGAATACTCAGGGTGCTTTCGTTACAGTACATTCGGATCCTTAAGCTATTTACGAATATGCTGAAAAATAAATAATATTATATATGTATAGGCATAAATTTCTCACCAACCATCAAGGCTGGTGAGAAATTTTAATAATAAAGCTTTCTTTACCTGGAAAAGTTCTAAATGTAGCACATTTTTTTTAATTGTAAATAGAAAGATTGACATAACGGTATTTTTATGTTAAAATTCAAATGAAGTAAATTTTGAAAGGAAAATCTTTTATGAATAAAGTACGTTTAGGCCTCATAGGTATTGGAAACATGGGCGGAGCTTATGTAAAAAGCCACTGCCATGCTAATCCTGAAAAATTTGAATTAACCGCAATCTGCGACATCAAACAGGAGAGAATCGATGCGGCAAAAGAAATACTCGGAAAACCCGACTTTCCCTCATTTTTAAATTCTGATGACCTGATAAATTCAGGATTGGTTGATGCTATTATTATAGCAACACCTCATTATGACCACCCCAAAATCGCAATCAAAGCTTTTGAAGCAGGACTCCATGTACTTTCCGAAAAGCCCGTTGGTGTTTACACTAAAATAGTACGCGAAGAAATGGAAGCTGCCGAAAAGTCGGGAAAGGTTTTCGGTATAATGTACAACCAAAGAACTACTCCCGCATACAGAAAGCTCAGAGAGATGATCCAAAGCGGAGAGCTTGGCGAAATGAAACGCGCCGTATGGTATGCTACAGGCTGGTACAGAACACAGGCATACTATGATTCAGGTGATTGGCGTGCAACATGGGAAGGTGAAGGCGGTGGAGTTCTTCTCAACCAATGTCCCCACCATCTCGACCTTATGCAATGGCTTTGCGGAGTTCCCAAGAGAGTTCATGCATCCGCTTATTACGGCAAATATCACGATATTGAAGTTGAAGACGATGTTACCGCATTTTTTGAATATGAAAACGGAGCAACAGGATTATTTATTACCACAACAGGTGAATGGCCAGGTGCCACAAGATTTGAATTCACAGGAACTAAAGGAACTGTAATTGCAGAACCAAACAAGCTCACAATAACAAGAGCCCTCGACGATACGGATATCTTCCTGAAAGAAGCCGAAGGTGGTTTTGCAAAACCAAGACTTGCAGAACCTGAAGTTATGACATTCGATGGTGCAAAAGGTCACCCCGAAGTTCTTGAAAACTTTGTTGATGCAATTCTCTACGGAACACCTATGCTTTCACCGGGTAATGAAGGAATTAACGGTCTTACCGTTTCAAATGCAATTCATCTCTCTTCATGGACAAACGATTGGGTGGAAATCCCCTTTGACGAAGATAAATTCTACAATATGCTTCAGGATAAAATCAAAAATTCTACCGTCACAAAGAAAGAAACTACGGGAAAAGTTGAAGACCTGTCCGGCACTTATGGGAACTAATTAGTAAAGTTAATTACGGGAAAACTATTTTTTGTAAAAATCGGTTTTCCCGTATCCTTTTCAAAAAAAACTTTTATCAAAACATAAATGCTTCATTAAGAATTTCCTACAACATACTTATAATGATTAACCATAAAAACAGCAACCCACCGACTTTCATCGGTGGGTAAATTTATATGATTATATAAGCTGAATAATAGCCATTTCAGCTGCATCGCCTCTACGGGGACCCGTTTTGATTATACGAGTGTAACCACCGTTACGGTCTGCATACTTAGGAGCGATTTCGTCGAAGAGCTTCTTAACAACGTCCTCCTTAGTAATA
>JAZSMD010000044.1:0-25654 GCA_045535665.1 Eubacteriales bacterium
GTTTTTCGCTCTCTCGTTTAGCGCTCAAATATTATACCACAAAAAATCCGATTTGTCAACCCCTTTTTCAAAAAAAGTTTTTGAGCCACAAAAACCTCATTTTTCCGCACAACCACGCGGAAAATTTGAGTTCAAAATACCTTTTTTTTCCCAAATCGCCCGAAACTTTGTTTATTATGTATAGTTTTACTTCGTTTTCACACAATACTTTTTAGTCATTTTAAACATTGAAATCCATAAAATATCACATTTCAACAGTTTCAACAATTTATCTTAAGTCACAAATTGAAAAAACTGCTCAAAAAAGAGATTTTTCACCCGAAAAAAATAAAAAATATTTTTTTCTCAAAAAACTTCATCACATTAAAAAAATCCGGAGATTAAATCCGGATTTTTAATATATTCTATCTTTTCAAAAAACCTTTTTCACAAGCATCTTCAATCAGATTATTGAGATACTCCCAAAGAACAACTGAGCCTTCTTTTACGGGAGATATTCTCTGTCGAACCTGATCAATATATATTCCATGCTCTTTCCATGCACGTCCGTTTGTTGCAACATTCAGAAGAAGAGGTTGAACTCTATCCATTACGGCTGCAAATTTCGATTCGGGAGTATCCCTTCGTTCAAATTCATCCCAAAGAGCTCTAAACTCCGAGCCTATTTCATCGGGAAGAAGACCAAAAAGACGTTCCGCAGCTGCAATTTCCCTTGATTCCTTAGTTTTAGCAGCTTCAGAATCGTAACAGTAAGTATCTCCCGCGTCAATTTCCACAACATCATGAACAAGAACCATTTTCATCGTTTTAAGAACATCAATGGGTTCATTTGAATACTCTGCCATCATAGAAGTCATAAGAGCCAGATGAAACGAATGTTCAGCATCATTTTCGGTACGATCTTCACCTGTAACATATGTCTGACGGTAAATATTCTTCAGTTTATCCGTTTCAAGAATAAACGCTATTATTTTGTTTAAATTATTATCCATTATTTTTCCTTCTTTATTAGAGAAACAAATCTTCTGTAGATTCGGGCAGCCCATGGAAGATTTTTTTCCACTATATTGTATTTAAATTTGTTTATAACAAGGTCAAACTCTCCGATATACTCTGCAAGTATCGGATTAAACTTGCTTTTGAAAGCATAAAGTCCGTCATCAAGAGTCCCTTCAACCCCGCCAAGATTAAGCAGTTGAACATTTTGACTTGCCAAGGATTTCATAATTTCCGCAAGCATAACATCTGCCGCACTAAACTGACAAAAAGAACTAAGATCAGAGCCTGCATACAGATATTCAGCCATTCTGACACCTGTTTCATTTGGAGGCATTATAACTATTGAACCCGAAAGCGGGATTATACGACCTCGTTCAGCCTTCACTTTTTCAGCCTCAGCCAACAATTCCGACGTTTTGGCCTTATCATCATCAGATTCCGAAGCCATTCTGTCCGTTAAATATTTAATGTAAACATCAACATCTGTTTTTATGAAGTATAATTTCGCTTTTTCCTCGAAAGAAGTAAGCAGTCTTTTAAAATACTCCTTATTACGAAGAAAAATACCCTGCCTTTCCTCGGTAGACTTCATAATTGAAGCGAAAAGCTCCGTATTTTCGTCTGTGATTTCAGCCTCCTCAAAAAACATTCCTCGATTGGTTACAAAAGCACCCATATATTTTCGTTCACTTGATTTAAAATGCTTTTTAAGCTCTGCAGCATTCAAGGAAATACCGTCCTTTTTCGCCAAAGGAACTATCATATTGAATCGCGGTTGAATATAATCATTCAAAACAAGACTGAAGCCTTTATGAGAAAATCCCGCTGAAAAAATATAATTTTTTGCCCGTTCATCCTTTTCGGAATCAAAAGGAGTAAAATATTCAGACTCTTCCATTTCGGGAGGTGTTATTTTCAAAGGTACAGGAGGATCGATTTTTACAGAGTAGATTCCGTTATTTTTGGCAAATTGCCTGATTCCATCCATAAAAACATCAAAAACTTCAGGATTTGAAAGATCAAACACAGGACCTCTCGGACAATATGCCAATTTAAACATGGGAGCAAGATTTCTTATCAAAAGAGCTGCTCCTCCGCACATTTTTCCGTCCTCATCAAAAATACCGCAAAAACGCTTTTCCCAATCTATTTTCAGTTTTCCCCAGGATTCTGTTTGGGTAATAGGCGCGAAGGAATGAGTTTTAACAAAAGAGTTAAACTCACCGGCAGAAATATCGGCTTTAAAAATATATTTCATCAGCTTCTTTCAACCGTCCTTTTCTTGATTATTTTTTTAAGAAGTGTATTTTTCATTTTTTTTGCGAAAGGAAGTCCCTTCGTAAATAAAAAGAAGCCAAATCCATTGTTTATTAAGTAAATGTCACCACAATACTCAGTAACGGTTCCTGCATAACTCTGTTTATATCTGCACAATCCGTAAAGAGGATTGGATTCATCATATGCATCCCCTGTTATTCTGCCCATATCATGAACCTCACATCCACGCTCCATACTTCTGCAGATTCTTGTCCAATTCAGCAAATGTGTGGGGCGGAATGTGTTTCTCAAAACATTACGAGTACCACCGTAAAGACAAATGGAAGTTTTTCCGAAATACGATGTAAGCCCACAAGCCACATAAATTCTCTCGGAATCTACTGAAATTCCGTAAGATTCAAGCTCTTTAACGGCGGAATTAAACCTTTCAAGCTCTTTTTCAGTCATTTCACCTGATTCGGCACGAGCCTTTTCGCCCTTAATATCGTAATAGAGCATATCTACCACACCATATTTTCCCAAGGAACGAAGCATATTTATATAGTAAGATTTTTCACGCTGAATAAATGAGACCCTATCTGAAGTCTCTGTCATTACAGAGAAAAACTCATCGGCAATTTCAGGATTTCGGTCGATATCTTCAATAGTGTAAGTTTCACACTTTATACCGCCTTCTTTTCCTAATTTTACACCGTGACGGACACCCTTTTCGCATTTCTTCAAAAGTTTTTCTTCAGAAATACGTTCAGTCCCTTCAGTCAAAAGAATATTTATCGTAGTTGAAGGCTGAACTGTGTAAAAGTTTTCAACACCGTCAACTTTAAATCCTGCATCTGCAAACACAGAAATGTCTTTGGAAAAGTTTTCCACGGTTTCCCCGTTTATTTTTTTTACAATCAAAGGGTCGCAGGCAAGAGCAAAAACGCCGCATTTTTTCATTTCACTTTTCATGAAAGAAGAAAACTCTTTTATAAGAGCTGAATTCTTATAGTCACATACAAACCCATCGGGACAATACCACAGTTTTCCAGCAACCGGAATATTTCTCTCAAGACAAAGACAGGAAAGAACCTCTTTTCCGTCCTCATATCCCATATAATAATAAGGTTTCCAGGCATTTTTTACAGAAGCCCACATTGAAGTCTGATAAACAGAGCCTCCGTGCTCTTCTGCAAAAGAATTAAAAACCTCATAATTTTCCGTTTTTTCAAAGTTGTACAAATTATTCACTCTTTCTTAGTTTTTAAACACAACTCTTCTCAACCAATGAACCTTATTATGCAAAATTTCAAACAAGAACTTATTTGAAACCAAATAATATTCGCCCAAAAGCTCATCAAGCTGACCATGATATCTGGATTTATACTGATAAAGGTCGTATGTTTTATCCTGTTTGATATCTTCTGTATCAAGACGAAGTGTACCACCCATATTGAGACTTTCCGTTTTTCCGTCAAAGCAATCTTTCATCATATCCCAATAATTGGAAGTAAGACGAAGCTCGCGCAATGCCTGAGAGTTTGCCCCAAAATAGTCATGAGCTTTGGTTCCGCATTTAATACACAGATATACAGAAATATATTTTTTATCCTTATATTTTTCCGTAACTTCAAGACGAGGTTTTGTTGCATTGAGCTGTTTGAGAAGCTCTGACATTTTCGGCTTCAGACGTTCACGCTTCTGAGGAGTTGTATTTGGGTCTTCAGATTCGGCACGGTTTCTTTCGATTGCGGCTTCTACATCACTGATAACTCTTTCGGTATACGCCTTATCTATATTATAATCGTATCTGTAAAAATGAATAGTAATATACTTACGCAAATGTTTTATAAGATTTACATAATAATCTCTCTGACGTATGCCGAATCCTTTCGCTTCCGCGGTCTCTTCAAAGAGTTTAAAGAACTCATCAATTACAGTATCTGTAATTTCATCACCGTGATACTTTTCGGGGACGAGACCTCTTTCCTCCGCTATTCGGATATCATTCTGAAGCTTCTTTTCCATTTTTGAGTAAACGGATTTTGCAATTTCTTTTTTATCGTCATCAGGATCCCAACGAACAAGATAATTTGTTGCACGCTGAATGGAATGAGCCTTATCGGCAAAATGGATATACCCCAGCTCCAAAAGATTCTCATGAACTTTTCCGCCCGACTCAGTCACTTCAAAATCCGTCTTATAGGTATAGAACGGATCTATTGCGGTATATACAATAAAATGATTCTTCATATAAGAACGAAGAAATTCCGTAAATTCACGGACAAGAGTTTCATTTGTGTAATCACAAACGAATCCCCTCATTGCATATCCTATTTTGAAAGGCGTACAAGGTACGGAAATAAGAAACAGCAAACAAGTTAAAACCGTTTCTCCGTTTTCGTCTTTGCCAATGAACGAAACATTTTTATATTTATCTTTAAATGATGCCCATGCGGAAGTCTGAAAGAATATTCCATGCTCTTCGGAAAAGCTGTCGATCTCGCAAACAGGGACTTCTGTAAAACTATACAAAACAATTACCTCTTTGATTCTTTTAATACTCACTATATATTATACCATTTACATAAAGATTTGTCAACAGGATAAAACCAAAACATAATAATTTAAATTAAATTATTCACAGATATTTTCTCATCCCATAATAAGTATATACAAAACCAAACAAATTTTCTATTCGTATATTTTATGGGAAAACCTCCCACTCTTCGTTTGAAAAGAAAAAGGTTTCCCCATAATTTCTGTTATATTTAATTTCTGTTTATCCTTTTTTCTGAATTTTCAAAATTCTTCTTACAGCCATAGCTACGGGTATTGCAACCACGCCCCCGATAAGAGCTGTAATAAGCTGAGGCGTTGAGAACATTGTCGTAAAAGTCTCAATCTGAGGAGCTTTAAGGTTTTCGCCCATAAGAGGAATGAAAACTTTAACAACGCCAACATAAAGAGTGGCAAACTTAAGAAGAGCACCAACAACAACGCCGGTTATACCGCCCACAAAAAGCATTGAGTTATTTTCGGAATTAAAAGCCTTTACAATCAAAGAAACAACCAAAACATAAACAATATTACCCAAAGCGATAAAAGGAATGAGTTGGATAAGCTTAGGGCCGATACCGAGAAGGAATGCAAAAAACGGAGAGATAGCAGCTACGGTAAGCCCACTCCAAAATCCACCGGTAATGGCCGCTGTTACAAGGACAAGATTAACCAAAGAACCCGTAACTATCTGACCCAAAGAAGCGCTGAGTGATTGGAAAACTATAAGTACTGCAATAAATAAAGCGGTTCTTGTTATCCAAAGTATTTTATTTTTTGTGTTTGTCATAATAAAAATCCCCTTAGTATAAAATTTCATAAAAAACCAAAGCTTAAAACCCTTGACTTTCTTACAATAATAGTATATACTAAAAACAAAGATATTTCTGTTGCACAAGCAACGAAGAAGAGGAAAATTTTATGCAGCTGCAATTTGATCCTATAATCAACTGTCCGCTATTTGCAAACATCCCTGAAAACGATGTTCTTTCAATGACATTATGCCTGAAAGCATATACGAAAAAGTATAAAAAAGGAAGCATTATCCTTCTTGCAGGGGAAGAGGTTTCCGAAATGGGAATAGTAATTTCGGGAGAAGCTGAAGCCTATAGAGAGAACTATGACGGAAGCAGGCTTCTCATTTCCCTATTGAAAGAAAGTGATATTTTTTCCGAGATGATGTTTCCCGGTGACAACAAAAATCCACTGACATTTATTGCAAAAACAGAAACGGAAATAATGTACATACGTCACGACAAGCTCCTTACAACCTGTAAAAATGCCTGCCAGTGTCACCATAAGCTGCTGAAAAACCTTTTGGGAACAGTTTCCTCTAAATATTGGGATCTACAAACGAAAATAAAATATCTCACAACACCTACTTTAAGAGAAAAGATTCTTGAATTTTTAAAAGACTGCTCCGAAGGTAAAAAAGGCACTTTTGATATTCCATATGACAGAGACTCAATGGCAGAATATCTGAACGCAGACAGATCAGCGCTTTCAAGAGAGCTTTCAAGAATGAAAAAAGACGGAATAATCGACTATAAAAAGAATATGTTCACCATATTTTACAATAAACTGTAATACAAAGAAATTAAGGAGATAATACGAATGAAGGTTTTACTTATTAACGGAAGCCCTAAGGCTAACGGAACAACAAACAGAGCTTTGACTGAAGTCGCCAACACTTTAAAGGAAAACGGAATAGAAACTGAGATTTTTCAGCTTGGAGCAAAAGCCGTAAATGACTGTGTTGCCTGCATGCAATGCAGAAATTTAAAAAACAGATGCGTTTTTGACAATGATATCGTAAACAAACTTATTGAAAAAGCCGAGGAATGTGACGGTTTTATTTTCGGAACACCTGTATATTACGCACATCCCTCAGCAAGACTTCTTGCAGCTCTTGACAGAATTTTTTATGCAGGATCTTCAGTTTTCGCATATAAGCCTGCGGCAGCTGTTGCAGTTGCAAGACGTGCGGGAACAGTTGCATCATTTGATGTTCTGAACAAGTACTTTACCATTGCAAGAATGCCCGTAGTTTCATCCACATATTGGAACAATGTACACGGAGCAGGCGCAGCTGACGCAGAGCAGGACTTCGAAGGATTGCAGACAATGAGAAATCTCGGAAATAATATGGCATGGCTCATGAAGTGTATCGAATTGGGCAAAGCAAACGGAATAAATCCGCCTGAAAACGAAAGACAGTACAGAACAAACTTTATAAAGTAAAAATTGGGTTAAGATATTTTAAGGGAGAAACTTTTCTTTTCACGAAAAAAGAAAAGTTTCTCCCTTACCCTCTTCAAAAGAAAACCGATATTTGGATTCTTTTAAAGAAGAATATATAAAAATTTAAACTATTCAACAAGTTCCGCAACGAAAACACAGTCTGTTTTCCAAGGTTTTGTGCAAACATCATATGTTCCGTCGGTAATCATCACGATTTCCGGTTCAGAATATATACCTGTCTCATTATTATACCAATATATCTTATACTGACCGTTTTCCATACCCGTAAGTTTTCCGTAACTGTACGGAGCTTCATTTTTACCATAGAAATATCCTATATAAAGCTCATTTCCGATGGTAGCCATACTGTAATCGGGATAAACAACATTTTTTTCGGAAAGGACATTTACAGCAGGGCTGAAATATTCATTGCCGTCAAATACCGGAATAAGATTCCACCATTCATACTGCGTAAGGATATCCTTCATATTCGCCATGACTACCGCGCCTTCGGAATACAAACCTTTCAACCAAGACCAATCCCTGTAATAACTCTCAACACCGTCGTTATACAAAGCCGTTTTTGCGTTATTTATATCATTGACAGTCCAGAAGATAGACCAAATCGTAGGAGCTCCGTAACCGAATCCGAACTGACCGTTAAGATATGCAAGCCAACCCTGAGTTCTGGTTTTAAATTCCCCCGCCCAATGATGATCGTACTGACCTTCATAATTCACAACGGGTTTGAAGCCGTGGTTATTGTAATACCCCTTCATAGCTTCCCAATCAATATCCTGAATATTTCCAAGTCCGGGATTCCACTGAATTGCATAAAAAGAATAGGGATCAAGATCATCAAAAACAGAGTCCTCTATTTTCAAATGACTGATACCTTCGCCGTGTGCTGTTGAAGGGTGATCATAGGGATCATATTTTGCAATAGCTTCGATAACCATTTTCCAAGGATTATTTTCGGGAGTACAACCTCCGTATTCATAATAGTCATTGTCTATTTCCTGAGCAGTTGACCACATTACGGGATATGCGCTGTATCTTGCAACCCAATAGCGGCAAAGAGCATCTATTTCTTCATCGGTTATCTGTTCTCTGAAATAAGCATCAATAAGCTCTGATGGATAAGAAAACTGTGAATTTGCATGAACAAAGCCTTTTTCTGCGATATAGTCAAAATATCTGTCAAGCTCTTGGAATTTACCCAAAATCAGTTCGTTAACTCCGTAGTTAAAAATTGTACCCGACGCATCGCCCATCCAGCTGTTTCCTGAAGCACCGTTCCAAACAGCCAACTGTTGGGACTGAATTACAGTAAAGCCCTGCTTTGCACGGTAATCCATTATGTGCTTAAACATTGAAGTAATACCGTAAAGGTCCGCTATTTCCTGAGGTATATAAACCATCTCACAAAAAGGATCTGTATTTACACCGTCGATATTTTCCATGGGAAGAGTCCAATGGGTATCTCCAAGGTAGAAAAACGGAGTTCCATCATCATATACAAAGTAATTTTTACCTTCTTCCGTCTTAACGAAACCGTGCTTGTAAATATCCAAACTACCGAAATATTCAACACATTCAACTTCACCGCTCAGACCGTGAAGACCCGTATTGCTTTCATCACTGCAAGAAGTTTCCCATGTCCAAGTACCAATCTCCGTAAGAGCATAACGAACCTTCCAGGAAGTGCCGCCATCCCAAAATGCGGGGATCGTAAGGCTTGTTCCCGTAGCTTTATTTGTAAAAACGACATCCATTTCCACAGTATAAACAGGAGTTTCGTATTCTTTATCACTTATAAAATCAATTTCATATGCCAAATATCTTTGATTTCCGTCAACCTGAATTTCTTCGGAAGTATCAGAACCATACCCTTTGACAAATTCTGGGATATCTGAAACCTCAGGCTGAGAGCAGGAGACTAAAGTTGCACCCGCAAGAACAGCAGCACATACAGAAGTAAGCAGTTTTTTCAAATTCATAAGAAGACCGTCCTTTTCTTACTGTATTACAACATAAAACATATTAAATATCTATTCGTTATAAAATCATTTCAACTGATTTAAAAAATATGGGAAAACCTCAATCTCCTATTTAAAAATAAAGAGGTTTTCCCATAATTCTTACAAAAGCTTGTATCAAGCTCTTGTTGTACGGCTTATTTAATTTTTATTTTACTAAGCTGAAAAAATACGACTAATTAGCCGTTGTTCTTCATTTTTGCATAGCATTCGCTGCAGTATACAGGTCTGTCTTCTCTGGGCTGGAAGGGAACTTTTGCTTCTGCACCGCAAGATGCGCATGTAGCTACAAAATATTCTTTAGCACCTTTAACTGCTGCTTTTTTTGCGTTTCTGCATTCTTTACAACGCTGGGGTTCATTCTGGAAGCCCTTTTCTGCGTAAAATTCCTGTTCACCTGCTGTGAAAACAAAAGTTTTACCGCAATCTTTACATACTAATTCTTTGTCCTGAAACATTTGAGTTTACCTCGCTTAAAAATAATTGTTGCCCTGCTTCGGAATCACACCGAAATCGTCAAAAATTCCATACGGCACTACTATTGGGTACATGGGGGTCGCTATTACCGCAGGATTATGTTTCAAAGACGCCGTACAGACCATTTAACATAACGTAAAGAATGCAGCAAATTCACCTTAAGGACCTATTGCAATACTACTTATGAGTTTTTCAACGCGAAATTATTCACGGGCATATATAAAATTAAAGTTGTGATTCAAAAAGTTTTTTCAGCTTTGCTTTGACTCTCATCATGGCATTATCAATTGATTTTTCGGAAATGGAGAGATTTTCTGATATCTCCGCATAGGATAAGTCCTGCAGATACAACTCCAAAACCTGCTTTTCCATTCTTGAAAGATTTTCATTCAGCTTTGCAAAAAGATCTGAAACCTCAGTTCTTTCAAGGATATTCTCTTCAAATTCCTCATTATCTCCGACATTTTCAATTTCATCAATATAATTGGGAGCATTTTTTATAAAATGAGTGCAATATGTAAACATTTTTCTTTTCACACACATGACAGCAAATGCATCAAATGGAACCCCCTTTGACGGGTCGTAAGACTCAACCGCGAAATACAGTCCCAAAACACCTTCCTGCTCAAGATCGTCACGGTGAGGTTCGGGGAAACGGTGTGCAATATTTTTTATAACAGATCTTAACTTTTCAAGTTCTTTCTCAAAGGAAATATTTTCCGTCATATTTACATTAGCCTTTTCTTTTATTGAACCGCGGGACTTACAGAGAAAAAAAACAACATCCCACTTGTCCGACTAACTTTAAATTATCCGAACAAGTGGGCATATTTTTAATTGTTTACACAATAATTAAACATATCTGCTGTTTCCCGAATAGTGGAATTAGTTAATGATAGTAACCTCAGTTTCAGCGTCAAAGAGGTGAACGCAAGACATATCGAGAGCGATCTTGATTGTATCGCCGGGACGAGCCTTGGATTTGGGTGAAACTCTTGCTGTAAATTTATTGTCATCAACATCAAGGTAAAGGTAAGTTTCAGCACCCATAAGTTCTGTAACTTCAACATTAGCTGTAATGATGTTTTCAGGCATTCTTTCAAGGTACATATCTTCGTCGTGAATGTGTTCAGGTCTGATACCCATGATAACATTCTTACCGCCGTAGCTCATAAGTCTTTCGTAGTTTTCAGTCTCAACCTTCTCTTTAGGAAGTTTGAGTGTGAAGCCTGCGAAGTTAACGAGCATATCTTCGCCTCTCTTTGTGAGTCTTGCTTCGATGAAGTTCATCTGGGGAGAACCGATAAAGCCGGCAACGAAGAGATTGCAAGGTTCATCATAAAGATGCTGAGGTGTATCGCACTGCTGAATGAAACCGTCTTTCATAACAACGATACGGTCACCCATTGTCATAGCCTCTGTCTGGTCATGAGTAACGTAGATGAATGTTGTACCGAGTTTGAGGTGAAGTTTAGAGATTTCTGTTCTCATCTGAGCACGGAGTTTAGCGTCAAGGTTTGAGAGAGGTTCGTCAAGAAGGAATACCTTAGGTTCACGAACGATAGCACGACCGAGAGCCACACGCTGTCTCTGACCACCGGAAAGAGCCTTAGGTCTTCTGTCGAGAAGGTGGGAGATGTCAAGAATACGAGCTGCTTCGTCAACACGTCTCTTGATTTCTTCTTTGGAAACCTTACGGAGTTTAAGACCGAAAGCCATGTTTTCATAAACTGTCATATGGGGATAAAGAGCATAGTTCTGGAAAACCATTGAAATGTCTCTATCTTTAGGTGCAATGTCATTAACGAGTCTTTCATCAATGTAAAGTTCACCTTCACTGATTTCTTCAAGACCTGCGATCATTCTGAGTGTTGTAGATTTACCGCAACCGGAAGGTCCGACAAGAATAATAAATTCCTTATCTTTGATCTTCAAGTTAACGTCTGTTACGGCACGAACGCCGCCCTGGTAGACTTTACCGATATTTTTCAATACCAATCCTGCCACAAAAATTACCTCCAAAAAATTATTATCATTATTTAAACATCAAATTTACTGTATATATGATACCACATTTTTCGCGTTTTGGGAATAGGCAAATTTATACAAAAAACCATCCACTCTTTTGTGTATATTGACGAGTTTTTAATCTCCTTGTCCCTAAAACGGGTCTCACACAACAATTTCTTACTAAGAAAAAAGTCAAGAGACAATAAATTGTTGATTTATACAGTAAGCTTTATGAAAAATACTAAATTTCCTTTTCAAGCATATACGCACGTTTTGTACAAACAAGCATAGCATCTTTTACGGCCTGTTCAAAACCTTTCTTCTCAAGATAGTCCACAGCCTTGACAGTTGTTCCGTTGGGGGAACAGATGGAAGAGATGATGTCATCGAGAGAATATCCGCAAACTTTGGCATATTCAACACTGCCCGAAACAGCATCAAAAACAAGTCTTTCCGCAGTTTCCTTATCCATTCCCTGCTGAACCGCGCCCTCAACCATTGCACGCATAAGCATATAAACATATGCAGGGCTTGAGGAAGTTACGGAAATGACCTCATTCATCTGTTCTTCGGGAAGTATTTCCACAGAGCCGATAGTTTCAAAAAGCTCTTTGGTTCTTGTTAATTCAGCATAAGTAATGGGCATATCGTAAGATATTGCAGTAACGCCCTTACAGATGGAAGCAGGCATATTGGGCATGGAACGGATGACCTTGCATTCCTGTCCAAGGACAGATTTAATAAGACCTATTGAAATACCCGCAACGATACTTACAATAACGTTCTTGCTCGTCACAACGCCTCTTATGGCATTAAGAACACCGGGAAGAGCAGGCTGTCTTACACAAAGGAAAACGATATTGGAAGCAAGAACAAGCTCCGCTTCACTTCCGACAACATTAAAGCCTTCGCTGACATAGTTTCTGCGGACATCTTCATTCACATCAAAAATATATATATCTCTTTTTTTGTATTCACCGGAAGAAACGATTCCGTAAATAAGCGCACTTGCCATATGACCTGCGCCGATAAAACCTATAGTCATAGTTAATTACCCCTATCTATCCAATTCGGACATAATAATTCGATTTTACTGCTTAAAGTATAACACAAATCAAGCCTACTGTCAATAGATTTTTTATTTTTTCGTATAAAATGTCGAATATTTTATACGTTTCCAAAAATCATTCGAGCGAAAGAGCTTCTTCTGTTTTATCGTTAATGGTAATTCTGTTATAAAGTTTAAGATTTCCGCTTTCACGGTCATAAGAATGTCCGTTATATCTCATTGAATTTATTACTGTAAAAGAACCGCTTTCCATTACCAACTGCGCAGAATCGGAACCGATATTATCCGAACCGATATTCACAGCCAAGGAATTTTCCGAATTACGGTTCACAATAAGATTTGCGCAACCGTATGCAAAAGTATTATAGACAGTCTGAGACTCTGCCCCATCCAAAACAATGTATCTGCAATTCAAGCGAAGAATCGGGTCAAAAAGATCCGTAAATATATTAGTCTCAATCAACCAATTTTCCAAGTAAGGAACGCCGCCTCGCGGAATTGCATTGCCGTTTTGGAGACATCCCGAAACATAGCCGTTCTTACCGCCGAGAAGATAAGTATTATAATAACAGCAAGTAGTTACTTTCTTTATAAAATGATCATCGCAATTTCGGAAATCCACACCGTATGCGGAGGCAATAATGAAACTGTTCACAACATAAACACCGTTAGCTTTACCCCTGACAGTATATGTAGTACGGAGATCCGCATCATAAGGTCCATTTTGCGGATAAACGATTCTGACACCGTTAAGCCCGGAATTTTCGCCGCTCAACGTAATAAGAGCCGTATCTTCGGGAGAATAAGACTCATCATCACCGTAATAAGAAAGAATGACCGTTCCCAAACTCAGACCTCCCTGACAACGGTTTGCAACGGAAGAGGAACCTCGAAGTTCCACATTTGCAGGAACAGATATGGGATTGTCAAGACGGTACATACCTGCGGGTACATATACGACGCCACCTGTCTTTCCTGCATCATCAAGAGCATTTTGAATATCGGAGCTAACATCGGAAGATCCGTCGTTAACAGCGGAAACAATATACAGTTTACTTATAGGTTTAACATAGCTTCGTGTATGGTCAAAGTTATAAGCACTCAAATCAACGCTGTTATCAACTTCAATATTTTTCAGACCGACATCTGAAATCTCCGAGATACTGCAAGATTTCATTTTTAAAGAAACATCTCTTACGCTTCCGACAATCTCTCCATCAACTTCAACATCGGACATTTTAAGTAAACCGAAAGAATTGTTTACAATACGTCCTTCAACAAAACTATCTGCAAGAATCATACCCCAGCGGTCATCCATAGCATCTATAATAATACCGTCTTCGCAATCGGTTACAGAAATATCATACATAGACCCGGCAAATTCAATCCTCTTACCTTTGACAATATTTATACCGACTCTGCAACCGTCAATTTTAAGGTCTTTAAACTCAGTCCATTCCAAATCCCCCAGAATCAGACCGTAAGAATAGTTATTTATATAATACTTTATTGCATCATCCGAAGGCGTCTTCATCCAGGAATCATCGGGAATTTCCATCCAATATTTCGGACTTACGGAAACGCCCTGCCATGTACCAACATCCGCCTGATTATACACTTCAGCTCCGCAATACAAAAATGTACCTTTAAAATTTTCAACCGTAAGCTGTTCATGAGCCGAACCGCCGTCCACAGTACAAGCACCGATACCTCTGTATCCGTTAAGAACAGTTACATTTTTAACGGTGGAAAGCATATAGTTTGCCCCAACACCGTCAGTATAGAAAGTAAAGGAGTACGGAACTCCGCCTTCGGGAAATTCAAGCTTTTTAAAGTCATTGACCCATTGTTCGGGATAAAAAACAGTAAGCCCCACAACACCGCCCGAACCGCCCAAGCGGAAAAGACCTGTAGTATCGTCATCTGTAGATTCGGGAAGAGCTTTAATCACTGTTCCGTATTCCGTGCCAACGTCCGGGTCTTGCCAGTCACCTCGAAGAGTTACAAAAGCAGGTATCTGAATCGTTTCCGTAACCATATATACCCCAACAGGCAAAAAAACTGTTCCCCCACCGTTTTCGGCGCAGTCATTAAGAGCCTTTCTGATAGCCTCCGTACTGTCGGTTTCTCCCGTAGGGTCAGCATTATAAGGTTCTTGTGTTACTATTATATCAGCAATTACAACATCATCCGTGGGATAAACAGTATCAATTATACAAGGAGTTTCCAACTCATTATAGACGGAAACATCAAAGATTTCCGACTCTTCGACCTCGGAACAAGAAACCAAAAACAAAAAACAAAACAAACAAATAATCGGAATGTTCAAAAAGTTTCTCATAAAAAAATCATAACCTCCGTAATTAAACAATAACAGTTTATCACTTTATTTTATTCTACCATACACAGTAAAAAAAGTCAAGCCCCCATCATAAAAAAGCGCGAAGGATACTGAATTCTCAAAATCCTTCGCAGCAAATATTTAATTAGTCTCTGTATATACTCTTTTCAAGAAGTTCCTTAATTTTCGGGCTGAGATTCTTTCTCTCCGCACCGTTTTCGGGAAGGAGGTACTCACCTGCAGTTTTTGCATCGGTAGAGGCTGTATCGTCTCTCCAAAGGTCTCTTTCCGCTTTATCCCTGAGATTGGGTATCCTCATGGGCATACCGCCCGCAAGAATTGAACGGTAAGCAAACATACCGCAAAGGAACATATCCGCCGCTTCATAAACGTCAATGGAATCGTTTTTACGACCGAGGATCTTTTCGCAGAAGTGATACATTGTAAAGTAGTCACCACCACCGTGTCCGAGACTGTTTGCATCGAGTGACATCTGACTTGAAGGCAAGGGCTGATACATCTTTTCGTTGAAGTAAATATTCTGACCTTCATATTCATCAATGTTCGTGTGAAGGAATTTTATATTCTGATGTTCGCCTGTAGCTTCACGCAAAGATTCCGCACGCCCCTTTGAGCCGTAAAGACAGAACCAATAGGAATTCTTTGAAACGCCCACACCGTGAATACTCTTTCCGATACCGCCGTTTTCAAATTCAATCATTTCAATACCGATTGGTCCCGAAGCCGCATTCATACGTTTCATTCTGTCGTTATGAGCAACCTCGAAGCCCGTTACCTTTACGGGTCTCTGACCTGCATTGTGGATAAGAGGACCCGTTGAATGAGTGCAGTAGAAAGTGGAGTACATATGGTTTCGCCAATGATTGGGGTTTGCCGCAGTATGTCCTACCCAACCGGGTTCACAGTTATGAAGATATTCGCCTTCACCGTATTCAAACTTACCGATCTCACCGCTTCTGACAAGGCGTGTCATCTCCATATTGCAAGGCATATAACAGTAGTTTTCCGCAAAAGCATATACCATTCCCGTTTCTTCAACGGCTTCAACAAGCTCAATCCCTTCCTTAAGATTATTGAAAGGAAGGACCTCACTGAGGACATGCTTACCTGCTCTCATTGCTTTTATTGCAAAAGGTGCGTGTTCTGTGGCATAGTTTGCAAGTACGACAGCATCAAGACCGTCATGCTTGATGAAATCGTCCCAGTTATCATATGTTGCATAACCGTACTGTTTATAATTATCGAGCATTTTTTGGTTTCTGTCGCAAACAGCAACGATCTCGGCATTTTTTGCTTTACTGCAATATTCGCGGGCAAATCCGCCTCTTCCGAGACCGAAAATACCTATTCTTACTTTATCCATTATTATATGCTCCGATCTTATTCACCGTGAACTGTTTCGTAATTGGGAAGAATCCAGTCTTCAATAAGAGTTTCCATCTGACTTCTGTACTGTTCCATAGCTTCAGTAAGGGATTTTTCAGGTCTTGTAGCAACAGCACCGAAGTTTTCACCGATAGTTCTTCCAAGGTCAGCATCTACACGTGTATAGTCATATCTGGTATGCTTACCGAGTTCCATGAATATCTCAATATCCTTTTCATTTGTGAAGGTCATATCATAGAACATACTCTTTTCTTCATAGCCGGGAAGAGGTTCGCAAAGTGCGGAGATAACCTTTGCGGCAGCCTCTGCATTAACGGAAGTTACGGGAATACAGAAGCCCATAAGATCCTGGATACACTGACCCCACTCACCGTAAACGGCATCGGGGCCTGAGGGAAGAGGCATAACGCCTGAATCAAATACAGAAAGCTCGTTATATGCAATAGAACCTGTTGTTACCGCATTTGTGGGTGCCCAAGCCATGAAAACTTCGCCTTTACAAAACTCTACGTTTGCGTAAGTGTCGGAGTCGTAAAGGATTATATCACCGTAGTCTCTGATAATTCCCTGAGCCCAGGAAATAGCATTTACAAAGGACTGAGGATAAGGATTTGCAATAAGTGTACCGTCGGAAGCCTTTTCAACGAACTGAACATTGTTGGAAGCTATAAGACACTGATAGAAGTCAGGCTCGTCTGTCTGGAATGCATACATTTCCGTGCCAGCGTTACCTGATGCACCGATCTCACATTTTGCCAAAAATTCATTCACAAAAGTATCGTAAGTCCAGATCTCCTGTTCGTAGAATTCCTGGGGATCTGTAAGCTGATACTGTTTAAAGAGGTCTCTGTTATATGCTGCAACACAAAGCTCAACACCGTCAAAGCCGGGCCAGTTCATGGGATATACCATATAGGGAACACCGTTATACATACCTGCTTCGAGAAGTCCTCTGTGTCCGTACTTTTCAGCATCTGTCCAATCTATATAAGATGAGAGATGTGTCATGGGGTAATAAAGATTCATTTTGAAATCCTCAGAATCCTGATTGGTAAAGAGGATATCATACTTGAATGAACCTGACATAAGAAGCATATTGAGAATTTCTCTATCAGCAGGAAGATCTTCACGCTTATCGTCAAGTTCCTCGTCTCCTGTAGGGATATTTGCAATAATATCACAGCCCAATTCATCTTCTATTTCCGCAATTCTGTCAAGAAGTGCGTCGTACTGAGGTGTACCTATTTTATAACTGGGTGTAGTTCTGCTTCCCCAATGCCAAAGCCAGTTGATCTCAACGCCTTCAAGATTTGCGTTACCCGAATTTATAAAGGGCATAAGCTCAATGGGTTGAGCGCAGGCTGTAACAAACAACATTGCCGCGAGTAACAATATAGCTGCTATTTTCTTCATGATCTTTTTTTCCTTTCTGTATTAACTTTCACAGTGCAATACCGTAAACGGATTGCCTTCATTATCCAAAATCCGAATAGATTCCAATTTAAGGGCATTTACTATTTTTTGCCAACGGTCCATCATATCAAGACCTTCGTCGTCAATATAGTTTACAGGTAAATATCCTGCCTTGATATAGGTGCTGAGAGCCGCCAGGCGGGAATCTCCCGTAAGAAGAAATGTTTTTTTCTTGCCCATTTCCACAAATTTCTGCAAAGCAAAATCTGCCATAAACTTGCCGAGCCCTTTACCCTTATATTCATCCTTGCAGGCAACCATATGAATGTAACCCATGCCCGTATGCCACATATCGGGAACTACAGTTATGGTTGCAACCTTTTCACCGCTGTCTGTTTCAATGAAATAAGTATCTCTGTAAGGGTCGGGACCTTCAAGCTCCTGAAGCTCACGTCTGAATATTTTTTCCCCATTCTCTGCGGAAATCAGACCGTCCTTGCAGATATCCACCCACTGAGGGATCTCGGATTCATCCTCGAACTTGGATATTCTGAAGCCTTCGGGCAAAGTTAAACCTTTTGGCTGAGGGTTAAAATTATACATTTTCAAACTGCTCATAATTTCACCTTTATCTTCTTTATTCTCTGCGAGGGAAAACTTTTTAAACAGAAAAAGTTTTCCCTGACGCGTCATCATTTTTAATATCTGTATTTACGGTCTCTTCCGTATGTCTTCTTATGTCCTTCGTAAACGGAAGGATCTACATTGGGATTACCCTTTGAATAGCTGGGCTGGAGCATATCACCTGCAAATTCGGGGAAAGTACAAGCGGTATTGTTTCTGTAAGCGTCACGCTCTTCCTTATTTCTGAAGTTGGGAACAGCCTTTGGTGTACCGCCTTCAAGAATTGATTCGTAAGCAAGAAGACCGGGAACAAACATATCGCAAGTTTCGTAAATATCAATAATTTCAGCTTCTCTGCCGAGAATCTTTTCGCAGAAGTTATACATTGTAAAGAAGTCACTTCCGCCATGTCCGAACTGGGCAGCCTTTTCGGAAAGGGGATCTTTGGGCTGATAGCATTTTGCACCGTGGATCTCGTCAACGTCACCTATAACACCGTCAGCATTAACGTAAATGGTGTCAACACCGTGACCTGTATCTTCTCTTGCAGATTCAGCTCTACCGTTAGAACCATAGCAGGAATACCAGATAGAGTTTCTGGAGGGGCCTACACCGTGGATACTCTTAAGAATAGCACCGTTATCAAGAGTAATAACGATCATACCCATATGACCTGCAAGAGCTCCCATACGAGCCATTCTGCTTGTGTAAGGACCTTCAAAACCGTTTACCTTAACAGGTCTGTGACCCATAGCAGCCGCAATATGAACCATGGGACCGATGGAGTGTGTGCAGTAGAATGTTGCACTCATTGTATTTCTCCAATGTTCGGGAATACCGTAAGTAATTCTGTCCCATGCAGGCTCACAGTTGTGCATATATTCACCTTCTGCATATTCAAACTCACCGAGAGTGCCGTTCTTGAAAAGCTCTCTCATTTCATGGGGAGCAGGCATATAGCAATAGTTTTCAGCATAAGCGTAGATCATACCTGTTTCTTCGATAGCTTCGATAAGCTCGATACCTTCCTTCATATGCTTGAAAGGAAGAACTTCGGAAATCACATGTTTTCCTGCTTTCATGGCTTTAATAGCATAAGGAGCGTGTTCGTTTGCATAGTTAGCCATAACAACAGCATCCATATCATGCTTGAGGAATTCATCAAAATTCGTATATAAAGCCACATTTTTATCATCGTGATTATGAAGGGAAACTTCATCCCAGTCACAGATAGCCACAAGCTCTGCATTGTCTGCATAACTGCAATACTTCATCATTGTGCCGCCTCGGCCTGCGCCGAATACGCCTACTTTTACTTTTTTGTTTTCAGACATTTTAATCGTCCTCCTGTATGATTAGAATTTATTGTTTTATCAGTCAACGGGGTTTTCCAGCATATCCTTCAATCGTGCATAGACGGAATCGGGAATATCGGGATTTCCCTTTGAATAACTCGGTATGAGCATATCTCCTGCAGCCTTGGGGTCCGTGCAGGATGTATCGTTCCTCCAAAGGTCACGGTCCTCTTTCTTTCTGAAATCGGGGATCTTCATTGGCATATTTCCCGCAAGAATTGACTTATACGCAAAAAGTCCGGGAAGGAACATATCACAAGCTTCGTAAATATCTATCGTCTCAGCATTTTCATCACCGAGAATTCTTTCACAGAAATAATACATCGTATAGAAGTCTCCGCCCGCATGACCGAACTTTGCTTCCATTTCGGGATTAGGTCCTGTCGGCTCATATTTGCGTATGCGTTTATCAGCGCCGTCAAGATGCTCTCCTTCAAAAGCGTCAAGCTCCGTATAGAGCGTATCAAAGGTTCTGTATCCCGTTATTTCACGGGCTGTTTCCATATTTCCCTTTGACCCCTGAACATTGAACCAATATGAAAATTTTGGGCAGCCTACACCGTGGATACTCTTGATAAAGGTTCCATCCTCAAAGGTTATGACCTCCATAGCCATAGGACCACCCTTTGCGCCCATACGCATCATTCTTGAGTTGTGAGGTCCTTCAAAGCCCACGACCTGAACGGGACGTTTGCCGAGAATATGTATCATTGGGCCAATGGAATGTGTGCAGTAAAAGGTTGCTGTCATATTGTTTCGCCAATGATTCGGGTCTGCACGGGTTATATCTTCCCAATGATATTCACAGTTATGCATATATTCGCATTCACCGTATTCAAACGTACCAACACTACCGTCTCTGTACAGTCTTCTCATTTCCTGAGTAGGACCCATATAACAGTAGTTTTCACCGTAAGAATAAACCTTGCCGCTTTTTTCAATGGCTTCAATCAGTTCTATACCCTCTTTGAGATTCTGAAAAGGAAGAACCTCGCTGAAAACGTGCTTTCCTGCATTAAAACACTTTATGGCAAAAGGAGCATGTTCGTTTGCGTAATTTGCAAGAACAACAGCTTCCATTTCCTCATTTTTCAAAAACTCATCAAAATCCGTATAAAGAGCTATCCCCTTTCCTTTGTAAGATTCCAATGACGGTTCGTACTTGTCGCAAACTGCAACCAGCTCGGCATTTTCCGCATTCTGACAGTATCTTATCATAGAACCGCCTCTGCCTGCACCTAAAACTCCGACTTTGACTTTTCTCTTTCCCATAGCAAAAAGACCTCCAACATAAAATTGAAATGATGTACTGAAGTTTTGACCGCACATAATAGCAGCCTTTTAATATACCTATAAATATTATACCAAAGTATCTCCATGTATTAAATGGAGAAATTCCTTATTTACATGGAATATTTCCTGTTTTTTTAAATTTAAGGATAAATTCCATAGAGAATTTCTACATAGCCGGATTTAATTTACCGTTTTGGGGACTTTTCCATAAAAATCACATTTAAGTCATTGATTTTACCTAAAGAATATTGTATAATGTAATGTGATAAAAAAGACTGGAGAACTGTATATGAAGATAACAGACCTCACACATACAATATCGGAACACATGCCCGTATATCCGGGCACCGAAACACCGAAGCTCAAACCTGCAAATACTTACGAAAAAGACGGGTTCAAAGAAACTTTAATGACAATGTTTTCCCACACGGGAACACATATGGATCCCCCCGCCCACCTTTTCGCACACAGAACAACTCTTGATCAATTTCCAATAACCCAATTCGTTGGAAAAGCCGTTGTAATAGACTGCTCGGAACTTACAGAGGGAAGCCTCATAACAATGGAACACATAAACAAAAACCGCAAAAACGCAGACGAAGCGGAATTTCTGATATTCCACACGGGCTGGGATAAATACTGGGGAAAACCCGAATACTACGGAAACTACCCTTTCATAGACACAGAAGTTGCGGAATATATTGTTACAAGCAACAAAAAGGGCGTAGGACTTGACACAATAGGGCTTGACCCCATAAGAGATGCAAACCTGACTCTGCACAAAAGACTTTTCAAGGAAAATGAGATCGTTATAATTGAAAACCTTACAAATCTTGATTCCTTGGGAAGTGAGATTTTCACCTTTTTTGCCTTACCCCTTAAATACGAAAACGCAGATGGCTCACCAATAAGAGCTATTGCAGTTAAATAACAAACCGTTTAAAAAAACAAAAAGATATTTTTGATAAAAAGGACTCTCTTTATTATGAAAAAACATATTATAACGGCAATCAAAGCCTTTTTCGTTGGAGCATCAATGACCTTACCCGGAATAAGCGGAGGAACAACAGCGATCATATTGAATGTATACGACAGGCTAATACAAGCCGTAAGCGGATTTCTCTCTCCGAAAACATTTATTGAAAACCTTAAAAAGAATTTCTGGTTTCTTGCAATATTCGCGGTATCTGCGGTTTTGGGATTGATGACTTTATCAAAGGCTTTGCTGTTTATTACGGAAAAATTCCCAATACCAATGCACTTTTTATTTACGGGTGCAGTTTTGGGCAGTTTACCCATGCTTTGGAAAAAAACAGATTCAAAAAAGCTTTCGCCCAAAATACTCTTAAGTGCAATAATAGGTTTGGCAGCTGTATTTCTGACAGACCTTATCCCTCCCCTCAGCTCGGAAATGACAAATATAACTGACGGTCTCGGAGTTTCCGATATTTTAACATTCCTTATTTCGGGAATAGTCCTGGCGTTTGCCCTCATTCTTCCGGGAATAAGCTTTTCCCATATGCTTCTTGTAATGGGAATCTACGAAACCTTCTATGAGGCGCTGAATTCCTTCAACATCCCGTTTCTCATGATAATCGGCATAAGTCTCCTGATTGGAGTAGCCCTCTTGATAAAGCTTCTTGCGGTCTCTATGGAGAAATTCCCGCAAATATCCTACGCTGTTATTATAGGCTTCGTTATAGGTTCTCTGAAGGACCTTTACATAGGTCTGCCCACGGGCTGGATGATTCCCGTAAGTCTTCTCACATTGGCAGGCGGATTCAGCCTTGTCTACGCAATATCTCTCAAAGAAAACTAAAAACCAATTGAAGGGAAAAAATTGAAATGAGCATTATAGCCGCATCGGGAATATCCAAGTCCTTTGTGACACAGCTTATATTCAGCGATGCAACTTTCAGAATAGAAGAAAAGGACAGAATCGGCATTGTCGGTACGAACGGTGCAGGCAAAACTACTCTGTTCAAAATTCTTACAGGTGCCGAAGATGTTGACGAAGGCACTATATATTACGACAAAAGAATTTCCGTTTCCTACATGGAGCAGCACACGGACTACACCTCAGCGAAAACTCCCCTGGAAGAAGTTGAGGAAGTTTTTGCAGAGCTTGACAGAATGGAAAAAAGAATAAACGAACTCACTGAAAAGCTTTCCGTTTACGGTGATAAGACATGGATAGAAGAGCATGGAAGACTTCTGGAAGAATTTGAAAATAAAGGCGGTCTTACATACAAAAGCAGATGCAGGTCCACATTATTGGGTCTGGGTTTCAACGAAAAAGACCTTGAACTGCCCATGAGCGCACTCAGCGGAGGTCAGAGAACAAGAGTAATGCTTGCAAAAACCTTGCTTATGAACTGCGACATCATGCTTCTGGACGAGCCCACAAACCATTTGGATATGGACGCAACACGTTGGCTTGAAAACTTCCTGATGTCATACAAAAACGCATTTATGGTAATTTCACATGACCGTTATTTTCTTGACAGAGTCACATCAAGGACATTTGAAATAGAAAACCAAAAACTCACCTGCTACAACGGAAATTACACAAAATACAAGGAACTCAAAGCCCTTGACAGACTTACCCTCGAAAGAGACTACGAGAAAAAGCAAAAGGAAGTCAAAAGAATAGAAGGCATCATCGCAAAGCAAAAGACCTTCGGACAGGAACGAAACTACGTAACCATTCGCTCCAAGCAAAAGCAGATAGACCGAATAGTCGATTCAATGGAAAAGCCCGACAAAGACCCCGAAACTGTAAGGTTTTCATTCAGAGCCTGCAGCGGCACGGGTTACGATGTTCTTACAATAAGCAATCTGTCAAAATCCTTCGGTGAAAAAGAGATATTCAGAAACGTAAACATGGAAGTAAAGGCCGGTGACAGAAGCTTTATTTTCGGTGCAAACGGCTGCGGAAAGACAACTCTCCTGAGAACCGTTATCGGTCAGATTGAAGCGAATTCAGGCATGATAAAAACAGGTGCAAGAGTAAAGATAGGATATTTTGAACAAGGCACGGGAGAGCTTGACGGAGAAAAGACAGCTTTCGACGAACTTCTGGACGAATACCCCCATCTTACCAACACAGAAATACGCTCCGTTTTAGGCACGTTTCTTTTTAAGGGTGATGATGTATTCAAACAGATAAAAACCCTCAGCGGCGGCGAATACGCCCGTATAAAGCTCGCAAAATTCATGCTTGCAGACACAAACTTCCTTATATTGGACGAACCCACAAACCATCTGGACATCCAATCCAAAGAAGTTTTGGAAAAAGCACTTGAAAACTACGACGGAACAATTCTTGCAGTATCACATGACCGTTATTTCATTCAAAAATTAGCCAATAACATTTTCGTTATGAACGACAAAGGCGTAAAGCAGTACAAATGCTCTTACACGGAATTTGAAGAAATAATGGAAAAAGGAAACGAAGCAGTAAAAGCTTCCGAAGAGGAAAAGAAGCCGAAAGAAGAAAGCGACTACGCAAAACGCAAACAAATTGCCGCTGAAGAACGCAAAAAGAAAAACCGTCTCGAAAACCTTGAAAAGAAAATAAAAGAAACGGAAGATATGAAAGCCACACTTGAAAAACAGCTTGAAGACCCCGAAATTTCGGGAGACTACACCAAGCTCACGGAAATTTCAAAGCAAATAGAAGAGCTTCAGCAGACAGCGGACGAGCTTTTTGAAGAGTGGTCTGAACTTGCGGAGGACTAAAGAACTGAAATGTACAGAGAACTTATAGAAAAACAAGCGGAAACAAATAAATATATTAAACCCGATACGGGCGCAACAGAAAAAGACATAGCAAATGCCGAAAAGGAAATGAAAGTAAAATTCCCCTCGGAATTGAGAACTCTCCTTTCGGAAATGAACGGAGACGGATATCTGTTCCTTTCCGCAGATAAAATTGTCGAATACAATAAAATGACAAGGGATATTCTCGGTGAAGATTACGAGGGTCTGGAAAACCTGCTCTTTTTCGGAGGAAACGGCTGCGGAGACTATTATTCCTATGAGATCAAAGACAAAACAGCAATCGAAGGCAATATAGTCCGCTGGGAACACGAAACAAACGAAACAGTACCCGTCGCAAAAAATATTTTTGAGCTCATCGAAAGATATTTCAACGACGAAATATAAGGATTAAAGTATTTAATGTTTTTTCAGAGAAAACCGATTTACAAAAAACGGTTTTCTCCGGACCATTTTCAAAAAAGACTTTAGTATAAAACATTTTCAAGGTTTTATACGACAAAAAGAAACCTTATATGATAAATTCCCCCATTTACGATTTACAGAAACGACACAGTTCACAATCATTTCACAATTTTACCTATTGACTTTCTCGAAAAAGTGTGATATAATATTCAGGCAGTAAACGAGAGACACAAAACAAACTCTCAAAACTAAAAAATGTGCTGGTGTGGCTCAATGGCAGAGCAGCTGATTTGTAATCAGCAGGTTGTTGGTTCGACTCCGATCACCAGCTCCATACGGAGGAATTCCCGAGCGGCCAAAGGGGGCAGACTGTAAATCTGTTGTC
>JAZSMD010000080.1:0-4007 GCA_045535665.1 Eubacteriales bacterium
AAATTCCGAAACGATTTGTCTGCGAGGGCTCTCCGCAAAAGTCCGATAACAAATTTCTCCGTTACCGAGCAATAAATTTATTTCCCTGATAAACTTCGTGACGATATGCCAGCACGGGCTCCGTGCCCTCCGTAGTCACACGGCAGAGCGCTATAAGATTAGGCAGAGCCATCAGCGCATTGAAAATATCCGCTATGTAAAATACGTTTTCAAGGCTTATTGTCGCACCAATCAGTATAAAAACTATATAAATATACTTATAGTATATTTCAGAACGCTCCCCGAAAAGAAAAACAAACGCCGTTTCACCGATAACTTCCCAGCCGATGATGGTTGCTATCGCAAAAAGATAGATACAGACAGCGATAAATCCGCCCGAACTTTTCCCTAAAACCGAAGAAAACGCCGATATTACGAGGTCTGTGGGATTTCTGCCGATATAGTCAGAAGAGGTTGTGAGAATAGCGAAAGCGGTAAGAGAACAGCAAAGAACGGTGTCAATAAAAACCTCGGCTATCCCCATAGCTCCCTGACGGAAAGGGTTAGTATCGCCCGAGGCGGAATGAACTATCCCCATACTGCCCATTCCTGCCTCATTTGAAAAAACTCCCCTCGAAAGACCTGTCACAACCGCCGTTTTTACCGATGTTCCGACTATCCCTCCCGCTACCTCGCAAAGTCCGAAAGCAGATGAAAAAATGTCTATAAAAACATCGGGAATTGCCCTGAAATTCTTTACAATTACTAATATTGACATAAAAATATACAGAGAGGATAAAATCGGAACTAACTTTTCGGCAACGCTCCCGACAGATTTCATTCCACCGATAATAACTAAAAAACAGACTATCGCCGTTAAAGACGCGATAATAAGGGGGTTTAAAGAGAATGTCGACGATACCGCAGAAACTCCCGAGGCGGATTGAGCCATATTTCCTATCCCGAAGGATGAGAGAACGCAGAAAACCGCAAAAATATATGACAAGGGTTTTAGCTTTACACTTTCCGACAGAATTTTCATTGCGTTTCCACGGCGGATTGCGATAAAATTTTCGGCAAAAGCAAGCCCCATTCCGAAAAAAGAGGAAACCCACATCCAGAATAAAGCCCCCGCTCCGCCGACGGACAGAGCCGCCGCGACTCCCGTTATATTGCCCGTTCCCATTGTTGCTGCAAGGGTCGTGAAGGTTGTTCTTCTGAGATTTTTATCTCTTAGCGATTCTTTTGTGAATTTTAAAATTGTTTTCGGGCGGAGCTGAAAAAATCCGAAACGAAAAGAAAGAAAAATCCCCGATAGAATAACGGGAAAAAGCATAAAGTTCCAGACAGAAGACGAAATCAGAGCCAGCATAAAACCTCTCCTTTCGGGGAAAAATAGATTGTGTCCTCATGGAATTTATGCTTGAAAGAGGATTTTTATGCAGACTGACAGCAAAATATATAAACAAAAGGCAATTTTTAAGGGATATTTTGCTGAATTTATAGAAAAAGAAAAACTGATAAAAAACCTATTGACAAAAGCGGTGTTCTAATGTAAAATAGATGATGTCGCAAATGAATTATGGCGGTATAGCTCAGTGGCTAGAGCAACCGGTTCATACCCGGTAGGTCGTAAGTTCAAATCTCACTGCCGCTACCAATGATACCGCAATAAGCGGTATCATTTCGGCCCGTTGGTCAAGTGGTCAAGACGTCACCCTTTCACGGTGAAATCATGGGTTCGACTCCCGTACGGGTCACCAAAAACACTCAGAGAAATCTGGGTGTTTTTTATTTTTATTGTATTTTTATATGTTTTGTGGTATAATCAGTTCGATAAATAAGAATTTGACGGAGGTGAAGTTATGCTAAACTTAAGACCATATCGAAAAAATGATAGTCAGAAAATAGTAACTTGGGTTCAAGATGAGAACACATTTTATAAATGGAGTGAAGGAAGATTGGGCAATTTTCCTGTTTCGGCGGAACGCCTGGAACAGGCAGTTTCTGGAAGAATAGATAATGAAAAATATTTCCCGTTTGTTGCTTTTGATGAAGATGGAATAGTAGGTTTTTTTACCCTTCGCCAACCTGGAGAAGTAGAAGGTGAATTAAGTTTCGGATATGTGATTCTAAATCCCAAGGCAAGAGGAAAAGGATATGGGAAACAAATGCTGCAGTTAGGTATAAAATTTGCATTTGAACTTTATGGAGCATCGAAAGTGACATTAGAGGTTTTTGAGAATAATCCAAGTGCTTATCATTGTTACAAAGCAGTTGGATTTGTCGAAAATGGATATAGCTTGACTTATAATATTTGTAATGAAGAATGGAAAAGCATTGCGATGGAGATTTGTAAATAAAAATCAAGATTTGTAGTGAACAGAAACTGTCAGTCTTGTGGAGAGTTGAAAGCATGCAAGAATTTGAAGGAGGAAGAATGAATATGGTTACCAAGAACGATATATTCGAATTACTAGAAGCTTGTGGCATAAAGCATAACGACAAGGTTACAATTCACTGTTCCCTGCGTGCTGTAGGAGAGATTGAAAATGGTGCAGATGGCCTGATAGATGGCTTTTGTCAGTATCTTACGGATGGACTGTTTATAGTGCCTACGCATACCTGGGCAAATGTAGATAGGGAGCATCCGCATTATGATGTGAGAAACACAGAGCCTTGTATAGGAGCGTTGGCTAAAGTGGCTGCATTTAGAGCTGATGGGGTGCGTTCCCTGCATCCTACACATTCGGTTACAGTGTTTGGTAAGGGTGCTGCTGACTATGTAAAGGGTGAAGAAAATGCGGCAAGTCCCGCACCTATGGGAAGTTGCATAAGCAGACTGTATGAGGAAAATGGCAAGGTTCTCTTAATGGGAGTAGGCCATGAGAGAAATACATATCTTCACGCAGTGGATGAGCGTCTTGATATTCCAGATAGACTGAATCCAGAAGCATTTCAGATTACTATTAAGGATTATGATGGAAATGAACTAACTTCTCCACCATTTCATACACATTTTACAGCAGCTTCTGATACCTGCGTATCGGATTATTATCCTAATTACAAAAAGGCCTTTGAATATGCGAGAGCAGTTACATATCATCAGTTAGGGGATGCCTTGGTGTACTGTTGCGATGTTGTAAAGATGACGGATACGGTTAGAAAAATTTGGGAGAAAACAGATAGGGATTTGTGTATAAAAGAGGATGATATTCCGGAGGAATATTACAGATAAATTGTATAGTTTATCATCGATAGGGAATTGTTGTAGGCTATGATGATTTTGATGATGTCGAAGAACTTATTCGATTAATACAAACAGGTAAGCGTTAAATTTTAATTTGAAGGAGGAAAACGCAATGGATAACAGGTTTGAATTTATTGAAAAGAAAGGTCTTATGGAAGGAACTCGTATCATTGTTGACAAAGAGACAGGGGTTCAGTATTTATTAGCTCATTGGACCAATATAGGCGGACTCACAGTGTTGGTCGATAAGGATGGAAAGCCTTTGCTTGACCCAAGATATCAGAGGCATTTGACAGAGGAATCAAAATGACAGATAAATCCGCCGGTAATTATTATCCGACAAAAAATATTGAATTATTAGATGAATCAGTATTGGAGATAACAGCCCCAAGTGATGATCATTTCGTTGACTATGAAGATAATGGAATGAGTGAAGTATATCAGTTATACTCATACATTACTAAAAAGTCAGATCAGGCATCTGCGTATTTTGCTCTTACAGTTGCCCCTGAGATATATGGTGATTTAAGTACAGATACGATATATTTAGACTGGATTAGTGCATTTGGTGAAGCCGATGAGATTACAGTAACTCAAAAAGAATATGGAATATTTAATTTTCGTGCGCAGATGAAAAATAAAAAGGTATATCGTATAGCTTACTTTGCTCAATGTCAGGATAATCTGATATTGGAGTGCTGTATGGAAATACCGGATCCTGCAAAAAAGAAAAAGTTAGTTGAGAGTTTACTGATACTTTTTGAGCAGTTTGCATTTA
>JAZSMD010000094.1:0-3116 GCA_045535665.1 Eubacteriales bacterium
CCGCTTGCTGTGAACATGATGAAAGAACGGAAAAAGCCATTGCAGAAAATAAAAGACCTGATATTATTTTTCTTAACATTTATCTAACCTCTCTTTTAAATATATTTACATACTATAATAGTATATCATATAATATTGACCTCGTCAATCCCCCCGAATTGTTAACTTTTTGTTAAAATAACTACAGTTATTCTGTCAAATAACAAAAAATAAGTGGAACCGAATCTGGTTCCACTTACATTTTTTATATTTAAGTCCATCAATCTATCCTTCCAATCTGATTAAACGGAATCGGAATAAATTCATCCACAAGGTTCAGAATTTCAGCATCATCCTTCATTGTAAAATCTCCGTTGTGCCATTGGGGAAAATCACCCAAGTCGTTGTAGAAATAGTAGTTTGCCGAAACCTCACCGTATTCGGCAAATTTCTCCTCAAGTCTGATATGCATATACTCTGAATCTTCCCAATAGTTGGGTACAGTCAAATAACAAGCATTATTCTTGACCGTACTGTTAGTTGGATTTGAAGAAAGATTCGGATCATCAAGATCCCCTTCGTAACCGATGTAATACAATATCATATCTTTGAACATTGGGAAATTTTCATACCACGCTTCGCTCAAATAAGGCTTTACACTATCAGAAACGATCTGTGCAGTAAACTGATTTCCCTTATCTCTTTTTTATTTAATTCTGCCTATTTCATCAAATGGTATCGGAGTAAAATCTGAAAGGAGCTTGAGACCTTCCGCATCTTTACTCATTGTAAAATCACCGTTGTGCCAACCGGGAAAATCACTGAAATTATTGAATATTATGGGGTTATTTGAAATATCGTTAAACTCATCAACATCGGAAGAACCTGTATCAGAGTACAGTTCAACCTTCTTGGAACGGTCATTTAATGAATAACCGTATTTAGGATGAGTCATTGTTCTGGCAACGTCGTTGACCAAGTATAAAAGATTATTTCTCACAGCTCCGTTTGCAGGATTTGCTGAAAGCATTGGGTCATCAAAGTTTCCGTCAAAATCAGAAGTAAAAAGAATCAAACCTTTAAACTCAGGGAAAGCTTCAAGCCAAATCTCATTATCCAGATACGGTGCAATGCCGTTAACTAAAGTGAGGTTATTCCCTGAATTCGGATTTCTATCTATAACGGTAAGTCTCGTAAAATTGCCGAAATGCAGAGGAGCTTTTATTGAGTTTATAATAACATTATTCTCCACAAACATATCTCTGCCACTGCTTATACAAATACCGTAGCCTGCAGTATTCATTATAATGTTACCGTACACCTTTTGCCCTGAAAGTCCGTCATCAAAATAAATACCGTGTGCATTGATTCCGTGGGGATTAAACTCCTTACTTCCTATATCATGAATATAGTTATATCTAAGCTCTGAGCCGTAAGAGAAAAGGTTTCTTCCCGAATAAATAGCACCGCAGTCCGCTGTTTCCATTAAAACATTATATATCTCATTATATTCAATAATATGATAAGGTCCGCGATAATAAATAGCCTGATGAGGTGTATTTCCAAGCTCATTATGGGAAACCAAACTGCCTACACCTTGAACGTCAATACCTGATTTGTATGTGGTATCAACCCTTGCCCAATCGTGAATGTAATTATTATACACCACATTATCGGAACGGGTCAATGTTTCCATATCTCCCCCTTCAAGCTTAACAGCGAAAGAACCGACATTAAATATTTCGTTGTTCTGAACAGTAATCTTATTACCGATAAGCTGAATTGCACCGTTTCTGAGATTGCATATCTTGCAGTTATCAATAGTAATATTATCAGCCGTACCAATAATACCGTTACATCTTGTTTCGCTTATATTAAAGCCCTTAAACGCAAGATATGAAACATCTTCAAAAGTAAAAATATCATCTGCGAGCGTAGATATTTTAATCTCTTCTTCGTAAAAATTCTCTGTTTTATAAATATAAAGAATACCGTTTTCTCTGTCAAGATAGAACTCTCCTTCAGAATCAAGTTCATCAAACACATTGAAAAAAAACCAATCCCTGTCCAGGCCGTCAGAACCCGTCATATATAACACATTGTACTTAAGCTTCATGGTCTCATTTTCAAAATCAAACGCTTCAACAGTATTACGGGAGCCTGACCATGAAATACCGATATAACCGTCTATCCATATATCCTCCAAGGAAGACCATTTTGAGACTCTGTCAATAATTTCACCGCGAATTAAAACAGTTTGACCTTCGGGATTTCTTATCATAAAATTACCGTAACAAGCGTCACCCTCGTCAACTACGTCATCG
Source organism: Eubacteriales bacterium (assembly GCA_045535665.1). Lineage (GTDB taxonomy): Bacteria > Bacillota > Clostridia > Oscillospirales > UBA644 > HGM12619. The sequence goes on from JAZSMD010000094.1 coordinate 2,304, forward strand.
GCCCCCGTATTAAGAAAAGTACCTTTATTTGGCCAGCGGGCACTTACCAACGCAGTATCACCGATAAATATCTCAGACTCATGAGCCATAGGGACTTCAGAATACTTATTGGAGAATAAAGACCAATCCGCAGTTCTGTAATCAATTCCCGCAGAAAGAAAGGCTTCATTAAACTCATCATACCACATTGCGGTACAATGATTTCCCGAAAGAACATATTCTCCCCAATCATCGGCAGTAAGACCGTATTTTTTAAGATCAACTCTCAAAATATTATCAGCCACAGAGGTATCCATAAGACGTGACTTTTCATCTGCATTTATGGGTTCAAAATTCTCAACGGGAATAATTACAGAACCCATGAGTTTTGCGCCGAACTCATTTTCGGAAACATATGTAATGGGACAGTCTGCTGTTCCCGAATCCTCTTCAGTAAATACAAAACCCTCTGTAAGCCTGTAGATTCCGTCTTTAACAAGAACTGTTATACCTCCAATGGGTAACTCGCCCGCTGCCTTCATTTCACGAATCTTTGCCTGAGCTTCTGAAATTGTTTTAAACGGTGAAGCCTCTGAACCGTCACCGCTTTTTTCAATCTTCGCGTCAACGTAAATCGTAAAAGCAGAACCTTCAACCTTTGACGAATATGAACTTACTTCTTTTTCTTCCTCCACAAAAGGCTTTTCCATTACCGCTTGCTGTGAACATGATGAAAGAACGGAAAAAGCCATTGCAGAAAATAAAAGACCTGATATTATTTTTCTTAACATTTATCTAACCTCTCTTTTAAATATATTTACATACTATAATAGT
>JAZSMD010000017.1:0-9538 GCA_045535665.1 Eubacteriales bacterium
CCGCTTGCTGTGAACATGATGAAAGAACGGAAAAAGCCATTGCAGAAAATAAAAGACCTGATATTATTTTTCTTAACATTTATCTAACCTCTCTTTTAAATATATTTACATACTATAATAGTATATCATATAATATTGACCGCGTCAACCCCCCCCCGAATTGTTAACTTTTTGTAAAAATTAGAGGAGATAAACAACTATCCATTAGTCATAACCACCAGCAAAACGGCAACCTGAACAGCCCATATAAGGGGAACATACAGGCTTAACCCCTGAAAAGGGCTCGTAAAATTAGCACCGCATCACAAACGCAGGTAGCCGCTCTCATGCTGTGGTCTATTTTGCCAACGGCTTATTCTGTTCTGATTAGCTTTTTAAATCATTGTTGAAAAATACATAAAAATTACTCATTTCTTCATTGAAAAATAAGAAAAACTCTGCTATAATTATATTGATACAACTATTCATAAGGAGCATTAGCGTGAAAAATCACGCTAATCAATATTTAAATACAGCGTGCCGCTTTTGAAAAAAGCGGAAGCGCGGCACATGCCTAAAATCTCCATCAGCCGCTTTGGAGATTTTCATTCCTATTTGTGCTGACGCTTTAGCGGCAGAATGGAGATTAATATGGATGATAAAAGATTGGGAAATGTTGAGGCTATGTTCGCCGAAATTATATGGAAAAATGAGCCTCTTTCGTCGGGAGAGCTTGTAAAACTCTGCGAAAAGGAATTGAAGTGGAAAAAATCAACGACTTATACGGTTCTTAAAAGACTTTGCGACCACGGGATATTTAAAAATGAGCAGGGGACAGTTACTTCTATGGTTTCCAAAAAAGAATATTATGCATTACAGAGCGAAAAATTCGTAGATGAGACTTTTGGAGGCTCGTTGCCTGCCTTTGTTGCAGCTTTTACAAGCAGAAAACAGCTTTCCGAGGATGAGGTCTCAGCTTTGAAATCTATCATAAATAAATATGAGGAGGTTTAGACTGTGGAAACTTTATTTTTAAAGCTTTTGAATATGAGTTTTACTGCCTGCTGGATAATTCTTGCAGTAGTTCTTCTGAGATTTTTGTTGAAAAAAGCACCACGTTCTATTTTATGTGCGTTATGGGCTTTGGCAGGAATCAGGCTTGTATTTCCTTTTTCGTTTGAAAGTGTATTCAGTCTTGTTCCGAAATTCGGAAATGCTTCCCCGAGTTTTGCGGTTGATGTTCCCGATTTTAATTTAAATACCGTTCCGAATAATTATCCTGTTCAGTCTGAACCTATTATTGGAAATATTGACGGTGAAACGATATCTTCCGTTGCGGATAGCTCTCCGTCATTGATGTATATTTTATCTTTGGTTTGGGTTATTGGAATGGTTATTTTACTTGTTTATGCCATTGTCAGCTATTTAAGGCTTCGCAAGGTTGTTTCAGAATCCGTTTGCCTTGATAAAAATATTTATATCTGCGACAGAATAGATTCTCCTTTTATATTAGGTCTTATTCTGCCGAAAATATATTTACCTTCAACAATGTCCGAAGCGATTTCCGAAAGTGTAATTGCACATGAAAGGGCTCATTTAAAACGTCTTGATCATATATGGAAACCTCTTGGTTTTTTGATTTTGGTTGTTCATTGGTTTAATCCTCTCGTTTGGGTTGCGTATGTTTTACTTTGCAGAGATATAGAGTTGGCTTGTGATGAATCCGTTATTAAAAATATGTCTGTCGAAAATAGAAAAATATATTCCACAGCCTTGCTTGACTGCAGTATTCACAGAAAATATATTGCGGCTTGTCCTCTTGCTTTCGGTGAGGTTGGAGTGAAAGAACGTATAAAGAATATTTTGAATTACAAAAAACCTGCTTTCTGGCTCATATTGGCTGCTGTTTTAGCTTGTTTTACCTTGATTTTCTGTTTTCTTACAGACCCGAAAGATTATGGCGAACAGAATATAGTCGGTTCAAATTACAAAGTAAAGCAAGTAATTGTCGGAGATGAAGCTCTTGCGGAAAAATACAGCATTACCGCGGATTTTCAGCTGTATTCATATGATGAATCGCTTGCTGAAAAATGGAGCAAGAAAGGTTTACTGAAAAAAACAGAGCATACAAGCTCCGATATGGAAAAAATTTTAAGCGAAAATGTCAACATAGATGAAATAACGGATTCTTACGAATTGCGTTTTGGAAATGCTTATTACATTGTATTCAAGACTGTTAAAGCTGAAACTTATATCGCTGCAGGTTTAGCTCCAGATCTTCTTACGGAATTGTATCTTTTAGAGCCTGAATTGGGTAAGATTGACGGATATAATTATGTTACCGATAAAGATTTCTTTGCAAGGTCCATTAAAGCGTCCGTTGGGAAAAATGTTGATCCATTTCATTTCTATTTTTCCGATAATGATTTCCTTGTTGTAGGATTCATGACGGGGCTGGAGTATTACCCCGAATTTCAAGCAGATATGGGTTATGCGATATTTACCATGCATGAGGATGGCTATATTCTGAAAGAGTGTTATTCTTATGAAAATGTGGCTTACGCATTGGGGCAGGTATACATTTGTCCCGACCCCGCGGTTTTATCGGAAGACGGTGTTATGACAGACAAAAATACTTATGATGTTATTTTAAGCTGTAACCCCGATCTTTCAGTTGTTGAAAGAACCGTAACTACCGATAAAGGCTCAGACTCTCGGCAGGTTTTGGTTTCAGGTCAAAAAAATATGGTTCTTTTCCGTTGGGCAGATGATAAAATAAACGGTGCGGCTTCTGTAAGTATTGTTTTTAAAAATGCCGAAGGAGATGTGATACCTTATGATAACATTACTCCCGAAGGTGATGAGCCTGTTTCCGAGGTTATTAAAGCATATTCTGGAAGCTCAAACTGCATAGTCTATCCTTTTGAAAACGAAACTCCACTTGAAGAAATAAAAACAAAGGTCAATTGGCTTAAAATAGGACCTGATGAGGAAGCGTTGACTCCCTTTGATATTTACTGCGGAAAAGAAACAGTTAACGGTATGTATTATCTTTATGATGCCGAAACGTTTGAATCAATACCTTTTCCGCATCCATCCGGACTTTCACCTCAAACCTATATACTGAAAAACGCAAATTACGGTAAGGAATATATAGTTCTGTTCAGGACAAATCTTGACGGTTCTGATGTAAGCTCTAAATTTTATGCTTTTGGAATATATCTTCCTGAAGTAAAGGCGGAGACAGATCCTTTTGCGGAATCAGACTCTCCCATAACATGGTTGAAAAACGTAACTGTTGATGATGTTCGTTCTGTTTCTGTAAATCTTGGCGGTGGCGAGGCGTTTGAGCTTGGTATTAGAGGAATTCGTTCTTTGATATCATGTTTGAACAGTATTTCCGACCATTCCGTATACATGGATAGGGGAATTCCTTATAGGACATATGTTACGGTTGAATGTGGGAAAAGAACGTACAGATTGGGCTTTGGTGGCGGAATAACTGAAATAAGCTTTGATAATGAGACTCAAAAGCTTTATCCTCAGGGAATATGGCAGATAACCGATGATAATTTAACTCAATGGTTTGGAGCTCTTTTGCAATACGGACCCGATGCTTTCGGTGAAGATGAACCTACGGATTTTGCAATTGATTTTGTTAGAGATTTCTGTTCATTCTACGGTAGAGAAGAAGTTCACGAAATGGACTATGGCTCGTATACTGAAAATAAATATTTGGCGGAAGCCATAAAAGTAAGTCGTGAAGAACGGATAGACCGTCTTTCTAAACATTATAAAACTGAAACCGTTTGGTTTATATCTTCTGCAGAATATATTGAAGGAATGGATGACGGACGTTATTACGTTTCCGTCACAAACAGAATAGTTTCCGGGAAAAGTAATTTCGGTGAAACTTTTTATCTTGCGATTGAAAAAACTGATAACGGATATGACCTTTCCGATATTGTATTCGGAGATATGTTTTTCGAAGGAAACGATTATAGATACGGAAAATTCGGATTTTTTCCAACGGATGATTGGACGATAAACGGTAAAGTTTATCTTGCAAGGATAAAAGGTGAAGAAAAAATAGGTTCTCCCACGGAGATTGGTGAAAGGCTTCTTTCTGAATTTGAATCTAATAAAGATAATTACAAAACCAAATATAAGGTTTATGACGTGTCTTTTGAGGATTATTTTGAGAATTATATAAATCCCGGTTATTTTCTTGCGGAACAGGCGGCTGAATATTCTGCCATGACTAAGTCTCAGGGCGTAATTATAATGTTTGGAAACGGAAGATATATTGCATATGTGGGAGGCAGAGTTATAGACCCCTTGATTTTTGACGGAACAATCGAAACTATGTATCAGTATCTTGAAGATGAAAAACACATTTCTATGAATGATTATTTTTCATTTATTACAGAATCAGGTTGCGATTATATGGATGCAAAATATATAATTTGTCTTGATTGATAAAGATGAAACGGAGTTGGTTCTGACAGACCAACTCCGAAAAAATATTGTACTTATTTTATTGCAGATTATTTTTATCTCTTTCCAATACGGTCAGAAATCCCGAAAGTGAATATATCCGAGCACCGTGTACCGGGTCTCCGTTACCCAAAATCGTTTCGTTTCCGTTTTTGCTCTGTCTTCGTATTTCGTGCGGAACGGGATTTATCAATAAAACATTGATCGGATCTTTTATTTCCCATTCATTTTTAAATCGGTGTCTGTAGTTGTAATTTATCATCTTATTTATTTTTCCGTTAGTCGGCAATCGGTATCCTCCGCTTAGGGTTGGAATAGCTGTAAAATCTCTGATGAAGTATTCATTCTCATCCGTAAAAATAAGGGCATTTGAAAATCGTTTTAATACACAGAATAACTTTACGGCAAAAACTTCGTTTTTCGTTTCTATGTAAAAATCGCAATTCTGCAGAGCTTGTGTATGTAAAAACCACAAGCTTCCGTTTTTATGAAATCTGTATTTTTTCTTGTTGCATACTTTTTTGATTTGTATATATAGCTGAATTCTTTTAATAAAAAATCTGATATATGGTACGGAAAATAATATCAATACTATGGAAAGTATCATTATAAGGGTCTTCATATCTTAATCCTTGTATGATATAAATTCTTCAAGTGATTTTCTCTTTTTCGTTCTTAGTGGGTCTCCGTCTTTTGCGTAACCGAGTGTGATCACGAGTCGGACGGGTTTATCTAATTCGCAAATTTCACGGATTTTTTTATCGTTGAACCAGCCTAAAATACAGGAGCTTAAGCCCTGACATTCAGCTTCAGCTGTCAGATATGCGGTTACTATTCCAATGTCAATGGAACGGTAGTCGTTATTTTTCATCTTAGCTCCGAATGCTGCGGTTTTTACATAATCATCTTCTGAAATTACTATCATCACGGGGGCTTGAGACGCAAATCTGTTCATTCCCATACCCATTGTTTCGGTGGCGACTTTTTTTGCGGCTTCTCCCGTACATACAGTAATGCGGTAAGGCTGACCGTTACAAGCCGAGGGGGCGAGACGTGCCGCTTCAAGAATTGCTTCTATCTTTTCTTTTTCCACAGCGCGGTTTTCATTGTATGCTCTGCATGACTGACGTTTTTTTGCAAGTTCAATAAAACTCATTTGTTTGATTCCTTTTTATATAATTCTTTGATTTTATTATACCACAACTTTCTCTGTTTTTCAAGATATTTAATTAAAAAAAAGTATTGACAAAGAAAATTAATTGTGCTATACTATAGGGCGACAGAAGCTATCCGAACCTGCCTAAAAGCGAATCTTTTTAAGTCTTTTCGGTGTTTCGTCCTTGAAAGGCGACAGCCTATCTGCGTCCTCAACGCCAAAAATCCAATAAAAATCTTTCGCTTTTAGGTCGAAGATTTTCTATAGGCAGATTTTTTGTCAGTCAAGGCAAAAACGCAAGATGAACGGAAATCTGCCTGTAGAAAACAGGCTCGGACAGCTTCCGTCACCCTAACCAAGTTCATAGAGAGCTTATAAAATTGTACAAAAAGCAGGTGCCAACATGAATAAGTTGTATATCGTTGCAAGAAATCACATGGACCCTTCATGGCTCAGATGTTTTGAAGACCACTTTAAAAATGATTCTGCAGGCGGCATTGTCCGTCCTTATTCCGATGTGGAAGAATTGCAGATACTTGAATATATGGATTTTGCGGAAAAATACGGTGTAAAATACCATATAGAGCAGTCCCTTGTTGTTAAAAAACTCCTTGAACGTAATCCCGACCAGGTTGAGCGTTTCAAGAGGCTTGTAAAAGAAGGTTATCTGGAACTTGCGGGCGGTGGTGAGACTGTTATTGATATGAATATGACTCAGGGTGAGTCCTGGGCAAGAAATCATCTTTACAGCCGCAATTATTACAAGGAAACCTTTGACCATACGCCTAAGTATGCCATTACCCCAGATATTTTCGGTTTACCTTCTCAGCTTCCTCAGTTTTTCCGTTCAATCGGTTATGATGCTCTCATAATTTTTGACCGTGTAATGCTTAAGAATAAACCTTTCTGGCAAGGACTTGACGGAACAAAGATAGTTCTCGATAAATGTTGGCTCAACTGCCCCGAACCGGGACTCAGAACTGCCGACTGTACAAAGATAAAAGCGTGTCCTGTTTGCCACGGTGAAGGCTGTTCTGCTTGTGAAGGCACGGGTATAGATTTCTCTTACACAATGACTGATCTCAATAAGGATCTTGAAAAATGCAGAGAATCTTATTACGGCATAATGACTGCGGAAGAAATGCTCCAAAAGCTTCTTGAAAAGAACAGTCCCACAGGCGAATATTTCTGCATGATAGTTACGGAAGAGCCACGTATCGGTGAAAATCTTTACGGACCTCTTAAAGAAGCCGCTGAAAAGATGGATTTCGAGGTTGAATACCTTACGTTTGAAGAGAACCACGACAGATGGTGTGCAGGTCAGGTTGAAGCTCTCAGAAGCGGAAACTATACAGAAGATGAAATAGATACAAGAGTTGAGGGTAACCCTGTATTCTCAGGCTGTTATTCTTCAAGAATTGAAATTAAAAAAGCAAACCGAGAGCTTGAAGACTTACTCCTTGAAGCTGAACGTCTTGCTGTCCTTGCAAAGCTTAACGGCGGTTGGGACGTTGACGAGGTTCCCAGAAGAGATTACCCAAAAAAGAAGATTGAGGCTCTTTGGAGTAAAATGGCATTTATTCAGTTCCATGACTGTGTTCCCGGAAGTCTTTGTGACGGTGCTTACTATGAGCTTATGCGTTATATCCGTGAGGTAAGACGCGGTGCGGAACAGGTATACAACGATGCTGCCCGTGAATGTCTCAGAACTGTTGGCTGCGAAGTTCCCGAAGGCTATAATGCTCTTATTCAGTTTAACACAAACGTTGAGCCTCAGACTCATGTGACGCTTAAATTCCGTGCTCCCGACAATACAAAGAGTGTTGAAATTTTTGACAAAAATCTTAATAAGATTGAAGCATATAACTTCAAAACAGTTAAAGAGCTTATCGGTGTTGCCGTAAGTGCCGATATCAATGCTGAAATTCCCGCTATGGGTTGGAAGATTCTGCTTTGGAAGCCTTCCGAAGAGGCTGAAGCTATTGAAACTAAGGAAGAGCTTGTTATTGAAAATGAGTTCTTTACTGTTAAAGCGGAAAACGGCCGTATTTCTGAAATTTTCGATAAGAAAAACAACAGAATTGCCGCAACTGACAGCGGCTTGAATATCGGTGTTGAGACAGGCAGTCCTTGGGGACGCGGTACTCCCGAAACAAGACACGAAAAGCTTGTAGCTGATTCTGTAGTTTGTGAAGCTTCTCCCTACTTCAGTCGCCTTATTTTCAAAGGTGTTCTTTCCGATGAGTCCCGCAGAATAGAAAAGCTTGACTGGACATTTACCGCAACTCTCAATAAGGGTGAATCCATCGTCAGATTTGCTTCCGACCTTGATTGGAACGGCACTAATACAAGAGTATTTGCTTCTGTTACTCCCGCTATTGAACATAACGGAAATCTTTTCGGAGATGTTCCTTTCGGTATGATGGAACGTGGTGAGCCTTCTTTGACAAGGGCTGAACAGCTTGACCTTCCCGATGAATGGCCGACTCTCGGCTTTGCTGGAGTTTCTGACGGAGAATATAATATCGCATACTTAAAGGGCGGTTTCCCGGGTTCAAGAGTCCACGAAAAGGATCTTCAGATAATTCTTCTCAGAGCATTTGAAAGCGGAGACCCCAAATATAACGAAACAAACGACGTTGGCAGACATACATCAGAATTTGCTCTTACTTTCTGGAACGGAGATTTTGCAAGCGGTAACTGTTCTGCAAGAGCTGCGGCATTTAATGCTCACGGTCATACACATAAGCTTGATAGCTCTGAGCTTTCTTCCGCAGGAGAAGGTTGTCTGCTTCCCGTTTTGACGAATCTTCCCAAACAGCTTTGCCTCAGTGCACTTAAATGGGCAGAAGACGGTTCAGGTCTCATAGTAAGATTCTGGGAAAGTGTCGGTTCTGAAGTTACACTTAAGCTTGGTGAAAATGTAAAGCTTCTCCAATGCAACACTCTTGAAGCTCCGATTACAGAAAATACAGTTTCAGAGTACACATTCAGACCTTTTGAAATAGCGACCTTCAAACTTTTTATTGACTGATGGAGACGTTTTTATGAATAAGATAATTACTTATAAAAATATCCGTTATTTTGCGTATGTAAATGATAATATTTGCACAAAACCTATAAAAGGTGTTGTCGTTGACTTTTTCGGTCAAGGCGATTGCTCAATGTTTTGGGAAGATACCGAAATCGGAGAATTTTATGCAAAAAAGGGTATTCTCTTCATACTTCCTTACACTAATCCCTGGGCTTGGATGAATTCTCTGGCAATTTCATACACGGATGAGATTGTAGATATCCTTTTTGATAAATACGGTCTTAGCGAAGATATTCCTATGGTTTACTCAGGTATAAGTATGGGTGGCTTAGGTGCTTTAGTTTATACTAAATATTCAAAGAGAACACCGGTGGCCTGCGTTACAAACTGTCCTGTTTGTGATCTTCCGTATCATTATACGGAGAAACCGTATCAACCGAGATCCCTTTACAGCGCTTTTTATGATGAGAGCGGAGACTTAAACGATGTTCTCCAAAAATACTCTCCCTATCATCTTGCTGCGGAAATGCCTGATATCAAGTATTATGTTTTCCATTGCGATAAAGATGAAGCGGTAGATATTCATGCTCATTCAGAGCGTTTTACCGAGGAAATGAAAAGATTGGGCAAGGATATAACATACGAGGTCGTTCACGGCAGAGGTCATGTGGACCTTACTGAGGAAGCCTTTGATCTTTATAAAGAATATATTTGCCAAAATATAAAATAATATAAAAAACAGCTTCGGAAGAGATATTCTTTTCCGAAGCTGTTTTTATATTAAAATTAGGTCAATTCATATATTCCCCGAACATCGTTTCGAGAATAACGTTTGTGTATACTCTTGCAAGGAAGTCGTTGGGGTGGTTGAC
>JAZSMD010000053.1:0-24468 GCA_045535665.1 Eubacteriales bacterium
GGGATTATCCAGAATATATTTTCTTACAGCTTCTGTAAGGATAGAAATAACTTCAGGATTTGAAAGACAAAGCTGATGATAATAATCTTCCCGTCCAACAGGATGTCCGTAGCCACGAACACCATTTCCATCTATTGCAAAATATTCGGGATGTTCCTCCAAATAATCTTCGTCGCGAAGCATCCACTCAAAAGTGTGACCGCCTATCCAAAGTTCACATCCGCCAAACTCTTCTTCGGGAAGAATCTCAAAACACACAAAATTTATACGGCGTTTTGCAAGCAAAGCGCTTTCATAATAGTCATACCAGCCCGAAAACCTGAATTCCAACTCAGGAATCTGCTTATCTTCTTCAATTTTTTCAAGAGATACAGTTTTAAGTTCGGGAATCTTCTCTACAGTCTTTGTAAAAAAGCGGCAACCGAGATAGTCCTCTAAAAACTCATAAACAGCATATAAAGTACCTCGCTGCTCACCGCCAACGAGCCAAAGCTTGGAATCGCCTGTCTTGATAACGAAGCCTTCATCACCAAGCTCATCACGGTTAAATTCCCCCTCAGCCTCGCGGTTAGTCTTACCGACAACGATTTCCTTTGCAACAGGCTCTGAGGAATCTGTAACAATGGGAATTTCTGCACCGCTTATCTGTTTCAGATATTTTTGCAATTCGGTAGATGCTGTAATTTCGGAAATACTGGCATTTTCGCCTCTTACGATTACATATTCGGAAATGCCGTCAACAACAATGTCAACAGTTTCGCTCTGATTTTCAATCTCCTGTTTATCGTCTGGAACAGGGTCTGCAGAAGGTTCGTTCTGATTACATGCCGTAAGAACTGCCAGCATCATAGAAAGAGTAAGTATTAAGCTTAAAAGTTTTTTCATTGGATAACCTCCTTAAGTTGTAATATACTATTACTGAATGGTTGTTTTATGTCTTAAATTTAAATATGGGCTTTTGTTCTGTGCTAAATGAGTCTGCCACTTTCTTATTTTCATATGATCATATCATTTAAGATTCCATTGTGTACAAAGGATAGATGGATATCTGTCATCATTTCCCGTTTCGGGATCGGAGTAGTGCTGGTAATAAACTGTCAGAATCGAATGATCGGGAAGCTCTACGGATGCGGCATAACCGAGATCGGAATCATTTGACCGACAGATCTCGTATTCTTCCGTCCAGGTGAGACCTCCGTCGTGGCTGACAATTGCATATTCGCCAAGAGCCTCACCGCATCTTCTTCCGAAAGAGCAAATAAGCGCGCCTGAGGAATGTTGCAAAAGATGTCCGGGAGAACCGCTGACATGAGTGCATACCCATTCACTCCATGTATAACCGCCGTCATTGGAACGTGTGGTATAAAGTGTGAAGTCGTTTTCGTATTCGCCCTCTCTTTCCACACGGATGACACCGAGAATCGTACCGTCGGGAAGCACTGTTGCGTGAGGCTCATGTGAATCGTACCAATCAAGATCATCGGGCTTGTCGCAGAGACCTCGCTTCTCCCAAGTTAAGCCGCCGTCTGTGGATGCATAGGCAAAGATCGGTGTTTTTCCGCTTTCAAGTCCACATCGCATATTCCCAAGTTTTTCAACATATTCCTTAAAGTTACTTGCCTGAAGCGGTTCGGGAAATCCGTTTTCATATGCTCTGAATGTTCCTTCCGGAGAAGCAAAGAACTCTTTTCCGAGATACAAAATAGTTCCGTCGGGAAGCTGGCACGGACCGTGGGGAGAGGCGATAGGAACACGGATAGGCTTACCCCAGGTTACACCGTAGTCCTCGGAAATTCGCACAAAAGAACCGCCGACCATTTTTTCGGGAGGAAGCGTGGGGTACATTTCAAGCATCGCCTGACGAACACGTCCGAACGGTGATTGTTGACGGCCCAAAAGAGTATTTGTAATACGCCCCCAATAACTCTCATAGAGAACATCCCCGGGATGATACGACCAGCTTGCAAGCAGTTTTCCATTGCCGAGATACGTAATACCTCCGTGTCCGTCCGCAACGTAAGAGTCTGTCAGAATCATGGGCAGAGACCATGTTTTTCCGTGATCTCGGCTGATATACATGGCATATTTATTAAACGGACAAATGTGCTGGGAACCAAATGCAGCCGACGTAGCATAAAGCACGCCGTTTTCGTCAGAGCAGACCGATGGCCATGCGGGATAGTTAAACAGAGTTTCCTCGGGTCGGTAAACTATACCGTGGCGAACGGCAGCATCTGTAATCGTCGGGAGATTCAGTTTTTTATAACGGAATATTGGATTGTCGGTAGCGACAAACATTGTTTGATTTTCAGACATTTCGATATCCTCCTGTCAGCTGTTATATTATGTATGGCAAGGTAAAGTGATGTTATTTCCGTCCTCATCGGGGAAAGGTGTGAGATCGTCGTTTCTGACAGCATCGCGTTGAGCCTTATCACGGAAATCGGGAATATTGTATACTTTGCCGTTTTCAAGACAGCTTCTCCAACCGTAGATGGCAACGGCAGACATAACACATCCGCGGTAGACGTCGAAGAATGGTGTTTCCCCTCCCTTGACGTAATCGAGGAAAATTCTTACGGTACAATAGTCGCCACCACCGTGACCGCTTCCGTTTGCCTTCTCAAAGACATCATCAAAGCTTGGCGTAAAGGTCGTATCTGTGACCTCGTCCTCGGGTCTGCACCATTCGTGGTAGTGAATGTTGACCTGATTTCCAAGGGAACGACCTGTTTCTCCGCTACCGCGTTCACCGACAATACGGTAGCCGCTGAGTGAACCCATGTGTGCGTTACCGTTAAAGCGGAACAGCGCCCCATCCTCGGTTCTGCAGGTCATCATGGCAAAGGCATCGTAATTTTGGCGGAAATCAATTTCCTTTTCAAGAACGTCGGAATGTACGGCAAAGGCGCTGACATTTATGGGATTCTGCTTTGTGCAATACATAAGCGGTCCGAGGGAATGTGTGCTGTAATACGTACGCGCCAGATATGCGCGCCAATGATAGGGAAAGGGCGTTAACTCCTTCAACGTTTCATAAGTACCCGTGTGGTTGTATTCACCCTCGGCATAAAGAATTCGACCGAACTTCCCTTCTCTGCACTTCTTCTCGATAGCCAGCATGGAATTTGTGAAAGGATAATTTTCTGCCAACATATATTTACCGTTGTATTTCTCATAAGCATCGCAGAGCTCTGCGCATTGCTTGAGTGTAGATGCGGAAGTGCATTCGCTGAATACGGCAACACCTCGTTCGAAGGCACGGATAGCATAGGGTGCATGCTCGTGAAAATAGTTGCAAAGGATAACGGCATCAATACCGCTGTCCAGCAATTCGTCGTAAGAATTGCATACCCTTGGCTTGACATCGCACAGTTCCAGAGCCTCTTCTATCTTCTTCGGATCTTTATCGAAAATCGCTGTAAGGTCAGCATCGTCCATGTGACGAAGCTCATGTATGAAGGATTTTCCGCGACCGAGACCGAAAATACCGAATTTTATTTTACTCATAATAAAGTCCTCTCTTTTTTCTTGTGAAATATTGATTTAATTATAGCATACAGTATGGGGTATGTAAAGATGATAAAGAGACATCAAGAGAAGTTTTGGCAGAAAATTATACGAATACAGTTGATTTTGCCGCTGAAATATGGTATACTGATACCAACATCAGAAATAAACCATTGAAAGGAAGCAGAAATGACGTGGAACAAATGATATTCGGAAAACGGAGAGAGTATAACGTAGCTATTGAAAATCTCCGTCTGTATCTTATCCTTGACCCACCCGACACCATCAACGATGATGACCCTGCTTGTATGACACCGCACAGCCATTCATACCACGAGCTGTTTGTTTGCGGAAACGGAAGCATTACTCTGATGACGTCATACGGCGAAATTGAGTTGAAGAGAGGTGAGACTCTTCTTATCCCCGGAACCTATTCTCACAGAAGAACAAAGATGTCCGATGATGCAAAATGGTTTTCAATAGGTTTTACATACACAAAAAAAGCTGTCCGCTACGACACGGAGGATCTTTACTCTTATTTGGACGGCTTTGCAAGAGAGGACCTGCTCCGTAAATATCTGGACGATACACAACTGTTTCAGAAGGTACAAGATATCTTTCTTGACCCCGAAAATATACCGAAGCACATTCCCGCGATGAAGCTGTTTCTGATACTGATGAATCTGAAGCAGATGGATTCTATCGACATTAAGATCGGTGACAAAACACGAGGTCTTCACGGAAAGACTGAAATTCAGTCTCTTCTGGTACTACTTGATTATTTTGTATATAATAAATTCACAGAATCCATAACAGAATCAGAGATCGCAAAACAGCTCTACATAAGCGAACGTCAGCTTGCCCGCATTGCTAAAGAACGCTACGGAATGACTTTGCACAGAGCAATCATAGAAAAGCGAATTGATACGGCAGCAAAACTCCTCGTCTGTGGAGACAAAACAGTTGAACAGATCAGCCTTGCGGTCGGTTTTCAATCAAAATGTTGTTTTTACCGTGAGTTTGTAAAAAAATACGGCATGACACCTATCGAATACCGCAAAAAAGCAGGTAAGGAATCTGAGAAATAAAACTTCTTATACTCATCCAAGCTGTTCATCTGCGGACAGAATCATTTCGGTCAAGATCGTCGCTGAATCCAATATACCTTCAAGCGAAATCATTTCATCCGGTTGATGAGCGCTGCCATGACCTTTAGGAACATCAAACGGTGTTGTCCTCGGAGTATCGCACATACTGAAAGCATTATTCAAATATCGCGCATAAGTTCCGCCTGCGCTCAAATAAGAACGGGAATCTGAACCGCCAATGCACGCATCATAGGTGTCAAGCAAGGTCTGAACAAACGGAGAGTCTTCGGATATCTGATAACCGGGGCTGTTTTCGTGCAGACGGAAAGTCCATCCCATGGATGAAAGCTTTTCTTTGACAGCTTTTTCCATTTGTTCGGGAGACCTGCTTATTCCGTAGCGACAGTCAAAAGTCAGCGAAAGCCTGCCGTTTTCACATGATGCAATGCCATTGGTACAGGTTAACGTTCCGAAGGCTTCATCACGGAAAGAAATATCGAAGCCTTTACCGTAACAATCCTCGGTCAGCCTCATAGCATCAGCGAACACGCCGCGATCGGATTCAGGAAGTAAATGACATTCGGAAAGCAATCGTGACAGCAAATAAACGGCGTGAACAGCTTTCCCCGGTGCTGAAGCGTGTCCTGTAATTCCGTGAGCCCAAAGACACAACTCATTTTCTCTTATCCCTAAGCTCAAAGAACTGTTCTCAGCAGCAGCTTCCGACAAGTATTTCTCAAGCTCAGCAGTTCTGCGAAGCACGACATGTGCCGTTCCAAGCACAACATTGAATGCCTCTCCGCCTGAAACCGAAATAACAGCATCGGAAAATGGAGTATCGCTGATTGCATACCAGCGGAAAATACCTCTCTCCCCTCTACATAATGGGAATCCGTTATCTGGAACAAGAGAAATATCTGGCATTTCCTCATTTTGAGCGAATGCCTGAATATCAGCCATGCCTGACTCCTCATCTGTCCCAACAAATAAAAGAATACGGGACCGAAGCGGAATGTTAAGCGCTTCAATTGCTTTGACTGCATAAAGCGACATCAAAATACCTGCTTTATTATCATATACACCTCGACCAATTATAAAGCCTTCTTTTTCAATTGGCTCAAACGGTGCGGTAAAAAGCCAATCATCTCCGGGCGGCACAACATCGGCATGAGCAAACAAGCCTATACTGTGTTTTCCCGCGGAATTTCCTGCAAAAGCAACTGCATATCCATGTGAATAACAGGTTTTGACCTGATAGTTATTGTTTTGCCAAAGAGTGCATACTTCATCCAGTGCTTTTCTGCAGGCCACACCGAACGGAGTACCTTCTTCTGCATTACTGCAAACCGATGGAATTTTTGCAAGTCCGATCAACTGGTTCCGTATATCTGTTTTCTTTGTTGCTAAATAAGCACGAATTTTCTCATATGAATATGGTAATTTCATCGTCGATCCCCTTAATTTCATAATTTATAAGAGTATTTCACATCCTCTATATTATAGCAGATAACTACACTCATATCAATATAAAAAACTGCCATCATGTGTCAAAAACCGCAAATTCCCGACGGAAAGCGCCCACAGCAGTTAATATCCGATTCGGCTCAGGCTGGTGGTTCGACGACGGTGCTTAGGTTGATGACGGCGAATACCCCGCTGATATGAAAGCTTTGGAAAAGATCGTTTCAGGCGTTTGCTACTATAACGCGAAGAATTACTTCAATTTCTAAAATACAGAAAGTAAAAAATTATAATTAAAAGAAAGCAGATTTCGGACGGATAGTGTCTGAAATCTGCTTTTTACATTTATTTAATTATTTACAAACAATGACTGCGGCAGTATCTGGGTGCAATCTTTCTGCATCGGAAAGGGCTTTTCCCGTAAGAAGGTCCGCAAAATCTCCGTTATTTGCATAAATTTCATTCAAGTCATTCATATCATCGCTCATCAATGCTGAGGGGCGGTATGTGACGGTGTTATTGCTTCTGTTAATGATAACAGCTAAATTATCACGTTTAAATGCAAAGACTCCTTTATGGGCGTACACGACCTTATATATACCCTCTTTGAATTCGGGACGGGACTTTCGCATTGAGCCGATCAACTTATACCAATCAAGAAGCTCATTATCTTCTTTACCCCAAGGATAGGGCAAACGGTTAAATGGGTCTCTGTAGCCTTCCATGCCGATTTCGTCACCGTAATATATACATGGGAAACCGGGCAAGGTGGAAATAAGTAGATATGCCAATTTCAACAGTTTTTTGCCGTTTTCACGTTCATCGGCAGTCATTTTTGCGGTGGAAAGCTGTTCATTTGTTCTGTCGCCCGAAGGTTTACCGCCCAGAACCGTAAGAATTCTTTCCGTATCATGAGTACCGATTATATTCATAAGGCTGTCGCTTACATATTTGGGGTAATGCTCGTAAATTCTCGAAGTTACTGCGGCAATATTTTCCGCATCACCGTGAAGCATATAAGAAATTACAGCATTCCTGAAAGGATAGTTCATAACAGAATCAAGTTCACATTCCGTAAAATACTTTCTGCGTTTATCGTATGCAACCTTGTTGGAAGCATCCTCCCAAACCTCACCGATTATAAGTGAATCACTTTTCTCGGCACGTGCGGCATCGTGAAGATCTTTAAGAAATTCATCGTGGAGCTCGTCTGCTACGTCAAGTCTCCAGCCCGAAATGCCTTTACGCAAATAATGTCTGATGACCCCGTTTTCTCCGTTTATAAAACCACGGAATTCGGGGTTATATTTATTTGTGGACGGCAATATAGTCACACCCCACCATGATTCATAATCATCGGGGTAATTTCTGAAATTATACCAATTCTTATATTGGGATTTTTCCGACTGATATGCGCCTACGGTCTTATAGTTTCCGTAACGGTTAAAATATTTACTGTCGTCACCTGTATGGTTGAAAACACCGTCCAAAATCACGCGGATTCCGTGTTTTTTTGCTTCCGCAAGAAGTTTTTCAAAGCCTTCCTCGCCACCGAACATGGAATCTATCTTCATATAGTCCCCAATATCGTATTTATGGTTTGATGCCGCGTCAAAAATCGGGTTCAGATACAAAACAGTAACACCCAAAGAAGCGATATAATCCATTTTTTCGGCAATACCGTAAAGATCTCCACCGAAAAATACGTTATTAGCTACGGGGTCTCCGGGTTTTTCTGCATATTGAGGAATTCCGTTATACCAATCTTCATTAAGTACAGAGCCTTTTTTTACAGGTGTTTTCTTCCCGTTGCGGAATCTATCGGGGAATATCTGATACATTATTCCGCCTTTGAGCCAATCGGCAGGTTTATTTTCGGGGTCATAAAATGAGAGCTGGAAAACGTCTCCACCGTCTCTGTAGTTGGGAACTGAACGCTCACCCCATTTAATACCGAAAACTATTCTGTAAAAATAAAGTCCGTTCTCCGAAACAGACACAGAGCCTTCGTAAATATCATATGCATTTTCTACAGCTTTCCATTTAAGGGGGAATCTCCCCTTTTCACCGTAATCGGAAAAGAGAATCAGTTCTGAATTCAACGCCGCATATTTACGAGGTAAAGACACACGAAATGTGACAGAAGCACCTGTAGGAAAGGCGCCAAACAAGGTGACGTCTTTCCCTTCACAGAATTTTTCTATTTTATATTCGCCGCTGAAATTAGTTTTCATTTGCGGAATTTACCTTTTTAAGATGCCAGATATTCTGAGCGTATTCTTCGATACTGCGGTCAGAAGCAAAGAAACCTGAAGCGGCAATGTTAACGAGAGCCATCTTGTTCCATTTTTCACGGTCATCATAAGCCTTAAGCATAATGTCGTGGGTTCTGCTGTAAGAATCGAAGTCAGCAAGACACATATAGGGGTCAGAGATACCGTAACCTGCAACGAGGTAACGTACCATATCAGCAAAGCTGTGACCGTCAAAGCCTATATTGAGGTAATCAACAGCCTGCTTGAGTCTTTCGCTGTTATGATAGTAAGAAGCTGCAGAATAACCGTTCTTCCAGAGTTCTTCAACCTGCTGTGTTTCAAGACCGAAGATATAGATATTGTTAGGACCTACAGCTTCGCTCATTTCTACGTTAGCACCGTCCATAGTACCGATGGTAATAGCACCGTTCATCATGAGCTTCATACAACCTGTACCGCTGGCTTCCTTACCTGCAAGAGATATCTGTTCGCTGATATCAGCGGAAGGAATAAGATGCTCTGCAAGAGATACGTTGTAGTCTTCAAGGAAGATTACGCGGAGTTTTTCACGGATTCTGGGATGTTTTTCGATATCTGTGCTGATGAAATAAATAAGACGGATGATATTTTTTGCCATTTCATAACCGGGTGCGGCTTTAGCGGCAAAGATATATGTCTGGGGCTTCATTTCAAGATCGGGATTTTCGAGCAATCTTACATATGTGCTTATAATATTGAGTGCATTAAGGAGCTGTCTCTTATATTCGTGGAGACGTTTGATCTGTACGTCAAATACAGAATTGGGGTCAAGACTTACGCCTGTACGATTCTTAACATAGGCGGAGAAATCAACCTTATTTGCGTGTTTGATCTCATCAAGCTGTTTAAGAACGGATTCATCGTTATAGAATTTCTTGAAATCAATAAGAGATTCGGGGTGTTTGCGGTAATCGGGTCCGATACATTCATCAAGAAGAGCCGCAAGTCTGGGGTTGGAATAGCAGAGCCAACGACGGTGAGCAATACCGTTTGTTACGTTTGTAAACTTGTTGGGTGTCTGTTTATAGAAATCGTGGAATACACTTGCTTTAAGGATGTCGGAGTGGAGTTTGGAAACACCGTTTACTTTTGTAGAGCCGACAACGCTGAGGTTTGCCATACGAACACGGTTGTAGCCGATAATGGACATTCTTGAAATTCTGTCCCAGTCACCGGGATAGAGTCGCCAAAGGTCTGCACAGAATCTGCGGTTAATTTCGCAAATGATCATGTGAACTCTGGGGAGAATAAGTCTGAACTGGTCCTCATCCCAAGTTTCAAGAGCTTCGGGAAGAACTGTATGATTAGTGTAAGAGAATACGTTGCAGCAGATTCTCCAAGCGTTATCCCAGGAATAGGAATAAACGTCAATAAGGATTCTCATGAGTTCGGGAATACAAAGTGCAGGATGTGTATCGTTGAGGTGGATAGAAATCTTTTCGGGGAAATTAGCAAGAGATCCGTAACCTGCAAGATGGTCTGCAATAATGCTCTGAAGAGCTGCGGAACAGAGGAAATACTGCTGTTTAAGTCTGAGGATCTTACCTTCGACATGGTTATCGGAGGGATAAAGAACTTTAGAAAGAGTTTCAGCGTTTGTGTTGTTCTTGAGGGCTTCAAGATAAGCACCCTGAGAGAAGAGACCCATGTTGAAGTTCTTTGTATCACGGGCTCTCCAGAGTCTGAGTACGTTAACAGCTTCACAGTCAGCGCCTGAAACCATCATATCGTAAGGAATAGCCTGAACCTCATCATAATCTTCGTGAGTGATATCGCATTTTTCGCCGATCCAATCTTCTTTGATTCTGCCGCCGAAACGTACGGAACAGCTCTTGTCGGAACGGGGGGTGAGCCATACTTCACCACCGGGAAGCCATACGTCGGGAAGCTCGATCTGCATACCGTCAATGATCTTCTGTTTGAAAAGACCGTATTCATAGCAGAGGGAGTGACCTACTGCGGGATAGTCAAGGGATGTGAGAGCATCCATGTAACAAGCGGCAAGTCTGCCGAGACCGCCGTTACCCAATGCAGCATCGGGTTCCTTTTCGTAAAGATTTTCAAGGTCGTAACCGTATTCCTTGAGAACTTCGGAATAAATGGGTTCGAGATCAAGGTTTCTGATGTTGTTTTTAAGGGAACGACCGATAAGGAATTCCATACACATATAGTAAACACGTTTAGCACGCTGTTTTTTTACCTTATCGCGGTAAACACTGCGTTTCTGTGTAAGAACATCTCTTACAGTCATAATAACAGCCTTATACATCTGTTCTTCATTTGCCTCTTTGGGCTGTACACCGTAAAAACGGGCAAGTTTAAGCTCTATAGCTTCAGATAACTGAGCTTTTGTCATTTTTGTGTCCATATCTATCTCCATATTTAAATAATTTCATATTTTATATGTTTCATATTATTCGTGAAATAAAAATTTGCTATTTCAAAATAAAAGTAACACTTTAGTATTATAACATAAAAAAATCCCGATGTCAAGTGATTTTGCAAGAATACACACTTAACATCGGAATTATTCGCCATTTTTTAAATATTTAATCAGAAAATAGACTCATAGAGTTCAATATAGGACTCAGAACTTGCAGCCCATGAGAAATCTGAAGTAATAGCTTTCTTCATGATCTTGTTCCATTCTTCCTTATTGCGGTAGAATTCCATTGCTCTGCGGATGGTGTACATCATATCATGAGCATTGTAATTTGTGAATGTAAAGCCGTTTCCTTCGCCCGTAAATTCGTTATAGCTCTTGATTGAGTCATAAAGTCCGCCTGTTTCTCTTACAACGGGAACTGTTGCATAACGGGAGCAAATCATCTGTGCAAGGCCGCAAGGCTCACTCTTTGAAGGCATGAGGAAGATATCGGAAGCCGCATATATCTTCTTGGAGAGAGTTTTGTCGTATTTGATGATAGCACGAACCTTTTCAGGATATTTAGCTTCAAGATTTCTAAAATATGCTTCATAATTTGCATCGCCTGTACCGAGGAGGACGAACTGAATCTTATCTTTAGCAATGATCTCTTCAAGAACACATTCAACAAGGTCAAGACCCTTATGGGAAACAAGACGTGTGATCATGGAAACCATGGGAGCTTCGGGGTCTACGGGAAGACCGAGTTCTGCCTGAAGATCTGCTTTATCCTTTGCTTTGCCTGAGAAATCGTCGGCACTGAAATTATAAGGAATTTCGGGGTCGATAACTGAGTTGTAGTAGTTTACGTCAATACCGTTAAGGATACCTGAAAGCTTATAAGAGGATTCATTGATAATGTACTGGAGACCGTGAGCAAATTCAGCAGATTTTATTTCATCCGCATAGTGGGGAGAAACCGTTGAAAGTCTGTCACAGCAAACAATAGCACCTTTTGTAAGGTTCAAACAGCCGTCATATTCAACAATACTTCTGTCCCAACCGTTGATTCCGAAAACATCACCCATTGTACCAAGGTTATAGATACCCTGATATGCGATATTGTGGATAGAATAAACTGTTCTTATCTTCTGATATTCAGCAAGATGACCGTAATTGCATCTGAGATAGATTACGGAAAGAGCTGTCTGCCAGTCATTTGCATGGAGAACGTCGGGGAAGAAATCTATATGAGGCATAATGTCGAGAACGCATTTTGAGAAGAATGCAAATCTTTCACCGTCGTCAAAGCTTCCGTAAAGAGATGAGCGTTTGAAATAGAACTCGTTATCAATAAAATAGAATGTTACACCGTTATGCTCTGTTTTATATATACCGCAATACTGTTTTCTCCATGAAAGCTGAACTTCGATCTCTTTTACAAGAACGAGGTCTTTGCGGAATTTTTCATTCATAGTGCCGTAAAGAGGAATAACAACACGGGCATCTACGCCTTTTTCACATAGTGCTGCGGGAAGAGAACCCACAACGTCGGCAAGTCCGCCTGTTGAAATAAAAGGGAGCGCTTCTGCTGCGGCAAATAATACTTTTTTCATACGTTACCTACTTTCATTTTAATTATATTTTCTACATGATGAAAGGAGAGTTGTCGCACTCTCCTTCCACCGCCAAGCGGTCCCCTCAGAAGAGGGAATCAACATTAAATCATTTTATCTCTGGGGATATAGAAAGGCATTGTTTCGTGACCTGAAAGAACCTTATTGTCACGGATAACGACATTCTTATCTGCAACTACGCAATTAAGAACTACGTTTTCGCCTGTATATACATCCTTGAAAAGAATTGAATTCTTTACTACCGCATTTTTACCGACTTTAACGCCTCTGAAAAGAATGGAATTCTCAACTGTACCCTCGATCTGGCAACCGTCAGCAACGAGAGAATTTACGACTTTGCTGCCGTTTACGTATCTTGTTGGAGGTGAGTTTCTTACACGGGTAAGAATGGGGTTATTTGCAACGTTGAAGATAGCATTTCTGTGTTCAGCATTGTTGATCATATCCATGCTTGCCGCATAATATTGGTCAAAATTAGCAATATCAAATACAAATCCATCATATTTATAAATTCTGAAATTGCGACGATCGAGATTTCTTGCAATAACATCAAGGCTGAAGCTGTCGTAATTGTGAGCAATAGAGTCAGCAATTACGGCTTTAAGGTAATCTGTCTTCATAACTGTAACATTCATACCTACATATTTTTTGCCTGTTACATTTGTGGGAGAAACGCTGATATCTGTAATTCTGCCGTTCTCATCAGCTTCATAAATAACATTATGCTTGCCGATTTCGGGAGTTACGTTCATTTCTCTCACACCGATTGTAATATCTGCACCTGAAGCAATATGTTCGTTTACGATATTGTTGTAATCCATATTGGAGATCATATCGCAATCCGCAAGAACAACGTATTCATCTTTGAAATCAAGGAATTCATACACGTTTTTAAGCTCTGCAAGACGGGGGTTTACAAGTCTTGTATTGCTGATGTAAGAATTTGAATAAGGAGGAAGAATTGTAAGACCTCCCGATCTGCGTGCAAGATCCCAATCCTTACCTGAGCCTATGTGTTCGATAAGAGAATGGTAATTGTTATTTGCGAGAAGAGCAACATTGGTAATATTGGAGTTTACCATGTTGGAAAGCGGAAAGTCAACGAGACGGTAACGGCACATGAACGGAACCGCAGCCACACTTCTTCCCATAATTTCAGAAACACCGCCATGATGCAATGTTGTAAAAATAATTCCGGCAACTGACATATTTATTTCCCCTTTCCTATTATTCCAAACCTTCAAGATATGCGGCATTTACCATTTCGCCGTCTTTGATAACTGTACCTGCTTTAAGCTCAATACCGCTGCCGATAACAGTAACATCTTTAGCGTTTTCTTTGTCACAGCCAACTGTAGAACCCGCACCGATCTTGGTATCGGAGTCAATAATTGAATATTTGATCTGAGCACCTTCGCCAACTTCAACATTATTCATAATAACGGAGTCTTTGATATATGCGCCTCTTGCAATTTTTACGCTGTTAAAGAGAACGGAATTTTCAACGATACCGTAGATCTCACAACCTTCGGTAATGATAGCATTAACGACTTTCGCATCGGGACCGATATACTGAGGAGGCTGAGCATTGTTTCTGGAGAAAATTCTGTTCTTATTATCGCTAAGGTCAAATACGGGCTTTTCACCGATAAGATCCATATTTGCTTCCCAAAGACTGCTGAGTGTACCAACGTCTTTCCAATAACCTGAGAAGGGATAAGCATACATCTTCTCGCCTGCGTTAAGCATTGCGGGAATAATATTCTTACCGAAGTCGTTGGAAGAATTTGGGTCAGCTTCGTCTTCAATAAGATATTTGAAGAGCTTTTCTTTGGAGAAGATATAGATACCCATTGACGCCTTTGTACTCTTGGGCTGCTTGGGTTTCTCTTCAAATTCGTAGATCTTGTTATCTTCATCAGTGTTCATGATACCGAAACGGCTTGCTTCTTCCAAAGAAACTTCAAGTACGGCGATAGTTGCATCCGCACCCTTCTGCTTATGGAATTCAAGCATTTTGTTATAGTCCATTTTGTAAATATGGTCCCCTGAAAGGATGATAACATAATCGGGGTCGTATCTTGCGATGAAGTTAAGGTTCTGGTAGATAGCATTCGCAGTACCCTTGTACCAATCGGCTTTCTTATTTGCCTGATACGGAGGAAGTATTGTTACACCACCGTTTACGCGGTCAAGATCCCAAGGCTGTCCGTTACCTATGTATTCATTAAGCACAAGAGGCTGATACTGGGTAAGAACACCGACTGTGTCTATTCCTGAGTTGATACAGTTTGACAACGGAAAGTCAATGATCCTGTATTTTCCCCCAAAAAGAACTGCAGGTTTGGCAATTCCTTCTGTGAGCGTATAGAGTCTGCTTCCCTGGCCGCCTGCTAAAAGCATTGCCACGGTTTCTTTTTTCTTAAGCATAATTATGTGCCCCCTTGATATATTATTAACTAATTATTTAATGCGAATCAAACAAGATCAGTCAATAACAGCCCTTGCGCCAAGATCTACCCGACGCAGGAAAAGTCCGCTGAGCTTTGCTAAATTCAATGACAAATAATGTCCTCCGTTGATGTCTGTATCCGTATGGACAGAGCCCATGCGAAATACCCCTGAACCTCCGTAATAAGGTTCGTCGCTGTTTAACACAATGTCGTATGTACCGGGCTTATCCACATACACATAATAGTTTCCCAAATTGACACCGGAAAAGTTCATAACACATACAACTTCCCCGCTATCATCTTTTCGCATATAACTTACAACATTACGTTCCGAATCCGTTTTGTTTATCCACTTGAAATCACCGCAGAATTCAGGTGTTTTCAAATAGAAATCGTTTATATCCGCAACAAAATTCTTAAGTTTGCGGTGCATATCGTAATCAAGTATAAACCATTCAAGCTGATTTGTTGGATCCCATTCTCGGAACTGACCAAATTCCCCACCCATAAACATCATTTTTTTGCCCGGCAAAGCAGTCACATGGCACATCAATGCCTTGTAACAAGCGAATTTGTCCTCATATAAGCCGAACATTTTATCCAGAAGAGACTTCCTGCCTGCGGTAACATCGGAATGTGTTACGGGTATAATAAAACGTTCTGATATCTCGGAGCTCTCCAAAAGGACCTTTCCATGATGGTACCGTCTGAAATAAGGGTCACAGCCTCCGTATTCAAAAAGTCCGTGAGCCGCATGAGAATTCTGAATCATTGAAAAGCCGCAGTTTTCCGCAAAATAAGCCTTTTCTTCATCGGAAAGCATAGCAACGGTCAACACATCGGGGTGTTTTGTTTCTATTAATTCAATGAGTTTTGAAAAAATCTCCGCAGATTCAGCTTCACAGCCTGTAAGACAATCGGTTTCGCACCTGATACCGTCAATATGAAAGTTTTCTATCCAATGGAAAGATAGCTTTTTAAATTCATGCAAAAGCTTATCATTGGGTACAAAAAACTCGTCCTCTTCAGTTAAGCTTTCAGTATCTTCGGGTATCTCCGAAACGGGCTTCCGCAAAGTGACCAAATCCATTATAACACCGATACCCACCTTATGAAGCTCATCTACGAAAACCATAAAATCTTCAGCTGTTCCAAACCTTGAATCGGGAACAGAAAAAAGCTCATATCTGTAGTTTTTAGGCAGAATTGCTATATGGGTATAACCCATTTCTTTCATATATGTAATGAGGTCTCCCGCAAGTTCTCTGTAATTGAGAAAGGAATCTCCGTACTTATTTGTTTTGCCGTAACGGGTTCTCCAGGATGCAAGGTCAATTTCGTATATATTTAAAGGAACTTTCTTTTTCTTCTGCATAACTTCTTTTCTGAAGTCAAGCCAATTAGAATCA
Organism: Eubacteriales bacterium; assembly: GCA_045535665.1. Classification (GTDB taxonomy): domain Bacteria; phylum Bacillota; class Clostridia; order Oscillospirales; family UBA644; genus HGM12619. The sequence goes on from JAZSMD010000053.1 coordinate 16,218, forward strand.
TTCCATTTATAATCAGGTACTTTTAAATTCATATAATTATCCAAAGAGGTTCAGAAAATGGCGTTCACAACAAATATATCCGTCATTTTCAACAACAACTCCACGCAATTTGATTTACTTTTCTACTAATATTATACACCTTTAAACTTTATTTGTCAAGAGATTTCGGTAAACATTTTTCTAAGTCATAGTAATTTTACTTATTTTGCTCAAAAAATTGATGAAATCCAACCTGAAATATGTATATTATACACTAATATAAATGATTATTATGTAAAAAAATGTTTGTACGAAAATATTTTACAAATAAAAGGTGGACAGCTTTCAGTGACTAAGGTTAAAATTATGACCCTAATCAAAAAAAGCTGTCCGAAATTTGATGTTTAAACTATTTAATTAGCCGATAACACGTGTCCAACCGAATGTATCGGGAAGTTTACCCCACTGAATACCTGTGAGCTCATCGTAAAGCATCTGGGATGTTTCACCAATCTTACCGTCGTTGAGTTTATAAACTTTACCGTCGCAGAAAAGCTCACCGATGGGGCTGATAACAGCGGCTGTACCTGTACCCCAAGCTTCTTCGAGAGTGCCTTCTTCAGCTGCAGCGATAAGTTCGTCAACGGGAAGAAGTCTTTCTTCCACTTTATAGCCCTTGCTTTTGAGCATTTCGATAACAGACATTCTTGTAACGCCTGAAAGGATACTGCCTTCGAGGGAAGGTGTAACGACTGTTCCGTTTATTTTGAAGAATACGTTCATAGCGCCAACTTCTTCAACGTATTTATGTTCTCTGCCGTCGAGCCAAAGAACCTGAGAATAGTTGAGCTCATGAGCTTTTTCCTGACCTGCAAGAGATGCAGCATAGTTACCGCCGCACTTTGTAAAGCCCGTACCGCCTTTAACAGCTCTTACGAGTTCTGTTTCGATATAGATCTTAACGGGGTTGAAGCCTTCTTTGTAGTAAGCCCCAACGGGTGAAAGGATAATTGTGAAGAGAAGCTCGTTAGCGGCACGAACACCGAGGTGTGCGTCCATTGCAATAATGAAAGGTCTGATATAAAGGGATGTACCGGGTTCTGTAGGGATCCAGTCAGCATCGATCTTTACAAGTTCTTCAAGAGCTTTGATTGCGAATTCTTCATCGATCTGAGGGATGCAGAGACGTTTTGCGGAAACATTAAGTCTTGCAAAGTTTCTGTCAGGACGGAAAAGAAGTATCTTACCTTCGGGTGAACGGTAAGCTTTGAGACCTTCAAAAATTTCCTGAGCATAATGGAGAACCATAGCCGCAGGGTCCATCTGAATAGGTGCATAGGGTTCGATTTTGGGAGAATGCCAACCCTGTCCTTTTGTATAACGCATGGTAAACATGTGGTCTGTAAAATAATCTCCAAAACCGAGATTCTTCTGGTCAGGCTTCTGTTTCGGAGTCTGAGTTTTAATAATTTCGATATTCATATCTAAAATCTCCAATCTGTATTTGACAATATACAGCAAAATATGTAATACAAATATTATACTACCAAAGAGCAAAAAAAGCAAGTCCCGAAACAATAAATTAAAGTTTCAATGTTTCAAACTTTTTATGTCAACATAAGAATTATTCAAAAAAGATATCCTCGTCGGTATCTCTTGAATTAAGTTTTGATTTTTCGGTAATTATAATGTCTTCAATAATAAACTTCACCTCTGAAAGAGGACGGTCAACATCACTTTTGGATATTGTAAAGGACCAGGGTGCCTCAAGGGAAGAGTCTTCCCCAACAAAATCCGCAAGATTGTTTTTCAAATTAAATTCAGGGATATCGTAATAAATAAAGAGCTTCGTTTCGTCTTCTTCCGCAATTTTAACGCTTTTTATATTCTCCCGTCTTACTGAAAACTCAGGAATAAACACGGAACAGCTGTACATTTTCTCTTCGTCTATAACAAAAGTTTTCTCAACAGAAAGAAAGATATTGAAAGCAAGACTTCCGCAGAATACTATTAAAGCTATTATATAAAGAGTAATGCTTTTTCCTGCAACAATTCCGTAAATGAGCATTGCCGCGGCAAATGCAAGAAGTAAAGAGGACGTTACTATTTTTCCGACTCTTTTTCGTTTAAAAACAATAGGGTATGTCATGGCTTATTTTCCTAAAAACTCTTTCTCGTAATTAAAATCGTAATTGTGTATATGTTCAAATTTTCCATTTCTGAGGATATCACAAAGTTCCGCATTATCTTTCGGCAAGATTTCCGTCATGATACCGCCTCTGCCAACGCTGTTATATTCGTGACAGTCTGAGCCTGATGTTGCAAGGCTAAGATTGGATTTCTCAAAAAGAAGCTGTGCCAGCTCATTACGAGAGTTGTGGTTTGCGTGCATATTATAGACCTCGATACCGTCAAGATCCGTAACGGGAATAATAAGGTCTGAATGTCTGAAAGGATGAGCCTGAACAAGAAGACCACCTTCGGAGTTTACCAAAGAACGGAAATCTTCAAAGCTGTAATCAAAAGCTTTAGTCATTTTACGGATCATGGAATCATTAACTCCATAAACAAGAAAATCTTGAATATACCGGGAAAAACGGAATTCAGCACCCCAATATATTTTAATGCCGTACTTCTCCCCTGCCTCCTCACACTCTTTGTAAGCAGACATATATCTTTGAAGCTCAGCTTCTGTGCCTTCGCTAAAATTTTCTTTATAAAAGTGGTTTGCCACAACAAGTCCGCTGTAACCAACATCATTGTATGCTTTCACTATTTCTTCAGGTCTCAACTGTCCACAGCCGCTTACGGGCTTTGTGTGGGCATGAAGCTCTATTTTATACATAAGTAATCTCTCCAATTTTTTAAAGTTCGGGAATCGCCTTTGAAACATATCTCAAAAGCCTGACAACGTCATCCATATTCAAAACTCCGTCTTCCACAACATCGCCTGCGGAAAGAGAATTTGAATCTGAGATTATAACAGCCTTTGAAACGTGCCTGAGAAGTGCTATTACGTCATCAAGGTCGATATTTCCGTCAAGGTCCACGTCACCAAGTGTAAAATCGGACGGGTCGGGGTCAGGTTCGGGTTCAGGAGTTGGATCGGGCTGATATACGGCTAAAACATGAAAACACTTCGTGCATACCTGATCCGCCAATTCATTAGCTTCAGGACCGGGTATATGTTCTGCCTTTGAGTTTTCAATTTCCACACCGCAACCCTCAACCGTACATTCTTTCCAATGGTGAGTACTGTCGGACTTCCATTCGGACGCCACATGCCCATTGGCACTAACAACCTGTCCGTCAGTTATTTTTTCTCCACATCCGATACAGTATTCATCCCCTGTATATCCGTTTTCCGTACAGGTTGCGTTGGAAGCATTTCTTATTTCAGTCTCATTATGCTCACATTTTTCATATACTTCAAAATACAAAACATCACCTCGAGCGCTGTCTTCGTTTGGTCTTGTAATGACGTATGCAGCATATTTACCAACAGATATTCCCTCAAAGGTATAACTTATGAAACTCAGATCTTTCGCAGAGAAAACAACATTCTCATCTCCGAAAGGCTCAGCAGAAACATAGACTTCATAGCTTTCAGCATTATCAACATATTCCCATGTCAGAGTAAGGCTTGTACCGTCTACGCTTACATTTGTTATATTTGACCTGTCGGCAGTTACCATAACATCATTCACAGTAAAGGTATCGGAATAAAAAATATCATAATCTCCCGTTACGCTTATACTGTAGGAATATACACCCTCATCTTTCAGGGAAACTCCAAACCAATCATTATCGCTGTTATCATAAGTAAAAGGAATTCCTGCAAAAGTGCCGTCAGGGTTACGGAAAGCTCCGATAACGGAGTATTCCTTATTGGGGTAAAGCTCATTTAAGCTTTTACCGCTCACCTTGTCGTAGATACTGTAGCAGACGTAAGCGCAATCTCCAACATAAAAGTTGTCAAATTCTTCTCCCATCGGCTCATCGGAAAGCCAGATTTCAACTTTGATATCAGGATCTTCTTTCTTTTCAAGATAAGTCATGCAGGCATAACCTGTAATACCGTTATATGTAACATGTGCCCACATACCGTTGGAATCCATATATCCCGCCTTTGATACGGTGACTTCTCCACCCAAGGGTATATAGCCCAATGTTTCACCGCTCGTGCCGTGAGTACTTCTTATTCTTAAGGAATATGACGTGGTACACACATATGTTCCTGCATAGTCAGCTGTACAGATACAAGTATCATCCGATGTATCAGAATCATCGGGAAGTTCAGGCTCTTCGGGAAGTTCTCCGATATAGTCGGAATTATCTATGTAATCATAATTGTCGGCTCTGAGCAAGGTAAGTCTGTTACTGTTTTTTGAAACCCAATCACCGAATGAAACTTTTCTCAGATTTATGGTGTTTGTCATAAGATAATTGCAGTCGTATATCCATATCCCGTCAGATACCACTGAATATACCATCATGCTGTGCTGTTTGGGAGTATCAAATTGAAGAACGTCACCGCATTTTGCAAGGCTCATAAGTGCCTGAACCTCTGAAGAGGAAAAGCTTGTGATATATCCAATAGAAACCATTCCGCTTGTGGGCGTACCGTCATATTTCCATGAACGGTAGCTTGAACCGTTCTTTCCGAAAATACTGTATACGGCAAGTTTCGCAAATCCATAGCATTGATATCCCCCTGCAAAGGGTCCGTACCACTGTTGGTTATCGGGATATTCAAGCATAAGACTGTTGAAGCGTGTCTTTACTGTACCTGCCGCCTTTGAAGGTATGTGAAATACGGTAAAAACGGAAACAAATATTATAATTGACAGAAAAATCGAAAGGTTTTTGAGCAAATATTTTTTCATACAGATCTCCTTTTATTCTTATTTTTACCGCAAACACAAATACCCAGCCAAATAAAAAGCTTTATTCGGCTGAGTGTAGTATCAGTTAAAAAGATTCTTTACTTTTTCCCAGAAGCCATTGTTTTTCTCGTAGCTTTTGGAATTATTATTTTCATCAAATTCTTTGAGAAGGTCTTTCTGCTTCTGATTAAGATTTTTGGGTATTTCCACAACGATCTTAACATACATATCGCCACGACCCTTACTGTTCATGTAGGGAACGCCCTTACCCTTGAAATTATATACCGTTCCGGGCTGAGTTCCTTCGGGGATCTTGTGCTTAAGTACAGAATTATCTATTGTGGGAATATCAAGAGTACATCCCATACAAGCCTGAACAAAGGTGATGGGAACATCACAATAGATATCGAAATCTTTTCTCTCAAAAATCGGATGAGGATTAACCTGAACCTTGACATTCAAGTTTCCGTTGGGGCCGCCCTTAAGACCTGCCCCGCCCTTACCTCTGAATGAAATGGTCTGGTTATTGTTTATACCTGCGGGAATTGTGATATTTTCCGCAGAGCCCTGTCTTACCTGACATGAACCGCCGCAAGTCTTACAGGGATTTGTTATTATTTTACCTGTACCGCCGCAGGCTGAACAGGTTCTCTCTGTCTGGATATTGCCGAACATGGTCTGAGAAACCTGACGTACACGGCCTGTACCGTGACAAGTCGTACAATCCTGAGGAGAAGTTCCGGCAGCAGCACCTGAACCCTTACAGTCGGGACAAGTAACACTTCTGCGGACATTGACAGTTTTTGTGCAACCGAAAACAGCTTCGGTAAAATCAAGTCTTACGCTTACGTTTATATCTTCACCGGGAATCGCTGAAGAACGTCTTCTTCCCGCACCTCCACCGAAGAAGCTTCCAAAGATATCACCAAGGTCACCGAAATCACCGAAATCAACACCGCCTGCGTAACCGCCGCCACCACCGTAGGATTGGTCAACACCTGCATGACCGAACTGGTCATAACGCTGTTTCTTTTCAGGGTCGGAGAGGACAGCATATGCCTCCCCGACTTCCTTGAATTTAACTTCTGCTTCTTTATTATCGGGATTAAGGTCAGGATGATACTGTTTTGCAAGCTTTCTGTAAGCCTTTTTTATTTCATCATCGGAGGCTGTCTTACTAACTCCGAGGACTTCATAATAATCTCGTTTATCAGCCATAAACTGCAGTTACCCTCTAATCTTTTTCTATAGATATATTAGTTGTTATCGTCGTCAACAACAGTATAGTCAGCGCCACCGTTATCTGCTGTGGGGTCAACGCCTGCCGCAGCGGGGTCACCGGGGTTCTGCTGTGTCTGAGCATAGATCTTTTCTGCGATCTTATAGAAAGCCTGCTGAAGAGCTTCTGTATCAGCCTTTATAGCGTCTGAGTTGTCTCCCTTAAGAGTTTCCTTAAGCTTGTCGATCTGAGCCTGAACAGGAGCTTTTTCGTCAGCTGAGAGTTTGTCACCCATTTCGTTCATGCTCTTTTCGCACTGATAGATAACCTGATCCGCATTGTTGCGAACTTCAACAGCTTCCTTACGTTTTGTATCTTCAGCCGCATATTTTTCAGCTTCTGCAACAGCTGCTTCTACTTCTTCCTTGGACATATTTGTGGAAGCGGTAATTGTGATATGCTGTTCTTTATTTGTACCCTTATCTTTTGCGTATACGTTTACGATACCGTTTGCGTCAATATCGAATGTAACTTCGATCTGGGGAACCTGCTTCGGTGCGGGAGGAATACCGTCAAGGTTGAATCTGCCGAGAGTTTTGTTGTCAGCAGCCATGGGACGTTCACCCTGAAGAACATGAACTTCAACGGATGTCTGATTGTCAGCAGCAGTTGTGAAGATCTGGCTCTTCTTAGCAGGGATAGTTGTGTTTCTGTCGATTATCTTTGTGAATACGCCGCCGTATGTTTCAACACCGAGGGAAAGAGGTGTAACGTCAAGGAGAACGAGACCTGTAACGTCACCGCCGAGGATACCTGCCTGAATAGCCGCACCTACAGCAACACATTCGTCGGGATTGATACCCTTATGGGGTTCTTTATCAATGAATTTTCTGAGAGCTTCCTGAACAGCGGGAATTCTGGAAGAACCGCCTACGAGAAGAACTTTGTCGATGTTTTCGGGTCTGAGACCTGCGTCATCCATAGCTTTTCTTACGGGAACCATTGTAGCTTCTACAAGGTCTGCTGTAAGTTCGTTGAATTTAGCTCTGTTAAGAGTGATATCAAGGTGTTTGGGACCTGTAGCATCGGCTGTGATAAAGGGAAGATTTACGTTTGTGGACATCATGCCGGAAAGCTCGATCTTAGCTTTTTCTGCTGCTTCCTTAAGTCTCTGAAGAGCCATTTTATCGTTTTTGAGGTCGATACCGTTTTCTTTTTTGAATTCAGCAGCAAGGTAGTTGATGATTCTTTCGTCGAAGTCATCACCGCCGAGACGGTTGTTACCGCTTGTGGAAAGAACTTCAAATACGCCGTCACCGATGTCGAGGATGGAAACGTCGAATGTACCGCCGCCAAGGTCGTATACCATTACTTTCTGTTCTGCTTCTTTATCTACACCGTAAGCAAGAGCTGCGGCTGTGGGTTCGTTGATGATTCTCTTAACGTCAAGACCTGCGATAGTACCTGCGTTCTTTGTAGCCTGTCTCTGTGCGTCGCTGAAGTAAGCGGGAACTGTGATAACAGCTTCTGTAACCTTTTCACCGAGGTAAGCTTCAGCATCAGCCTTAAGCTTCTGAAGAACCATGGAAGAAATCATTTCGGGTGTATAATCTGTGCCGTCGATGGCTACTTTTCTGGAACTACCCATATCTCTCTTAATGGAGATAACTGTTCTGTCGGGGTTTGTGATTGCCTGTCTCTTAGCAACCTGACCTACCATTCTTTCACCTGTTTTGGAAAAAGCAACTACGGAAGGAGTTGTTCTTGCACCTTCAGCATTAGCAATAACGACGGGTTCGCCGCCTTCCATTACAGCAACACATGAGTTTGTTGTACCTAAGTCGATACCAATAATTTTTGACATTTAAAATGCCTCCTAAAGATTTTGTCTTTTATAATAATGTGATTTTTTAACTTGTTTTTATTCAGCAACTACGCTGACCTTTGCATATCTGATGACCTTATCATTTGTAGTCATCTTATATCCTTTTTGGAATACTGCAGCGATCTGTCCGCTTTCGTATTCATCACTTGCTGTCTGCATTACAGCTTCATGGTAATTTGCATCAAATTCCTCACCGGCAGCTCCGAAGGATTCAATATTCATTGACTTCAATACGGAATCAGCCTTGACAAGAACCTGTTCAACACCCTTTTTAACGGCAGA
>JAZSMD010000056.1:0-23483 GCA_045535665.1 Eubacteriales bacterium
TTTGTCTTTGTATTTGTCTTCCCTGCAATTGGTAGCAATTGCTGGCAATTGCTGGCAATTGCTACCAATTGCTTCTTTTACAATTTACAAGAATAAAATCACCGTGTCGAAAAATTCAGTCTTTCGCTCCTACGCCTTCGCTTCGAAAGCCGTTCCTCTTCCTTAAATCCTTCCGAAGGAAGATCGTATTTGTATTTGTATTTGTATTTGTAATTGTAATTGTATTCGTCTTTGTAATTGTCTTTGTAATTGTCTTTGTAATTGTCTTTGTCTTCCCTGCATTTGCATGCAATTGTTTTATTTACACACATCTGTATGCATTTGCATCCATCTGCATCCATCTGCATGCTTCTGCTTCCGACACTTTCAACCTCAGACGATATTTCCGTCCTTCATCCTGATTATTCTGTCACAGCTTGCCGCAACGGAATCGTCATGGGTAACGATAACAACGGTAGTTCCCTTTTTGTTTATTTCACGCAGGAGCGACATACAGTGTTTGCCGTTCTCGCTGTCAAGAGCGCCCGTGGGTTCATCTCCGAGAATAACTGAGGGTTCGTTTATCAAAGCCCTTGCAATTGCACAGCGCTGTCTCTCACCGCCCGATATATTATCTGCGATAGTGTTTTTCAAATGAAGTATTCCGAGACTGTCCAAAAGCGAATCTATCCGCGGCATTTCTTTTTTTGGGCTTTTGTTTGCAAAAATAAGAGGAATTATAACATTGTCGTAAACGGTTCTGTCCCCTATAAGTCCATAACTTTGCAAAATAAAGCCGATCTCCTTATTTCTCATTTTTGCAATTTCCGCATTATTGGAAAAAGATATCTCCTTATCCTTGAAATAATACTTACCCTTATTGGGGTAATCAAGACAACCGAGGATATGAAGAAGCGTACTTTTCCCACAGCCCGAAGGACCTTGAATTGCAACCATTTCCCCATCGTTGATTTCCAAAGAAACACCCTTCAACGCATGAATAGGCGATTTCGTCATTATGTTATAGCTTTTATCCAGCTTATCGGTTTTAATTATTACAGACATTTTAATCTTGTTTAGCGTGATTTTTCACGCTAAATCTCCTTTCTTAGTCCTTATTCAAAGTCCTTACAAATGCTATAGGCTCTGTCTTTTTCAGCTTGATTATATAGGGCAATGAAGACATTGCAAAAATCAACAGCAAATAACCTATAATTATCCAAATATTCATAGTGCTTATAACTAAATCTTTAAACAGAGTTTTTTCCAGAATCATAATTGAAATAAAGTGTCCCAAAACCGCAGGAACAAGAATTACAGCCAAATTCCGTATCAGGTCTATGAGCAAGCAATCTGTCCATTTTGCACCTGAAATGAAGTTTATGGCAAAGCTTCGCATTTGTTTTTTTCCGATATAGATATTGGCACTGCCCAAGCCTACAGCCGTAAGAAGCATTACAGCTACTGCAATCAGAAGTTTATCAGCCGCCAAAGAAAAGTATCTCTTAACGGCACCCTCAACAACTTCCCCGAAAGGAGTTATAAGACATTTCTCATTGATCTCACGCAAAACTTCTTTATACTCATCTGAGCCCTCAGGTGCGGTTATTTCACAGTACCAAAATTCAACGGGCATACCGAGTCCATACCCTAAAAAGCTTTCGAGAAAGCTTTCGGAAAAAAGTCTTCCGTCCGACAGCTGAAAATCGGGCATTATAATGGCTTCATCGGCAACGGGTGTCAAAATCTCGGAAGTTTCAGGGTAATTAAATATACTCCCTTGATAATAGTACGCTCCTTCTTCAAGAATCCCGACAATTTCAAATTTCATATCCTCATAAACATTGTCTATTTCTATTCTCAGGTCCAATACCGATCCTATATCATAATTATTCAGCAACGTGTGGTTTGGGGTGAGCAATATGGGTAGATGCTCTCCCTTATATTCATAAAGTTGCTTTCCTTTTTGGAGTACATGACTTGCATTTTTATATAGATTTTCCGTGTAAAAAATCGCTCTATATCCGTTTAAAACGCCTTTTACCTTTAAGGAAACGTTATGAGACCAATCCATTTTCAGATTGTCTGTTTCCTTTAGTTTTTCATATGTCTCAACATCTTGACTTTCTCCGTAAGCATCAAATCTTGCTGATGCTATATAAATATCTTTGTTTCTGAAACCCGCAACCGTAGCCATATCTTTGCTTAAACTGTTGGCGTATACCGCCACATAGTTAAGCAGATACGTGCATATAAGTATTGCAATAACCAAAACAATATGGATAAACTTCTGTTTTTTTATCTCTTCAAAAGCACTGTTTAAAATATATATAAGTTTCATACCCTCCACCCCCTTACAGATCTTTCAATGCTTCAAAACCGACATTTTTACGGTTCTGAATAAAAGTCAATATAAGCAGTATACCGAAAAGTACAATAAAATTGAATACAAAGGTGTGTGGAATAATGTTATAAACTACAGTCCTGTAATTACTGAAAATTAAAGCCGTATACACAAAAGAAGCAATACAAAACATTGGAGTAAACAGTAAAAAGACCTGAATATACCGTAAAAGATAAGTTTTTTTATCGGAAATACCGCAGATACTGTATATTTTGTAAGTGGATTGCTGAGAGCTTATCCAACATTTAAAAACAAGAATAAGAATCAGTACAACAAACCCCATTGTAACAATATGTTGAGCCATTGAAGGCAATATCTGCAAAATTATTGAAAAGGAAAATGTTCCCATATCCTCATTTGAATTTACATTTGCTCCGAAAGAGTCTAAAATATCCGTCATAACATTCAGGTAAAGCTTAGTGGGTGGTATATAAAAGGAAATTCTTACGGCTTTAACCTTTATATCAAGGTCTGCAAAGGTTTTAAAAGGAATCTGAATACTGTTTTTGTCATAATAATATCTTCCGAAATTATTCAAGCTCCTACCTAATATTTCAAATTCATATCCCTCTGCGGAAATCTTATTATTGTCAGTCAAATATGAAAACCCCGAATTTATAACTGCCACCATTTTACCGTCATCAATAGAACTGAAATGCCGCCCTTCCATTAAACGGTATGTCTTAAGACTCATCCTTGAATATCTTATTCCCACGAGGCCAAGCTCTTCCGTATCGGGAGCGCTTCCCGTATAGTAAGAAACCGCTTTTCTTCCCAATAAAGCAGAGGTTGTATCGGGACTGTTGCAATGAGCCTTTTCGGAAACCGCCTGTATCATGTATATACTTGAATCAAGAACTCTTAATTTTTTGTATAACTCCTTTGAGGATATGGGTTCGTCATATACATACATAAAGTAATGATTACCGTCATACTGTATATTTTTAAGTTTATCATCCCTTATGTCATCAAAGAGAAACAGGGAAATAAAAGAAATTGCAAATAATCCCAATGACACGAGGAAAAATAACAACTTATTTCTCTTAATAAAGGCTATATAATCCTGAAAAGCAAGTTTTAAAAGCATGGTTTTCACTCCCAAATCTCTTTATTTTTCAATACTCATTAAGATATTCCAGATATTCGTCAAACTGACGGTCACAAGCCTCCACCAAAGCCCCCTTTGTGACGTAGTTTACAAGGGTCTTACCTACGACCTCATAATGAATCAAGTCATATCTGTACGTTCCGTCCCCGTTTTCCGTTATTTTGAACTTGATATTTGCATTTTCAAAGACAGATTCGCTTGACATATCCTCAATATCGTATACCTTGTACAAATAAGTACATGAACCCTCTATTTCGTCATCACCGTTAGCCATTTTTCCTTCATAGTTTAAAGAAACACAAGCAATATCCCCTGAAAAAAGGTCTTTATTTCTTTCAGTAATTACTTTTTCAAGGGCTTCTTTGTACGAAGAACCCAACACACCGCCATTATTCCACGATGAATGAGAAAGGGACATCCAGCTTATCAAAGGCTCGGATTCCCCTATCGGAGTTCTCACTATTGCAAAATGAGCCTGAAGATGATCTTCGGTGTAAATAAGGTAAACTCTGTCAATATGATCTGCTGTAGTATTCTTCCACACCCAGGCACTGCTGCAAGCTTCACGTATTTTTGCAATCTTTGAAAAACCTACACCTGAGCTTGGAAAAAGGGTATCAAAATTTCGCTCCGTAAGCCGAACACTTTCAAGCTCACCCAATTCCGTCCATTGAGCATAATCGTTTGATCTGTAGCTTAAAATGTTCCCCTCGGAAACCTTGAAGCTTGGGAAATTTTCCGTAATAAAATCAATACCGTATGTATTATTTCTGTAGGGCATCAACTGATAATTATACACACCGTTTACGGTCTTTTCCGACTCTGAAGCGCCCGTCATCAGACAAACGAAAGAAAAAGCCATAAAAAACGCCGCAAATACAACTGCAAAACGTGACGTTTTCCTATAGGACATAATTCTTTTCACTCGCTTTTTAACACAGACCTCCCCGAATGCTATGGGCGAAACCGCAGGTAAATAGCCGCCCGTACTGCAATTAAGCAAAGAAATTGAATAAGCCCGTCTTTCTTCCTTGTCAAGCTTTTTTATTACAGCCTCGTCGCAGGCAAGCTCCATATCACGGCAGAAAAATATGTACGCCAACCATACAAAGGGATCAAACCAATACACCGAAAGAAGCAAATATGCAAAAGGCTTAAGTAAATGATCTAAGTGACGGATATGAGCCTTTTCATGTGCTATGACATGGGTAATATCAGGCTCTTCCATATTGCTCGGAATATAAATAACGGGAGCAAATAATCCCATTACGAAAGGCGTTTTTATATTATTTGAGACCTTAACACCCGACTCAAAATCCAAAGAACCTCTTAAAACACGTTTAAGTCTTATATATTCCACAATGAAATATATAACGAACACCGCAACACCCGATATCCAACAGTAAGTCAAGACAGAATTCAGGTCTATTCTTTGAACTGTCTTCTCAACATACGGCTTATCCGACGTAAAAACAGACTTATCATCAGAAACGTCAAGGCTGTCGGATTCATCCAAAAAAGTCAAAACGAAATTATCAGCCGTTACAGTATCATTTTTCGGCATAAAACCGAAAGGAACTTCAATACTCAGGGGAAAAATAAGCTTAAAAGCGACCGTCAGCCAAAGAAGACACAGAAAACGTCTTGGTGTTTTTTTCAGCAACAGCCTCAATATCAATACCGCAACGACCGCAATACTTGCACCTATGCTCATATTGACCGCTTCAAGGAAAATATTCTGCATAAAAGCACCTCACTCCCCGTCAATAATTTTTCTGATTTCCGCTATCTCCGAATCCGTAAGCTTTTTATGCTTGGTAAATGCCGCAATAAAAGCAGGCAAAGAACCTTCAAACTTTTTCTCCACAAGCTCGTCTATCTCCGAAGCCTGAGCCTCTTCCTTTGAAACAAGGGATGTAACGACCGTGTTTTCATTTTTCACAACTCCCCTGTCTGACAAACGCTTTATAACAGTATAAGTCGTTGTCTTTGACCAGCCCAACCTTTCATTACAAAGCTCTGAAAGCTTTCGGCTTGAAATAGGCTCATTCTCCCAAAGAATCAGACAGAATTTATATTCACTTTCAAAAATTTTAGGTGCAGACATAATGATTTCTCCTTTTATTCTAATGTGTTAGTATAAATATATTCTAACACATTAGAATAGATTTGTCAATAGAAAAATCCCAATCATAAAAATTTCATATTTAATCAAAATACCCGCACCAAAATAAAAAAATAAACGGAAAACCTTTTTTTGAGATTCTCCGTTTTCAAATCTGTTTAATTTTCCGACCTGCATTTTTTGCAGGCGTTTTGAATTCCGCATGAAACTAAACGGTCAAGACTAAGATGAAAAACCAATTTTACAAAAGCGTCTTACTGCTCAATTTTACCGTCCTTCATAACAACTGTTCTTCCGCAATAGTCAGCAACTCCTTTATCGTGGGTAACAACGATAAGAGTCGTACCGTTTTCTTTATTTATCTGCGTGAATATTTCCATTATGCTTTTGCCCGTAGCTTCGTCAAGAGCGCCCGTAGGTTCGTCTGCAAGGATCATTTTCGGGTTATGGATAAGAGCTCTTGCAATGGCACTCTCTGTGCCTGACCGCCTGAAAGCTGTGTGGACTTCTTTTTCAGCTTGTCTGCAATTTCCAATTTTTCCGCAAGCTCTTCAACCATTGCTTTGACTTCCGCTTCCGAATGCTTTGTGTAACGTACGGGAAGGGCGATATTGTTATAAACGCTGTATTCGTTTATAAGCGCAAAATGCTGTACGACAAATCCCACGTTGAATCTGCGGAATTTCGCCATTTTTGTAAAATTCTTTGCAGGAAGATTTCTTCCCTCAAATATATATTCACCGCTGTTGGGCATATCCAAGCCACCGATTATGTTCAAAAGCGTACTTTTGCCTGAGCCTGATTTACCCATAATTGCAACGCTTTCACCTTGTTCAACGGAAAAGCTCACATCATTCAACGCATGAACTATTCCGTCACCTTTGCCGTAAGTTTTTACTATGTTGTTAAGTTCAAATAATTTACTCATTGTTTTTATATTCCTTTCTACCTCGTTTTGGTAATACAAAATCATTAAATTCAAGTGGGTTTGCTTGTCAAACAAAAATGGGATAGGGTCCCATTTTTAACTTGAATTTGGCATGAAACCGAAACAACAACAGCTTTATTCTGATTTATGTTTCATGCTAATACCCCATACCGCCATCTTTACAGCGGTAGGAATACTGAATCTTTAAATTCAAATGGGTTTGCTTGTCAAACAAAAATGGGATAGAGTCCCATTTTTAATTTGAATTTAGCATGAAACAAGAAAAGCTAAAGCTTTATTCTGATTAAAGCTTCATGCTATTCCTTGTTTTTCAAGAAACTACTTGTATCCTGGCGGAAGACCTTTCTTGCCGTAAAGAATGAAACGCCCAACGTGAACAGCAACACAAACGTATATGCGATCCATGCAGTTCCGTGAGCTTCAGGAATTTCCACGGAGGAATCCAAAAGCTTCAACGCTTTATCGATTACTATGTTTTTTACGAAAATACCAATGAGAAATCCCAAAGAAGCGCTTACAAAAATATTAGCCAACAGTTCTGTAATAACACCTGTCATTGAGAATCCGCAAAGCTTCTTTACAGCTGCGGAATAAGCTCTTTTTTCTACAAACTGAGAAATGGAGACCAAAACATTTATAAATACCATACCTACAGCCAACATAAACATTTGTGTAGCTTCTCCCATATCCAGAACGGATGTGTGTTCTCTGTTAACGACGGTCAGCTTGCAGGCCCCCGCTTCAACCTCTTCTTTGAATTGAGCAAGCCAATTCTGTGTAATTTCGGGGATTTTAGCTTTATCTTTTGAATCTATGTAGTAGCTTGTAAAGAAGTTCATATCCTTGTTAAAGCAATTCATATTCAGCATTACCATGTTATCCAAATGCGTCTGTTTGTCAGTTCCGATATAACCGATTACTTCGTAATTTTTGCCGTGTGAATAGAAATATTCCTTTCCGTCCTCACCTATAAAAACATCGCCTAACTCTTTAATTTTTCTGCCTACGACACAAACAGCCGCATCGCTGTCAAATTCTTCCTGAGTAAAATATCTACCTTCGTAAACATGGGGAATATGAGCATCTCCCTTGGAATAAACGGCTCTGATACTCTCTCTTTCAAGACTTGTTGTCATAGAAACGTTTCGAGTAATGGTATAGTTTTCTCCTAAATTTGTCCAATCTACTTCAAAGTCAACAGTTATTTGTCCAGAAGTCGCAACGTAAACTTTTTGTACATTGGGAGTGAAAAATTCATTGTAATTCATATCGCCTTTTTGTCCGAAATCCAAAAAAGATACAACTGTAAGGACAAAAGCTCCGAAGACCGCAAACAGTAAAATCATAACGGTTTGTTCAAAAAAACGTCTACCCATATTCATCCCCCTTATTTAATAAGACTGCAAACATCGTATTTTTTCAAAGCCAGCTTTGCCGTAACTGCAGAAACCACAAAAACTACCAGTGCGGTTATTGTGTAGAGCAACAAAAACTGTATAAAATCATAATACATATACGAAGCGGAAAGTATTATTTTTGAGAAAATAAAGCCTAAGATTGCAGAAAAAATAAGAATTACCGAAAGCTCCGCAATAATAAAACCAATAACGCTGTTGGGGGATGCGCCTACTGCAATATGTATAGCGTAGTCTCGTACATTTCGTGCTACTTTATTTACTATCAGAATTATTAAGGTTAAAATGGAAAATACACCCAATACTCCTGTTATAAGTAAATAAAATGAAGACAGTGATTCAGCTTTTTCCTGCGCCATTTCAATTATTGTCGAACGCTCGGATATTTTATAATACTTTGCAAAACCGCTATAATTGTTTAAAGCTTCCTGTAACTGAGGTATAACTTCATCTTCATATCCTACTTCTACAGTAGTTTTTATCATAAGAAAATACCAATGCTTTGCATTAACAGCGAGAGATTTAAGTTTTTCATCTGCTTCAAGATACTGTTCATATGTGATGAATATCTGAGGAATAACAATATGGTCGTCAAGGTCATAAAATTCCATGCCGTCACCGGAAATTATCTCGGTATCTTCTCCCATTATTCCAATAACTTTTATTTGTCCATCAAAATTATTTAAATTACTCATATATAATTTAGCTTCAATAATATCACCGGGTTCATACACGTCTTTGTATTTGTATCCCAAAAGGCATGGGAAGGGTTTTCCTTCCTCATATACGAGATCTTCTTCCGTAAAGTCTCTGCCTTTTATTATTCTGTAATTTTCCGCGGTTCTGAATGTTGGAAAAACATAAGCGGCTTTAACATAAGTTCCAGGTTTATCATCATAATAATTGGGATCCCCCGGTGGTATATATTTAAAATCGGCAAGATCTCCTTTGAACTCATCCATTATACCGATTGTGCTTATTTCTATATTCATATAATGCAAATGTTCAATTTTATCGAGTGCTGCAAAAAATTCTATTGTCTCGTAGGCTTCGTTGTCAAAAAGAGACGGTTCCATAAGTTGTTGATGCCGTATATTAAATTTACTTCCTAAAATATAAAGCCGTGATTCCTTGAATACTTCATGCTCAGTTAGTTCTGTCATTTCTTTGTTGATAGAATAATAAGAAGCTGTATATACTTCCAAAATCAAAAGAAAGGTGAAAAGAAATACTATTAAATAGGAGATATATTTATTCTTGTCTATATTTTTTAATGCTTCGTTGATACAAATTTTAAGCATAGTAATTTATCCTTCCAATGGCGTGCCTTTTCAAGCACGCCAATTTAAACATTCTATTTCTATGGTACTAAAATACCATAATCTACCTCAGGATCATGAGCTGTCCAACACTCTGCAATAAATCTTTTTTGAACAAAAGCATTGGTTGGAGTTGTAGAAAAGTCTCTACTTGTGCCATATTTCCATTGTTCATGTTCTGACTCCATACAACCAATTGCAACCCAATCGGCGTGATTCTCATTTTCATGTGAAGTTTTGTATGAAGCACTCATTATATACGGAGCACAACCTCTGAAATTCTGGGTTATGACATTTACAACTAGAAAATTATCAAAATTCCACTCATAAATATAAACATATTCACTAGAGTCATCTACTGCAAAGGTAAATACAGTTGCAGATACAAGAATAGCCATTACTGTCAAAATAATTAAATTGTTTCTAATAAACTTCATAATAAACCTTCTTTCTAATAAATTTCATGTTATTTTTTTAGATACAGGCAAATTTTTATTTTAGAATTACCTCTTCCCGAGAAATATTTGTGCACATTATTTCTCTCGCTTAAGCTGCTTTTATTGTAGCATATTATGGCAATATCTGTCAATAGAAAAGCGAAAAATTTTCTTTATTAAATTTTTGCAAAGTACGTTATATTTTCGATTTTCAACCCATACCAATCACGGAATCTTAAAGAAAACATACATATTTTTGACATAAAATTTCTAATCCTTGAAAAATGTAATATTATTTGTTATAATATATAAAAAGGAAAAAGGGGTAGTATTATGCAAGATAATGAAACTGTTTTTCGTGGTTTATATGATAAACACAGTTCAACAATGATTTACTTTTGTTATGGAATCGTAGGCTCAAAACAAGATGCCGAAGATTATGTTCAAATTATGTTTAAATTGGTTTGGGAGAAAATTGACTTTATAAAAAAACTTACACCTCAGCAACAAAAAAAATGGATATATACAGCACTTAAAAATATAATCAAGGATAAAGAAGAGTCTAAAAAACTCCGGCTCTCTTATACAAGTCAATTAAATGATTCGGACGGAGCTGTTTCAGATGAGGTTGAACAATGGATATCAAAAGAAATGTTTCCAATTTATATGAAAGAAGTAAAAGAACAGCTTAATGATAAAGATAAAGAGTTGTTTACAGCCGCATTTGAAGACAAAATTCCTTATACAGAACTCTCTGAACGTTATGGAAAAAATGTTTTTTCTTTAGCTATGCAAATTTCAAGATTACGAAAAAAGCTAAAACCTATAGTTGAAAAGATACTTTCAAAAGAATAATAATATTATTCAAATATATAAATTCAAACAAAATGTAACATTTTGCGGTTTTGTGTTATAATCCCATTTTTGAACCCATATAGTATTATAGAATGGGGGTGAACTGTAAAAATGAACATTATTAACTGGAGAAAGAAGGCAGACGATTTTGACTAACAAATACATGACACAAGAAGAATTACTGAAATGGCTGGCAGAAGCTATCCATACAGAAACCGATAAGCCCGAAAATGAAATAGACTGGGATTTCGTTGAAGAATGTGAAAACCTGATGAACGCTCTTTACGGAGACACACCGTACTACACAAAAGAGGAAGCTGAAAAAAGGATCGCTCAGATCATAGGCAAAGAACCCGAAACCAAAAAAACAGGTTCTAAACTGAATAAGAAAACTATAATCGCTTTGATTCTTGCAGCAACGCTCGCTTGTGCAAGTCTCGGAGTATTTGCCGCAAGCCCCCTTAAGGACATGCTGTTGAAGGCTGTAGACTTGAATTACGGTGAATCCTTCAATGACGGAACTGTTACTTATGTAAACGGTGGCAGAAGCCTTGAATACAACAGCGTTGAAGAACTTTTGGAAAAGGAAAATTTGAATATTCGTTTTCCAAAAAAGCTTCCTGAAGGAGTTAAGGTTGAGGCTGTTCATTTTAAAGCAGAGGACAACTCTGTATCAATAGTTTTTAACGATAAATCTTTTAATTTCAGAATTGAAAAATACAACTCTGAAAGAAGTGGATTTCTCGATGAAATGACCCATGTTGAAATAAATGGATATCAAGTATATTTTTTGGAAGAAGAAAATTTAATATGGGCTTATATCAGAATTGACACGGATATGTACATAATCAGAGCTGTTTCTAAAAAGGATCTGATTTTAATTATCAATAATATAGGAGATGTTTAAACTTGAAAAAATTATTTTTAATACCCTTATTTTGTATTCTGTTTTCACTGACTTGCTTTGCACAAGCTGAATATAATTACGAAATTGAAGACACAACTGTAATATTTCAAACAAATTCAGCTTTTTCTGATGAAACAAAACAGTATATTGCGGACAGACTCATATATGGAAATAATGAGGACGGTATTTCCACATATTCATGGTGTTGGCTTACAGGTCACAACAAACAATCAGAGATCGTTTATAAGGTAGAACACAAATTAAGGACAACAAATCCAAGATGTAAAGAAACCGAATACAGTGTAACAACCTGCACAAAATGCGACTTCTATGAAGAGGCAGAGCTTGCAAGCTATTATATTTCCTGCTGTCCCGAAGATTAAGCTTTTAACTCCTTTATATACTAATACAACGCAAAAACAAAAAAACACTCACATTAAATTTTGAGAGTTTACAAAAAGTTCAACAGATACCATACAATATGGAGTGTCTGTTGAACTTTTTCTTGAATATATTATATTTATTTAATTTGCCGCCTGGCATTTTTTCGCAAGCGAGCTGAAATAATCGATTCTTATATGTATCCGAGTTTGTGGAATTTATTCTTTTACGGATATTTTACATATAAAGCATTCATCTGTATTATTTCATCACAGATTGATATTCATAAATCAAAGCAGTTGCAATATTTAAAAGTTCAGATGTTCCATCAACGTATACGCCTTCGATAAGGAAATCAATTTCCGGAAGTGAGAAATAGACACAGGCACAAGATCTTTCTCCGGGAACAGTAATGACTTTTACTTTTACACCGGATATTTCTTCATAAGAATAACTGTCAAATTCAGGTGTTGTATATACATAATCTTCGACATTCGCAACTATTCCATCATTTGTCATTTGCCAAATATGATAACCTATACCATAGGGCTTTTCGGGAGAACTTTCAGCTATATAAACCATTCGGTATGTATCTTCCGAACCGTATGAGGTTTCCATATCCAAATATGTGTTGTAAGGTACATAAGTAATATCTACCGCCCAATTTGGTTTGTCAACAGAAGACAACCAATTATTATCATTGATATTTGCCAAAAAAGATTCTTCATCTGAAATTACATTTCCATTCAAATAAATAACGCCATCACTTATTAAATATTTTGCATAAACTATATGATTGTAGGTTGGATTTTCCACACCCAATTGTTTGAAATCTTCATCAGAGATATTGTATAGGCAAAAAACATATTTATCGCCTGATTCGGGAAGGATTTCTTCGTAAGATATGCGAACGCCCGAGGCATCCGGATAAAGAGAAAGGTCTGTTTCTTTATCTATATATTCAGCAAATACATCAAGAGAAAGATATCCACCGTCATTACCGATGATAATATCAGAATTTTCAACCGAAATATCCCCTTTTACAACCTCATTTATTGAAACAGCCAATGGAACATAATATATTTCAGGGAATCCCGGTGAAATTTCTTCCATATATAAAGTTGACACATATTCCTTAACAGAACATACTACAACAAGATCAGAAGCTGCAATAGTTTGCTTTATATTGTAAGGATTCAATCCCGAATCTGTTACGCAATTATCAATAGTAAAATCTAAATATAAATTTCCGTTTTTATTCTTCACCGTATCATATTTGCGAACCTCAACTTCTTTATCGAAATTCAGATTGTCGCAATTATCAACAGTATCAGAGTCACCTGAATTCGTATTTTTATCATCTACAATATTATTGAGATTTTCATTATCAACAACTTCTTCAGATAATCGACCACACGAGGAAATTAAACAACAAGCTGTTAAAAAAAGTATAGAAATAATTTTTTTCATAATGATTAGCGTGATTTTTCACGCTAAATCCTCCGATCTATTATGATTCATGAAATTGTAAATGATACAAACCTGCTACATCACATGCTTGTGGTTTACTACATCTACCGGAGTAATTCCATTTTGTATTAGCATTACCAAAATAAAACTCAAAATCGCAAGCTGTACAATCCCATGTATTTTGCTCAACAGCCAAACATGGAGTGCCTGTTGAACTTTTTCTTGAATATATTATATTTATTTAATTTGCCGCCTGGCATTTTTTCGCAAGAGTGCTGAAATAATCGATTCTTTCCTGCAATGTGGGGAATTTACCGATTATCTTCTTGCTGAACATACCGAATTCCTCATTGACACTTGCGGCTTTCTCGTGACCGATGATCGCCCAAGAAACGTCCTTAAGATATTCAAAAGCAGAGGTATTCACCTTCGAGCCCGCAAAGGTCTGTCTCGGTCTCGTTACGGAGTCACCGTTTATGGGTAAAAGTTCATACTCGGAGCAAAGAGAGCGAATCTCTTCCGTCTGTTCAGCCGTGAGCTTTGAAGGCTCAAATGAAACACCGTTAAAGCCGAGGTTTTTCAGAACCAAAAACAGCTCTGAAGCTGAAACCTCTTCCCTGCCCGAATAGCTGTATGCAAGAATTGCGCCCGTTTCCTTTGCTATTTTTGCAAACTCCTTCACATCGGGACATTCCTCATCCGCGTCCGTCCACATTGACAAAAGGTCCTGACGAAGCACGTCCACCATGTCAAGCTCATAGCCGGGGTTGAATTTATCTCTGAGGAACTTCTTCTGTTCGTCGGTAACTTCAAGCTCAAGCTCACCGAGGAAGAATTCTATCACGTCCTCGCCCTTGTCGAATCTCTCCAAAATCTTATTTGCTAAGCCCAACAAAAGATGCTCTTCCGTAACCACACCGCCGTCGGAAACTGTGGCAAGAGAGGCAACATCCTTTTCGTAATCGAGAACTATACCGTTTTCGGCAAAGAGCCCGTTATATTTTTCGACCATTTTCTTAAGTCTTTCGCTTCTTTTTTCTGCGTAATACTCAAAATAGCCCGTAAATCTGTCTATGGCTTGATGAGGGATTCCGTGGAGTACGCAAAGACCTACGGAAGGCTGTTCTCCAAAATTAAGCTGTAAGTCCTTCAATGAAGTTGACTTGAAGCTCACAAGGCTTTCAGCTCCGAAAGTTGCGGCAATACCAAGCATATCGCAAGCGGCAAGGAATTCCTTTGCGCCTGCAACGCTGTCCCTGTCGATTATACCGATAGTTTCAAGACCTGACATATAGCCCATGAATGCGGCTTTTGAAGGAGTATAGGGAGAAAAAGAATAAGTCGTATAGATATGATTGCTTATTCCCCCATCGGAAATCTGCCTTTTCAGTTCCCCGCTCTTCAAAGCTTCAACCAATGCCTTTAAAGCATTAAGTCTTACAAACTTGTCTGAATCGCTGAGTTTATGAAAATTTTCAACCATTTAATTTTCCTCCGATCCAATAAAACTTTAATTTTTTACGGGGAAACCTTATTTTAACGAAAAAATAAGGTTTCCCCGCACCCCCTCCAACAAAACCGAATTCGGGATTCATATAAAAGGAGTATAAATATTTACATATTAATTAAGCAAAATAATCAGATATTAAGCATATTTGCCATATTCAAACGCTCAACGTCAAAGGGTTTTTCCATTGAAAGAGCTTCGAGGATATCGAGGTCAACGATCTTGCCTTCACGAACAACGATAACTCTGTTGGAGATGCCTTCTTCAAGAAGGTGAACTGCATATGTACCCATGGAAGTAGCAAGAATTCTGTCGTGAGCTGTGGGAGAACCGCCTCTCTGAACGTGACCGAATACACATTCTCTTGAAACAATACCGGTTTCTTCTTCGATTCTTCTTGCAAGGTCCGCAGAATTATTTATGCCGATACTCTGAAGATATTTATAGTTTTTGTTTGATTTAACATCAAAGAATATACCTTCGGAAGCCATAACGATAAAGTAATCCTTACCAAGATCCTGACCCTTTTTGATTTTATCAATAACGTCTGTCTGGAAATCAAATTCAACTTCGGGAACGAGAGTTACTGTAGCACCTGTAGCAAGAGAAGCTTCAAGAGTTACCCAACCTGCATTTCTGCCCATGATCTGAACAACAGAACATCTGTTATGGGATGCGGAAGTGTCACGGAGATAGTCAACAAGGTCGATACAAATATTAAGAGCTGTATCAAAGCCGATAGTGTCTTCACTGCAAACGATGTCATTATCAATAGTACCGGGAAGAGCAACGCAAGGAATACCGTGAAGAGTAAGATCACGAGCGCCTCTGAAAGAACCGTCACCGCCGACAACTACAATACCGTCAATACCGAATTTTTTACAGGTTTCAACAGCCTTAAGAACACCTGCTTCTTCTTTGAATTCAAGGCAACGAGCAGAGCGAAGCATTGTGCCGCCTCTGTTGATAATATCTGAAACTGAAGTAGCTGTAAGTTCAACGATATCGCCTGTGATAAGTCCAAGATATCCCTTACGGATACCCATTACTTTAAATCCGCTGTTAAGAGCTGTTCTTGTTACGGCTCTGATAGCCGCATTCATGCCTTGGCTGTCGCCGCCGCTTGTCAAGATACCGATTGTTTTCATTTTATATAACCTTCTTCATTTTGATTATTCTGTATATTTTACTTATTCTTTAATAAAAAGTACGCCGAGGGTATTTGGTCCGCAATGCGAAGTGACAGTACAGCCTGCGGTGGTTTCAATAACCTCATCAAAAATACCTGTTTCCTTCACGAGTTCAACACAGTATTTATCCAAACCGTCACTCATTGCAGTATGTGTTACGAAAACACGTTTTGTTGAATATTTGACATCAGGGTTCTTAAGCTGGTCTGCAATATAGCTTGACAGAACCGCCTTCATGGGACCTCTGTATTTCTTTGCCACGCCCATTTTACCTTCATTTACCTCAATGCAGGGACGGAGCTTCAAAAGATTTGCCCCAAGAGCCGCAACGGAAGAACAGCGTCCTCCCTTATGGAGATAATCAAGACGTTCAACTATAAATGAAGCGCGTACATTGCGAGAAAGCTCATTGAGTTTTGCAACTATTTCATCAGCACCGAGACCTTCGTCTCTCATATCGGCAGCCGCAAGGACAAGATGTCCTATACCCGTTGAAAGGTTCAATGAATCCACAACATGTACTCCGGGAAAGCTTTCAGCTGCGATTTCCGCATGGTCAATGGTGCTTGACATATAAGAGCTTATGCTTATATGAATAACTTCACTGCCGTCAGCGGTCAATTCGCGGAAATAGTCTTCAAAATCCGCAACGCTTCTTGCGGCGGTTTTGGGAAGACTTCCCGTATCGGATACAAATTTATAAATATCATCCGGAGAAACAGATTCCCCGTCAATGAAAGAATCATCACCCATGGAAACCATCAAAGGCAAAATTTTTATATCATATTTTGCTATAAGCTCTTTGCCAAGGTCACAACAGGAATCGGAAGATACAATTATTTTACTCACGATAAACCTCCATTAAAACAGTCAAAAACATATTCTATGCTATTATACCACATTTTAATGCAAAAGTCTATACGGTAGCCGTTTATTTTAATTTAAGTTCAAATTCTTTTTTTTCTTACGGCTGTAAGAGTTTTTTCTTTCTGTGTTTTTTAATATTTCACGGTAAATTATACAACAAAAATTACTCTTCCTTAACATCGTCAAGACACGCCCTCAGCTTCTCCAAAGCTTTCTTTTCAATTCTTGAAACATAAGACCTCGATATACCCAATCTGTCCGCAGTTTCCCGCTGTGTCAAAGCAGGCTCGGAAAGTCCGTAGCGCATTAAAATTATAGTCCTTTCCCTTTCTTCAAGCACCGACCTTATGGCAGAAAGAAGCCTCTCCGTGCGTACTTTTCCGTAAATGGAATCAAGTATATTTCCGTCCTCGGAAATTATATCCATAAGTGAAAGTGCGTTTCCGTCCTTATCACAGTCAATCTCCTCATTTATTGAAACATCATTCTGTAACTTTTTGCGGCTTCTGAAATACATCAGCATCTCATTTTCAATGCAACGTGCGGCATAAGTGGCAAGGCGTGTCTGTTTATCGCTCTTGAAGCTGTCAACCGCCTTTATAAGCCCTATTGAACCTATAGAAATAAGGTCATCCTGTTCAACGGGTGTCTGATAGTATTTTTTTGCAATATGAGCCACAAGCCTCAGATTCCTTTCTATCAATACCGCCCTTGCGGATTGATCCCCTGCCCTCATTTTAGCGATATATTCACGTTCCTGTGCGGCTGTAAGAGGCTTTGGAAAAGACCCCGAATTGGAAACGTGCAGAATAAGAAAAATGATATTGAAAAAATTCTCAAACATAAAAACTGTTCCTACCTTATTTTTAATAATACATTTATATTCGCCTTACAGCATAAAATGCAGGTATAATATGCAGAATTCTTAAGATTCTATTAAGATTTCTTATTATTCGGTTAACCCTATTGACAACCGTAACAAAATATGGTATAATAACTGTACTATTAAAGATAGTACAGTTGATACACTTACAATAATATAAGGAGGAATATCCGATGATCGAAGCTAAACAGTTATGTAAAAGTTTCGGAACGAAAGAAGTTTTAAAGGATATGAACTGCACCATAAAAGACGGCTCTATTTATGGGCTTATCGGTGTAAACGGCTCAGGAAAAAGTACATTTTTAAGACTTATCAGCGGCGTTTACTACCCTCAGTCGGGATTTGTAACGATCGACGGGAAAGAAGTTTACGAAAACAACGATATCAAAAAGAAGATAATCTTCGTTGCGGATGAGTTTTATATTCCCCAGGGAATAACCGTAAGAAAACAAGCCGCAATGTATGAGGCTCTTTACGGAAACTTTGACCACGAGTATTTTGAAAAGAATCTTGAAGCCTTGTCCTTAAAACTTGATGACAGACTTGCAAATTATTCAAAAGGTATGAAGCGTCAGGTAATAATGCTCTGTGCATTGGCGTGCAAGGGTGACTATTATTTATTTGACGAGACCTTTGACGGACTTGACCCCGTAGTAAGAAACCACATGAAAAAGCTCCTTTACGGAGAGATAGCGGACAGAGGTGCTACAATAGTACTGACATCCCACAATCTGCGTGAGCTTGAAGACATATGCGACCACCTCGGAGTTCTCTACAAGGGCGGCATCATGTTTGAGGGAGATATCAACGATATAAAGAGTAACGTATTCAAGATCCAGACGGGCTTCAGAGAAGACTATGACGAAAGCAAATTCAAGGATTTCGATGTAATGAGCTTCAAGCGTTCAGGCTCTGTGGCAACCCTGATAATAAAGGGAGACTCCGTCTCAACAGCCGCAAAAATGAGAGAGCTTGACCCGCTTTTCCTCGATATCTTACCCTTGACCCTTGAAGAAGTATTTATTTATGAAATGGAGGTATTAGGCTATGCGTTCGGCGAAATTACCGATAAATAAGCGATATTTCACATTTAAAATGAAGCAGATACTCCCCTACGCAATAATAATGACACTCGTGGGAGTAGCAACCACCTTTATAATGAACCTCTCACTCGTTTCTGACTACAGCTACAGAATGAATTATATAATCAACGACTATCAGCTTCTTTTCCCCGGTTATATATTCATGTACGTTTATCCGATACTTTTCGCGCTGTTTCTGTTCTCTTTCTTGCACAAGAAAAACGCTTCGGACCTTTTCGCGGCGGCACCTGTAACAAAGCGTGAGTATTACCTTACGAATCTCCTTATAGCCACCGTTTATTCTGCGGCAATGATACTGATTATGATGCTCGTATCGATCCTGACGGTAAACATTCTTGATGCTTCGGGAATACCCCAGACCGTGGCTTTTGAGGCTTTTGTTAAAATATTCCTGTTCCTGCTTTTGGGCTATATTCAAGTCTATGTAATCACAGCAACAGCGGCAACCCTCACAGGAACAGTTCCCGCACAGCTCTTCACAGCGGCGGTATTTCTCCTTGCCCCCACAGGGATTCTGTTGGTATTCCAGTTCCCCAATACAATGACAATTGATACTACATTCTCCTCATTTATCGAAAAAGGAACTGAATATCTGCGACTTTCGGGCAACCCCACAAACAGCCTTATATTCCCCCTGAATATTGCGACATCACCGATGTCAATACTTTTCATCAACGCGATGAGCTCTAATTTCACAGAAGCTTACGGAATGATGACTCATTTCACAGATACCCCTGCAATGCTCTACACATTAGCCGTAATTATATTTTACGTTATTCTCGGTATGGAGATATTTTCAAAATATAAAATGGAAAATGTTGAAAGACCCTTTATTAATGAAAAATTCGGTCTTGCGGTAAGAGCTTCAATTTTCCTGCCCATACTCACGTTTATCGTTATGATATTCCATCAGGACGGCTCTGTATTGAACATTCTGTTTATTACTCTGTTCTTTGTTATCACAGTAGCGTACATCGTTGTAGACCTTATACTTCGCAAAGGCATAAAAGGCTTGGGAAAATCCCTTGCAACATACGGCACAGTTCTTGTCGTTTCCCTCATATGCGGTATAGCTTTGGGATTTTGGGGAGAATATCACAACTATTCGGAACACGATATTCTGGTAAAGAAAAACGATATCACAAAGATAACCGTATACATGGAACCCCTGAACACTACTCTCTATTCAGATGAAAACGTTAAAAAATACTATATCCCCGTCACCGTAACGGACGAGGAAATGATAGAGGATATGGTATACGAATATCAGGGAGACTCCAAGGATTACAAAACGACAAACTTATGGTGTGAAGTAGTCGCCGACGGTAAAAAATATTTTGCCGAGATGAGATTTTCCGTTTCGGGACTGAAAGAGTTCTATAACTACATCGACAGCACACCTGAAATAAAGAAATCACTCATGATACACACGGGACTTTCAAACAATATCAAAAACGATATAATTTTGGCATATGTGGAAAATCAAGCCCGTGAAAACAAGATATATATGACAACGCTGAAAAAGCTTTCCGAGATAAACAAGCTCAGAAAAGATTTTGAAGCACAACTTATGGAAACGCCCATAGCTGAAATATACGAAGCGAAGCATATTGACGAAGCATTTATCCACAGCTACAGCATGGCAGCCGATAACATAAGATTCGGTGATGTAAGCTCTGAAATGATGATGGCAAACATCAAATATCATAACGGTATGTACTATCTTTCCGCAACAGTCATCCCCCACGGCTCTGAGGAATTCGGTAAAATAATCAGATCCTTCAACAAGGTAAATGAAAAGTTGGCTGTAAAGCGTAACGGAGCAGACTACAGACCCATAGGAACGTTAAACCTCAGCGACGAGCAGATAATCAATCTTGAAAATATCCTTTACAATATTCCCCACATCATAAATAAGGAATTCAGAGAAGCCGTTATCAACTCCTTGGATAAGGAAATAATTTACGAAAACTCCGTAATCTACTCGGTTGAAGACAACGGAAAAACAGGATTCTTTATTCTGAACTACGAGCGAGACATTGAGCCTTTCATTGAGCAGTATGCAGACTTTGTATGTTCAAAGCTTGCGGCAAAGGACGGAACATTGACTTACGGCACATTGCAGTACGGTGACTTGCTGGCTATGAACATAAAGCCCACAAACACTTCAGGATCCAACGCTGAAATAAAAGCAAATCTGCCGAAGATAAAAGAGCTCATGCTCACAAAATACACAAAAGACACAGTACCCCTTGAACTGTTTTACGGTGAATTCCTCTATTTTGAAGAAGACGAAAGCAACAGCAGAAAAGTAAAGCAATACGGCGTAAACTTCATTTTAGACAGCTCTTTCACCGAAACACTTGACGTATATCTGAAAGAGAAAGAAATCTGCGAAGATATTGTGGAGATCACCTTTGAAAAATACGCATTCAACATAGAAGAAGGCGTTGTAATAACGGAAAAAGACGGAGATATATTTGAAATGCTCAAGCAATCCGTTATCTTTGACAGACTCCTGCAATACTCCAACGCAGACCTCTACAGCGATAAGTACTACTCACCTGCTGTCTACGAAACAAGCTCTTCATACGGAATAGAGTATATCTCATCATACGAAACAATTGAATGTTATGCCTACGAAAGAACATTTGGTGCATATGTAACATACGCAGACTCTTCCGAAGAATTTGTAGAAATACGCCTTGGTTCTGTGGCATACGAAAAAATGAAGAACTATATTTTATGGTAAAGGAGGCGGAAACAAATGTTCACTGTCGACTTCCAGAGCAGAACTCCGATCTTTGAACAGA
Source organism: Eubacteriales bacterium (assembly GCA_045535665.1). Taxonomy (GTDB): domain Bacteria; phylum Bacillota; class Clostridia; order Oscillospirales; family UBA644; genus HGM12619. The sequence goes on from JAZSMD010000056.1 coordinate 21,713, forward strand.
TCGAACACCAGGTTGAAGAATACATCAGACTCGGAATTCTCAAAAACGGAGACAAACTGCCGTCAATACGAGAGCTGACAGAAATCGTTGGTGTAAACCCGAACACGATAGCAAAAGCATATTCCGCCCTCGACAACGCAGGTCTACTCGTTTCCGCCGCAGGCAGAGGCTGTTTCGTTGCAAACAACGCAACGGAAATAATCAAAGCCCGTGCAGAACAGAAGCTCCCTGAGTTTGAAGACACAGTCAAAAAGCTCCTCATGTCGGGAATACCAAAAGAAAAACTCATCGAAATAATCAATAGCATTGATTAAAAGTTAATATTATTATGTGGGGAAACTTTTTTCAGGTGAAAAAAGTTTCCCCACCCCCTTTCAAAAAAGCCAATTTGGGGCATTATTAAACAGATAAGAATAAAGACAGAGCGAAAAACTCTGTCTTTGTTTCACTTTAGATATTCCCTCAATAAATCATAATTAAAAATATTAAATACGGGGGGATTCTTTTCGTGTGAAAAGAATCCCCCCGTACCCCCAAGAAAAGCAAAACGTAAATACAACAAATACTATAATAAATTTAGTTATTCATTTCCATAGCTTCAAGGGATCCATGTTGCAGTGTTGTAAGCTGTTCCGTCTTGAGCGATCCATGTGGGAGAAGTCCACCCTTCTTTACCTTCTATGTAATAGAAACACATATCAGCAGAATGATTGTAGAACGCCATTCTATCAACATATGAAGGAGCATCTCCCTTTAAATATACCGATGTAAGCTTACCGCAAGAGCTGAAAGCGTAACTCAATATACTTTCAAGGTGTTCACCTAAAGTAACACTTTCTAAAAGGTCACAACCATAAAACACAGAATCTTCCACAGTAACAACGTTTTGCGGAATATCTATTGTTTTGAGTGTATCAACATTATAGAACGCATTATCCCCTATAACAGTAGTTTCGGGCAGTATTGTATACGTCTCCGTCATATCTTTTGACTGCGGACATCTTACAAGCTTAAGTTCTTCGGTGTACTCATCATAATAATAAAGTATTCCGTTATCGTCTCTGTAGCCCAAACCGTCTGTATCGGTAACATTAAACTCTACCAATGAGGTTATACTGAGTATTCCATCGGGGATATGTTCAACACTGTCAGGCACATTTACAGTCTTTATAGCGGAAGAATTGTAGAAAACGCTGTTTCCGCTAACCGTGCAATTATCGGGAACTGTTATAACCTCAAGCTTTGAACAACTTGAAAAAGCATAAATATTTAAGGTTTCCAAAGACCTACCCATATCTACTTCCGTCAACAACACACATTCACTAAAGGAATTGCGACCAATTACGCTTAACGTATTCGGTAACTTCACAAAAGTCAAAGCAGAACATTTCGCAAAAGAATATGAGCCTATACTTTCAAGTCCCTCATTAAAAGTTACACTTTGCAACACATCACAGCTGTAAAAAGCATAATCCCCCACAGTAGCCACGGTTGCGGGAATCTCTATTGTTTTAAGGGTGTCAACATTATAGAACGCATTTCCCATTATAGCGGTAGTATCGGGCAGTATTGTGTAAGTCGTTGTTATACCTTTAGACTGCGGACACCTTACAAGCTTAAGCTCTCCCATATACTTATCATAATAATAAAGTATTCCGTCATCATCTCTGTAACCGAAGCCTTCCGTGTCGGTAACATTAAACTCTGTCAATGAGGCTATATTAAGTATCCAATCGGAGATATTTTCAACGCTGTCGGGAACATTTACAGT
>JAZSMD010000085.1:0-8944 GCA_045535665.1 Eubacteriales bacterium
TGCGGTTGAATCTACGATAATTTTTGTACTCATGTTTTCAATCCTTTATTAAATACTTGTTGATAAATCAACAGGTAGGATTATACCACAAGCTTGTTGATAAGTCAACAGGTTTTGCTGTAGTTTAACATAAAAGTCATAAATAGGGATTTTAGAATAGACTATTTTTCTCTTTAATCTATTGCATTTTGAGTTTATATATGTTATAATAATTGAAAACAATATTATTAATAGGTGACGTATTATGATTGATTGTAATGAAATTGAAGTACTTGATAAAAAAGATAAAATACTAGATGAATTGGAATCTTATATTAAGGATCATCCAGAATCTCTTCCTAAAAGACATGGGAATATTATTATTCCAAAACGACTCATAAATTGCGGTGATAGTTTGAACATACGGTTTATGTGTTATAATAATGTTAAACCGACAAATTCGGAAGGCGGTTCGCCTAAGAATGCGGCACTTTTAATAACACATAATTGTTTTGCGAAGGATGCAGAACCCGAGTCTTATTTTCTTGATATGAAACTTGATGAGATAAACGACTGTTATGTGCAGGAGGTTGAAATTAAATTTGATATCCCGGGTAATACAAAGATTGAGTATTATGTAAATGAACAGAAATACAGTCGTATGATTGCCGTAGTCGATAAGGGGTATCTTACTGTTATTCCGTGGGTTGGAGCAAATTTTCCTTTGGTGGATGAAGAAATACATAAATTTGGTATTCCCGGTGATACATGGATGATGTCCTGCAATATCAAAGGTGAACCCTGTGATATAATTAACAGTTGGAGACCTTACCTGGAAAACTATTATAAATACGGTGACAGAAGTATTTGTTTTTTTAACGCACGTGATATAATACCTGGAGTCTCACATGATAATCTTTATGAATTAAATCCTGAAATACAGGAGCGTGGTATAAAGCAATTTGACAGATTGATGCGATTGTTGGGTTATGACTGTATGGAGCTTGCCGCATCTTATACTCCCGACGATGTTGCAGTTGAGATTCTCGAAAAAATCGGAGTAAAGGGATTAACTTCTCTTTGTGCGTGGCAGAACTGGAAGGATGGTGCTTGGGGTATAAACCATTGTGGCGTTTCAAATCAACCATATTATCCTGCTAAGGATGATTTCAGGCGTGCCGGAAATAAACGTGATATAATGTGTTTTACGATGGGTACATCTTCATGTAACCGTAACTACAGTATTATGGCTCTTGACAGTTGTCCTACAAATATCGCGCTTTCTCACCGTTATCGCAGAGATTCAAGAATTGTCCATTATAATATTCAGCGTTTTTATGATACCTTTGATGGCTATATTGAAGACTCAAAAAATAATGAAAATTTAATGACAATAACCGTGGCTCTTGAAAACTTCCTTGGCTTTGAGGATTGGCGAGTAAGTAACGAACTTGCTGTAAATTTTATGGTAAGACGCGCGGCAACCGAAAAGATTGTTTTTACCTCAGCGGCAGACGTTTCAGATTATTACAAAGAGCATAACATGCAGCTACAGCCTGTATATTACTTCCAGCCCGATTACTATTACGGTTTTCATACACATGACCTTCCTGGAAGGGTTGATGATAGGATAGAGGCAGTGACGGAAAATTATCTTGCTGTAGTACGGCGTGGATACGGGTTGCCAATGTATTTCTATGATTATACAAATACTTGGAAGAACAGCAATTTTGAAAATATAGAACGTAGTTCATGGGGAGGGGTAAATCCCGACATCTGTGACCATAGAGAAAGCCAACCAGCACAGGTTGATCGTTCTGATATGAGTATCAATAGTCGTATCTGTGAAGACGGTATAATTATTGAAATTTACAGCGGAAGCGAAAAAGATCGTATGGTTACAGGCGTGTTTGATATTTCCTATGAAAATGATTGTGTTGTAACAGCTGACAAATCAGACGTCAAGATTAAAAAGGTTAAAGATCTTTGGACCGGAAATACTCACTTATTCGTTGATCTCGGAAAAATTTCTGCGGGCAACAGTTCTGTTAAATTGAAGATTTGCGGAAAATACCGTACACCAATAAAAGCTGAGACAAGCTGTGGTTCTTTAGCTGCTATGTGGTTTGGTGATCACGCGTATGTAAGAACTTTAGATAAAAATCAAACATTGCGAGTAATAATAGAAGCCCCATCAGAAGCTTTTGTTCAGCAAGTAAATGGAGTTCGACATTGTTCGGAGAACGGGTCTTTATCATTTAAGGTAAACAGCTGTTGGGAAGATGAAACTCTCTTGTTGAAAAACTTTTCTCGTGACTTATTTGAAAAAGCTCTCAGTTCTGCTAAAATTGAGATTGTATAAAATTATATACTGTGAATTTGTCAATGATGTGAGACTATAGTTTTAAAAAAATCATGAGATATTCGTTACGTGGTTGCTTCCTGAGTGAGGGAAGCAGCCACGTAACGTGCGTCAAAATGGAAGCTTCTCCAATTCTTTTCGTTTTTCTATAGGGCTTTTCCAGCCTAAGACGGTCATCGGAATCCTGTTTGAACGGTATAAATAACGTTTCATTTGTATCTGCAAATCCTCATATGAATAGAATTTAAGATGATTATAAAATCTTTCTTGGTCACTACGATGACTTTTTTCAACCTTTTTTCTATAGTCAAGACGTACAAACACACGATACAATGATCCGGGATGTCGTGTATATGCCTTTTCTCTTCGTAATTTTCCGTAGAGCTCACAAATAGAAATGTTTGGATTTCTTCGATGATAGTCTTTAATCTACTTAATTTCTTGCTCTGTATGTGCCTTTGGATGAGGTCTGTGGGGACGATGAGACTTTGGTGTCAAGGATTCTTTGGTTCCATCATATAGTTTATTCCAACGCATTAACGAAGCTTTTGAGATATTATACTTTCGGCAAACATAATCTACATCTTTTATCCTTCTATATGTTTCAGCTGCTCGAACTTTTGTTACAATTTGGTGCGGACAATAACATCTTTTTGTTGTATAATGAGACATGGTGATTGAGACTTTTCTGTTATGTTTTGTTAGGAGTAACATTATTTTAACATATCTCAATCACCTTTTCAATACCTTTTTTTATTTTTAGTCTCATATCTATTGTAACATAACAGGTAATAAATTTTTTTGCATTTTAAGCTATTGCATTTTAAATTTATATATGTTATAATATTACAAAATGAAATTTTTTATTACAGTTAGGGTTGAATTAATATGGTAAATATGGAAGAACTTAAGCTCGATTCTTTTTCTTCTGAAGATTTTGCTGAGTACAAAGAACTCATGGAAAAAGGGATTCTTGGGCTTTTTATTTATAATAAAAATTTTTATTTTAATGGAGAACGTCATCAAATAGACCCCCATAACTATAAGGTCAGAACTGAATTGCGTTCAAATAAGGTAGTTGCACCCTTATCCGTATTCAAGGTGTTTAACGGATGTAATTATGGGAAAGATTATATTTCCGTAGGGGAGCTTTGTGTTGAATTCAATGTCGGTGATTCTAAATTTGCGGTGAACGGTATTGAAAAGGAATTTGAAATTTCACCGTTTGAATATCTTGATACCATTTATGTTTCAGTTACTGAAGTATCTGAGGTGCTTGGTCTGGCATGTTATTCATGCTATAAAGACCGTCTCTTGCTTATAGGTGAAAAAGAGAGTATATTAAATATCCAAGAAGCAATTAAGCTTAATTCCAAGCTTGAAGAGGTTGGAGCCCGTGAAGTTGTAGGGTATTATGATGCGTTTAAATTTACCCATGAAGATTTCGTTCTTGCAAAGGATAATTGGAGAAAATTCCTTTGCGCGACTCCCGAAACAATAGATACAAACGATAAAATCCTCATGAAAAGGATAAAAGCTTCTGCTGATAATGCCCGAAAACTTGTAAAAGAAATGAATCGCGGTGATGATATTGTTATTCTTTGGGGGCAGAATCCTCCTTCTGTTACCGATGATATAATGAATCAATATGCAAATATCAGAGCTTTGGCGCTTGCATGGGGAACTTTTGGCAGTGACTTGTATCACAATGATTCGTTGAAAGCTGATATCCTTTTTGGTCTTAAGTGGATGAATGAACATATGTACGGTGATGCTGAAATTGAAGGCAGAGGCTGGAGAGATATTAACGCATTTAACTGGTGGCATTGGTATGTTGGCGGTCCCGAAATGTTGACCGATGCTATTCTTATTATGGAAAATGAGCTTTCCCGTGAAGAAGTTTGTAGATATATGAGACCCTTCAAGTGGCTTCTTGATAACTGGCGTTTGAAATACTGTCAGGATCAATGTTCCGGTAGAATGGCTGTAGGTACAAAATGTGCATTGATAATGGAAGACCCTGAAAGACTTACGATATCATCAAATGACTATCATATAATGCTTGATATAGTTCTTGAAGGTCCGGGTACACATACCGATTACTGTAATTATCAGCATAATTTCCCATATAATATGGTTTACGGTCAATCCAATCTTCACAGAGTTCTGAGAGTCGGTTCTATTCTTGCGGGTACTCCTTTGGAGTTTGTAAGTCCGAGAAAATATAATCAGTACATGCTTTTTAAATATATGTTTGAAGCTGCAATGTATAGAGGTAGAGGTTATACATGTTTCCTTGGAAGAGCAAGTATTCATTCCGAACAAAATAACGGGCTGGAAGTCCTTGTGTACATTATGCCGATGATCGGTAATTATGGACCCGAAGAAGATTCTGAGATTAAACACTTTATAAAATACAGTGTGAGCGATCCTCAAAAATCTGAAGATTTAAAGAATAACTGTTATATATCACATTATTCAAAAATAACAGATATTCTTAATGATGAGGCTATTTCTTCTGAAAATGATTACACTTGCGCTCATGCGTGGTTCTCTGCGGACAGAGCAACTCAACATAGAAACGACTACGCTTTTGCTCTTTCAATGCCGTCTTACAGACACGTTACATATGAGTGTATAAACCACGAAAATCATACGGGCTGGTATATGAATGAGGGTACGCTTTACCTCTATACCAATAATGATAAATATGCATTTGACGGTGTTAACTTTGTTTTAAATAAGCGTCTTGCTCAAAAGATGCCCGGTACTACTGTTGATTTAAGACCTCGTCCGGAAGTTTCCATATCCGAGGGTGTTTTTGGTACAACGGGAAAAGTGGGATGTATGGATTTTGATAAGAAGTACATCGTTGCGGGAATGGATTATGCGGGCTACAGCAGAGATGTTGGAGAAGATGATTATGTTGATACGGGTTACGGTGGGGGAAAGCCTAAATTCCCCAATGACCTCGTGGCAAGAAAAGCATATTTTATGTTTGATGATGAATGCGTATGTCTCGGTACGGGAATAAACTCTACAATGGATTCCGATGTCGTTACAACGGTTGAACACAGAAGACTTGTAAAGACAGAAAATGATCCTATAGGTGAAGATGTAATTACCGTAAACGGTTCTGTAATGCCTCACTGTGCTTTTGAATCAAGCTTTGAAAATCCCAAATATGCAAGAGTAGAAGGTTTTGCAGGCTTTGTATTTACAGAGGTAAATAAGGTTTCAGTAAGTAAATACCTTTATTCAATGAACCAGGATGAAATCAAAGATCCTATAACAATACCTGATTATGCTAAAAAGGAACGTCCTTTTTTAGAAATATTTATAGATCACGGAAAGAATCCTGTTGATGCATCTTACGTGTACGCAATTCTTCCATATGCAAGTGAAGAAAAAACTGCAAAATATGCTGAGAATCCTGATTTTGAGGTCATTTCAAACACAAAAGACTGTCAGGCTGTCAGAGAAAAAACTCTTGGGGTTACAGGTATAGTGTTCTATGAAGCAGGTGAGTGTGCGGGAATCAAGGTTGATAAGGCTTGCATTGTTACGTTCTCTGAAAATAATAATGAACTGAAAATAAAAGTCTGTGAGCCCACAAACAAGGAAGAAACCGTAACTGTAGAAATAAACAGAGAGTTGAATCTTATATCTGCAGATAACCGATATACTGTAGAAAAAACCAAAATAACAAAGCTTGTTCTTGATGTTAAGGATTCCATTGGTGAAGGATATGAGGCCATATTTTCAATATAAGAAAAATAAGAAAAGAGGAATGTAAATGAATGAAATTATAACTCCTCCAATTTATTGGCATTCAAGTGTTGATGTTGTAAATGAGGATATAAAGAATATCAAAAAAGGCAAAGTTACAGAGTTATTGCCATCGGCAGGAAACAGACCTATATATATGATCGAATACGGAAAGAGTAATTTGCCAAAAGGAAAGGCATCTCTTTCAAGTGCGCTCGGAGCTTTTGATTACAGATGTTATGCGGACAAAACTCATGATGATTATGTTCCTACCGTATTTCTGGCAGGCTGTATGCATGGCGGTGAATTTGAAGGAACAGTTGCCATGATGAATCTCATAAGTCTATTGGAAACAGGTGTAGACCTTGCAGGAAACAGAAACGATTCTCTTCTTGAACTTGCAAATAAGCTCCATTTGGTTCTTATACCGATGTGTAATCCCGACGGCAGAAGCAGAGTCCCTTTTGATAATTTTGTTGGTCATTCATTCAGAGATCTTCGTTATTACGGTCAAGGAACATGGAAAAACGGAGAGCTTTGCGGTTATCCCGAATGTAAAATGATACATCCCATTAAGGAATATGCAGGATATCTTGGCGCATATTTCAACGATGACGGTGTGAATATGATGCATGACGATTATCTTGTAAATCCTTGTAACGAGGTCAAAAACGTTCTGAAAGCATGTCGAGATAACGCTCCTGATTTCAGTCTTCTTTTCCATGGAGGAGGAAATACGTACAATACTTATTTCCCTGTCAGCTATATTAATGCGGATGCACGCAGGCAAATGATGGAGGTTGCAGACCTTGCTACAGAAGCTTTTGCAAAAGAAGATCTTATTTTCAAAATGATCCATAAGAATTTTGCACAGGGTGGCGGTGAGGATACAGGTCTTCCTGCATTTATGCTTACTTCCGCAATTTTCCATGTTTGCGGCGAGCCTTGTGTTACTTACGAATCAAATCAGGGGCTTACCGAATGTGATGACCCTTACTGTCTTAATAATGATCAGATCTACCGTTGCCATATGATTTTTATGGAATGTCTCTTTAAGTGGACTCTTGAAAACAAAAGTGCAGAGGCAAGACGTTCGAAAATGCAAAAATAAAATTCTATGTTTTTGAAATAAAAATATTTACACCTTATCTGCTGAATATAATACTTGTATTCGGCAGATTTTCTTGTTTAAACTCTTGACTTTTTGTTTTTGAAGTGTTATAATTATAGTATATAAAAAAATATAGGGCAAAAATGTGTATTCTTTAGTTGTGTGATTAGGGGAATTGTAAAATTATACGCAAAAATGACCGAAAACTCTTGAAAAAAATACGCAAATATGGTATCATTTTAAGATGAATAATAATTTAATACAGAAAAGCACAATAATACGTTTTCGCTTTACTTATTATTTTAAAATAACAGATAAATTCACTTTTGATAGGAGCAATAAACCAAAATGGATATCAGAGAACAGCTTAAAAGCATTAGAGAAAATGCTGTAAATGCGCTCAATGAAATTGAAAGCTCAGATAAACTTGAAGCTTTCAGAGTTCAGTATTTGGGCAAAAAAGGGGAACTCACTTCAGTTCTTTCTCAGATGGGTAAACTTTCCGCAGAGGAACGTCCCGTTATCGGTCAGATAGCAAATGAAGTAAGATCTTTTATTGAAAACGAAATAAAGATAAAGAGAGAAGAGATTGCGAAAATTGAAATGGAAAAACGTCTTGCAGCAGAAGCAATTGACGTTACTCTCCCCGGTAACAATGTTACATTGGGTAAGAAACATCCTCTCAGTATCGTTCTTGATGAAGTAAAAGATGCTTTTATCAGCATGGGATTTACTATTGTTTCAGGCCCTGAGGTTGAGTATGATTACTATAACTTTGAAGCTTTGAATATTCCAAAGGATCATCCTGCAAGAGATACTCAGGATACATTCTATTTTTCACCTGAAATTCTTCTCCGTACACAGACAAGCTCTGTTCAGATCAGAGCTATGGAACAGATGAAACCTCCCATCAGAGTTTTGTCTCCAGGTCGTGTTTACCGTATTGACGAGGTGGACGCAACTCATTCTCCCATCTTCCATCAGATCGAAGGTCTTGTTGTTGATAAGGGTATTACAATGGCTCATCTTAAGGGTTCACTTGAATTGATATCAAAGAAGCTTTTCGGCGAGGATATCAAAACAAGAATCCGTCCCGACTATTTCCCGTTCACAGAACCTTCCGCTGAAATTTCCATTTCATGCTTTAAATGCGGCGGTAAAGGCTGTAAGTTCTGTAAAGGTGAGGGTTGGATAGAAATTGGAGGTGCAGGTATGGTTAACCCCAAAGTTCTTGAACCTCTCGGAATTGACCCCAACGAATACAGCGGTTTTGCTTTCGGTATGGGTCTCGAAAGACTCGTTCTCAGACGCTATAATATTGATGATATCAGATTGCTTCTTGAAAACGATGTTCGTTTCCTTAATATGTTTGATTGAGTTTTGTAAAGGAGAAAATACATATCATGAATGTTTCATATAAATGGCTTAAATCTTTTGTGGATATAGATGCTGATCCCAAAGAATTTTCTCATAAAATGAATATGACGGGTACAGAAATTAAAGGATACTCTGATTATTCTGCAAGTATTGATAAAGTTGTTGTTGCTAAAATTCTTAAAATAGAACAGCATCCCAATGCTGATAAACTTTCTGTTTGTACAGTAGATATCGGTGCTGAAGAACCTATTGTAATTATTACAGGTGCAACAAATATGAAGGAAGGAGACCTTGTTCCGGCAGCTCTTGACGGCTCTCTTCTTCCTACAGGCCAGAAAATTAAAACA
>JAZSMD010000002.1:0-3103 GCA_045535665.1 Eubacteriales bacterium
TCTTTCTGCTTTATGCCTTGTTTGGCATTACCATTGGCGTTGGTGCCAATGTACATATTGGCAGATTGCTCGGTGCATCCGATGTTGACAGTGCGAACCGAGTGTTCCACTCTCAGTTATGTTTTGGGCTGATTGTCGGCACACTAAGCCTTTCTCCGCTTCTTTTCAAAGATAAGTATTTCTCTTTTCTTGGTGTGACCGAGGAATTATATCCTCTTGCAGAACAGTATCTTACCGTTGTTATGTGGGCTGCTCCTATATTCGTGATGTACCACATCCTTTCGGTTTCTGTTCGTACTGACAGCGCTCCTAAACTATCCGCTATTGCATCTGCTGTTGTAATTGTTACAAACCTTACCCTTGATCTGCTCTTTATGAAGGTTTTCGAGTGGGGGATTATCGGTGCATCTGCTTCGCTTTGCATAGCAGAAACGCTTGGTGTTCTTGTTCTTCTGACACACTTTTGGAGCAAGCGCAGACTATTGAAGCTTCGCCTGGCTTTTCCGAAGCCCTCTGAAATTGGCAATTTTGTGTATAACGGTTTTGGTATGGGGTCTGCAAGCATTTTCGGAGCCATCGTTATGCTTGTATTCAACACTCTGCTTCTTCGTTATGGCGGCGAAACAGGTGCATTGTATGTTGCAATTTACGGTGTTATCTATACAGTCAGTACCATTCCTTCAGCAGTTTTTGACGGTGCTTCCGGAGCCCTTTCAACCGTAACGGCATTCTTTGTCGGAGAATCAGACACAGACGGGATTTTTACTGTGCTGAAAAAAGCACTGGCTGTTGTCGTTATCGCCGGTGGTATCCTTGCCTTTCTCTGCGGTATATTTGCTGTTCCTCTTGTATGCTTTTTTGGCATCAAGGAAGCTCCCGCAATCGAAAGTGCATCCGCAGCTATGCGTATATTTGCGTTTAGTATCGTATTTACCGGAGTTAATATGGTAATTACTGCGTTTTGGCAATCAATTGAAAGAGCAAAATTCGCAGGAGCAATGTCAGTATTACGCAACTGCATACTGCTGCTTGCAGTGGGTATGACGTTGATTCCGAAAGCGAATATTATCGGTCTTTCGGTTTCCTATATTTGCACCGAAGCGCTTTGTACGCTAATGATTATCAGCGTTCTCGCCTTCCGTTCGTCTAAGAAATATGTAGTCGAAAAATACGGTATGACCGGAAAATGCTTCGAGCGCAGTTATCGCATTGAAACCGAAAGCATGGAACAGATTTCCGGCGATCTTGAAGCGGTTTGTGAAGAATGGGAAATCGGAATGAAGCAAGCCTTCGTCATTAACTTTATTTGTGAAGAGCTTTTGCTCAATGTCATAAAATTCGGTCTTGATGATGAAAACAAGCCCCAAAAGGAATACTACATTTCAATCAAGTTAATGGAAAAAGAGAATGACTATGTTCTCCGTATCCGTGACAATGTCAGTTTGTATAATCCTTTTGAGTCTGCCGGTGATGAAATAGATGCCGGAGTACTGAAGCTTATTCAAAAGAAAACAAAGTATTGTGAATATCAGCGTAAGATGATATTTAACTATTTTTATATGATTATCTGAGGAGGTTTATCCGTGAAGAGTCAGCTTGTCTTTCAAGAGAAAACGGAAATGGAAAGACTTCGTGTACAGAACAGCCTGTTGTCCTGTTACGAGGCTCCTGTTTTCGCGCAAATTTTCTCCGAAAGACAGAACATCGCTGTGCTTGATATAGGTTGCAATGATGGAACAAAAACGGTAGAACGATTTTCCTCGGACACAGTTTCTCGTGTGATCGGTCTTGAATATAACGAGGAGCTTGCACAAAAAGCGCATAAGAAATACGGAAATGAAAAGTTTTCCTTTTACCATGTGGATGTGGAAACGGAGGATTTTTCAAAACGGCTATGCGAAATATTGAAGGAAAAGCAGATAAAGAATTTTGATGTGATCTATCTGTCTTTCCTGCTGATGCACTTATCTGATGTTAACAAGCTGCTCACGGCACTCCGCCCTTTTTTGAAAACGGACGGGAAACTCTTTGTCATTGAACCAAATGACAGTGCCTCTACGCTGAATAACGACCCAAACGGATTGCTTGGAGATTTTTTAAGAATACTTGACAAGGATAAGTATTCGGGGCATCGGGAAGTTGGAGTCAATATTTGCGAAACTCTTCCTGCTTGTGGATATGAAAACATTATTGTTTGGCACGATACTATATCAGCAGGTGTTGGCGAAACAGAAAAGAAGGAAGCTATTTTTACTACGTTTTTCTCTTATCTTCCCGACGATGTACGGCTGCTTCTTGATGCAGAACCGGAGAATATTGAGTACAAATCATGGTCAGAATGGCTTGACCGTAATTATGAAACACTAAGGAATCTGATCCTGCAGGAAAAGTCAGTAATCTCTATGGGGATGAAAATTTTAACCTGTACGAAAGGCGGTGCATGATGTACACATTTACTATCCCCAATCAAGGGACATTTTTCCTTGCACCGCTATCAACTGAGGAAATCAGTGAAGCACGTTCTTTGTGTGACGAGTGTGTTGGCGAAAATCTTTATGGAGAGGAAGAAATTGCTGCCACAATCGGTGCTTCGGACAGCTTCTTCTATTTTCTAAAAAATGAGCAAGGCGAAAAAGTTGGATACATATACTTTTATCTTACCGATGAGGAATACATAGCGAATTATGCAAAGCTTGATGTTGAGCTGCTCCGTGCGGTGTATGCCCAACCGAACAAAAAGGTTGGGAAAATTCAATCGGTGGGTCTTAAAGAAAAATATCGAGGTATGGGGCTTGCTACACAAATGATATTGTTTATTTTGAATGAACTGAAAAAGCTCTGTATAGATATCACCTTTATTGTGTGCTGGAAGCCGGGTGGAACGGTTCCGCTTGGAAAAACGCTTTCTGAATGTCGGTTCAGCTATTTAACGGAAGCAAAAAAAGTTTGGTATGACGATACTGAACTGATATGTCCTTACTGCAAAGGTCGATGCCTGTGCGATGCGGAAGTTTACTATAAATTACTTTAGGAGGACGAATGATGAAGCTTAAACTTCTACCTAAATTTATCATTTCGTTGGGCATTGTGGGACTTGTTCTTA
>JAZSMD010000089.1:0-2958 GCA_045535665.1 Eubacteriales bacterium
GGTATTAACATTGGCTTTTAGGCGGAATTGAATGATTTTATCTATATCTCCTACGGCCGTTTCTATCGGCTTTCTGCTGCATTCCTGATCTCTTACTAAATAGTCAACGGTAACATTCATCAAATCACTGATTTGAATCAAATTAGCAATGTCGGGATACGACTGTCCCGATTCCCACTTTGCAATTGCCTGCCGCGATACGCAAAGCTTTTCTGCCAGTTCTTCCTGTGTATATCCCTTATTTTTTCTTAGCAAATATAATTTTTCGGAAAATATCATGATATCCACCTCCAAATAAAGAATATCACAAACCGGGTTGCTTTACACCCAACTTATGGTGGCATTTTTGCTACTTTTGGTTGCCGAATTATTATAAAAGTGGTTGATTCTCATAAAATCTGCTCCTTCTTCTTCATAAAACTCCTATAGTTTTAATAGATGCTTGGGCATAGCGAAAAACTGAAATTTTTCTTAGCACATAATATTACGATAAAAATAAATAACGTATATTACTACTTTTGTATATGATACCCGCCGTCTGCGAACACATTTGTCCCTGTCATGTAATCAGACATATCCGACAAAAGGAACATTACGACTGATGAGATATCCTTTGGAATTCCAAGCCTTCCGTTCGGAATCAGTTTTTCCGACTGTTCCCTGACTTCGGGATTATCAAATGAAGCCGATGTCATTCCCGTATAAGTAAAACCGGGTGCCACGGAGTTAACCTGAATATTATGCGGAGCAAGATCAAGGGCCATCGCCGAAGTCATGGAAACAACAGCTCCTTTTGAGGCCGCATAATCCACCATATTGTTTCTGAATATCGAAGCTCTGATACAACTGATATTTACTATCTTTCCCCTTTTCTGTGATATCATTGTCCTGGCGACATACTTTGACATCAGAAACATTCCCTTTGTGTTAACATCAAGCACATTTTGAAATGCCTCTGAATCCATCTCGTAAAAAGGTTTACTGCTTCCCCATATACCTGCAGCATTTACAAGTCCATCAATGTGACCGTATTTATCCGTGACGGTGTTTACCAAGTTTTCAACTGCCTGCTCGTCTGTAACACTGATCACTGAATACTCAAATGCATCATTGTCAACATCTGTTGCGTTCTTATCCACCCCTATCACACGCCCACCAAGAGCAATAATCTGTTCTGCACAACTTAATCCTATGCCGGAGGATGCCCCCGTAACAATAAATACTTTACCTGTAAAATCCATCATCCTATCCTCTTACCTCCTTTAAAATTTTTACTATAAGATCAGTCCTCCAATAGCATTAAAAACGTAGCCGACAATAATTATTCCTGCCATACATATCGCAATAAAAGTAACCAGAAGTTTCATCTTAATTGCTTTTTTCAGCATAATCAAAGAAGGCAGGGATAATGTAGTAACGCCCATCATAAATGCCAGAACTGTCCCTATCATTGCTCCCTTAAACAAAAGTGCCTCAGCTATCGGTATCGTTGCAAATATGTCCGCATATATCGGTATGCCAAGTACTGTTGCAAGAATAACCCCAAACGGATTTTTGCTACCAAGTATCCCTTCTATAAAGTCCGCCGGAATCCAGTTATGAACAACGGCTCCTATGCCAACTCCGATAAGAATGTAAGGAAAAACCTTCTTAAAAGTTTCCATCATCTGATTTTTGGAGTATATCAGTCTCTCCTTCTGTGTAAGTGATGGAGAATCGATATCGACCGCATTTGCCTTCTTGATAAACTTTTCTACCTGGTCTTCCATATGGAGTTTCTCTATCAGAGTTCCTCCCACTACAGCTATCACCAGTCCGAGTATCACATAGATGACAGCTACTTTGGCTCCAAAGATGCTCATCAGCAAAAC
The DNA here is from genome assembly GCA_045535665.1 of Eubacteriales bacterium. Classification (GTDB taxonomy): domain Bacteria; phylum Bacillota; class Clostridia; order Oscillospirales; family UBA644; genus HGM12619. The sequence continues at coordinate 1,872 of JAZSMD010000089.1, forward strand.
AAGGCTCCCTATATCCACCATCGGCGACGATATCAAAAAAGAAAACGTCACACCAAACGGAAGTCCGGTGCTTGTAAAACCGATAAAAAGTGGGATTGATGAGCAGGAGCAAAAAGGCGTCACCGTTCCAAGTAATGCTGCGATACAGTTAGCTCCGATCCCATGGAATCTCTCCATGATTTTTTTACTCTTTTCCGGCGGAAGATAACTCTGTATGTACGAGATTAGAAAGATAAGTACACTTAGCAGTACTGCTATCTTAATCACGTCATACAAAAAGAACTGTATACTGCTTCCAATCTTTGAGTTAATGTCAAGGCCAAGACCGGACAACAGATTTCCTATAAGCTCATTCAACCATCTCATCCCAAGAATCTGGTCTGTGATAAAACTTCCTATCATTTGCAGCACCCCGTTTTATCTGCGTTGCCGTCATCACAGCACCCGAGATCCTCTATATATTTTTTGAACTCAGAGAACGTCTCCGTATTCAGGGAATAATAATGCCACTTTCCCTCTTTTCGGTCATTTACCATACCGGATTCCACCAATGTTTTCATATGATGAGAAAGTGTCGGCTGTGTTATCTCAAATCTCTCAAGCAATTTACAACCACACTTTTCTCCTTCAGAAAGCATCTGAACTATCTCAAGCCTGTTTGAATCCGAAAGTGCCTTACAGATTAATGCAACATCCATTTTTTTCATACCTATTCACCTCACATTGATGGTTGTCTATGCATAGTATAGCCAATACATAGATGCTTGTCAATGTATTTTTATAAAAAGATGACCACACATCCTATGCATGGTCTCTTTTCAATGCTCCCATTGTTAAATTAAATTATATCGTTTTCATATCCTTTATACATCATAAATCCTTTCACATTCTCTTAAGAAAATTCAAATTTGCGCGTGACCTTCATCACGCTCTCTGATATGATATTATAGCACAACGCCTGCTATTTTTCAATGTGATATTTTTTTCTGTCTTATACAAATGTAACCTTTTGGGAGCGCTTTGTCAAGACAAATGAATTGTCACTTGAAAAACTACAAATAAAAAACAGCTACAGAATCAATCTCCA
>JAZSMD010000013.1:0-4475 GCA_045535665.1 Eubacteriales bacterium
GGCCATGCAGTTATCAAATCCGAAAGATGTATTGACTGCGGCGAATGTATCAGAGTGTGTCCCTACCACGCAAAAAAAGCACTTTATGACCGTTTTGAATCTTTGAATGAATATAAATATAAAATAGCACTCCCTGCACCGGCACTTTACGGTCAGTTCGACAATTTAGACGATCTTGACTATGTGCTGACAGGTCTTTTGGATTGCGGTTTCGATGCAATTTTTGAAGTTGCAAGAGCAGCCGAGATAATATCGGAATACACCCGTCGCTATATACGCGAGGGAAAAGTGAAAAAACCGATAATAAATTCAGCTTGCCCCGCAGTTGTAAGACTTATAAGTGCAAGATTCCCTTCCTTATGCGAGAATGTTCTGCCCATGCTGCCTCCCGTAGAACTTGCCGCACGAATGGCAAAAACGGAAGCACTGAAAGAACATCCGGAACTGGAAGAACATGACATCGGAGTATTTTTCATTTCCCCATGTCCCGCAAAAGTCAGCTATGTAAGAAACCCTATAGGAGTTTCCGAAACAGCTATTGACGGCGTTTTGTCAATGAGCGACACTTATTTCAAGCTTGTTTCAGCAATGAACAAGATAAAAACACCTCAGTCCCTTTCCCAGACAGGTATAATCGGTATCAGCTGGGCAGGTACGGGCGGTGAAGCGGCAGCTCTTTTTAACGACAAATATCTTGCGGCAGACGGAATTGAAAATGTTATAAAGGTTTTGGACGAAATGGAGAACGATCAGATTTCAGGTATTGAGTTTATCGAACTTAATGCTTGTAACGGAGGATGCGTCGGCGGAGCTCTTACGGTTGAAAATCCGTATATAGCAAAAGCAAGATTGCAGAATCTGCGCAGATATCTCCCCGTCTCTCAGAATCATATTACAAATGCCGTCAATATTTCAGACAAATCAACAGTTCCCGCAGATGTTATGTGGGACAAAGAACTCGAATACTCCCCTGTTTTCCAACTTTCAAAGAATGCAGGCGAAGCTATTCGTAAAATGTCGGAGATCCAAAAAATTTACCCGAAATTTCCCCACCTCGACTGCGGTTCATGCGGAGCTCCATCATGCAGAGCTTTGGCAGAAGACATTGTAAACAAAGAGGCTGAAGAGTCTGACTGTATAATAAATATGCGTGACGAACTCAAAAAATATTATAAAATGTTTGACACTTCAATGGATAAGATAGTAACGGATAAAAAAGACTCCGAAAATTAAATAAGGACATATCATGGATATAATTACATTACAAAACAAACTCGGACTTAAAGCCCTTAACATTTCAGATCCTACTCGTGAAGTTCGCGGCGGTTACTGCGGAGACCTTCTCAGTTGGGTAATGGGAAGAGCTACCGATGAAGATGCATGGATCACCATAATGACAAACAACAATATAATTGCTGTTGCATCTCTTGCCGATGTTCCCTGCATTATAATCTGCGAGGGTTGCGATGTAGAAGAAGGACTTCTTAACCTTACAAAAGAAAAAGAAATAAATCTTTTTGTAAGCGAAGAATCTGAATTTACCGTTGCAGGAAAACTCTACGGATTACTCAATAATTAAAACCATGACTAAATACTATTACGATCTTCATATTCATTCTTGTTTATCTCCTTGTGCAGATAACGATATGACTCCTTACAATATTGCCGGAATGGCAGCTCTTAACGGGCTTAATCTCTTAGCTTTGACAGACCATAATTCCTGCGGCAATTGCAAGACATTCTTTGATGCTTGCAAAATGTACGGAATCGTTCCTATCCCCGGAATGGAAATAACAACAGCGGAAGACGTTCATGTTGTGGCTTTGTTTCCGAGCCTTGAAGATGCGTTGAATTTCGACACGGAATTAAAACCGTATAAATCAACAATTTCAAACAAGCCGGAAATATTCGGAGATCAGCTGTATATAGGGCTCGAAGATGTGCAACTCGGCACAGAAGAAAATCTGCTTATAGTTGCTTCAGGTCTTGACCTCGAATCTGCAGTAGAACTCGTAAGAAAACATAACGGTGCGGCATTTCCTGCCCATGTGGACAGAGAATCAAACGGAATAATCGCAATACTCGGCGATATCCCTCCCGAACCTGATTTTACTTACGCAGAGTTTAACAACAATGACAGTATTCCCGCATACAAGGAAAAATATGAGCTTCTGAAAAATTTACCCGTTTTATGCAGTTCCGACGCACATCATCTGTGGGACATTAACGAAGCTTCAAATTATATTGAAATTGATGATGAACCATACAGTAGTGACAAAGTCAGAAGAGAACTGATCAAAATATTAAACGGTCAAAACAAATAATTCCGAAATCAGAGAAAGGAGCAGGAAATGAAAGAACTTTCATTAAACATTCTTGATATTACAAAAAACTCCGTTACTGCGGGTGCAAAGAATATTGAGATATCCCTTATCGAAGATGAAAAAGGAATTTTAAAACTCAGCATAAAAGACGACGGATGCGGAATGTCCGATGAAACAATCAAAAAAGTGGCTAACCCCTTCTACACCACAAGAACCACAAGAAAAGTCGGTATGGGGATTCCCTTGCTTACACTTGCGGCAGAACAGGCAGGAGGAAAGGTTACGATAGTTTCATCAACAAAACCCGAAGATCACGGGACTGAAATTTCCGCGACTTTCGACACAAACAGCATAGATTTCACCCCATTGGGTGATATAGTTGAAACAGTTTGTCTTCTTATCCAGGGAAATCCCGAAATAGATTTTGTGTTTATTCATAAAACACCAATCCTTGACGTGAGACTTTCCATTCCCGAGATCAGAGAGATACTCGGTGAAGATGTATCCGTTGCGGAATTTGAGGTTATCCAATGGATCAAAGGATTTTTAGACGAACAGTATTCAAATGAGCAATAAAACTCAGATAAAAATAATTCAAATATAATACGGAGGTGCAATTCTCAATGAAAAGCTTGCAAGAACTCGCTGCCATTAGAGAAAAAATGAAGGATAAGGTCGCTATTCGCGAAGCAGGCGACAACACCGTAAGAATCGTAGTCGGTATGGCTACATGCGGTATTGCTGCAGGTGCAAGACCTGTTCTTTCCCAGTTCGTTGAAGAAGTTAACAAAGAAGGTCTCAGCGACAAAGTAACAGTTACACAGACAGGTTGTGTAGGTCTCTGCCAGTATGAACCCATTGTTGAAGTTTTCGAAAGCGGCAAAGACAAGATCACATACGTTAAAATGGATGCTGAAAAAGCTAAACGCGTAGTAGCTGAACATATCAAAGGCGGAAAAGTTGTTTCCGAATATACAATCGGCAACTACAACGCATAATAAGGAGGAATAAAACAAATGATTCGTACACATATTATGGTTTGTGGCGGTACAGGCTGTACTTCCTCCGGTAGTGCTACTCTTATCTCCACACTTGAAACTGAACTTGCTGCAAAAGGTCTTGCAGAAGAAGTTAAAGTTGTAAAAACAGGTTGTTTCGGTCTTTGTGCTCTCGGTCCCGTTATGATCGTATATCCCGACGGTACATTCTACAGCATGGTTAAACCCGAAGACATCTCTGAAATCGTTGAAGAACACCTTCTCAAAGGTCGTCCCGTAGAAAGACTCGTATATAAAGATGTTCATCCTGATGCACAGGTTGACGAACACCATGCTACATCCCTTAACGAAACTGCATTCTACAAGAATCAGATGCGTGTAGCTCTTAAAAACTGCGGTCTTATCAACCCTGAAAACATTGAAGAATATATCGCTCTTGACGGTTACGCAGCCCTCGGTAAAGTTCTTACAGAAATGACACCTGAAGATGTTATCAATGTAGTTCTTGATTCAGGTCTCCGCGGCAGAGGCGGCGCAGGCTTCCCCACAGGTAGAAAATGGATGCTCGCAAGAAACCTCGTTCCCGACGCTGATCAGAAATACGTTTGCTGTAACGCTGACGAAGGTGACCCAGGCGCATTCATGGACCGTTCAGTTCTCGAAGGCGACCCCCATGCCCTCATCGAAGCTATGGCTATCGCAGGTTATGCAATCGGCGCTTCCAAGGGTTACGTTTACGTTCGTGCAGAATATCCGATCGCTGTTAAGCGTCTCCAGATCGCTATCGATCAGGCAAGAGAATACGGCCTCTTAGGCAAAAACATTCTCGAAACCGATTTCAGCTTTGACATTGAAATCCGTCTTGGTGCAGGCGCATTCGTATGCGGCGAAGAAACTGCTCTTCTCACCTCTATCCAGGGCAACCGCGGTGAGCCGAACCCGAAACCCCCGTTCCCGGCTAACAAGGGTCTCTGGGAAAAACCCACCATCATCAACAACGTTGAAACTCTTGCAAACATTCCGCAGATCATCTTAAAGGGTGCTGACTGGTTCGCAACCATGGGTACAGAAAAGTCCAAGGGTACAAAGGTATTCGCTCTCGGCGGTAAGATCAACAACACAGGTCTCGTAGAAGTTCCTATGGGTACAACAC
>JAZSMD010000072.1:0-32764 GCA_045535665.1 Eubacteriales bacterium
GAAAAAAACAAAAAAATAGCCTCGCAAAAGGCTAAAAACAGTATGGTAAATGACGGGGAGAGAACTCCTCGTTTTTTCGTTGTGTTTATTCTGTTGAAAACTCTTCTTATCCGGTCTTTAATGGAAATAAATCTTGACCAATACGACCGTATTTTTGTTTGTTACAGAGTTTTTCCACGTTAAATGCAAAAGCAAGTAGGAAAAATTGAGTTTCAACGTTACGTTTTCCACGCATTAAAAATCTTTTAAACCTAAAATCCTGTTTAAGAATACCAAAGACCCCTTCAACCTGTATCGACCTGTTTACTCTGAGTTTCGTACCTTCTTTGCTTATAATGTTTCTGTACGTCTTTCCACAGCTGTTCTTTATTCTTTCGAGAAACGGTATTAAAGTTTGTACATCTGTTCTGTTTGAAAATGCTCCGAAACCTACAATATATTCACTTTCAACCCCGATTTGTATATTGTATCCCGGTTTTAGCTGCCCATTCCTCTTTTGTACCGTCAACAAATAAATTTTCATACTTTACTTCTCCTATTTCGTGAAGTTTTTCTACAAATTGGTAAAAAAGATCTTCAATAACATCGGTCAACTTCTCGCTTAAAAACCTTTTTACCGTTGCTACGCTCGGTGCAGGTTCTCCGTTTAACAACCACATAAAACGGATATCCGTGTGACAAGCTTTCACTATTTCTCTTGATGTGAATTTTCTTTCCATATATGCAAACAGTATGATTTCAAACAATGTAATCGGGTTTATTTTTCTCCATTTTCTCACATATTCAGAAAACAGCTTTTCATAGTTTAATTTCTCGGTTATTTGAGCTAATGTGAATACAAAATCGTTCTTTTTTTATGTTAATTTCTAAATCTATTGGCAAAACTACTTGACTTTTATCTCTCATTGGTGTATAATTATCTCGCTTTCTTGTGGGTTTTTTGTTGCGATTAAATTATACAATAAAGCAAACGGATGTTCAATACCTTTTGGTAAAAAACATCCGTCTTTTTTATACTTTTTTGTGTTTGGGGGGCTGACTTAATGAGCCAGCCCCGTCGCTGTGTTTTAAAATATTGTCATATTTCAACTTTTTTTGTTTTATACTTTATCAAATGAATAGGTATTAAACTGATAATTATGAGAAATATATACAATCCACAATTGGAGGCAGATGTTGTTGGGTTGTTGTACGATATAATTTCATCGATAACTGTTTCGGATAGGTTTTCTCCTATTTTGACAGTTATTTTATGCTTTGCAAGAGTAGTATTTCTTGTATCGTATTCATCTAATATGACATATGTTGAACCTGTACAATTATCTGTGTTAAAATCTATTATATTAATATCTATTGCTTCTAAAAATGGAAAATTATCCGGATTTGTTTTTAGCGAGAATTTATTATAGCCACAATTAGTATTTTCCGAAACAATATATCCTCTAACAATATTATGAACATAATTTATAAATAATTTTTTCCATGATGCTTCATCTCTATCTGTAATAGAATTTCCGAGTATCTCTTCAATGTAATCAATTCTCCATGAGTCATTATGCTTTTCAAGTTCTATGGTATGCTCATAAAACAGTTCTCCATCAGCAAAATGCGTGGATACTAATGCTTTAATAGAATCATTTGTTTCTTCAAGAATCTCTATGTTATCAAATCTCATACCGCCTTCTTGATAGGATCCCATAATTTCTCGTAAATACAAAGATCCATTTATATTCAAAACTGCGTTATAGGGTGATAACAGTTCCATTACTATATAAGGAGTAGCACAAGATAAAAGAGTGCTTTTGAAGTATTCATAATCTTGATATTCATTTTTTGCAAGATAATAAGGTTCAAACCAAATTTTTCCTTCTGAATCAGAATATTCGATTACGTTAATCTTTCAAGTATATTAAGTTCCAATTCTGTGTCTGCGCACCGAGTTTTAAGATAATGAATCTTTTTGTTAATATCAGAAAGAAGATCTTTGTTTGTTGCATTTGAGTATAAAGGCATTGTAAAAAGCATTATATTCAAAAATAGAAAAATTAAGTATATTTTACTTTTCATAATATATCAATCCTAATTGTTAAAAGTTTTATAAGATATTATTACCGACTACGAGATTCATAGAATTATCAAATGTAAGACTTATCCCATCAATCTTTGAATTTTTTAATTTTGAATGAAGTTAGTTTACCCCACTATCAATTATTACACAATCATAGTTTAACATCGTATTACACACCTTCGTTAGTATAATAACTCGCCTGCATTTCATATAGAGCGCTGTAATAACTTTTATTCGCCATAAGCTCCTCGAAAGTGCCAAACTCATGAACTTTTTTATCTTTAATTACAACTATCTTATCGCAAAACTTAGTGCTCGCTAAACGATGAGAGATAAAAAACGCAGTATTTTTTCCAATTAAATCATTAAACTGCTTGTAGATTCGATTTTCAGCTTTCGGATCAAGCGCACTCGTCGGTTCGTCTAAGATTGTAATCAGCGCATTATTTTTATAATAGGTCCTTGCAATTGCAATTTTCTGCTGTTCGCCACCTGAAAATTCAACTCCATTCTCATCAAACTGTTTTGTAAGATATGTATTATACTTATAAGGAAGCTCGTTTATTCTTTCAGCAATTCCGGATTTTTCAGAAGCTGAAATCATTAACGCATCGTTTTGAGAATTACTGAAAGATGTAATATTTTCCCTTACTGTAAAAGCGAAAAGTTTATAATCCTGGAATACAGGTGCAAAAAGCGAGAGATATTCATCATAGTCGAATTCCCGAATATCCATTCCGTTTATAAGTATTGAACCTTCTGTTGGTTCATATAAACGCATAAGGAGTTTAATAAATGTTGTTTTACCTGCACCGTTTTCACCTACGACAGAGATTTTTTCTCGGCTACTTACGGTTAAATTGAAATCTTTCAAAACATAATCATCCTGACCTGGATATTTAAAAGAAACATTTTTAAATTCAATTGTAAAATTTTCTTCGGAAATTGTTGAAATCGACTTATTCCCAGTCCTTCTAAACTGACTTTTCAATGTCATAAATTGATTATAATATTCAAGATGCATTGAATCCTCCGAATAATCCACTAAAATATTTGAGACTTCGGAAATGTAAGACCTAAATAGAAGAAGATTTCCGACAGCAAAAGATAAATCACCAACAGTTATGTTACCCTTTAAAACAAGAAATCCCAATACTGCATAAATTATCAAATCAATAGTATTGGAAAGAGATAACGTAGCTATTGACCGCACATAGTTTTGTTTTTCTTTTTTATTCTCCAATACCAGATTCTTTTTTGTGTAGGTGGAAAGCCTTTCGAATATTTTAGCACTCATATCAAATATTCTGATATCTTTTGCATATGCTTCGTTTGTTGCAATATCATTATAATAATTAATATATCTGCTGTTTTGAGATATTTCCTTGTCAATGTTAAACCTTTCCGGAATGAATTTAGCTGAAAACAGGCTTTCAGCTACAAGTCCGAGAACAACGATCAATACTAAAATAAAATTCACATCTGCAATTAAGACGCATGAGTAAATGATTGCTATAATACATGAAAACAAAGATATGAAATTCCAAATAATATTGTCTAGTCTGTATTTTACAAAATCTCCCGAAAATTTCTGAAGATCTTGCATTTCTTTTTCAGATAAAAGCTCATAGTCAAGTTCCATACATTTCATATGAAAGCCGTTATAAAGTTTTCCAGTTACAAGAATCCTTCTTTGAGGTCTGATGCTGTTGAAAAATGATTTCAATAAGTAAAGAATGAGCTGTATAAATACTAGGAGAATACAAACAACAGAAAATTCAGTAAAGGAAATCCTGTTTTCGATAGAATCCAATGCGTATCGACTCAAATACATTGCAGGATACGGCACAAGTGCAAAACATATAGTTTCGCAAAGAATATATATTAAATATAGCTTGTCTGTTTTATATACAAGTTTGAAAAGCTTAGGCACATGACCGAGAGCGTTCCAAAACTCTTTTATTTTTTTCATATAGCCTCGCTCCTTTCGTTATTGTAAAAATCTGCTTGGAGTGAATATAATTCAGAGTATAAGCCATTCAGTTGCATTAAAGAATCATGAGTTCCGTATTCAACTATTTTACCATTATCAAAAACTGCAACTTTGTCCGAAAACTTTATGCTTGAAAGTCGGTGTGAAATATAAACTGCAGTTCGGTTTTTGGAAATTGAGCTGAAACTTTTGTATATCTCATATTCTGCTTTAGGGTCAAGCGCCGAAGTTGGCTCATCGAGAACCAAAATCGGGGAGTGTTTATATATAGCCCTTGCTATAGCAAGACGTTGCATTTCACCTCCCGAAAACTCTACACCATCTTCATCAAAAATTCTGTAAAGAGATGTTTTCGATCCTTTCGGGGCTGAATCAATAACTTCTGTTAATGAAACTTTTTCAAGCGATTCAGAAATTATATTTTCATCAACGATTCTCATTGCACTGATATTATCCTCAACAGATGAAGCAAACAATCTGTAATCCTGAAAGACTGCAGAAATCTGACGAACATACAGACTTTTATCAATCGTAGAAATATCACGACCATTTAAATATATTGTTCCAATTGTCGGTTTATATAAGCCGCAAAGAAGTTTAATAAATGTACTTTTCCCTGCTCCGTTTTCACCGACTACAAGTAATGTTTCTCCTGCATTCAGCGTGATATTTATATCTTTCAATGTAAAATCTTCCGCATTGGGATATCTATAATATACGTGTTCAAATCTTATTTCAGCATAAGGTAAAATTTCAGAATCATCATTTAAGTCTTGGGATACAGTTTTATATAAAAGAAAATCAAAAAATGCCTTTAAATATTCGGAGTTTACCGCAAATTCCGTAAGAACCGAAATTATGTCATTTGCAGAATCCTTAATCTTTCGAAGAGCCTGATAATAAATTGAAAACTGTCCCAAAGTTATAGTTTGCACAACCAACACTAAGTAACCTAAATAAAGGTACAACGAAACATCCAAAACCGTATCGGCTAAATAATAGAGGATAACGGGAATATCTCTTTGCTTTCTGCGAATTTCTTTTAGCTTATATCTAAGTTCATCAACCTCGTCCATTCGCTTTTTGAATCGATCTTTAAGGCCAAAAAGTCTTATCTCTTTCGCATAGGCAAAGTCGCAAGCAATTTTTTGCAAATATGAGGATTTACGCTCAAACTCAACGCTTTCCTTTGTATCAACAAAAGATTGACGTGCATTAAGATAATCATAATAAAAACCAATAAGAAGAGATATTGCAACTGGAATCAATATCCAAAGCGAAACTTCTGAAATTATGTAAATAACACCTGCAATGATAAGAATTCCAGAAACAAGTCTGTGAAGGCTTTCGATGAACATATCCAAACATCCGGAATTGAGGGATTCTATTGCCATATTTTTCTTTTCCATAAATGTCTTACTCTGCACATTTTCATAATCTGTATATAAACAAATATTGTTGATATCCATTTTAATTTTATCATATAACGCTTTTTTAGTATAATTTAACCTTGATGACAAGATATTTCTTAGAATCGCTAAAACAATTATCAGTAGAATGATAAACAATATGACTTGAAAATATTCCCTGAATTCAACTTTACACACAAGTAAATTTATAGACCAACTTGCCAAATACATAGGGGGGAATACTTGCACTGCATCAAGCAGTATTTTTAGGACGATAAGCAATACGTATTTCTTACTTTGCCGCCATAAAAACATCAAACTCAACTTCGAATAATTCAACAATGAATACATTTTTTTCCACATATCATTTCACCTTTTAGCACCTTATTTATAATAATAGTGTCTGATTTATTTATCTGGTTTCATAACCGTACCATGATAAATTATTAAGAAAATTTAAACTTTTCAAATAATGCAGTAAAAGGGTATAAAAATAACATAATATACATGGGAGGTGATAATTCTCATGTATAAAATCAAAGATGGAGAAAGCGAGGGAAAGGTTTTGGCTAGATATAGAAATCAAAAACAATTATTAGCTTATTCATCCGATGCGATACTTTATAAATGTATAGATCATCACAAAAACGTAATAGCTCTTGATGATTTATCTGAATATTATGAAGAATGCTCAATGTTAAAAAAGAATAATTGTTTGGTATATTCGTCTGAAAAAGGCAAGTTAGATGGGGCTGGCTCAAAAAACTTTTTTTGAGTCAGCCCTTCAATGGTTTTGAAATAGAATGTCACATCACTTTCTAAATATTTTTGTAACCCTCGCTCTTTTTTGGGAACGAGGGCTACATTTTTACTCACAATCAAAAGAATATAATGTTGTTTGAAGCTTGTCATCAGATTTCTATTGTACACAAGAACCGGCTATTATTTGTAATCATTACTGCACAGCAACTGCAAATAGCTAATCTATAAGGAACGTGATCTTTTTTTATTGATGCTTATTCAGTCTCAGAATCAGCGGAGAGGGAGGCGACGAATTCTGCCTCGGTGCAGTCCTGAACGGCCTTGATGATACCGTCGCAGAGGAGATACGCCTCCTTGCACTTTCCCTCACGGTAGAGAACAGTGGCGGCATCCAGCTGATCCAGAATGGTAATGTACTCGGTAGGAAGCTGTACATTGGCATTTTCGTTGTACAGCTTTTTCAGCTCAATAGTGGTGATCTGACGGTTGACCATCTGCTGCTTCAGAGAGTCCACAGAATTGGAGTTCAGTGCGTGAGCCATGGTGTCCTCGTAGGTCATATAGGTCAGCACGTACTGAACCAGGTTATTCAGCTCCTTCTCGGTAGCAATGGGATACAGTGTGGCTAACTTCTCGCGGGCGATGTCCTGAACCTTTTCGATGACCAGATTAAATGCGGTGGCGAGATGGTAGCGGGTCATGGTATCCTGACCGGCGGCCACAAGCAGGCTCTCATCCTCGGCAACCACCTTAATGCGGATGTCGGGGCGAGAGGCCACGGTGTAGGGGAGGCCGGGCTTCAGCTCGGCGGCGGTGTAGGTCTTAGACTTGCCGCCCTCAACGGTTACGATGTAGTTGCCGTCGGGAAGCTCGTGGTGAGCCATCTTCACGGTAACTCTCTCGCTCTTGGGGTTATAGAGCACGAAGTTGCGGGTGGCGCCACGAACGGCATTCTCGAAGTTGGCCTGAACGTCGGTGTTGAGGATCATCACATCGCGATTGTCCACCGTGGCAAAGGCCTCATACATCAGATAATTCCAGAAGGAAATGGAAGACATATAGAGGGCGCCGTAGTCGCTATTACCGTTGCCGATAGTATTATACATCGGCTCTGTGGGAATGAAATAGAAGTCCTCCTGACCGTAGGCCATCTGATTTCTGAAGGAGGTCGACCAAGTCACAGGATAGAAGTTGTAAGCACTGACACGCTGGGTATTGAGAATTGCCAGGATCAGGTCGTTGAAGAGATAGTCGCCGGTGGCGTTCAGGATCTCTGTCAGGGGCAGGACTGCCTCGATAGATTCCCAGGGGCAGGGATTCGAGGCGCCGCCGTGGGGCTCGAAGAGACCCACCCAAGTGGAGGTCTCGGCGTTGTTCGACATATTGTCGTCATACCAGAAGGTCAGCTGGGAGAGCATACCAAAGAAGGCCTCGGAGTAGGTCAGCCACTTTTCCTCACCCGTCAGCTCGAAGAGACGGTAGCAGGCATAGGTACCGTTAGCCGTACCAAAGAGCTCGGTGATGGGGAACTCGGCGCTGTCCTGATAGGTCTTGGTATAGACCTTGTTCTGAACATTGAAGGTCACCTCGTTGATGACCTTGTTCAGAGCCGTGGAAGCCAGATCAATATAGCTCTTGTCGCCTGTCACTTCATAGCTCTTGAGGCAGGTGTAGGCGTATGAGCCGATCTGCCAGGGCTCGTAGACGATGGCAAGGTCGGGAACGTCCTGCTGGGTCTCGGCCTTCTTGTTCACGGGATCGGTCCACTGGGGCAGAACATAGTCCAGATTGACAACCAGCTCGGTCCAGCCGCCCTTGACGGTGGAGAGAAGGTTCGCCAGAGCCGAGGGGCTGTAGTCTTCGGGGGAAGAGTGCATTGTGGAACGGTAGACGTCGGTATGATAGAAGCCGTTCTGCCAAGGCATGGAGTACTTACCCAGCTGGTTCTCATACCGGAAACCGTAACGGTACATATCGGAATCGGGATCGTAATAGAACTGGAGGGCGTCCATCTTGGAGGTCACCATGGTGGCAACGTCCTTGTTGTCCTTGATGCGGTTGTAGGAAGCCATGGCAGCCAGCCAGTTGTTGTTGCAGGAATAGTCGGTAGCGGTGTAACGATCAGCGGTCTGACGGGCGTAGCTGAGATACAGAATCTCGCCGCGATTATCCGACACTGCAATGGGATCCTTCAGGTTCATAGAGACCTTATTGAAGGCCAGGTTATTCATTAGACCGGAGACGGTGCCTTCGGAAAACTCCTCCCAGGACAGGGTCACCTGATCCTTCAGGTCATTACGGACCTCGGGATATACCACCTTCGTCGGATGGATGGAGGACATGACCTCGGCCTTACGGGCGATGCAGGAGATGCCCTGACGCTTAGCCGAGAGACCTGCGAAGATATAGAAGTCCAGATTCAGGGTCTGACCCTTCGTGACGGTGCCGGCGCCAACGGGACGGTTGTTTTTGTCATTGCTGTAGCAAAGACCGAGGGATGTGTAGCCCGTGCGATATTTGCCGTCAACGTAGCCCTGACGGCCGGGGAGATAGATTCCGGAGGCCATCCAGGCGGTGTCGGTATAGTCGAAGAGGACCACGGCCTCACGGCCCTTGTCCCACAGATAAGCGGCAGGCATAGCGATACCCACGTTATCATAGCCCAACATATTGCCGTAGATGCTAGTGGGCATCTGGCCGTAGGTCACTTCGGCGCAGCCCTTCATGGCAAAGCCGAAGTCCTGACGGCTCAGGGAGAAAGCCTTGCCCATTTGGGCGTCCAGCTCAAAATGGAGGAGACCCTCGTCCTTCAGCGCGGTACAGGTGAGGGTAAAGGAGTGGCCGCCGTCACCGCCGGTCATCACCACGGCCTTGTTTCCGTCAATGGTCTTGGTTTCGTAAGCGTTAGGCTTACCGAGGCCGTCAACAAGCTCCTTAACCTCAGTGGTAAAGAGAGGGATATAGTCCTTGCCGCTTACGATATAGATCTTGATGTCGTACACATCGCCGTCCTTGGCGAGGACTAGAGCCTGCTCGCCCGAGGTCAGAACGATGTTCTGAGGCTTGGACTCTTTGATGTCCTTATAAAGTTCGTTAACGTTTTTGTCGGTTCCGGTGCGATCAATGTCAGTAGGACAGAAGACGTTTTCCTCCTGATACCAGTAGGCATTGTCGTCCGGCGTCAATTCTGTGGGACCGTCGGAGGACGTCGTGCTGTTGTCGCAGGAAGCGGCAACGAAGATAACGCCCACCAACAAGACTGTAACTAACAAAAGAAGTAGTGCTTTTTTCATTGGTTTCCTCCGTTGAATGTTTCTCAAAAATTTTTATATTATTTGTAAAAAAATGTATAACAGGTTTAGATACGACGCTCAAGCATCGGCCCAGTGTATGACTTTTCGAAATGTATCCGCATAAAGTTCCGTCTGCCGTAGAGTACACGGATAATGTAAACCTAATAACCATCAACCTTATAAAATGCGGTGTAGTTTCCGCAGGAAAGGAAGAGATACGGCACTTCAAGATTGATAATCGAGGAAAACAGTGCACCGATTTCGGGGAAATCCGCGAGTTGACGGATGCGTTTCATACTCTTTTTAATCGTATTGATTGCTGATTGCTCGCAGCACCTCGTTGTAGTTGCGAAGATCTGATACGGGCTTAATGTTTGGCATATAGTTCGCCTTTCACTATGGGAATTTGCGTCAGCAAATTCGGGCGCGAATACGCGAAACTCTAAATTCAACAGAACTTTACGTTCGCGCTTTCCTTCTTTTTTGTTTCTGCTGTATTTATTATACACTAATTCTTTGTAAAATTCAACAGCAAAGTCAAAACTTTCATAAAAAGCTTATAAAAGCAAGAGAGGAACCGCTAAGGGCACACTTTTGTTAACGCTGCCTGTGGCAGAAGAATCGAACAATACGTGTTGGCCGCGTTCGAAATTTTAAATGAGCTTTGGCGACGTGTGAAAATTTCGAGAACCGCAACAGATATTGTAATGAATGATAGTCACACGGACTGTCAGAGCCGACCATGAATAACACTCTCACTCTCGCAATGTGCAGTTTTCAATTTATTCTTATAGCTTTCTTAATTTTTTGGAACATTTCTTGACTTAACAACCAAACTGTAGTATACTTAAGAAGTCCATTATTTATAAATATTTGTATGCTACAATTATATTAGGTACAAATACTGAAAGGTTGCATATCTTAATGAAAAAAAGAATCCTGAAAAGACTACTTTCATCAATAATGATGATTGCAGTTCTCGCCTCATCAGTTAGTCCATTACAACTGATTGCTAAAAGTGAGTATGTGTTTTTTGAAAGTGAAAATTACACACCAACATTATATTTAAACAGCAATAATCCGGTTGTAAGTTACACCACTATTGAAGATGCTGCTTATTATGTCAGAGAAAAAATGGTAAACAGAGAAGCCTACATTAATTTCTCATACGTAACAAAATCTTCTAATACAGACTTTGTTAAAAATATTTTATATTTAGCTTTAGCACACACCGGAATTCCCGATGAAGGTGACTATATTGAAAAAAATTTAGATCACTATGGTTATTCTTTCAGTGGATACATTAAGAATGGCACATACTATTACAATGTATCATATAATATGTATTACTTCACAACTAAAGAAGAAGAGAATGTTGTTGAAGAAAAAATTAAAGAACTCTTTGACGAATGGGATATTGAAAATAAAAGTGACTACGAAAAAATCAGAACCATATATGAATATATCGTTCATAATGTAGTATATGACTATGAACATCTTGGTAATCCCGCATATACAAAACAGTTTTCTGCGTATGCAGCTTTACTTGACGGAACTTCCGTTTGTCAGGGATACGCATCTCTCCTTTACAGAATGTTGCTTACTGCAGAAATTGACTGCCGTATAGAAACGGGCATGTCAGATGGTCCCACCCCCGGACGTCATGCTTGGAATATAATCGAACTAAACGGCATTTATTACGATTGCGACTCAACCTGGGATGCTATACTGCATGACTGCGATGAGAAAAACTACCAATATTTCCTTATGGGAAGCGAGGAATTCGATTTAGACCACATACTGGATCAAGAATTTGAAACAGATGATTATAAATCCAATTACCCCACAAGTGAAAAAGACTATCATGACGAAGAACATACGCCTTGTGAAATCAAAGACAGCGTGCCTTTCACTTTTGAGTTACCTAACGGAGGTTCAATCACAGATGCAGAATACGATAATACAAACACACTAATTATATATGCAGACACAGGCTCAGGAAACTGCTCAAACTTACTTAAAGGCTTAAATAATCATATTCAGGAACTCAAAGCCGTAGGGTTAAAAGTAATTGTAGTTTTTGAATCCAGTATAACTGATAAAAAACTCACAGAATATGCTACACAATACCCTGATTTTATTATTTCACGCAGACCTGTAAACGATAAAAGTTTAGGGCAATCTTTCTACCAATACGGTTTTTCAGGCTCTTATTATTACCCTGTTGTATTCTTCAAAAACCATAATAACAAACTCGTCCATTTTTCAAAAGGTCACGTTGCAATCAACCAGGATTATATAGACCTCTTAGTATCATTGGTTGATGAAGAATCTTTACCAAATCACTCTCTTGAAACTGTCATCGTTCCTGCAACTTGCACACAGGACGGATACATGATTCATACATGTACTGTTTGCGGATACACTTATACAGATTCAAAAGTTTCCGCTACAGGTCACAGCTTTACAAATTACATTTCAGACGGTAATGCAACGACTGAAGCCGACGGTACTAAAACAGCTAAATGTGATAACTGTGACGTAACTGATACGATCGTTGACGAAGGCAGCAAGATATGTTCCAATCACGTTTATAATTCTGTTGTAACCTCTCCCACATGTACAGAAGACGGTTATACAACTCATACATGTGCAGCGTGTAACGATTCTTATGTAGATTCCGAAGTTCCCGCTACAGGTCACAGCTTTACAAACTACGTTTCCGACGGTAATGCAACGACTGAAGCCGACGGTACTAAAACAGCTAAATGCGATAACTGCGAAGAAACTGATACCGTGATTGATGAAGGTTCAAAAATACATGTTCACTCATATGACTCAGTTGTAACCAAGCCTACTTGTACAGATGGCGGTTATACTAAACACACTTGCGAATGCGGTGACTCATATATAGATACTGAAGTTTCCGCTACAGGTCACAGCTTTACAAACTACGTTTCCGATGGCAACGCTACAACAGAAGCTGACGGTACTAAAACAGCTAAATGTGATAATTGCGATGAAACAGACACTGTTATCGACGAGGGTAGTAAAATTGATCCGTCTGCAATCGTATACGGAGATATTGACGGTGACAATAAAATCAACATGAATGACGTTGTTATGATGCTCAGGCATGTTACTAAAGCTATTATAATTACAGACTCCAAAGCTATTGCGGCATGCGATATTGTAGAAGACGGCGTAATCAATATGGATGATGTTATCAGACTTTTGCGATTCGTTTCAAAAGCAATTCCCAATTTAAAATAACAATCTTAAGACCTTACCGATATATTTTATCAGTAAGGTCTTTTTTCATTTAATTACCAATTATTATACAATTTATCATTGACTTTACAGACAAATTGTGTTATAATTATATTATAATATAATTATAATCGGAGCACTTAATGAAAAATAAAACAATAAAAAACATTGCGTTGGCAATCATATTTGCATTGATCGTAAATATTCTCCCGCTATCAACATTTGCTGTAAGTAACTTTGATTTTTCATACGGAGACAACTCTGTTTCTTTAATTAAATCGGCGGAATATACTCAAACATTCACAAGCATATCACAAGCCGCATCCTATCTTCGTGAACAGATGAAAAATAGAGTAGAAACAGCTTCGTTCATACTTGAAACAGATCTTTTCGACGAAAACCTCATGACTGTAATTTACAATGAAGCAATGAAGCACACGGGCAATCCAACCGAAGGTGATTATATATCAAAACACATGGATATTTCCCGCTGTAGAACCGGCTGTGTAGAGTTTGACGGATATTACATATATACTTTTGAATATTCCCTCGCATATTTTACTACTTATCAGGAAGAAACTATAGTAGGGAAAAAAATTGATAAGATCCTTGATGAGTTGGAAATTAAGGATATGAACGATTACGAAAAAATTGAAGCAATATATAATTATATAGTAAATAATGTCACATATGACTATAGTCATCTTGATAATCTTAATTACAGAAAGCAGTTTACCGCATATGCCGCATTGATAGAAGGAACTGCGGTATGTCAGGGTTATGCAAACCTATTTTACAGAATGGCTTTGGAAGCAGATCTGGAATGCAGATTGATTTCAGGTGTTGCAGGTAACGTAGGTCATGCATGGAATATAGTAAAGCTCGGAGATATATATTACAATATTGACGCAACGTGGGACTCCCCTCCTGAAAACGGGTTTAATTATTTTCTGAAAGGCAGTAAAAATTTTGACGAACACCACGAAAGAGATTCGGAATTTTTATCTGAAGAATTTCTTAAAGAATATCCAACAAGTACATATGACTATTCAGATTTTGTGATAGAAACAAAAGAATCAACAACGAGTGTACCTTTTGTTTTTCTGAAAAGTGATTTGTCTCTGATTACAGAAAAAGATCTTTCATCTAAAAATGTGTTATTTGTATACGAAAAATCAAACGATAGAAATACGGAATCCCTGCTTGAAGAGCTTAATGATCATTCTGAGTTATTGAAAGAGATGAATATTGAAGTTATAGTCATTTTGGAAAAAACTCGATTAGATTCTGAAATGTATTATTTTGAACGTAAATACCCCGAATTCACTATCGTGAAAAGGCATTTAAAGGATAGCAGTTTAGATGATGCATTGAATCTCTTTGAAAAAGAAGCAAATGCTCCATACCCTGTCGTTATCCTGAAAAACAGCAAAGATGAATTTGTTCATTATTCTACAGGCTATCTGAAAATCTCCCAATCATATTTAAACCATATAGGAAATCTGACATACAGAGAACCTGAACATATCCACGAATACGTATCAGAGATCAAGTTACCAACGTGTACAGAAAATGGTTATACGATTCACACATGTGCAGGATGTGGAGATGAATATATTGACAGCAAAACAGAAAAAACAGGACATATTTTTTCAAACAATGAAACGCCGAATGAATGTACTGTTTGCGGTTATATAAAAGAAGTTATAGTTGCATCCGACTCTATGGGAGACGTAAATCTTGACGGATATATCAACCTTGATGATGTTATCAAGCTGTTGAGGCACATATCAAAGGCTGAAATAATAACTGACCCCAAAGCAATTTCCGCAGGTGAAATCGTGATTGACGGAATATTGAATCTTGACGACGTTATTAAACTTCTGAGATATGTTTCAAAGGCAATTCCTGATTTAAAATCATAACTAAAAGATATTTTTCAAACTCATATTGACTTCAGTAAAAAACTGTGATATAATATTATCAGAAATCAATTCATAAGTCGGTTTAGCGGCAGAATGGAGATTATTATGGAAAATAAAAAGGCTCAAACAGTTTCAGCTGTTTGCATAAAGGAAAATAAAGTTCTTTGTATTGAACACGTATTTGGAAAAGCTGAAAGGATCATTGATATCCCTTGCGGCGAAGTTTTGGAAAATGAACAGCCTTGGGATGCTGTTAAAAGAATAGTTATGGAACAAGCCAACATCGAAGTTAAAGCAAAAGACCTTTTGGGTGTTAAATTCGGTAACGACGGCTTATACTCTGCTTTTGAAGCAGAATATATTGCAGGTGAATCTTTACCTGAACAAAGAATCATGTGGATTCCCAAACAGATGGTTTGCCTGAGAATTGAAACACCTGATATCACAAAGAAAATGATAAAAGCGGCTCAAAGAGATTTGAAGATTAAAGAAATTGATTGCGACGAATTGAAAGACGGAGAAAAGCTTTTCGGAATAAGATAATTTAATAAGGTTACGAGGGATTCCTTTCACTTGAAAAGAATCCCTCGTTTTAATATTACTGATTATTTCATTCTTGACGTAAAGTCTGACATAACTTCGGAAATTTTAATATTCTGCGGACAAACAGCTTCACAGCTCTGACATCCGATACAAGCATCGGGACGTTTACCCTCATCCAAAGAACCTACAACAGAAGCAGATACTTTCTTACTGCCCGTAAAACAATGATTGTTATAAATCTTTATGATCTTGGGAATATCCAGCTCCATGGGACAGTGGTCAACACAATAAGCACAGCCCGTGCAAGGAACTGTATTTGACTTAAGCATCTCAACACCCATATCTACAATACTGTTAAACTCTTTTTCGTTAAGAGGTTCATGAGTTTCAAACGTGGCAATATTCGCCTTAAGCTGTTCCATATTGGACATACCTGAAAGGGTAACTTTAACTTCAGGCAATGACTGAAGGAATCTGAATGCCCAACCGGGTACAGTTTCTTCCGGTCTGAATTCTTTCAACTGAGACTCATATTTTTCTCCTACGGAAACAAGCTTACCGCCTCTTACGGGTTCCATTACCCAAACGGGAACATTGTACTTTGTAAGGAGCTCTATCTTTTCCTTACCCTGCTGTGCAGTATAGTCAAGCCAATTCAACTGAAGCTGACCGAATTCCATTGCATAACCGTATTTATCAAGAAAACGAGTCAAGGTATTAAGATTTCCGTGAGCTGAGAAACCGAGATGTTTGATTCTGCCGTTTTCTTTCTGCTTCATAAGATAATTGAAAATACCGTACTCTTCGCTGAGATAGCCGTCAATATTACCTTCTGAAACATTATGGAAAAGATAAAAATCGAAATATTCCATACCTGTTTTTTCAAGCTGCTTTTCAAAGATTTCTTCAACCTTTTCCATATTAGCTGTATCAAATCCGGGGAATTTTGTTGCAATATAATAAGAATCTCTTGGATATTCGTTTAAAATTTTGCCTGTAACGATTTCAGACTGTCCACCGTGGTACATCCATGCTGTATCATAATAGTTTATACCTTTTTCCATTGCATAAGCTACCATTTCACGGACTGCATTTTCGTCGATCTCTTTGTTTTCAGTCACGGGAAAACGCATACAACCCAAGCCTAAAGCGGAAAGCTTCTTTCCTTTAAATTCATTATAAATCATAATTCTACCGTGCCTTTCTTTTATTACATAGCGTTTTGTGGCGAACCACTCTTTACGGCTCAAAAGCCACAAAAGGCTGATACTCCTTTTATGTGCTTTTATTATTTATTATACAATCCCGACGGGGGTTTTGTCAAGAGTTTTTAATCAGAGTTTGCCAAAAGGTCGGAAGAAATCCATTATATAATTATTATCAGAATTTTAAATCTTGACAAAGATAAATATTTATGATAAAATATGTTTATAGCAAACATTCAGAACTTATTATTATTTCATTAAATTGGAGGTTGAAATCAAATGGCAAAAAAAGTTTTAAGCATTATATTGGCAGCCTCAATGACTTTGACTTTACTTGCGGCATGTAATCAGTCTGAGCCTGTCACAGATCCCAAACCGGGAGATGATCCCCCAGAAGTTTCAGACGAAAATAAAGATGATAACGGCGAAGAAAAAACCGAAAATTCAACTTTAGATATCGTTGTTGACGGAGCTTCCGATTACGTTATCGTAAGAGGCGAAAACGCATCTGCATCGGAAATAACTGCCGCAAATGAATTGCAGAATTATATCAAACAGATAAGCGGTGCTGAAATCGCAATAGTAACAGATTCAACTGCAGCAGTTGAAAAAGAGATCATTGTCGGTAAAACAAACCGCGAAGCCGAAGGACAGTTCAACAGAGATGAGCTTGGAAACGAAGGCTTTATTATTAAATCAGAAGGTTCAAAAATCTGGCTCGTCGGTGGAGAACTCAGAGGAACTCTTTACGGAGTATATTCATTCCTTGAAGAGTATTTGGGAGTTCGTTACTACCATGCAACTCTTGAAAAAGTTCCTGAAATGAAGACAATTCAGCTTGGACAGATAGAAGAAAACAAGCAGATTCCCGTTTTCGATGCACGACTCAGCGACTGGCTTCCAAAGAATCCTACATGGAGCGTAAAACAAAAAATAAACGATAACACTCATGTTAAGCTTTCCGAAGAAGTCGGAGGCGGCGTTGCATTCCCGGGTCAAAACCACAGCGGTGAATTCGTCCACTCAATGCAATATTTTGTAAACTACTATACATATATTGATTCACACCCCGAATATTTTGCAGTTGATGAAGATGGAAATATAAGAGTTCAGAATAACCCTGCATGGACTCAGGTTTGTTTGACAAATCCCGAGGTTCTTCAGGTAACAATTGACGGTGTTCGCAAAATGCTTGCCGAAAAACCATATGTTAACTATATTTCTGTTTCCGAAAACGATACCCACGACACCTGTAAATGTGAAAATTGCAGAAAAATTGACGAAGAAGAAGGCAGTCATGCAGGAACAGTTCTCCGTTTTGTAAATGCAGTTGCGGAAAATATCAAAGATGATTATCCTGATGTAAAAATTGAAACTCTTGCATATTTTGCTACAATAGATGCACCTAAGATTACAAAGCCTGCAGAAAACGTAATTGTAAGAATGGCTCCCATCGAACAATGTATAGTACACAGTACAGAAGAATGTCAGGAATGGTGGACATCCGATTATACAGGAAAAAGCACATATCAGATGCTCAAAGAATGGTCCGACCTCGGCTGTGAACTGTTTATCTGGGACTACAGCAACAACTTCGGTCAATCAACACTCCCCTGGCCTTCACTCTATCCCCTTAAAGCAGACTGTAAATTATATGCAGACATGAACGTTAAGGGTATATTCTTCCAAGGTAACTCATATTCAACCACAGGTGAATTCGGAGAACTCAGATGCTACCTTCTTGCAAAGCTTTTCTGGAATCCTTATATGTCAGATGAAGAATTTGAATATCATATAAATGACTTTCTCGAAGGCTACTACGGTGAAGGCTGGACGTTCATCAGAGCTTATCTGGATGACTTGTTAAAGACTGCAGAGGGCACACACAACAGCACAAACCCCGATGTTACAGATTGGTTCTCGTTCCGTGTGCAAAGTGATAAATCCAAGCCACTCCCCGCAGAGCTTACAGACGATCACTTTATAAATCCCGAAAACTACGATTGGTCTCCCTACTTCAACTATTACACTTGGATCGAACCCGGAATAAGAGAATTTATTGAAAATTCGTATGCAGACTTTGAAGCCGCTGAAGCTCTTGCAAAAGATCAGGCAGAGCTTGAAAGAATTCAAAAGACTAAAATTCAGGTTGCAACACTTGAAATTTCATATCTTACACGATTGCCAGTAAGATCAAATCTCATTCAGCTTCACAGAAATTACTTCAAGGGCAATGAAACATATACGCAGGATGAGCTTGACGCAATCAAAGAGAAATTCTATCAGTTTTCAGTTGACATTCATGATAAGCTTGTGATTGATAAAAACTCCGTTCTCTTTGACGAAATGGCAAAATACGGTGTAGGTGCAAACCCTGCAAGTACAAATCTTTCCCGATCTAAAGAACAGGCTAATTTGAGAGCTATTCCCGAAGATTGGATACCCTGGAACTAACAGTTTTAATTCTCCGTAAGAATTTTTCCTACGGAGAATTCTTTTTATATTGACAAACTCCGTTTGATATGGTAAAATATAATAAATTGTTTAAGCTTTAATAATGGAGGATGAAGTAAAAATGAGAGATTACTATTTGAAAAAAGCTGATGAAAACTTACCTATGCAGACAAACACTGTAAAAACCACAGATACCGTAATTGAAGTATACGAAGATGAAACAAAACATATGGGAATCGGTTACAAGACCGTTGGTAAAATAAAAGAGGAGCTCCAATCGGGTGATAAATTTATCCTCGATTTCGGAGACCATTGTGTGGGTAAAATATCTTTCCGACTCAGCAAAGTAAAAACATATCTTGACGCTCCCGTTAAACTCAAATTAAAATTCGGTGAAGTGCCCTATGAAATGTCAAGAGATTTTTCAACATTCTACGGTTCTCTCTGCGGAAGCTGGTTACAGGAAGAAATAATCTACATAGACTATGAGGGACTTGTGGAAATGCCAAGACGTTACGCTTTCAGATTTGTGGAAGTTGAAGTTCTTGCAACACCGAGAAAAATCAGACTTACCGATTTTAAAGTTTCCATAACTACATGTGCAGACGAAAACAACATGGAGCCTCTTCCCGAAGGTACAGACCCCATGCTTGTGAAAATAGATAAAGTTGCCGCAAGAACTCTTGCAGACTGTATGCAGGAAGTTTATGAAGACGGTCCCAAACGTGACAGAAGACTTTGGTCGGGCGACTTAAGAGTTCAGGCGTTGACAGACTCTGTTTTGTTTAAAAACAAAGAACTTGCAAAACGCTGTATGTATTTATTTGCAGCCTGTCAGGAAGACGGACAGTATTTGCCCGGATGTCTTTACTATAAACCCGAGCTTTTCTATGATGAAGGTATGGGAATTGCAGACTATGCACTTATTTATGCCGTAACTCTTTGCGATTACTACGAAAATTACAAAGATGAAGAAACAGCTCTTGACCTCTACCCCATTGCCGCAAAGCAAATAGAACTTGCAACATCCGTGCACGATGAAAACGGAATAATTCAATTTTTAAGCGGTTGGGCGGCATTTATCGACTGGGCGGCAGGAATTCAGAGAAAAACAGCCCTTGAAGGTGTATACCTCTACGCTCTTGAAAAAATGGAAAAATTTGCCCGTGATTTAGGTAAAACGGAAGATGCGGACAAATACAAAGCAAATCTTGAAAAAACACGTAAAAACGCTTATGAAAAGCTTTTCTGCAAAGAAAAGAATGCATTTATAAACAGTTACGATGAAAACCAATATTCCGTTCAGTCTCAGGTATGGATGATCCTCGGTGGTGTTATCAGCGGTGATGAAGCGAAATCAGTTCTCAAACAGAGCTTTGAACAGGCAACCGTTATCCCCGGAACTCCTTATATGCACCATTACGTAATGGAAGCTATGATCAAATTAGGTATGAAAGATGAGGCTATCGCTTATCTGAAATCATACTGGGGCGAAATGGTTGAATTGGGTGCTGATACTTTCTGGGAGATTCACGTTCCAGGAAAACCAATGCTTACTCATATGAAAGATCCCCTTTTGAATTCATGGTGTCATGCATGGAGCTGTTCACCCTCTTACTTCATAAGAAAATATTTTATCAATTAAGGAATATGTCATGAGAATAGCAACTTATAACATACAGTCAGCGGATTACGGAAGATCTGTCAAAGCCATTCAAAAAGAAATTACAGATCTCGGAGTAAAGATTATCGGAATTCAAGAAATTGATAATATGGCAAACCGATCAGGAAAAGTAAATATCCTTACGGATATCTGCGGAAAAAATTTCAACTACTGCGAATATGCCGCAACAATGGAATTTGACGGTGGACACTACGGTATAGGAATTGCATCAAAATATCCTATGAAGCTGATAAAAACCGTAAAGCACAAAACAGCAGACCTTGAACCGAGAGTCCTCATGATATGCGAAGTAAATGTGGACGGACAATCTCTCTATGTCGCAAATACACATTTGAGCTATGAAAATGCAGAAATAAGAAAAGAACAGTTCCAGACAATAGCCGAAGAACTGAAAAAATATTCCCCTGTAGTGCTGTTCGGAGACTTCAACGTCTCATCTTTTGATGAATACAACGTTGTTCCATTAAATAAAGTCAATAATGAAAATAACAGAATGAACAGTTTTAAAGGGCCTATAGCTTTTACAAGCATAGATAATATTCTGTATGATGACAATGTTGAAGTAATTGAAACTCAGCTCAACGAATCAGACAGCTCTGACCATAATCTGATATGGGCAAATATTAAAATCAAATAACCGTACAACGGTATAAACTTAATCACAAAAAAGGCTCCAAGTCAATAGTTCAAAAACTATCGGCTCAGAGCCTTTATTATTTAGTTGAAAGCTTTTATCTTTTTTTTCGATATTCTTCAAGGGGTAAGAAGATCAACATCTACAACGGTCCAAACACCGTTGATCTTTCTTATATGCAAAATAGATTGTCCTCCTCCATGATAAACCAAACCCCCATTTATATCTCTATAAGTTATAGTACACCCTACCTGTATATAACCATATTTATAATCTAACCAAATATGATAAGGAAAGAAGTAATAAGATATATTTTCTGTTTCAGGATAAACACTCTCTTTAAAACTATAATAATATAATGGGTGCTCCTCATCAACTATCATTTCACCTGACATTATAGCTTTAGCTTCCGAAAACAATGGCATTAATGGGTTTATATATATAAAATAATAAATTAGCCCTATTGCCAAAAATACACTAAGAAATAATAAAAAGAATTTAATTTTTTTCATTTTCTATATTCTCATCACTCTATCAATGCACTCATATTCAATCAAAAGTCTTTCTTGTGAAATAAATTTCATCTGAGAAAATCTTTTCATCATCGGAGAGATTTTCACATACAGCATAAAACGCATCAGGTGAGAAACAAAACAATTTATAAGTATAAAGCTTTTGGATTATTTCTTCACCGTCATTATTTTCAATGCTTTTATATATTGTAATTTCACTCTCGGAATCGAAAACAGTTTCATAGATTACATTTTCTTCGGTATTTTTATCGGTAGAAGTTAAAAAAGGAGTTCCATCTTCTGAAATATTCAGACTGAATGTATTTAAACGCCTTCCATACGCAAACCATTCCGTCTGTTTATATGTACGAATATCGTCAAAACGATACCCATAAGGAATATCGTCACTTGATATATATGTCTCAGTTAATTTAAGTTTCATCATTTCAGGAAAGACATCAGACTCAGTTTGTCTATATGAATCGAAAGCTGTAAGTATGCAGCTGCCCTTGTCGATACTTTTCAAATAGTAAGTCATAGTCATTCTATTCTCTCTTCCTACAGGCTCATCCTCTGTATAAATAGTCATAGAAGAATCATGCTGAAATGAAAAATTCCATATTTCAGGCTCTTCTGAAGATGTATACACTAAGATGCCTAAAAGTAAATTACCATATTCTTTCGGATCTAAAATATATAATTCAAAATCATCATTTTCCCATTTAGTTAAAATATGCTCATACGGTTCAAATCGAAAAGCAGCACTTAAATACAGTGATAAAAATACAAACAGCATAAATATCAGACCCATTATCGCAATTATCCAAAGCATAATATAAACATACTTATTTACTTTTTGAAACATACAAACACTCCCCTATCTCCTGAGTCACGATGTTTTTATGTTATTTGCCATTTGTACTTAATATTTCATAGGGGGTAAACTCCCATTCAGTATAATATTTTGCACATTCAACGGCAATACCGTCACCATTAAAAGTTATACCAAAAACAAGATCATCTGCAAAAATATCGTCTGATTTGTAATAAGAAATATACTCGGGACTTGATTCATATTGATAACTGAAATCAAACTCTCCGTACCTGTCTACAACTTCAGCCTCGGTCTTACCTATGATCCATTCATGATCATACATGGAAAAATCGACTCGCTCATAAGGGTCTTCATATCCATAAATTAAAGCAAGACAGAAACATATACATACAACTAAAACAACTAACGTAACAATAGTCACATATAATAGAACCTTTTTAATCATAAATAAAACCTCTTATATTTTTACGTTCTTCAATGAGTTATACAATGATACCAATACGGCCAGATATACTCATCTGCCGAGCCTGCTCCTGACCATAAATAATTACCACCAAAATTATCGTCCCATTTACCGTCTGAATCGCGTCTAAAGGTTATGACCCCACCAAGCCTATAATCTCTTGGATCACTATCAACATTTCTAACAAAATAAATTTCTATTTCCGTCTCCGAATATGAAAGAATTCTATACCAATCACGCTTAGGAAGGAATTCAGAATAGGAGGGCCTCAACTTTGCAATTTCATCACGGTGCAACTCTGTTACGATACGGTTCTTTACCAAAGTTCCTATCCAAACAACAAAAAACACGATAATCGGTACCAAGATTATCCATTTAACGATTTTTGAAACTTTCATTGGTCATCCTCTTTTCTGAAAATTCTGATATCATCAATTCAAACTAAATCTTTTAGCTGTATCAATTACAAATTCTTTTTTATAACAGCACAGATCCATCCATTCGGCTTCAATCGGAGTAAATTCTCCCCTGCCGTACCTTTCAATATACGGGAGTATAAAATCCCTATCATACTCATAAAGATAGTCGCATACATACTCAAAGGCATAAATACTGCCTTCCGCAAGCATCTTTTTGCAAACCTCAATAACTGTGTCGTTACGTTCATAAGATTTTAATTCATCTAAAGCGACTGCTTTATAGATCCCGTCTTCTTCGTAAACGATTGCTTGGGATTTAAACAAATACGTATTGTCTTTATAGTGAACCTCGTTATATATATTTCCGCTGATGACTTTATCATCTTTGATTATGTAATCATATCTATCATACATAGTAAGCTCAAAGAATGTATCATTATCTAATTTCAAAGTATGATCTATTTTATAAAACCAAACAGTTTCTTCTCTGTCAACACCTATTTTATAAACAGTAATAGATCTGTCAATTGTATCTAAAAGATCTATTCCACTTGAATTACTGTTAGATGAATGATATCCCTGTAAAGTCCCCAGTGGAGCGATTACAGTTTTAAAAACAAAAAGTATAAAGAACAAACTAAGAACGAAACAAATCCGCACAAACTCTCTGAATATACTCATTCTGACAAGCTCGTCTGTATTTTTGCTACTTACTTTTTTGTTATTAAGAAAATGAAATATAATAAAAATAATACCGACTGCAGAATCGAAAAGGAAAAGTTTGAACAGATATTCGAAATCAATAGCCCTTTTCCCTGCAATAAACATAGAGGAATCAGAATAATATTTTGATGATATCGAGGATAGCTCCGTCATGGAAGTGAAATCGTGAATCAAGCTAACAACAGTTACTGCTAAAACCAGAAAAACCGAAACACAAAACAATATTCTGTTTTTAAAAATACTTTTTCTGTTTTCAGTTAAAAGGATATACGAAATAAGCCATTGAATCAAGATAAGTAACGTACCGACTATGTACAACGCTTTTGCATTTGAAGATTTTATATAAAAAAGTACAAAATCCACAACAAACTGTAATACAACAAATGCAATCAATTTTTTCAATATATCTTTGAAACACAGTTTATAATGTGAGGTAAAAAAGCCGTCTTTAAAAGAATTGGAATCAGAAAAAGCTATTATTAAAACATATCCGTATAGGACAGAAAACAGCAGATTTGCAATTATCAAAGTTACAGTTCCTAAGGAAAATGATTCTATGATGTGTCTGGGATAGTAATTTCCTAACCAAAAAAGGAAATTCAAAAATAATATGTAAATACCGCTATGGACACTTTTTTTCATAAATAAGCTCCTTTCTGCCTTTATGAATCAGTACAAATTTTTTATTTAACAGCACCTGAAATTAATTACTATGATACATAGACCGTACCCTGATATTTCGCCCCTCATGTATATATGTTGTTTTTAATAACTTTTGTTGCATGAAACTGAGGCTTCTATATTGATTTTCGATTCTTGTCACATTATAAGGCATATAACACGACAATACTACTTTGCACTGTATATTACAATTATAACACAACTAACCTCTCACGTCAATGGTTTTTTGTAAATTTCGATAGAAAAAGTAAAGAACCGTCAAACACTAAAGTTTGACGGTTTTAATGATTATTTAATTGATTTTTTCAACTGAAAGTTCTTTTCCGTAAGCTACAAGAAAATCATCTCTGACTTCTGTATTATCAAGATATATTTTGCTGTTTTCGGGATATACAAGCCCCTCTTTATAAACAGGTTCAAATACTATCTTTGTATCTTTAATCTTGCAATCCTTAAGTGTAACATTGTCAACAGGAGAATTTATCCAGCTGAACATTTCAACATTACCCATAACATTTACGTTTTCAAAAACAATATTTTCCTGAAGAGGAGACTCTGAATTCTCAAAATAGCTTCTGCAATACTCGCTTACTTCCTGAACAAAACCGAAAACGCATTTGCGGTTACGTTGGATATAAATATCCTTGAATCTGATATTTCTGCAGCCTGCAGAATATCCCGTGTTATCAACTGTTCTTATCCATGTAATACCATCAAGCTCTGCAAAGCCTTTTTCGTGTGTGGGCGGAGTTGTTGATATAAACTTTTCAAAGCTTGGCTTCATTCTTACTCTGTAAAGCTTACCGTCAAGAACTGCGGCATCTGACTGCTGAACAGCCATACCTTCAAACCAATCCTGCCAAACACCGCAAAGCATACGGGCAAAGAAGCACATACCGACGTCACGCTCATCATTCAGGTCATAGCAGTCTTCAATAAGACCGTTTTCTATCCAACCGGGATTTGTATTGGAACCTGCATAGTCAAAGGCATTAAGAGCTACAGGGTCGTCATGTGTACGGAAAACACCGTGTCTGACAACAAAGTTTTTACCGGGTCCGAAATGGATTCCGTCTTTATCACCTTCAATACGGATATTCTCAACAAGAACATTTTCAAAGTTTGCAATCTGAATACCGTAATCGGCAGGACAAAGGTCCGGAATCACAATATCCTTAATGGTAAGGTCTTTTACATATGAGAACATAAGATGACCTCTTGCTCCGAGTATATTGCCGTTATCTTTCTGCAAAGTAGGATCTGTATGTGCTACACCGTTTGCATTCAGATAAAGACCTGTTATTGAGATATCTTCATTGACCTTTCCTTCAAAAATCCCTTTATTTGATATAAAATATCTGTTAAATCCTTCAACAGAAGGCATTCTTACAATATAAACACCTTCGGCAAAAGTAAGATGAGTATGGTCGCCAATATATAAAATTTCGGAAACTCTGTAATAACCGGGGCCTTCAACAATAATATCCCCACCCTTATCCAGAGCTTCCTGCAATTTTTTTGCGTTTTCAAAGCCTTTATCCAACGGACATAGTTTAATTCTTTGTTCCATAAAGCTATCTCCTTTATTTAATTTATGGTATTTTATCATATTTAAAAATAAAAGTCAATAGCTCCAATGAAAAATTAAATAAAATACGACACAAAAATAACACATTTTCGTACCACTTTTATCCTTTCAATCAGAGACAAAATAAGGTATAATTATACTGAATAAAAATATCCACATACAAAAGGAATGATAATGAACATGAACAGAACAGTTTACATGAAACCCGAAGATTTCAAAACTCAGAATGAAGAACTCGGATTAAATATTCCCTATTCAGATGACGTCTCAGTTTTTGCGGAAAAGATTGAAATCAAGAACAAAGTCATCCCCAACAGACTTGCGTGTCAAGCAATGGAAGGCTGTGACGGTACTGCAGGCGGAAGCCCTGATGAACTTACCTTAAGAAGATATGACCGTTTTGCAAAAGGCGGCGCGGGTCTTATCTGGTATGAAGCCACAGCAGTACTGCCCGAAGCAAGAGCTAACCCCAGACAGCTTTATATACATGATGAAAACTTAGATGATTTCAAAAAACAGGTTGAAGTTATTAAAGAAACTTGTCTTAAAACAAACGGATATGAACCTGTAGTTATAATGCAGGCAACTCATTCGGGAAGATACAGCAAACCCGAAGGAAAACCTGCACCCATAATCGCTTACAACAACCCCATTTTTGAAAAGGACAACCCCATATCCAAGGACAGAATAGTAACCGATGAATATCTTGATAAAGTCGGTGAAGCCCTTGTAAACGGTGCGAAATTGGCTGAAAAAGCAGGGTTTGACGGTGTTGACATCAAATGCTGTCACAGATATCTCAACTGCGAGCTTCTTTCAGCATTTGAGCGTGAAGGAAGATACGGTGGAAGCCTTGAAAACAGAACAAGACTTTTAAGAGAAAGCATTGAAGGAGCAATACAGAGCTGTGGAAAAGACTTCATAGTTTCCTCAAGACTCAATGCTTATGACGGTTTCCCATATCCCTACGGTTGGGGCGTAAAAAATGACGGAAGTCTCGATTTTGACCCCACAGAACCCATATGGCTCTTAAAACAGCTCCGAGACCTCGGTGTTGAAATTCTTAATATCACAATGGGAAATCCTTATTTTAACCCCCATGTAAACAGACCATTTGCAAAAGGCGGATACGTTCATGAAGAACATCCTCTCAGCGGCGTTGCAAGAATGCTTAACGGCACAGCTATCCTTAAGGAAAATGTTCCCGAAATCAAGCTTATTGCTTCTGCATTCTCTTACTTAGGTGTTGCCGCCCCCAATGTAGCAGCGGCTTATATTAAAAACGGAGGCTTTGATCTTGCAGGCTTCGGAAGAACAATTTTCGCATATCCAGACTTTGCAAAAGATATTCTTAACGAAGGCGTAATGTATAAAGAAAAATGCTGTATCTGCTGTTCAAAATGCACAGAAATAATGAGAGCAGGAAGTACACCCGGATGCGTTATTAAAGACAGAGAAGTATATCTTCCATTACACCGTCAGTTTTGCGGTAAATAATCCATATACAGAAAGGAATCTAATAAAATGAAAAAGATCGCATTGGTTACAGGAGTTGCAGGCGGAATCGGCTTTGCAACTGCAGAAATTCTTCTCAAAAATGACATAGCCGTTGTTGGTATGGACGTTATTCCCGAAATGACAAGAGAACTCAACGGTGAATTTACATACGTTCAGGGCGACTTGAGCAATAAAGAATCAAGAGCTAATTTTGTAAAAACCGCAGTTGATAAATACGGTAAAATAGATATCCTCGTAAACGTTGCAGGGGTTGCACCGAAGGTAAGAGCTGATCTTCTTACAATGACAGAAGAAAGCTATGATTTTGTAATGGATATCAACATAAAAGGAACTCTCTTCCTTACACAGGAAGTTGCAAATATCATGATCAAAAATGATAATACAAACGGTTGCGCCATAGTAAATATATCTTCAATGTCTGCTTATACAAGCTCCACAAACAGAGGTGAATACTGCATCTCCAAAGCGGGAGTTTCTATGATGACAAAGCTCTTTGCTGACAGACTTGCGGAATTCGGTATTCAGGTCAACGAAATTCGTCCCGGTATTATCGCTACGGGCATGACATCCACAGTTAAAGAAAAATATGATAATCTTATCAACGGAGGACTCCTCCCCATTAAGCGTTGGGGCAAACCCGAAGACGTTGCTGCTGCGGTATATGCTCTTTGCAGCGGAGCTCTCCCATACGTTACAGGTCAGTCCATTGATGTAGACGGTGGCTTCCATATTCAGAGACTTTAATTTCGGAGAATCAGATCATGGCTAATTTAAACTATATCTATTCATATGATTCAATCGTTATCGGTACAGGTGCCGCAGGTTACAATGCGGCTTGCAGACTTGCACAGTCGGGAAACAGAACCGTTGCTATAATTACAGAAGGAATAAACTGCGGAACTTCAAGAAATACAGGCAGCGACAAGCAGACTTATTACAAATTGGGTCTCAGCGGTGACAGTCCCGACAGCGTAAGAAGCATGGCTTCAAACCTCTTCGCAGGAGGTTCTGTGGACGGTGACAACGCTCTTTGTGAAGCGGCTCTTTCGGCAAGATGCTTCTTAAATCTTTGCGAATTGGGTGTACCCTTCCCCGTTAACCGTTACGGTGAATACGTTGGTTATAAGACAGACCACGACCCCTTTGCAAGAGCGACTTCCGCAGGTCCTTTGACTTCAAAGTTTATGACGGAAGCTCTTCAAAAGAAAGCAACTGAACTTAATATAAAAGTATATGACAGACTCCTTGCTGTTGAAATTCTCAAAAATGAAGACGGTGTTTGCGGTCTTCTCTGTCTGAACCTCAATAACGGTGAATATGCAGCCATTTGCTGTGCTGATATAATAATCGCAACGGGAGGTCCTGCAGGTATTTATGAAGACAGCGTTTTCCCCGAATGTCATACAGGCTCTACAGGTCTTGCACTTGATGCAGGAGTTTCTCTTCAGAATATGATAGAATGGTAATACGGCCTTGCTTCAATCGCTCCCAGATGGAACGTTTCGGGAACTTATATGCAGGTTATTCCAAGATTCGTTTCTGTTGACAGCGAAGGAAATGAATATGAATTCCTTTCCGATTATTTCAGCGACATCTATGAAGCAATGTCAGCAGTATTCCTAAAAGGATACCAATGGCCGTTTGACAGCAGAAAAGTAATGACAGGCTCTTCGGTAATCGACCTTTTAGTTTACAGAGAATGTGTCATGAAAAAACGCAGAGTATTCCTTGACTATACAAAGAATCCTTTCGGACTTGAAGAAATAGAATTCACAAAGCTTTCGGAAGAAGCTTACGAATATATAAGAAAAGCACAATCCTGTTTCGGAACACCTATTGAAAGACTTGCAAAAATGAATCAACCTGCAATTGACCTGTATGCAAGTAAGGGTCTTGATATCACAAAGGATTATCTTGAAATCGCTCTTTGCGCTCAGCATAATAATGGCGGTATTGCAGTTGACCTTTGGTGGCAGACAGAAATAAAAGGTTTATTTGCCGCAGGAGAATGTGCGGGAACACACGGTGTTACACGACCCGGAGGTAGCGCACTCAATGCAGGACAGGTAGGTTCTTTGCGTGCAGCCCAATACATTTCCGCTAAAGAACGAACTGTTATCGGTCAGGAAGATTTTCTTGAAATATCTAAAAAAGCTATGGAAAAGCATATCAAATTCAGAGAATCCGTTCTTTCCAATGAAGGCAATGCAGACGGTCTTTTGCAAAAGGCTCGAAGAAGAATGAGCGACTGCGGTGCGGCTATCAGAGATAAAAAAGCAATCTCAGAGGCTATCAATGAGATCAAGGGAGAACTTACAGACTTCAATAAAACCGTAGGGGTTGGAACAGAAGCAGAGCTTTACAAAGCATATAAGCTTAAGGATACTCTTACAGTTCAGTATGCGGCTCTTTGTGCAATGAAAGATTTCTCGGAAGTTACGGGTATAACAAGAGGTTCTTCCCTTTACACAGATGAAAACGGTTCTCTCAGAGACGGTCTTAACGAGCTTTTCAGATTTACCGAAGATAACGGAAATACCGTAGATAAGGTTCAGCAAGTAAAGATCGAAAACGGCGAATGTATAATTTCATGGCGTAACGTAAGACCTCTCCCATCAGATGATGATTTCTTTGAAAATATCTGGAGAGTATACAGAGAAAATAAAAATATTTATTGATCGGATGTGTTATAAATGTATAAAACAGGACTTGTTTCAATTTCATTCAGAAGTATTGAAGCTTTGGATCTTTTAGATAAAGTAAAAAAGGCAGGCCTTGAATGTATTGAATGGGGCAGCGATGTACATGCGCCTAAAAATGACATTGCAAAGCTTGAGTTGATTGCAAAAAAGCAGGAAGAGCTCGGAATCAAATGCTCATCTTACGGTACATATTTCAGATTCATGAAAGACGATCCCGAAGAACTCCGTGATTATATCAAAGCGGCTAAGATCTTAGGAACAGATATTCTCCGTTTATGGTGCGGAACAAAAGGCTCCAAAGATATGACGGCAGAAGAACTTGAAAATCTCTATAAAGATGCAGAAAAAGCCGCAAAGATCGCCGAAGAATACGAAGTAAAGCTTTGCATGGAAAGTCACAACGACACTCTCACAGACTGGAAAGAGCCTGCTCTTGCACTTATGAAAAGAATAAATTCCCCCGCTTTCAGAATGTATTGGCAGCCTAACCAACACAGAAGTCTTGAAGAAAATATAGCATATGCAAAAATGCTTGCTCCTTATACTGAGCATTTACACGTATTTAATTGGGCAGGAGATAACAGATATCCCCTTGAAGACGGTATTGAAACTTGGAAAACTTATCTTAAAGAATTTTCAAATGACAAATATCTGCTTTTGGAATTCATGCCCGATGATAAAATAGAAACTTTACCCACAGAGACAGAAGCACTCCGCAAAATAATAAATGAATAAGGAGAGATTACCGTGAGATCAATTTTACTTTGCAACGAACTTGACCCTGCACAAAGAGTATATTCACAGGAGACGCTGGAATATCTCGAAAAAAATGCAGGCCTTGAAAAAGGTGTTTTCAATAAAAAAGATGTAATGGAAGCTCCTGAGAAATTTGCCGATGTGGACTTTATTTTCTCCACATGGAGTATGCCCGTATTTACAGAAGAAGAAATAAAAAATACATTTAAGAATCTTAAATGTGTATTTTACGGTGCAGGAACAGTTCAGGCTTTTGCCCGTCCCTTCCTCAAATGCGGTGTTAAAGTTTTCAGCGCATGGGCGGCAAATGCTGTACCCGTTGCTGAATACACAGTTGCACAGATACTTCTTGCAAATAAGGGATTCTTCCCCTGCTCATATTACCAGAGCAAGGGCGAATACTTCGATTCAAAGAAGGCTTTTGAAAATTACCCGGGAAATTTCGGCGAATACGTCGGAATTATCGGTGCTGGAATGATCGGAAAGCTCGTTATTCAGCTTCTCAAGGCATTCAAATTGAAAGTCCTTGTCTTCGACCCGTTTCTTCCCGATGAAAAAGCAGTTGAACTCGGTGTTAAAAAATGCAGTCTTGAATATCTTTTTGAAAAATGCTTCGTTGTTTCAAACCACCTTGCAAACAATGCTCAGACGCAAGGAATGTTGAACTATGACCTTTTCAAGAAAATGAGACCTTATTCAACGTTCATCAATACAGGCAGAGGCGCACAGGTCGCGGAGTATTCTCTGGCGTTATCACTTCTTCTGCACCCTTCGAGAACCTTTGTGGCGGATGTTATTAAGAATGAATATTTTCCGTACATAAATCCTCTTTTCTGGTGTCCCAATGCAATTCTGACACCTCATATCGCAGGCAGTACGGGAAATGAACCTCAGCGAATGGCTTATTATATGATGGAAGAGCTTGAAAGCTTTATTTCTGACGGAAAAACAAAATACGAAGTTACCCTTGAATCTCTCGAAAGGATGGCTTGATTATGAATAAACTCAAACAGATAATCAGTTCATACAGAAACGACGGCACAGATCCGAGAAAAAACGATGCATGGCGAGTGCTTCTGTTTTCACTTAATTATGCAGGCGGTGCGGCAATCACAATAATGATGGGTAAGTGGTCTTACTATACCCAGAATGTTCTGCAGCTCGGTATCATGTTTGCGTCGATTCATCTTCCCATCCGTATTCTTGATGCAATTACCGATCCCCTTATAGCAAACATGTTTGACAAATACAACAAAAAAGGTAAGTTTAAGCTTTTCATGATAGTCGGTGCTTTGCTTAGGAACGGCATCCTGCAACTGAGTACGGC
>JAZSMD010000039.1:0-66765 GCA_045535665.1 Eubacteriales bacterium
GGCTGACGCCTTTCAAGGACGAAACGCGGAAAAGACTTAAAAAGATTCGCTTTTAGGCAGGTTCGGATAACTCTTGTCACCCTATGGTAGAGAGCCAAATCGCGACTAAAAAGCCCTTATAATTGAGGAAATCTATCGAAATTTTTCGATAGATTTCAACATTTTAAAGTTTATATGGTATTTTTAGGTTTTAATTTATTTTTAAATTCAAACACGGGCTTTTGTTCTGCGCTAAATGAGCCAGCCCCTTAAGAGTTTATTTAGAAAGTGTCTGTAATTTCATGTCGCCGTTC
Source organism: Eubacteriales bacterium (assembly GCA_045535665.1). GTDB lineage: Bacteria > Bacillota > Clostridia > Oscillospirales > UBA644 > HGM12619. The sequence goes on from JAZSMD010000039.1 coordinate 294, forward strand.
TTTACCCAGCCGAGCTTACGGAATACAGCATCAAAGGCAAGTGTGAAGAGTGCGGGAAGAACAAAGTGCATAAGGATAACTTCTACCCACAGTACCCATGTTTCAACTGAGCCTTCCATTGCCGCAAAAGCTCCGAACTGACCCACAAGTCCGCTTGTACCCATACCTGCACCTGAAGGTGTATTTGTCATTCTTAATATCTGTGTGGAAACAGGACCGAGTACTGCGGAGGCAAGAGTCGGTGCAAGCCATATGGTGGGCTTTTTCATAATGTTTCCGAATTGGAGCATTGATGTTCCGATGCCCTGAGACAAAAGTCCTCCCCAGCCGTTATCTCTGAAGCTTGCAACGGCAAAGCCTATCATCTGACAGCAACAGCCTACAACTGCCGCACCTGCCGCAATACCGTCAAGCCCTATGGTTATACATATAGCAGCAGAACTTATGGGAGCTGTCAATGCAAGACCGATAAGAACAGCAACGAGGATACCCATGGGAATGGGGTGCATTTCCGTTGTAGAATTTATAAAGCTTCCGAAAGCGGTCATGAATTGGTTAAGATAAGGACCTACAAAAATACCTATCATACCGCCCGAAACTATGGTGATAAAGGGTGTAAGGATAATATCTATTTTTGTTTTTCCCGCAAGGATATTTCCAACCTCAGCACCGACGACGCCTGAAACATATGCGCCTACAGGGCCGCCCAGGGCATATCCTATTGCACCGACAGCGATTGAAGAAAATATTGTAAGAGGCTTCATTTTTAAGCCGTATGCTATTGCCCCGCCTATTGCCGCACCTACAACGGGAGATGATGCACCGAGAACCGTTGTTAATTGGGAAAGAATTCCAAGTCCGGGAATCTTTGCTATCTGTCCTATTATAAGACCTATAATAAGAGTTGCGAAAAGTCCCAATGCCATGTAAGACATCGCATCAACAAAATATCTCTTGAAAAATTTTTTAATAATTTCCATTTGTATTACTTCCTTTTCGGTAAAAACTATGATTAAAATAATAACATTAAATTTATACAAAAAAATGACTAATTCTATAATTTAACAGTTTGTTCTTAAAAAGGAAGGATAATTGTAATGTTAAATGACAATATACGCACAGACCTCGCCTCTGAAATTAAGGAATTCAGAAAACTGACAGAAAAAGACGGTTTTTACGATGAAACTACGGAGCGTGACGGTGTTAAAATTCGTGAAGTACGGATTTTGAATGATTCCGCATCTGAAAAGATAGGTAAGCCGAAGGGGACATATATTACCGTTGATTTCGGTGACGCATTTGAAGATGATGTTGTTTTCGATTCCGCAACGGAAATAATTGCGGAAAAGATACGGTCTATGGTGGGAAACGACATAAATGAAGATGTATTACTTGTTGGATTGGGAAATTCAAATCTTACTTCTGATGCAATAGGCCCCGAAACCTTAAGCGGGATTATTGTTACGAGACATCTGAGAACCCATTTGCCCGAAATATATTCGGAATTGCCTCTAAGAGAGCTTTCAGCTTTGACTCCCGGAGTTCTTGGCACAACGGGAATAGAGACTGCGGATATCGTAAAGGCTGTTACTGAAAAAATAAAACCCTCTTTAGTCGTGGTTATTGATGCCCTCGCTTCAAGGCGTGCGGAAAGGGTCTGTTCCACAGTTCAGATGAGTGACAGCGGTATTTCTCCCGGCTCGGGTGTGGGAAATCATAGGCAGGAGCTGAGTAAAAAGACTTTGGGTGTTCCCGTTATTTCAATAGGTGTTCCCACTGTGATTGACACTGCAACATTGACTTTCGATACATTTGAGGCTTTGTGTTTGAAGTCACATTCAAATACTCTGAAAGAAATTTCGGATAAAGGTCTGATAACTTATAAAACGGTCTGCGATATTTTGGGAGAGACTTCATCTAATATGATAGTCACACCGAGGGATATTGATGTGCTTGTAAGCAAGGCTTCAAGGCTTCTTGCGTTTTCATTGAATAAAGCTTTGCACGGTGACTTATCTACGGAAGAAATACAGTCTTTGTTAAATTAAATATATGGGATATATTGACTTTTTTACAATTTTAGTGTATTATATAAGTAAATAATATATGTGAGGTATGTACACTATGAATATTAACGACATTATGAAGCCAATGTTTTATGAAAATCCCAAGATAAGTGAAAAAGTTACCCTTCCGTACAGGATCTATGTACCAGAAAATTACGATGCGAACAAAAAATATGCACTTATGATATTTATGCACGGCGCAGGGGAGAGAGGTTCAGATAATAAACAGCTCCATGCTCTTGGAGCAAACAGATATTTTTATTACGTTTTGGAAGACCCCAAGCTGAAAGATGACTTTATTCTTCTTGCTCCGCAATGCCATGCGGATCACCGTTGGGTAGAGCAGGATTGGTCACAGAGCGTTTATGATTTTTGTCCTTCATGCCAGCTTTCCGTGCCAATGACGTTGTTTTACGACTTTTTGGATAACGAGCTTTGCGTTAAGTATAACATAGACAAAGACAGAATTTTGATGACGGGTCTTTCAATGGGCGGTTTTGCCACATGGTTTACAATGATGTATCAGCCGGATCTTCTTGCGGCGGCAATTCCCATCTGTGGCGGTGCAGACCCGAAAATGGCTGAATCCATAAAGAATGTTCCCATATGGATGTTCCACAGTGACGATGACCCTGTTGTGCCTTCCGACAGCTATCATGCAATGAAAAAGGCTTTGGAAGAGGTTGATGCGCCCGATTTCAATGCAACTCTTTATACAAGTGAAGGTCACGGCAGTTGGGACAGAGCATATCTGGAAAAACCTGCATTTGACTGGTTTATTTCAAGAAGAAAAAAGTAATATTTTAGGATTTATTTAAAGGGGAAGGGGCTTCTTTTCGTGTGAAAAGAAGCCCCTTCCCCTTTAACCCCAACCCGAGAAAAGCAGGTTTGGGGATGTTTAATTTTAAATTCGTTTTTTGGGAAAAAGTTTTTCCCGCAGAAACCTTAACAAGTCTTATTAACTTAATATGTAACGATAGTTGCGAAAACGACGAGGGTATCTATGCCGATATTTTCAATGCTATGGGTACCTCCGTTACCTGTTATTATGGAGTCGCCCATGTAAAGAACCTTTTCTTCACCATTGTCCGTTACTTTTGCAGTTCCCGAAACGATGTAGAATATCTCGTCTTCATTTTCATGGTTGTGTTCACCGATTGATGCACCGGGTTCAAGAGTAAGAGTAGCGCAAAGTCTTACGGGACCGTTAATTTCTTCTTTTTCAAGGGCGTGAGTTATTTTTACTGTACCGTTGCCGCCTCTCATATTGGGGCGTTCTTCTGTTCTCATGTCGTTTTTGTACTTGATCATTTTTCTGCATCCTTTCTTAAATGCTGTGAGTTATTTCTCCTGCACAGAGAACCTTGTCCCCTTCATAATAAACTGCAAACTGTCCGGGAGTAACAGCACGTTGATTGCTGTAGAACACCGTTCTTATTTTCCCGTCAGCAATTATTGATGAGGATTGGGCATCCTTATGTGCATATCTTATTTTTACATCTGAATCAAAGCTTTCCGTATTCGGGTCAAGTCCCTGGAAAACAAGGTCTTCGCAGACGAGTCCTTTATTGTCGGTAACGTCGTTTCTGCTGAGAATAATGCGGTTGTTGGGGATATCAAAGCCTTTTACATATATCTTTTCACCCAAAGCTATTCCCAGATTTTTGCGCTGTCCCACCGTGTAGTGAATGAGACCTTTATGCGTTCCCACTACTTTTTCGTCTTCTTCCAGCCAGAATTCACCTTCGGGGAACTTTCCCACACGGTTTTCGATGAAAGAGGCGTAATCTTTATCGGGAATAAAGCATATTTCCTGACTGTCGGGCTTATCCGCAAGGGGAATTCCCGAAAGGGCTGCCGCTTTTCTGTTATCGTCCTTTTCCGTACCGTAAAGAGGGAATATTATTCGTGATATCTGTTCCTGAGTCAAACGGCAGAGCATATAGCTCTGATCTTTATATGAAGCCTTTTTTATGAAATAACGGCCCTTTTTTTCGTCGTATCCTGTTCCTGCATAATGTCCTGTTGCTATTTTTTCTATTCCGAGCTTATCTGCAAGGTCGCACAGTGCCTTGAATTTTACCGTTGGGTTACATACAACGCAAGGATTAGGAGTCTTTGCATTTGAGTAAGCATTTATAAAATAGTTTTTAACTATTTCATCAAATCTGTCGGTTAGGTCTGCTGTTTTTAGCTCAACATTAAGACTGTTTGCCACTCTTTTTGCATCTTCAAGCTCTTTTTCCGCATATTCGTGCATTATGCAATAAGCTCCGACAACCTCGTAGCCCTCCGATTTTAAAAGAGAAGCGGCATAGGAACTGTCTATGCCGCCACTCATTCCGAGCAGTACTGTTTTACTCATGTGAACAACTGTCGCAGCAGCCTGAACAAGCCTTAAGGTCTATTCCGAAGAGCTTCGGGTCGAGACCTTTCTTTGTAAGATAATCAGCTATAGCTGTTTTAATAGCTTCTTCAGCAAGGACAGAACAGTGTATTTTTACAGGGGGAAGTCCGTCAAGTGCTTCAACAACGGCTTTATTTGTGAGCTTGAGAGCTTCTTCAAGGGGTTTGCCTTTGATAAGCTCTGTTGCCATTGAGGATGTTGCAACTGCCGCACCGCAGCCGTATGTTTTGAATTTAACATCGGAAATTATGTTGTTGTCTATTTTAAGATATATTCTCATTATATCGCCGCATTTTTCGTTGCCTACTTCACCGATACCGTCAGCATCGGGAATTTCGCCTACATTGCGGGGATTTGTGAAATGATCCATTACTTTATCGCTGTACATAGTATATTTTCCTTTCGTAGGTCGGATTTATCTTTTGTTCCAGAGGGGAGACATTTCTCTGAGTCTTGCCGCAATTTTGGGAAGCTCTTCGAGGATATAGTCGATCTCTTCTTCTGTATTGAATCTGTCAAGGCTGAATCTTACAGAGCCGTGGGCTGTGCCGTGGTCAAGACCCAACGCCAAAAGTACATGAGAGGGGTCAAGTGAGCCTGACGTACAAGCTGAGCCTGATGATGCGCAAATACCTTTGATATCCATCATGAGAAGTATGGACTCACCTTCGATATATTTAAGGCTGAGGTTTGCAATACCCGGAAGTCTTTTGTCTGATTTGGGGGTATTCTGCTTACATTCGGGAATCTTTTCCATAAGACCGTTGAGAAGCTTGTCTCTGAGGTATTCGACCTTTTTGCTTTCTTCAGCCATGTTTTCAACAGCTATTTTGATAGCTTCGCCCATACCGACGATAGCAGCGGTATTTTCAGTTCCTGCTCTTCTGCCTTTTTCCTGTCCGCCACCGTCTATGAGGTTGGGAAGGATTATACCTTTTCTTACGTAAAGAGCGCCGATACCTTTGGGTGCATTGAATTTGTGGGCAGACATTGAAAGAAGGTCAATGTTCATTTCCTTTACGTTTACGGGAACATGTCCCACAGCCTGAACTGCATCTGTGTGGAAGAGAATCTTGTGTTCCTTTGCGATCTTACCGATTTCGGCAATGGGCTCGATAACACCTGTTTCGTTGTTTGCAAACATTACGGTGATGAGGATAGTATCGGGTCTGATTGCCTTTTTGAGTTCTTCAAGGTCAATGAATCCTTCACTGTCAACATCAAGGAGAGTTATTTCATAACCGTCTTTCTTTAAAGAGTCGAGGGTATGGAGCACTGCGTGATGTTCTATTTTTGATGAAATAATATGCTTGCCTTTTGAGGCATACTTTTTAGCAACGCCTTTGATTGCCCAGTTATCGGATTCCGAGCCGCCTGCCGTAAAATATATTTCTTTGCTTTCACAGCCGATTGCATCTGCCACTTGCTGTCTTGCTTCGTCTATAGCTGCTTTGACTTCCTGACCTGCTGAATGTACGCTGCTGGGGTTGCCGTACATATCGCAGAAATAAGGAATCATTTTATCCAGAACGCGCTTGTCTACTTTTGTGGTAGCCGCATTATCTGCGTATATTCTCATTTATATTCATATCCTTTTTTTATATATAGTACCGTTTGGGTAAATCATACCTTTTTGGTAGTAATATTATATCACTATAAAAACGAATTGTCAATAGGGTACACAGAGTTGTTTATTTTGTTCGAATTTCTGCCTTTTTCATGCACGTTTTTATACACACTCCGCAGACAGCTCCGCGTCCGATATGCTGAAAAGCACTTTTCATGTAGTCACTGCATCTTTGCGGGTCAAAGCCTGAGGCTGTGATTGCACCCGCGGGACATGCTTTTATACACAAGCCGCAGCTGTCGCAGTTGTAAAGAGACTTTTCACACTTTTTATTGCCCAGCTGTAAAACCTCGGGGCAATTTGTGAAAACTGTGGAAAGGCGTACTGCCGCACCGAATTTTTTGTGAATGAACAGATTATTCAGACCCATTTCACCCAAGCCGCAAAGACAAGCGGATTTTTTGTGAGAATATACTCCTGCAAAGGTGGGTATCATTTCACTTCGTTTGTCCTTCTTTTGATTTACCGATTGAGAGGCGGCTATTGGATAGAAGTCATAGCCGTTTCTTTGCAGTATCATGCCTGTTTTATGTGCCGCATCGTCAAGAAGTCTGTTTACAGACCTGTAATGGTGAAAATAGGTATGAGTGGGACAACCGTCGATCTCAGAAATAACACCGTCAGATAATTGTATCGCCATTGATATTACGTATTTGTAGCCCTTGAATGGTTCATCAAGCTCAACGGCACCGTAATCGGAAACATTGTTTTGGAGAAAGCTTTTCAGTTCTTCAATTACCATATCAGTTACCGAAAGAGAAGCCCTCTTTTACAGAAGCACAGATAAGCTCTACGCAATTTTTGCAGTCGTTGAGTGATGCGGATTCTGTGGGCATATGAATGTATCTTGTTGCTATGGAGATACCGCCTGAATATACACCGCATTTTGTTGTGTGGATAGCACCTGCATCAGTTCCACCGTAAGGGAGAATATCGTACTGATATTTGATGCTGTATTTTTCAGCCGTGTCAACGAGGAAGTCAACCATGTCCTTATGGCATACTACGCTTGCGTCTTTGATCTTTATTGCCGCACCTTCGCCGAGCTTCATGTTGAGAGCATCGTTCTTGGGTGTGTCTCCTGTGCCTGTAACGTCAATTGCGATACCGTAATCGGGGGAGATTCCGTAAGCCGCTGTTCTTGCGCCTCTGATACCAAGCTCTTCCTGAACGGAGAATACGAAATAAACTTCGTTTTTAAGATCTGTTTTTTCTTCGGAAAGCTTTTTGATAGCTTCTATCTGTATAGCAACTGCGATTCTGTCATCAAGGAAGGGGGAAACGATAGTCTTATCGTCTTCTGCGCCCATTTCAAAAACTTCTCCGACAACTGCGCCTGCTGTACCCAAAGGAAGCATTTTCAGGGCTTCTTCACGGTTTTTTGCGCCGATATCGATATACGCTTTGCCGAGCTCGAGAGCACCTTCTTCAAAATTCATAAGACCGTTTATACCGTTTGTGAATCTGATATGTCTGCCTGAAAGTGTTTTGGGGTTGAGACCGCCAAGGGCAGAAACTTTAACGAAGCCTTTTTCATCTATATTGTGTGCGATAACGCCTATTGTATCCGCGTGGGCGGAGAACATTACCTTTTTGCCGCACCCTTTACCCATGACTGCGATGAGGTTTCCGAGAGTATCAAAAGTGATATCTTCTTCGGGTATGTATGCGGATATCATATCCTTAACACAGCAAAGAAGCTCTTTTTCATTTGCGGAGGGGGATACAAATCCGTTGAGTTTTTTCATTATATTTGTAAATTCCATAATTATTGACCGACCTTTCTTTGCAAATCAGAAGCAGTTTTTATCTATTGCTTTGCAGAATTCAAATGCCGCATCCACATCGGATTCGGAAGCTGCTGAAATTCTTGAGTGGAGATATCTTACGGGAACGGAAAGAGTGCAGACCTTTGTACCTGCCGCTGTTCTTTCGATGTTTCCTGCATCGTTGCCGCCTGAAACGTAAGTTTTGAACTGCCATTTTACATTTTCTTTATCTGCCGCCGCTGTAACTTTTCTTATGAATTCGGGGTCATAAACAGTTCTGCTGTCGGCAAAAGAAACTGAAACGCCTTCTCCCACATGGCATACCCGGCGTGTCTCTTCCACATTTCCGATATCCCCTGCGGTTGTGCCTTCAACTATAACGGCATAATCGGGTTTTATCCTGTATGCCGCCGCCTGAGTGCCTCTGCAGCCCACTTCTTCCTGAACGGAAAATGAGAACCATGCGCTGTTTTCAAGGTCGCTCATTATCATTTTTATCAGAACGTAACAGCCAACTCTGTCATCAAGGGCTTTTGCTTTTATGAGGTTTCCGAAATCGCCCGCTTCGCTTTTGAAGTAAACGCTGTCGGCAATACTTACATATTTACAGGCATCTTCTTTGCTTTTCGCTCCGATATCAATGCACATTTCGGATATCTTGGGTACTTTGCTTCTGTTTTCCGCTGTTGTCATATGAATGGGAGTAAGACCGATAACACCGTCAATAAATTTTGTTTCACTGCCTGCTGTAGCTTTTACAGTTACCGTTTTACCGGGGGTTACAGCCGCTGTGACACCGATGGAGTCAAAGTAGAGAAGTCCGTCTTCTCCTATTTTTTTGATATAATAACCTGTTTCGTCTGTGTGCGCGTCATACATTATTGTAAAATCCGGGGTTTTTTTGCCCTCTTTGTATGCTATAAGATTTCCCAGGTTATCCGTAATAACTTCTTTGCAGTAGGGTGAAATTATTTCTTTTATGTATTCTCTCACATCTGTTTCGTCACCGCTGAGACCGTTTTTCATGCAGAGAGTCTTTAACATTTCGTTCATTATTTCACGTCCTCCTTCAGATAAGTTTCAATATATGCCGCCACGATATCTGCCGCACTTTCCACGTCTGAAAGGTCTGCTACCTCTACGGGAGTGTGCATATTTCTGATGGGAACGGAGACTAAAGTCGTTTTGACACCGCATCTCATTGTCTGTACCATATCTGCATCCGTGCCGAGGTTTACGCCCTCAGCCCAAAGCTGATATTGGAGATTTTTGCCGTCTGCGGCTTTTTTGATCTTGTTTGTAAGCTGTTTGTCAAAGATCGTGGAATACTCTATTACCGCACCCTTGCCAAGTTCAGCGCTGTCGGAAACACCCGGCTGTCTTGCAAATGTAACGTCAAGAATAATTGCTTCATCGGGGTCAATGTTGTAAGTACCCACACGGGCTCCTCTTGAACCCACTTCTTCCTGTGAGGCAAAGAGGATCGCAATACACACATCAAGCTCATTGTGCTTGATTGCCATTTTCAGCTTTTTGAGGGCTGTAAGTATTGCATATACGCAAAGCTTGTTATCCAAGGCTTTGGAAGCCACTCTGTTGTTGAGAAGCTCTGTTATGGGTGCCTGGATGTAAATTCTGTCTGAGGGGCGTACCTTCTGTTTTACCACTTCCGCAGGAAGTCCCGTATCAACGAAAAGCTCTTTATATTCGGGGATATTATTTGCTGTTCCCGCTTTAAGAAGATGTGGGGGAGTGTTGCAGAAAATTACGGGGAGAAGCTCATAGCCCTCTTCGTTATCTGCTTTTACTTTCAGAAGTCCTTCTGAGGAAAGAAGTGTTCTTCTGTCCGTGCCTCCGATGTTGAGAACTCGGAGAAAGCCGTTATCTTCTATGTTTGAAACTATGAGGGAAAGCTCATCCTGATGTGCAGAAAGCATAACAACGGGTTTTGTTTTATCTCCTATGTATGCGATTACGTTGTTGAGTCTGTCTATTTCAATGTTTTCTTTATCTGTAAATTCCAGAAGCTTTTCAGCCATTTTTTCGGCAAAAGCTCTTTCGTTTCCGCATTCGGATTCTATTGAGAGGACTTCCGAAAGGTCTTTGAATGATGCTGTCATCTTAATCTCCATTCTGCCGCCAATGCGGCGGCACAAATACTGAATCTTTAAATTCAAATGGGTTTGCTTGCAAACAAAAATGGGATAGGGTCCCATTTTTAATTTGAATTTGGCATGAAACCTGAAAAGCTAAAGCTTTATTCTGATTACAGTTTCATGCTAATATTCCATACCGCTGTTTTACAGCGGCACAAATACTGAATAATTAAATTCAAATGGGTTTGCTTGCAAACAAAAATGGGATAGGGTCCCATTTTTAATTTGAATTTGGCATGAAACCTGAAAAGCTAAAGCTTTATTCTGATTACAGTTTCATGCTCCTCCTTTTTAAAATTATTAACTGTATCTTTGTAGAATCTGCCTTTGACTTCAAAATTGGGGAACATATCAAAGCTTGCACTTGCGGGGGAGAAGTATACTATATCTCCCTCTTTTGCTGCGTTTCTTGCCGCATATATTGCCGATCTGAAATCATCGGTCTCTTCTATTGTAAGTTCTTTGGGGTCGTAATCCTTACATTCAAGTAAAGCGTTCTTTATCTTGTTTTTTGTAGCTCCGCAAAGAACCATGTGCTTGACGTGCTTTGCAAGATATGGAGCGAGGGGGGAGTAGTCTAGATTTTTGTCATATCCGCCCGCAATTATAATTATTTTCTGCGTCTGTGCCTTCAGACCTGCGATTGTTCTTGTGGGGGTGGTTGCGATACTGTCGTTATAGTAGCGTACACCGTTGAATTCTCTTACGAATTCCATTCTGTGTTCAACGCCACCGAATTCTTTTGCTATTTTTTTGATAGTTTCATTTTCAACGAGACCGTATACGGCAGCGGCTGCTGTCATATAGTTCTGTACGTTGTGGTCACCGGGGAGTTTTATATCGTTTCTGTTCATTATGACGTTTTTACTACCGCCCAACGTGGAAACAATATCACCGTTTTCGGCAAGATATACACCGTTTTCTGTTTCGCCTTTAAATGAGAAATATCTAACTTCGCCCTTTGCTTCATTTGCGCAGGCAAGGGAAAGGGAATCGTCCTTGTTGACGACAAGAACTCCGTTTCCGTCCTGATGCCTGAAAATATTCTTTTTTGCGTCGATATATTCATCCATTGAAGTGTGCCAATCCAAGTGATTTGGTGTGATGTTTGTAACAATGGAAATATTTCCGCTTTGAGTCATATCGTTCAGCTGGAAAGAGGAAAGCTCAACTACGGCAAAGTCTGATTCCTTTATCTTTTCAATGTCGGGGAGGAGGGGTTTTCCGATATTTCCGCCCAAATGGCAGGTATAGCCCTGAGCCTTGAGGAAGTTATATATGAGCGTTGTTGTGGTTGTTTTGCCTTCGCTTCCCGTTACTGCAATTATCTTGCAGGGGCAAAGCCTGAAAAACAGCTCCATTTCGGATATAAGCTCACATCCGTTTTTTACAGCTTCGAGAAATTCGGGTTTGTCGTTTCTCATTCCGGGTGTTTTGAAAATTATTTCACCGTCAATATTTTCAAGATATTTTTCACCTGTGATAAATTTTACTTTATCGGAAAGCGCAATGGCTTCTTCGCCTAATTCCTCAACTGATTTTTTATCTCGTACTGTTATTTTTGCGCCTTTTTCCAAAAGGAGCTTTACGAGGGGGCGGTGGCTTACGCCAAAACCGATGACGGTTATGTTTTTGTTTTCAGCTTCGTTTATGGAGTTTATCATGGTAATTCCATCCTTTCTTCCCTATCAGTATATGGTCTTTACCACGGGAAGTATCATCGGTTTGCGTTTAGTCTGTTCGTAAACGTATTTTGTAAGAGCATCTTTAAGAGCAAGTTTTGCACCGTATTCCCAATCTGCGGAATGAGTGCGTGTTGCTTCTTTTATTACAGTCTCTTCCGTTATCTTTTTCAGAGTTTCATAAAGCTCTTCGTTTTCTTTTGTATATACAAAGCCTCTTGAAATGATTTCGGGTTCTGTGGTAAGGAATCTTGTTTCATCGTCAACTATTGCAATCGCAATAATGAGACCGTCCTGGGAAAGGTGCATTCTGTCTCTGAGTACGATATTACCTACGTCACCCACACCGAGACCGTCAACAAGAACTCTGCCTGAGGGAACAGTGCCTACGACTTCTATTTTTTCGTCTGAGATCTCGATTATATTGCCGATGTCACCGACGATAATGTTGTTTTCGGGAATACCCATGGATTGAGCAAGTCTTGCGTGTTTTTTCAGGTGACGGTATTCACCGTGAATGGGTATGAAGTACTTGGGCTTTGTGAGAGCAAATATCTGCTTCAATTCCTCCTGACAAGCGTGACCTGAAACGTGGACCTCGGAAATTGAATCGTATACGACCTCAGCACCTGAACGGAAAAGCTCGTTAACTACTTTGTTTACCATTTTTTCGTTACCGGGAATTGCCGTTGCGGAGATTATAACAAGGTCATGGTTGTTTATTTCAACTACCTTGTGGTCTGAGTATGCCATTCTGTAGAGTGCGGACATGGGTTCGCCCTGACTTCCCGTTGTTATGATAACTACTTTTTCGGGGGGGAGCACGTTTACCATGTCAATGTCGATGAGTACGTTTTCGGGGATATTCATGTATCCCAACTGACTTGCAACTTCAAGAACAGTTATCATGCTTCTGCCGCTTACGGCAACCTTTCTGCCGAATTTACTTGCGGTGTCGATGATCGACTGAACTCGGTGTACGTTGGATGCGAATGTCGCAACGATTATTCTCTGTTCAGCGGCTTTTCTGAAAATATTTTCAAGGGAGTAGTGAACCTTTTCTTCGCTCATCGCGTAACCGGGTCTTTCCACGTTTGTGGATTCCATGAGCAGGCATGTGATACCTTCTTTGCCCAATTCTCCAAGTCTTGCGAGGTCTATCATTTCGCCCTGAATGGGAGTTGAGTCTATTTTGAAGTCGCCCATATCGAGGATTATGCCTTTGGGTGTATGCAATGCAAGCGCTACTGCATCTGCGATGGAGTGGTTTACATGAATGAATTCTACGTCGAGGCAGTCAAGGCTTACAGTTGCCCCTGCGGGTACTTCTATAAGCTCTGCTGTATTTTCCAAATGGAATTCCTTGAGCTTGTTGTAAATGATTCCCAATGTCATTTTTGTACCGTAAATGGGCACATTCACGTTTTTGAGAAGATAGGGAATAGCACCTATATGGTCTTCATGACCGTGTGTTATGAATATAGCTCTGAATCTGTCTTTATTTTTGATGATATACTGCATATCGGGTATAACATAGTCGACACCCGGCATATCGTCATCGGGGAATGACATACCGCAGTCAAGTGCTATGATATCCTTACCGCATTCTACGAGTGTGAGATTTTTACCTATCTCATTAAGTCCGCCTAAGGGGATTATTCTTATTTTTTCTATTTTTTTCAAATGCATGACCTCCTTGGTCTGTTTTATTTTTATGTATGAGTGCTCCGAATCCGTCGGAACACATAATGTCATTTTTTTAGCTTTTTTGCGTAGAAATCACATAATTCTGCCGCTGTTTCGGAATCTGCGGATTCTGCGCAGATACTGAAAGCGTTTTTCGTTTTTTTGGGAATTATCAGCACCGTACCTCTGTTTTCCCGTATCTTTACGCCTTCCACAAGCTCTCTTCCTTTTCCTTCGGAAAGAGTGTGCATAATGGCTGCTTTGTTTGCCGAAACTTCTATCTCCCTGCGACGTGAAGTAAAAAAAGGAAGTTTTTTTGCAATATCGGAAAATGTAACTTCATTCTGAGTCATATACAGCAAGAGATAAAGAGCCCTGTAATAGATGTCTGTCATGGGGCAAAGCTTTTCCCTTTCCCTGTCCTCAAAAGTAAGTCTTGAGCATTTAAATCCGTATTTTTTCGCAACGGAATCCACGGTCACAGGAAAATCGTACGGAATGAAAACTTCTCCTTCAATCATTCCGCAACAAAATGCAGTGACACATTTTATCATGTCATCGTTGTAGGCTTCATGCTCTGACGTCTGGACCACAAGCCGTTGGGGCATAATATAAATATATTCGCTTTTATCCTTCGGCGGTTCTGTTCTGAATTTTTCCGTAATGAATTTCGGGGCAGAAAGAAAAGCCAAAAGGGGTTTTGTTGTGTTTATTTTTTTGCTGAATTTTTTTTCGTATATTTTTTCAAAACCCTTGAAGGTTCTGAGTTCTCCCGTAGGGGATATTTTTATTTTAGCGGAGTCAAGCTCCGATTCAAATTTTCTTTCTTTTTCTCTGCCGAAGGGCAGACCGTCTTTTTCCAGAAGAGTTATTTCCAGAGTGTCGGAGTCCGAGCTTAGAAAAATCCCTCCCGAAAAACCGTGTTCACGTATGGCATATGAGAAGATGTTTATGTCACATTCACCGAGGTCGAAGGTGTTGGGGGAAACGGAGATTATTCCGCTGCACAGGGCAAAAGCAAAGCCCAGAAGCTCTTTGGTGTTTCGCGAAGCATCAACACCGAAAGCAATGTCTGTTCCCGCTACTGTGGCAAAGGTCTCGCCTATTTTTACCAATAACGAGGTCGTCATTCCGTTTTTGCTGTTTAGTCTGATCTTTCCGTTTTCAAAATCGAAGGTCTCAAAGTCGTCTATAACATCGTTTTTTACGAAAGACTCATCGGGGATTATCTTTTTCGGATAGATCTTTGTTCCTGCGCCTATTACCGTGTGATTCCCTATTTCGGAGTCTGCACCCACAACACTTTGCTCACCGACTGCAACGTTTCTTTTGAGTGTTGCACCCTCGCAAACGACACAGCCGTGGACGGAAGAACCTTCTTCCATAGTAACTCCGTCAAGGAGTATGCTGTTTTCTACTTTTGTGTTTTTCCCGAGGACACAGTTGTTTCCGATTACTGAATATTTACCGATATCCGCATTTTCTGCGGAGACGTTGTTTCCGATAAAGATATTCGGGGGACTGTTTGGGACTTTGTCTGCATGATTTATTTTATTTGCAAGAACGGATATTGTCGGCTGAAAGTCAAGCTTTCCTTCAAGAATATCTCTGTTGCATTTTGTGTATGCGGCAATATTTCCTATGTCGCACCAATATCCCTCTGCCGTGTAGGCGTGGATCTTTATCCCTTTTTCAATAAGAGAGGGGAACACATCCTTTGCAAAATCACATTCTGTATTTTCGGGGATGTGGTCGAATATTTCTTTGGAAAAAATGTATATTCCCGTGTTTACAGTATCGCTGTAGGCTCTTGCCCATGATGGTTTTTCAATAAAACGAGAGATACATCCCTTTTCGTCTGTTACGACGACTCCGTATTCCAAAGGGTTTTTTACTTTTGTCAGAATTACCGTGGCGATATCTCCGTGTGTACGGTGGAATTCAGCTGCCGCAGTAAGGTCAAAATCACAGATACAGTCACCGCATATTACTAAAAAATCATTGTCAATAAATTTTTTGCAATTTGCGGCTGAGCCCGCTGTTCCCAGGGGCTTTTCTTCTGTTACACATCTGATATTCATTTCCTGTACTTGTTCCGTTGCTTGGCGGATACTTTCCCCCTTGTAATTCAGGGTAATACAGGTATCATCAATTCCGTGATTTTTGAGCAGGTTTAAAATATAATATATGCAAGGACTTCCGCATATCGGTGCAAGAGGCTTCGGTATATCACAAGTCAAAGGTCTGAGACGGGTCCCCGAACCTCCTGCCAAAATAATTGATTGGAGTTTACTCAATTCTATACACATCCCTATAATGCTCGTTTTTTAATTATAAACAGATGTATATATTTTCTCCTTAAAGTCCGATATTATTCAGATTTAGTATTTGTTGCAATGGCTGTTAAAAGTTTTTCAGCCATTTCATAGTTGTTTTTTGCGCTGTCTGTAAGCTCTGCAACCGTTCCTTCAAACTGTCTTATGCCGAAGTAGAGGGTCGTATCGTCAAACATTTCATAGAACACGTTGTTTTTCATTCTGAAATCGGTATCTGCCCAATTCCACATTTTACCGTTCATGTCAAGGTTTTCCGTATAAGTCTCGGGAAGCACTTCGGTAAGGTCAGCGCAAACGTCTGCTGCTTCAAGATACTGCGCACCGACACCGTCTGCAATTACGAACATACTGTTTCCCGAACGGAGAGCTGTCATTATTTTTTCTTTGTTTTTGAAGGTATTAGCCGTATCGAATTCTTCACCGATATACAGGTTTTCTATGAACAGGGTAACTTCACCGTCACCGTTCTTGTCTTCTGCGTATTTTGTGAGAACTTCCTTAAGGGTATCTGTTTTTTCGGTGTATACTTCGGGAGAATCTGTTATGTAAAGAATATACATATCCGTGGGATCGTTCATTCTTGTGGAAAAGAACAGAACTGCAATAAATACAATAAGCATTACACCGAAAATAATGTGAAATTTATGGTGATACCAAATATTTTCATACCATTTGTCGTGGGGATATCTGTCAGCTTCTCTTTCTTTCCATTGTGCCATAATAAATCTCCATTCTGCCCTGAGGGCTATTTCAATAAGATTAAAATCTATTTATATTTTACCGAAGGAGCCTCCGACCGAAGAGGATAATTTTATCCCGTTTCCGTCGAAAGCTCCGCCTCGGTGTGATATATTAAATATCAGTATTTTTTTATTTGTCAAGGGGTTTCATTGTGGGGAAGAGAAGAACTTCTCTGATAGTGTCGTTGTTTGTAAGCATCATTACAACACGGTCAACACCGATACCCATACCGCCTGTGGGGGGCATACCGTATTCCATAGCTGTGAGGAAATCTTCGTCAAGCATTTCTGCTTCATCGTCACCTCTGTCGCGAAGTTCAAGCTGTTTCATGAAACGTTCACGCTGAACGATGGGGTCGTTAAGCTCGGAATAAGCATTTGCAAGCTCGCTATGGCAAACGAAGAGCTCAAAACGCTCTGTAAGTCTGGGATCTGCGGGACTTGCCTTTGTAAGGGGAGAAACCTCAACAGGGTACATTGTGATAAAAGTAGGCTGAATAAGCTTTTCTTCAACTCTCTGGTCGAAGCATGCATAAAGTGCGTTACCCCATGTTTTATCTGCTGTTTCAGCAAGCTCAACACCGATATTCTTTGCTGCTTCAACTGCTTCAGCATCGTCTGTGATAGCACCGAAGTCGATACCTACGTATTCCTTAACGGCATCAACCATGGTAAGTCTTCTCCAACCGGGTGTGAGGTCTATCTTTTCGCCCATCCACTCAACTTCATAGGTGCCGTGGATCTCTTTTGCTGCACCTGAGATGATACCTTCTGCAATATCCATCATATCATGGAAATCTGCATAAGCCTGATAAAGCTCAATTGATGTGAATTCCGGGTTGTGTTTTGGGTCCATACCTTCATTTCTGAAGATTCTGCCGATCTCGTATACTCTGTCCATACCGCCAACAATAAGACGCTTCAAGGGAAGCTCTGTTGCAATACGCATATACATATTAAGGTCAAGTGTGTTGTGGTGAGTAATGAAGGGACGGGCTGTTGCACCGCCTGCGATGGTGTTAAGTACGGGTGTTTCAACTTCGATATAATTCATATCGTCAAGATATTTTCTCATGAACTTGATAAACTGAGCACGGATGACGAAGTTTTTCTTTACTTCGGGGTTCATGATAAGGTCAACGTATCTCTGACGGTATCTGAGGTCTGTATCTTTGAGACCGTGGAATTTTTCGGGGAGGGGAATAAGGGATTTGGAGAGAAGTTTGATAGAAGTTGTGTGAACGGAGATCTCGCCTCTGCGTGTTCTGAAAACCTTACCTGTAAGACCTACGATATCACCGATATCCCATGTTTTATAGTATGCAAAAACGTCGTCGCCCACGTCGTCTTTTCTGATGTATACCTGAATTCTGCCTTTGCAGTCTGCGATGTCGATAAAGTTTGCTTTACCCATATCTCTTCTGCTCATCATACGGCCTGCAATGCTGACCTCGGAGCCTTCAAGCTCTTCAAAATTATTTCTGATATCTTCGCTGTAAGAAGTAACATCAAAGGAAGTAATTTCGTATGGGTTTTTGCCTTCGTTTTTAGCTACTGAAAGCTTTTCGCGGCGGATCTTCATCTGTTCGCTGAGATTTACTTCCGTGGATTCACCTTCAGCTGCAATTACTACATTTTCATCTGCCATTGTTTTCTGTCTCCTTATTTTTAATTATGCAAGTTCGATGTCGAGAACTTTATAGTCGAAATCTCCGCCGGGAGCATTTACAGTTACAACATCGCCCTTTTTCTTTCCGATAAGAGCCATACCCATGGGGCTCTGGTCAGAAATTTTATATTCGGAAGGGTTGGATTCCGTACGGCTTACGATTGTATATTTAATGGGTTCATCTTCGGGGAATTCGCAGTCGAGAAGAAGAACTGCAGTACCAACGCCTATATGGTCTGTTGTAAGCTCGTTTGCGTCGATAACAGTTACGTTTTTGAGCTGTTCTTCGATATCTCTGATTCTTGCTTCGGAAATTGCAAGCTCGTTCTGGGCTGCGTCATATTCGCTGTTTTCGGATAAGTCACCGAAATCTCTTGCTTCCTTGATTTTTTCTGCTATTTCATTTCTTTTTTCTGTTTTAAGGTAACGAAGCTCGTCTTCAAGTTTTTTAAGACCTTCAACAGTCAATACTATCTTTGCACTCATTTGTATATATCTCCTTAATCAATATAATTTTTTAACCTATTTCCTGTGTGAGAACTGAAATTGCCTTCTGGAGCTGAATATCATCTTCAAAAGTCATTGTATAGAATTCCAGATCCCATTTTGAATCAAGATCTACTTCATAATCGGGTTTAAGACCTGTGTTATTGTAGTCAACTCTGCTTTTTGTTAAATATTTGAAAGTTGTTATCTTGACACCTGAACCGTCGTTTAAGGGGAAAGTCGTCTGACCAACACCCTTACCGAAAGAATTTTCGCCTATAAGCTTTGTTCCGAGAATATCTCTGAGAGAAGAGGAGAAAAGCTCACTTCCGCTGGCGGAGCTGTTATTCATAAGCACAACGAAAGGCATATCTGCAAGTCTTGTGTTTGTGGAGTAGATTATTTCTTCCTCGTCTTTATATTCTATTACGATTATTTCTTCACCGCCGGGGATAAGCATATCTATCATGTTGCAAACTGTATTCAGTTCACCGCCCGGATTGTTTCTTACATCAAAAATAATGCCGTCAACATTCTTTGCAAGTAAGATATTCAAAGCTTCCAAAAACTGCTCGTCTGCATTTTCCGCAAACTGATAGACCCTGATATAGCCGAGGTTATCATATATATTGTATTCTACGTTTCTTTGTTCAAAGGTTTTTCTTGTTACGCTGAAGGATCTTCTTTCTCCGTTTCTTTCAACCACAAGCTCTGCTGTGGTTCCTTCTTCGTCAAGAAGAACATCAACGGCATCATCGTAAGGGTAGTTTATGAATGAAACTCCGTCAGCTTCCACTATAACGTCACCTGTCATGAGACCTGCAGATTCTGCGGGTGAGCCACCCACAACGCGGTAAATATACAAGCCGTTTTCAAGAACTGTTGTCTGAGTCATTACGTTTATTCCGATTCCCACGAAAGAGCCCTGAGTTTCGGTATTGTAATCCTGAAGCTCTTCTTTCGTGAAATAATATGCGTATGCGTCATCTTTAATTCCTGTCATGTAGTAGAGATGTGCCGCATTCTTAGCGAATTTTTCGTCAAAATCATAAATTGCGTATCGGTCTATATATTCCTTCAATTTATGGAATTTTTCCAGAAATGCGGAATCTTCCGCTGAAAGTCCTGCTATTCCTTTCGGACCTGAGAAGTGGGAAAATAATGAGCATATCAAAACAGTTACAAGTGCTGTAATGAGGATCGTTGGTAATCTTTTTTTCAAATTAAGGACCTGTCCTTTCGGGTTTTATTTTATCAATCGCTGATACCAAGCATTGATTTGAGCTGATCAACGCCCATCTGGAGCTGAACGTCGTCCTCTTCCGGAAGGTTGGGGAGAAGTTCTTCCTTTTCTGCATCCAGCTGTACAAGAATGTTTGGAGATATTCCTACACCGTGGAATCGTTCACCTGCAGGGGTAACATATTCATATGCTGAAATTCTGATTGATGTTCCGTCGGAAAGGGGAATATCTCTCTGACCAACTCCAACACCTTTGGAAACTGAGCCGACAACGACGGCTTTTTCGGTATCTCGCAATGCTGCGGAGAAAACTTCCGCAACGCCTGCCGTGTTTCCGTTCTGAATCACAGTAAGGGGGAGCATAAGATTTGTGTCGTCTGAGAAATATCTTGTGGGAGTATCCGAGCCCTGTTCTCTTACGGAAACGATTATTCCCGAAGGCATTATTCTGTCAAGAACATCAACGACGGAAGCGAAATCTCCGATACTGTTGTTTCTTACGTCAATTACGATACCTTTTGCACCTTTTTCCGTGAGCTGATTTACAGCGGCATTGAAAGAGGAAAGCGTTGTTTTATCAAATTCGTTTATGTTTATATATCCTATACCGTTTTCGATGATTCTGTGTGTAACGGTCTGGGGTACGTATTCTACTCTTGTGATTTCAAAGGAAACAAGCTCAGAGGTCTTTGCTTTAAGCACGGAAAGAGTAACTGTTGAGCCGGGTTCTCCCGAAAGCTTTGCGGCTGCTCTTCTGTAGCCGTCTTCCGTTACATTCGTTCCGTTGATGCTTAAGACTATATCTCCTTTTTCGATTCCTGCAAGTTCAGCTGGAGAGCCTGCTTTGGGGTGGTCTACCTTTATACCGCCCGTTGTTGGGTCGAAGGAATAAAGGATACCGATATCTACATATGAACCTACCGTTATTGAGGAAGGAGCTTTGAAATTTTTCTCATCAAGATAATAAGAATATTCGTCGCCCAAGCCTGAAATATAACCCGATGAAATACCGTTGATTATATCGTCGTATCCGTCAACGAGGTTTATTGACAAAACATAGTTTCTTGAAATTACAGAGTTTATAAGGTCTAATTTCTGGTACATTTGCTGGTTTCGACCGATATCGTTTATTACCTGGCTTACATAGTAGTAAGTTCCTATTGCAGTAGTCATCATTGTGGCTATTATCAGGAAAAATACGGTACCGATCCTTACACCTTTTTTCTTCATTTGCTAATCTCCGTTCTGCCGCTGTCAGCGCAATTTGTACCGCCACGAATGCGGCGGAATAAAGCTTGTATGTACGTTTTAATTTATCAGACGTTTAAATATTTCTTTACGGGATATGCAGAGCCTATTGTTCCGATGATCGCTCCCACCGCAAGGAATCCGATAACTATCAAAGTCATTACGGAATTGATATTCAGTGGGTTTGCAAAGCCCAGATCTGAAAGAATGGGGGACAGAACATTATTGTATACATATATCTGTGATATTATTGCAATAACTCCTGCTGTCAATCCTATTATTATTCCTTCCATAAAATACGGGGCTTCGATAAATGCGTCTGTTGCACCAACGTATTTCATCAGCCAGATCTCTTCTTTTTTTGCGTAAACGGAGATCTTTACTGTGTTTGTGATTATTACCATTGAAATTACAACGAAAAGAAGTACTATGCAGAAAGAAAGGAACATTAAAACTTCCTGAATGTTGATTATCTTTTCTATTACGTCTCTGCGCTCTTTGATCGTTGCAATACCTTCAATTTTTTCAACCTCGTAAATTGTCTGGTCAAATTTTTCAAGGTCTTTGATATTAAAGATGAATGAATTTCTGAATGTGTCTGCTTCGAGGTCTTCAAAAAGAACTGCGTCTTCACCGAGAGATTCTTTATACTCTTCAAGGATCATTGAGTTTGATTTGTAGTTGATGTTTCCGATATTGGGAATTTTGTGAAGTTCTTCGTTTATCCTCGTTATATCCTCAACGGATAAGTCTTCTTCGATATAGAGGGCTATCTGACTTTCATCGCCTATATCATCAATAAAGATGTTTATGTTGCTTACTATAAGCATTACGCTTCCGAGAACAACGAGACATACCGCTAAAATTGATACCGAAGCAATCGTTAAAAGCCAATTTTTAAAGACGTTTTTTAAAGCGGTCTTTATCAGGAAAAAGATACTGTCAAACATTAGCCTGAGACCTCCTTCTTTTCGGCTGTTCCACTTCTTCGGCAGAGAGCTGTTTTGCTGTATCAAAAGAGACCTTACCGCCCTCTATGCGGATCTCTCTTTTGTTGAAAGCTTCAACGAGTGCCTGTTCGTGGGTCACGACAACAACTGAAATACCGTTTTTATTGATGGTGTTGAGCAGTTTCATGATCTCTATTGACATCTGCGGGTCTACATTACCCGTGGGCTCGTCCGCTATTATCAGTTGGGGGCTGTTTATTATTGCTCTTGCAAGGGCAACTCTTTGTTGTTCGCCGCCCGAAAGATGCTCGGGGTATTCCTTTGCTTTGTGTGAAAGCCCCACAAGCTCAAGCGCACTTGTAACTCTGCGCTTGACTTCCTTGCCGCCTTTACCTACAACTCGCATTGCAAATGCAATATTGTCATAGACTGTCATTGTGGGGATAAGACGGAAGTCCTGGAAAACGACGCCGATACCTCTTCTGTATTTGGGGATCTGTCTTCTTGAAAGCTTTTTCGGTTCAACACCGTTTACTATGAGCTTTCCTTCCGTTGGGGTATCTTCGCAGGTAAGAAGATGTATCATCGTACTTTTTCCCGCACCTGAGTGACCTGTTATAAAGACGAATTCTCCGTCGTTTATTCTTATATTTACATTATCCAAAGCTTTCGTTCCGTTTTTATAGACTTTGGTTACATTTTTTAATAGAATCATTTGTTAATCTCCGTGCATGATATTGTTTACTCGGATCAGGTTAATGAATGTGATTTAGAATTTTGTGGGATTTGATGCGAGATATTTTCTTACCATAAGGGCTACTTTAAATACTATGGCATCGTCAAACTGCTTAAGGTCGAGACCCGTAAGTCTTCTGATCTTTTCAAGACGATATACCAACGTGTTTCTGTGTACGAACAGTTTTCTTGATGTTTCCGAAATATTCAGGTTGTTTTCAAAGAATTTCTGTATTGTGAATAATGTTTCGTGGTCAAGATGCTCTACCGAGCCTTTTTTGAAGACCTCCGAAAGGAACATATTGCAGAGTGTTGTAGGTAAGTAGTAGATAAGTCTGCCTATACCGAGGTTTGAGTAGGACATTATAACCTTTTCAACGTCGAATATCTTACCTACTTCGATAGCCACCTGTGCTTCCTTGAAGGAACGGGGAACCTCCTTTATTGAGGTTACTATAGTACCGATACCGATGACTGCACGGGTGTAGAATTCACTGTTAAGTGTATCAACGATTGAGCGTGCAAGCTTTTCAAGGTCTTTTATTTCAATGGACGGTCTGACTTCTTTTACGAGAGCAATATCGTTATCTCCCACATTGATTACAAAGTCTCTGTTCTTTTCGGGGAAAAGACTCTGAATGATATCATATGCGAAAATTTCGGTTCTGTCGAGGAGGCGGATAAGGACAACAACTCTGGGGGCTTCTGCAGTAAAGTGTATCTCTCTGCATTTTGCATAAATATCCCCCGGAAGAATATTTTCAAGCATTACGTTTTTAACGAAGTTAGTCTTATCGTTTTTCTCGTCATTCATTTCTTTTATGGAACCCAATGTGATTGCGAGAATGTCTGCAAGGGATTCTGCCATTGCATCTGTTCCTTTGACAAAGACTGCGTATTCGATCTTTACTCTTGAACCGATAACATGGTATGTAAAGCCGTTTATGGCGGCAACGTCTGTCATTGACATGGCTTCGTTTATGTTCAGCCCAAGGGAATGACCTATAAGGCTGAGGTCATTACATGCGATGACGTTTGACATTTCATCCACAACACCTATTATTTTATCGGTATTTCCTTTTATTTGCTGAATGACACTTTGAAATATTCTGCTGGACATTTTTTTATATTGCTCCTCTCGCAACTTTTGGTTTTAACTGATTCCTGTTTGTTTTCGTCAGATATCACAATTATTTTATCATATTTTTGTACAAGTTGCAATGGGCTTTCGTTAAAATTTAAAAAAATGTCTCTTTTCAACCGATTATTTTGTACAATTAAGCCAAAAAAACTATTTGTCTATTTGTTCCAGGTCAATTTTTATCTGTTTTTTCAGCTCTTCCAATGATGTGAATTTCTTTTCGGGTCTTATGAATTTGATGAACTCAACCTTTATCGTTTTCCCATACAGGTCCCTGCTTGTGTTGAGAAGAAAGGTTTCTGTTCTTATATTGGCTGTTTCCGATACCGTGGGGGCAATTCCAACATTTGTAATTCCTGTAAAAACCTCTCCGTCACAGCTTACTTTTGTCTGATATACTCCGAATCGGGGCAATATCATGCTTTTTTCCGAAGTCAGGTTTACGGTGGGGTAGCCGATCTCCGTGCCGATATGTCTGCCGTGAAGGACTTTTCCGTGAATTTCAAAGGGTCTGCCCAATATCTGAGCCGCTTCTCTGACTTTTCCTTCAAGGAGAAGCTCACGGACTCTTGTGGAGCTGAAGCCTTCCTCGTATACGCATATTACAGCTTCCATGCCGTGTTTTTCACAGGCTTTTTTCAGGTCTTCCGTTCCGTAAGCGGCTTTTTTTCCGAATCTGAAATCTGAACCGCAGACTATGACGGCACAGTTGTATTTGTTTTTTATGAATACGGTGAATTCGTCTGCGTCCATGTTTGCAATTTTTCCGTTGAATTCTTCCGTAACGTGTTCATTGATCCCTTTTTCAAGTATCAATTCGGTTTTTGTTTTATCGTCTGTCAGGCGTTTTACGGTACCTTCTCCGAAAAAGAAGTCCTTTGGGTAGGGGAGAAAGGTCAGCGCCGCAGATGATATTCCTCTTTCTGAGGCTGTTTTTGCCGCAGTAGCAAGAACCTTGGCATGTCCCAAATGTACTCCGTCAAAATTCCCTACGGCTATAACTTTTTTTGTGTTCAAGCTGTTTACTGTATTTTCCATTTGCCGAAAAATTCTCCGTTTATTATTCCCGCAAGTCCGAGAAAATTCATTGAGCTGTCAAAGGCTCTGTAGGTTTCGGAATCTGTGTTTTCTGCTTTACATCTGCTTATGCTCAATCTTCCACCGTTTATATAGTAGTTCAGCCCATTATCGGGGATAATTACGGAAGGAAGGTCTTTGAAGACTTCTTCGTAAGGAATTGCATACTGTTCAAGGGTCATTTCCGATGCAAGCTCCATGGCTTTGTCAAGAGGAATTGCCTGTTTTATTGAAAATCCGTTTGCAACGGTTCTTTCAAGGGCTTTCATACAGCATGGAACACCCATTTTTTTGCCGATGTCTTCGCACAAGGTTCTTATATAAGTGCCTCCCGAACATTTTACGTCAAATGCAAATTCGTCAGGGGAGAGCATTTCCGTGTTTGTTATGCCGTGTATTGTAATTTTTCTTGATTCGACCTCCACTGTCTTGCCTTTTCGAGCCAATTTGTAAAGAGGTACACCGTTTTTCTTTACGGCACTGTACATTGGCGGTGTCTGGTCGTAAGCTCCGACAAAGCTTTCTGCTGCTGCTTTGACCTCTTCGTAGGTCGGACGGATATCGGAGCTTTCCATGGTTTCACCTGTTACATCCTGTGTGTCGGTGGAATATCCTATTTTCATTACTGCTCTGTAGGCTTTGTCCGAGGGCAGAATGTCCGAAAGCTTTGTGTCGTTGCCTGTTAAAACGACAAGAACCCCTGTACACATGGGGTCAAGAGTTCCCGTATGACCTATTTTCGGTTTTACGGGAAATGCTCTTTTAAGTTTTGCTGTAACGTCGTGGGACGTCATGCCTGCAGGCTTATAAACAGGTATTATCATAAGGATTCTCCGTTGATCTTATTTCTGATCTCTTCAAGAAGGGCTTTTTCCGCAAATTCAATATCACCGTTTATACCGCAGCCTGCGGCTTTAACGTGACCTCCACCGTCAAACCTTGCGGCTATCTCCGCAACGTTGGTGTTTCCGAAGGATCTGAGGGAAATTCTTATTTTTTCATCTGTTTCCCTTAATGTCGCACCGACTTCCGCACCTTGTATTCTTCTTAAGAGGAATGCAAGTCCGTCGGTCTCTCCCTCTTTGATGTTGTTTCTTTCCATCATCTCTTTTGTTATGGGAAGGAAGACTATCTTTCCGTCGTATATTCTCATGTTGTTGATAACGTCACATTCAAATCGGATATATTCAATGGATGCTTCATCCAGAAGGACTTTTGTAAGGCTTTCCGTTTCTATACCGTATCTGAGAAGCTTTGCCGCGGAAATATGAGTTTCGGGTGTTGCGTTTGAAAATTTGAAACAGCCTGTATCGGTGACTATTGCCGCATAGAGAAGCTTTGCTATCTCTTTATTTATTTGGATTTCAGCCTGTTCAAGAAGGTTGAACAGAAATTCACCTGCGGAAGAACATTTTCCGTCAAGAATTACTTTCTTTGCGAAGGGCTTGTGTGTATAGTGGTGGTCTATGGCATAATCTACCGTATCTGCCATATCCATATATTTTTTGCCCAAAAGGTCTGCCGTAGCAACGTCTACCGTTACTGTGCAGTCGGGAGTGAATGTGGGCTCAAGCTCTGCCTTTCCTTCTGTAAGAACGGTCAAACGTGGGGAAACTCTGTCGGAGCATACGACTTCCGCATTCTTTCCGTGCAATTTTAATGTTTTGCATAACGCAAAGCAGGAGCCGAGAGTGTCTCCGTCAGGGCTTCTGTGGGCGATTATTCTGATATTGTCTTTTGAAAAAATCTCTTTGAAACTGTTTATCAATTCTTCTGTATACATCTTATTTTACCGTGATTCAATGATTTAAAGATTCGGCAGTTACTCCGAATCTTTATTGCTAAGTCCCTTGAGAATTTCATTTATGCGTGCGCCTGTTTCAACAGAATGGTCAAGAATGAAATATATCTTGGGGGAATTTCTCATGTTAAGGCGTTCCGCAAGCTGTTTTCTTACATAGCCTGCAGATGCTTTGAGTCCCTGTTTTACTTCTTTTTCGTCGTATTTTGTAAAGAAGCTGACGTAAACACGGGCTTCTTCAAGGTCGCCTGTTACGTCGCAGGAGTTTACCGAGGGCATGGGAGGAATTCTTGGGTCCTTGATGTCCTTGAGTATTTCAGCGATCTCTCTTCTTATTTCTTCGTTTCGTCTGTCTCTTTTATAATTTGCCATTGTATCTGTGCGACTTGTTGCCGGATAAAATGAAAGGCGCAGCTGTCCGTCGCCAAGACTCAGCTGCGCCGGCAATAATTACCATCCGGAATGGTTTATCTTTCGATTTCTTCCTGTGTATATGCTTCGATGATGTCGCCTTCTTTGAGGTCGTTGTATTTTTCAATACCGAGACCGCATTCATAACCGGCGAGAACTTCTTTTGCATCATCCTTGAATCTCTTGAGTGAGTCGATCTTACCTTCGTAAACTACGATACCGTCACGAACGATACGAACGCCTGCTGCACGTGTGATCTTACCGTCACGGACATAACATCCTGCGATAGTACCAACGCCTGAAACCTTGAATGTCTGGCGTACTTCCGCATTACCGAGAACGACTTCTCTGAATTTTGGAGCAAGGAGGCCCTTCATAGCTGTTTCGATCTCTTCGATACAGTCGTAAATGATCCTGTAAAGACGGATATCAACTTTATCCTTTTCAGCCGCTTTCTTTGCGTTGGGCTCGGGACGTACGTTGAAGCCTACGATAATAGCATTGGAGGCAGAAGCGAGCATTACGTCTGATTCGTTTACGGCGCCGACTGCGGAGTGGATGACCTTTACGCGGACTTCTTCGTTGGAAAGCTTTTCAAGTGAAGTTTTAACTGCTTCCGCAGAACCCTGAACGTCAGCTTTGACGATGATGTTCAGTTCTTTCATGTTACCTTCCTGAATCTGGTTGAAGAGGTCATCAAGAGAAACGGCAGATTTATTTTTGTAAAGCTCTTCTTTCTGTTCGTGCTTTCTCTGTTCAACAAGCTCTTTTGCCATACGTTCATCCTGAACTACGTGGAAAATATCTCCTGCGGAGGGAACCTCGGAGAAACCGATGATCTCAACGGGGGTGGAGGGGTCAGCTTCTGTGATCTTTCTGCCCTTGTCATCCATCATGCCTCTGATACGACCGAAGCTTGTGCCTGCAACGATGCTGTCGCCCTGACGGAGAGTACCGTTCTGAACGAGAACCGTAGCAACGGGGCCTCTGCCCTTGTCGAGACGTGCTTCGATAACAGCACCTTTAGCGTCTCTGTTGGGGTTTGCCTTAAGCTCTTTGAATTCCGCAACGAGGAGGATCATTTCAAGGAGTCTGTCAATATTCATGCCTGTAAGAGCGGAAACGGGAACACAGATAGTGTCACCGCCCCATTCTTCGGGAACGAGTTCGTATTCTGTCAAGGTCTGCATGATTCTGTCGAAGTTTGCTTCGGGCTTATCCATTTTGTTTACGGCAACGATAATGGGAACATCTGCAGCCTTTGCATGGTTGATAGCTTCTATTGTCTGGGGCATGATACCGTCATCACCCGCAACAACGAGTACTGCAATATCCGTAAGCTGTGCGCCACGCATACGCATTGATGTGAATGCTGCGTGTCCGGGGGTGTCAAGGAATGTGATTCTCTTGTCATTTGCCATTACTGTGTAAGCACCGATATGCTGTGTGATACCGCCTGCTTCGCCTGAGGCTACGTTTGATTTTCTGATTGCGTCAAGAATAGAGGTCTTACCGTGGTCAACGTGACCCATAACTACAACTACGGGGCTTCTTTCAATGAGATCTTCCTCTTTGTCTTCGGAGTCGTCAATGAGTTTGTCTTCGATAGTAACGATAACTTCCTTGGAAACCTTCGCACCGAAGTCTTCCGCAACGAGGGACGCTGTGTCGTAGTCGATTATCTGAGAAGCGGAAGCCATAATTCCGAGGAACATGAGCTTTTTAACAACTTCTGCGTTTGTAACGCTGAGGCTTGCAGCAAGCTCGCTTACGGACATCTGTTCGGGAAGAACCACGTTGCTGAGGTGCTTCTTTTTATCCTTTTCGTACTGTTCAATTCTCTTGAGACGTGCCTGTTCGTCTTCTTTCTTGGATTTGAACTGATCCTGTTTCTTGTTTTTCTTTACGATCTTCTGTTTGCTCTTGCCGTAATCTCTGTTACCCTGAGTTCCTGCAATATCGTTAAGACGTTCATCATATTTGGAATGGTTTACGTTTATCTGAGTTCTTGTGTCTACCACTTTTGTAAACTTGCCGCCGGGAACGGAAGAGGGTTTGTCATCACGTTCAGCAACTGTAACAGCAGGGGAGTCGCTGTCGTTGTGGTTTACGTTAATATTTATACGGGTATTTGTCTGCTGAGGTTTAGCAGCAGGTTTGTTTTCTTTCTGTTTTTTGTCGCCTGAAGAAATGTCTGACTTGACCTTTTCAAACAGATCTTTCTTATCCTCAGGTTTGCGCTGAGGCTTGGGCTGCTGAACGGGTTTTGCCTTTTCCTGTTCAGGCTTCTTTTCTTCCTGAGCCTTAGGCTTCTGTTCAGTGGGCTTCTGAGACTTTTTAGTCTCTGCGGCAGGTCTTTCCTTCTTCTGTTCGGGTTTTGCTTCTGCAGCAGGCTTTCCCTTTTTAGGTTCGGCCTTTACCTCTGCGGGAGCTTTTTCTTTTTTAACCTCCGCAGGTTTTTCTTTTTTAGGCTCAGGCTTGGTTTCTTTAGCTTCGGGCTTTGCCTGCGCATCCTTTTTGGGTGCGGTTTTCTTAGGCTCAGCCTTCTTTACCTGTTCTTTTTTCTCTTCTGCAGGCTTTTCTTCTGCCTTAGCCTTTTCTTTTTTGCCGCCTGTCATTGCCGCAAAGTATGAAGCAACGTCATCGGACGCATTTTCCTGAATGAATGTATCAAGAAGTACGTCGAGATTTTCCTTGCTCAAAGCTGTCATGTGATTTGTTTTTGCTTCACCGAAATATTTTTTGAGAAGATCAAGAATTTCGTCACTGTTAATGTCGAAATCTTTGCTCATCTCATGAAGCCTGTACTTGTCGTGTAAACCCATCAAAATTCCCCTTTAATATAATGCTTAATTTATAGTGCAGTTATTCACTGATTTTCTTTAATTGACTTTTGCATCAAGTGATTCAAGTATCGCTTTTGCAAATCCGTTGTCGTCAACTGCCGCAACACCGACTTTTTCAGCACCGATGAGCTTTCCAAACTCAAACATTGTGAGCTGAAGCTCTGCGGCTCTTCCGTCTTCGCTTATGTAAAGCTTGGCGTTTCGTGCAGTACGTTCCGAAACATCGGAACAAATTATTATCAATTTGAATTTTTTGCCGGAAGCTTTTATTTTATCGTATCCGAGGATAAGCTTTCCTGCTTTTCTGGCAATGGATACCAGAGAAATGAATTTATTGTTTGCCATGATCGTTTAAAATTCCTTCGGGTACGTTTGTTTTAAGTGTTCTTGCGAGTTTTCCCGTTTTCAGGGCTTTTTCTATGCATTTTGCATCATTGCATACATATGCGCCTCTGCCTGAAAGTTTTCCTGTTTTATCAAAAATAACTTTTCCGTCGGGAAGTTTTACTATTCTGAGCATTTCAAACTTGTTTCTGATCTCTCCGCATCCCGTGCAGGTCCTCAGAAAGCTGCCCTTTGACCTTTCGCTGTTCTTACCCATTATTCAGCAACGATATCGATCTTGAAGCCTGTAAGTCTTGCTGCAAGTCTTACGTTCTGACCTGTTTTACCGATTGCAAGGGAAAGCTGGTCAACAGGAACGGAAACCTTGCAGGTCTTCGCTTCGGGGTCGATCTCCAACATTTTAACTGCTGCGGGAGAAAGAGCTGAAACGATGTATTCAGCGGGATCTTCGCTGTATTTTATAAGGTCTATTCTTTCACCGTTGAGGTTATCGAGAATAGCATTTATACGGGCCTGTTTTGCACCGATGCAGGAGCCTACGGGATCAACGTTTTTATCGTTTGACCAAACTGATACCTTGGAGCGTGAGCCTGCTTCTCTTGAAATGGATTTGATCTCAACAACTCCGTCTGTGATCTCGGGAACCTCGATCTCGAAAAGGCATTTAAGGAATGCTGCACATGTTCTGGAGAGAACGATCTCCTGGCTCTTGGAATTCTTTCTTACGTCTGAAATGCAGACCTTTACTCTGTCACCGTCCTTGAAGGATTCACCGGGAATAAGGTCTTTTTCGTTCAGGGGCAATTCGTAACCCATGATGTCAAGGTAAAGGCTCTTGTTTCGTACGTCTATTCTGTTGACTGTGCCTGTGATAACCGTACCCTTCATTCTTTCGAATTCCTGAATGAGAGAGCCGTTTACAGCTTCGTTGATCGCCTGAATGATGACGTTTTTACCTACTTTTGCCGCGATTCTGCCAACATCCGCAGGGTTGTAGTCGATTTCAACGATATCTCCTATCTGGTAGGAGCTTTTAATTCCCTGAGCTTCTTCGAGAGACATTTCGATGAAGGGATTTGAAACATCTTCAACAACAGTCTTCTTGACGTAAACTCTTACTGTCTTCTTCAATTCGTTGAACGTAACTTCAACATTTTCTGTGGGAATCTGTTTGTCTCTTTTGATAGTTGATGCGATTGCTGCCTTGATCTTTTCGTACATATAGCTTTTGGGTATGCCTTTTTCTTGCTGCAGCAATTCAAGAGCATCGTAAAATTCTGCGTTCATTGGTTTCCTCCGTAATTCAGTCAACTAAATCTATTTTGATTTTAGAAATTGCTTTGCGTTCAAATGTTTTTTCTTCATCACCGATTTTGATCGTGATGTTGTCATCATCTGCTGATACGAGTTCTGCATCAGTCTTTTTGGATTTGAGTCCTTCGGGGACTTTGTAGAAGCCTATTTCGGCTGTTCTTCCGATAAATTTATTGATATGTGCCGTGGTTTTCAGCTCTCTTACAAGGCCTGCGGAGCAGACTTCAAGGCAGTAGCTCTGTTCAATGGGGTCAACCTCGTCAAGTATGGGGTCGATCGTTCTTGAAACATTTTCACAGTCGTTTATTGAAACGCCTTCGTCTCTGTCTATATAAATTCTGAGAAAATAGCTTGAACCCTCTTTTTTGAATTCAACATCCCAAAGGTCAAGTCCAAGTTCGTCTGTAATGGGACGTGCAAGCTCTTTAACGGTTTCAACTACGGAAGCCATATCATTTATCCTTTCGTTTTCCAACGGTTTTCGCTGAAAATCTGTTTAAATATATCTTTAAAGAGCGGACTTGAATCCGCTCTTGCAGACAGTATACCACATTTTGCGAAAAAATGCAAGTATCAGGCTCAAAAGTTTACAATAACTTAAGAAATCGGGGGAAACTGCAATTTTTATTTATTTAAAACAGAAAACGTATGTTTTATACAACAGAGCTTTGAAACTTTATTTTTACAATTTGCGAATTCTATTGATTTTTTTTTGAAAACAGAGTATAATATTAGTAAATCAGGATTTAGTAAATTTAGATTTGGTAAATTAAAGGGGGTTCGTTATGTTTATAGGAAGAGAAGATGAACTTAAATTTTTACAGGAAAAATATGATGAAGAAAAAGGACAGCTAATAGTCCTGTACGGCAGGAGGCGTGTTGGAAAAACGGAGACTTTGAAGGAGTTCTGTAAAGGAAAACCTCACGTTTTTTATTCATGCACCCAATGCACGGATAAGGTACAGCTTTCAAAATTTTCTGCACATATTTTAAAGGAAAATATTCCCGCAAGTAAATATGTTTCAGAATTCAAAGACTGGGAACAAGCCTTCTCCTCAATTTCCGAGTTGCCTTTCGGGGAAAAGAAAAAGCTGATCGTTATAGATGAATTTCCGTATATGTGCAGAAATAACATCGAGATACCTTCCGTGTTGCAGAATCTTTGGGATTCTTATCTTAAGGATATGAATGTAATGATAATTCTTTGCGGCAGTTCAATGAGTTTTATTGAAAAAGAGCTTCTTGCGGAAAAGAATCCTCTTTACGGAAGAGCCACGGGTATTTATAAGATGACTGAAATGGGATTTTATGATGCTGTTAAATTTTTCCCCGAATATTCCGAAAAAGAAAAAATCCTGGCTTATTCAATACTTGGGGGAATACCTCATTATCTTTGTCAATTTAATCCCAAGCTTTCCGTTGAGGCGAATATTAAACGGAATATTTTAACAAAGGGCTGTGTTCTGTACAGCGAAGTTGAATTTCTTCTTCATCAAGAGCTGAGAGAAACACCTATATACAACTCTATAATAGAAGCTGTGGCTCTGGGAAATACAAAGCTTAACGATATAAGTCAGAAATCCCTTGTGGAAGATACATCCAAAACAAGTGTTTATCTGAAAAATCTCATGGAGCTTGGCATTGTAGAAAGAGAGTTTTCAATTGATACTCAGGCAAAAGAAAAAGCAAACACAAGCAGAGGAATGTACCGCCTGACGGATAATTTTTTCAGATTCTGGTATTCTTTCGGTTTTACAAATTTTTCTCAGCTTGAAGACGGAGACGTTGAGGGCGTTTATGAGTATGTGGTAAAACCCGCTCTTCAGGAATTTGCTTCTGTCTCTTTTGAAGATATCTGCAAGGAGTTCGTCAAGAAGCTTCAAAGGAAAAATAAGTTGCCTTTCCGCTACTCAAAAATGGGTCGTTGGCTTGGAAAAACAACTGTGAGAGATTCAAAAAACGATTCAGGTCTCAGATCTGCCGAAACGGAGATAGACTTGCTTTGTATAAGCTCCGATTCGAAAAAATATTTGGTGGGAGAATGTAAATTCAAAGGCTCTCCATTTAATTATACGGAATATCTTGATACAAAAGCAAAACTGTCGGTATTGAAGGAGTCTTCAGAATTTTACTATGCTCTGTTTTCGGAGTCGGGTTTTGATGAGAAAATCATGGAAGAAGCTCTTGCGGATAAAAATTTGTTATTGTTTGATTTAAAAGAAATAGTGAATATTTGATTTATAATGATTATAGAAAGGGGCTGTTGTTATGTCAGAGTGGCTCATGCGTACGGAAATGGCGCTTGTAGGAGCTGAAAATTTAAAGAACAAGACTGTTGCTATCGTCGGGCTTGGCGGTGTGGGCGGTTATGTCTGCGAAGCGGTTGCGCGAAGCGGTGTTGGGACGGTAATTGCTGTTGACCGTGATACCGTTTCCGTTTCAAATATAAACCGTCAGATAATCGCAACGAGGGAGTCCGTGGGCAGAGCCAAGGCAGAGCTTTGGGCTGAAAGGATAAAAGCCATAAACCCCGATTGCAATGTGATTCCGCTTGACCTGTTTTACTTGCCTGAAACGAGAGATGAGCTGTTTAAATATAATATAGATTATATTGTAGATGCTGTGGATACCGTGACCGCAAAGGTTGACCTTATAGTTGAGGCGGAAAAGAGGAGAATTCCAATAATCAGCAGTATGGGCTTCGGCAACAAGCTTGACTGCAGTAAAATTAAGATTTGCGATATTTACGAGACTTCGGGCTGTCCTCTTGCAAGAGTTATGCGCAGAGAAATGAAAAAACGGAATATAGCAAAGCTTAAAGTTTGTTTCAGTACCGAAGAACCCCTGACCCCACTTTTTGAGGACCCTGAATCCGTCGGTCAGAGAAAAAAATCCCCCGCATCGGTAGCTTGGATACCTTCTGCGGCAGGGCTGTTTATTGCAGGGGAAGTAATTCTTGACCTTTGTAAATAGGTGACAATTGTTTGCTTTTTTGAAAAAGCTTTGACAATACTTCCTTTTTGTGGTATTATATGAACAATAGATATGAAGGTAGGTAAAGAGTATGAAAGTTAACATTAAAAGAATTTTGGCAAACGTGCTTCTGACATCCGTTGCATTTACGACGGCTTGCGGTACTGTTCCCGAAGAGGGGGTTCCCGTTTTGAAAAATTTCAGAAATACGGATTCTGCGGCAGTTGTTTCAATGATAGACGCCATAAGTGAGGCGACTTTTGAAACGGAAGCGGATATCGAGTCGGCTTTTGCGGCATATTACGCCCTTGAAGGCGATTCACGTGCTCAGGTCACAAACTATGAAAAGCTTGTGGCTCTCCGTGAGGGGATTGCAGATCTTTATGAGGATAAAACAAGACAGGGTACGAGGGTCGACCGTTCTAAGATCCTTATAGGTACATATTGTGTAAACTATTGGGATGAGGCTCATGTAAAAGACGTGGCTGACTGCGGTATTGACTTTGTTGCGGCAGCAGGTTACAGCGAAGAGTTCATGAACAACCTTGCAAAATACGGTGTGGGTGCTTTTGTAAGCTGTGGAAACTTCGGTTATCCCATGTGGAAGGGCGGAGACCGTCCTTATGGTACTACAGTTTCGGGTCCTTCATTTACCGTGGATGATTTTGCCGCTGCAGGTAACGTTGTTGACCATGAAGCTATATGGGGTATAGAGCTTGTTGACGAGCCACACTCCGACGATATGTATTTCCATGGTGCGCTTTCCGCAAAGCTTTTGGAAAAGCATCCCGAATATCAGGTATACAATAACCTTTTCCCCAATTACGCAAATGAAACACAGTTGGGAACATTGACATACGAAGAGCACGTTCAGGACTACGTTGATAATTTCGACCTTGATTATATCAGTTATGACCATTATCCTTATGATGATACTCCGGGATTTGAGCTGTGGATTGAAAACTTAAGGATCGTTGCCGATGCAGGCAGAGCAAACAACAAGGACTATTGGGTGGTTACTCAGGCAAACAATCAGCGCGAAAATGTGTTCACTTCCATTGAACAGCTTCGTATGCAGGTAAATACCTCTCTTGCTTTCGGTTACACCGTTATTAACTGGGCTTGTTGGAATCCCGGTTGGTTCTACAATAATATTTGCGACGCAAACGGTAATAAAACAGAGCAGTATGATAAAGTGCAGCAGGTCAATGCGGAGATAAATCAGCTTTCACCCGTATTTATGAAATACAAAAATCTCGATGCCAATATCATAGGCTATGAAAACAGAGAGCTCGGAGATTTCTATAAGAAAGACGATAACGTAATAGACCAGGATATGTTTACGGATATTCAAATGGCAGATAAAACAGAAAGTTCTGTTCTTTGCGGTTATTTTGAAAAGAGAATAGGCGAAGGCAACGCAATGATGTTTGTTAATATTACAGACTTTGCGTGCGCAAAGAACCCTCAGACCTGGGTCAAGTTTAAGGTTGCGGATTCCGATGCCATAGTTACGGAGCATACTACAGAAGGCAGCAGCGTCCTTCAGCCCGACAGCGAGGGGTATTACAAAGTAGTTGTTGAAAATGCTGAATATTCCTTCGTGACCGTAGAAAAAGCTCCTGTGGCAGTTGAATCTGTTGAATAAAACTGTAATTGAATAATAATTGAAGAAAATTGAGACCCTCCCTTATCGTGTGAAAGGGAGGGTTTTCTTTTATTTGTCGCTCTGTTTCTTTTTTCTGTTTTTATATTCTGTTGGTGTCATATCCTTATATGATGTAAACACTCTTATAAATGTTCTTTCGTCGGGAAGGCCTACGGAGTTTCTTACGTCTGTAAATGATATACCTGCATCTATCAGATTGCAGGCACGGTCGATTCGACATGCATTTATATACTTGTGGAAAGTCAGACCCGTCGCTTCTTTGAATACTCGGCAGATGTATTTCCGTTCATATCTCAAAAGCTCTTCCGCCGTTTGTAAAGTTATTTCGTTCATGTAGTTATTATTTATATATGTAAAGAGCTCGTTCAGTTTAATTGAGGTCTTCTTTTTATCCTCAGTCTTTTTCGGTCTTTTTTCAACACCTTCAAGCATCCTGACAAGCTTTGAGGCAAAGGTATAGAGGATCGCTTTTTTGTCCCATTCGTAATATATGCTTTCCTCTTCAGTCTGAAATCTCATTTCTCCGATGGTCGTCAAAAGCTCTCTCATTTCATTATCGACATAGTATTTTCTTTTGGATATTTCATTTTCAAGAAAAAAGGAGAATTTTTGACCGAGGAAGACTTCTCCTAATTCAACATAAAGCAAATCGTTGTTTTCTTCGCTGTCAATGAGATGCTCATCAAGGGGGAGAACTAAAAGGAGCTCCCCTTTTTTCATTCTCCATTCCTGCCCATTCATTACAACGTGAGCGTTTCCTTCGAGGCAGTATAGTGCTTCAACCTCCAAATGCTTGTGATTCATAAAGGAAGAACCTGCAGTGCCGAACATATACGTTACGTCACCGCTGAATGGGGGTTGATAAAGACATCCTTGTTTCATTTGATCACCGGAGTTTTTTCTTCATTATAACACATTTTACTGTGATTGTCAATGGCTTGTGGAGTTGAATACTTTGAAAAAAGAGAATTTTTGACACTTAATAATGAAGAAATATCATTGCTTTCTTTTTTTATTTGTGATATAATAACCTTAAGAGATTATTATATACCGATATCTTAAAAGATTATTATACATTTGAATTGCTTAATCCTAATTCCGGAATCAATTTTTAGAAGTTCCCCGGAATATTTTTTCTTGAGGAGAAATGAACGATGATGAAATCTATAGGTGTTGAAATGGAACTGAAAACCGGCTGGCTGACCGGTTGGGACAAAGAAAATTGCGGTAAGGAGATCGGCTGGACTTCAGAGATCCCCGCAGAAGCAATCGTTGCAGATGTTTTTCCCGGTTTTATCGCAGATAATATACCCGAGTTCCACCGTGGCGTGGGTTGGTACTGGAGCCGTTTTGATCTCAGTGCCGCTCCTGACTCTGATCAGGAATATTTCCTGATGCTGGGCTATACGGAGTATTTGGCAGAGTACTGGATCAACGGTCATTATGTGGGCCGCTTTGAGGGTGTACGTCTGAATTATGAGTTTGAAATCGGTAATTTCCTGCAGGAAAAGGATAATCTGATTGCCATCCGAATTGTCAGCCCCACACCTGATGGCATTGACGGATTCTATTCCGAGAGGGGAGACGATCCGCTGATCCGCGATGACAACATCGTCAATCGTGCCGCCAGTAAGGACCATCCATATGGCGGTATCTTCTACCCGGTGCGTCTTGTCTCACGGCCCAGACTTCGCAGCGGCAGGATAGTAGTTCGCCCGAATTACAACACCGGTGCGGTAAAACTGACTGTGGATTTGGTGAATAACACAACCTCAGATGTTGAGGCAACGGTGCTGTTTACTGTTATCTCCCCCTCCGGTCAGGCAGTCAGCTCATGTATCGTTAACAGAACCATACCCGTAGGTGGTGTGCAGGCCGTTCTGGAGGGAATGGTAGAGGACAAACTCCTGTGGTCTGTGGATGAGCCGAATCTGTACACTGCCAATGTGACGGTGCTCTGCGGTGAAGTTTTTCACACTCAGAAAGTTGACTTCGGTTTCCGTGATTTTCGGGTCAAGGACGGTTATTTCTGCCTGAACGGAAAACGAATGTTTATGAAGTCTTGTAACTATGGCTTGGTTTTCCAGCCGAATTCCTACGAGCCCTGGAATTGCAAGGCGATATACAAGGACATTATGTATCTGAAATCCTTGGGTTATACTATGTTCCGCTTCCTTGTAGCTAATCCCTACCCGGAGTTCATTGATATGTGCAATAAAGTAGGCGCTCTGATTTATGAGGAATCTGCTGTGTCTTGGGAAATGTCTCCGGTGAATCCCAATATGGAGCGTCAGTTTGAGTTCCATATGCGCAGTGTTCTTCGCAGGGACATCAACCATCCCAGTGTGGTAATCTTTGGAATTAGCAACGAATGCCGTTGTTGGGAGATTCGCAATTACATAAAAACCACATTGCCCTATCTGAGAGAAGAGGACTCCGAACGTGTACTGATGCTGGACAGCGGGCGCTGGGATATGGATATGTCGGTAGGCTCTGTTTCTAACCCCGGAAGCCGGGAGTGGGAGCATCAGTGGGGTGGCGAACGGCCCGACGGAAAGATCATTGATACAGATGCGGTCGTGTTTGACGGCAACGGCGGCTGCTCTCCTGAGATGGGTGACCTTCACATCTATCCCAAAGTACCTGTAGCCTGGTCTGCAGTCGAGGGTATCCGTAACCACGGAAAAGGATTCAAGCCATGTTATGTTTCCGAGGGTGGTATCGGCACATTTGGCAACCAGATCCGTCTTGCACGTCTGGACGAACAGTGGCGCGGACCTGACCGTGGTGAGAGCACAAGCAAAAAGTATATGTTCATGAGGGCAAAGCTCCTGCAGGAGGATTTCTATCGCTATAAGCTGGATGACGTATATCCTTCCCCTGAGGATCTTTCCTACTGGAGCTGCAAGGCGAATGTGTATCAGCGTCGGCTGTATAATACCGCTATCCGTTCCAATCCCTGCTATGTGGGCTTCAATCCCACGCTTACGGACTCTGGTGTAGGCGTAGCTCCCGTTGATTTCTCCAGAGAATGTGTTCGACCGTTTTTAGCTGATGTACAGTCGGAGTCTATGGCAAAGCTGCTGTGGTGTGTATTTATCAATCCTACCAACGTGTACTCCGGACAGGAATTTATGATTGAAGCGGTTCTTGCCAATGAGGATGTACTTTATCCCGGAGAATATCCTGTGTCTGCAAGAATCGTTCATTCCGAAGTGGGTTG
Source organism: Eubacteriales bacterium (assembly GCA_045535665.1). Taxonomy (GTDB): domain Bacteria; phylum Bacillota; class Clostridia; order Oscillospirales; family UBA644; genus HGM12619. The sequence goes on from JAZSMD010000039.1 coordinate 39,893, forward strand.
TGTGTGGGAGTATAACACGATTCTCACCATCCCGGAGCCTCCTGAGGGTGAAATGAATCCCTTTGCTGTTCCTGTGTTCAAGGAATATTTGACGTTGGATGTTCCTGAAGGCGAGTATCAGCTGACAGTCTGGATGGATAGAGGTGCGATTCCTGCAGGGGGCAAGCAAACCTTCTTTGTGAGTAAGCCTGAAGAGAAAAAGAACCTTTTCGCTGAGATGATTGGTCTGGACGAGAATACTGTTCTGTGGCTTGCAGAGCACGGTGTTCGGAAAGATACTGCCTCTGATGTAATTCTTGTGGGAGATATGCCTGATTGCGATGAGGCCTGGGACAAGTTGTATGCTAAAGTGGAAAATGGAGCCAATGTGGTGTTCCTAAAGCCCGAAACACTTCTGCGGAATGTTGAAGATCCCTTCAACCATGGCGACTATGTGCCGGAACGGTTGCCATTTGAGAATAAGGGATATCTGACCTACGCAGAGAGTTGGTATTACCATCCTATCAATGTTCTTCGTAACCACCCCTTCTGCAAAAATCTTCCCAAGGGTGTCATGGATGATTCCTATTGGCAGCTGGTCACACCTCAGTTTGTATTTCACAAGCAGGAGATTCCCGATGAAATCGGTGTGGTTACAATGTCAGTACCTTACTTTACAAGCATTGATGAGTGGGTCGGTTATCTGGTGGGTATTGCATTGGGCTCTTATAACTACGGCAAGGGTAAGATTACACTGAATTGCTTCAAACTCTTGAATACTTTGGGCGAAAATCCTGCAGCAGACCGTCTGATGCTAAATATTATTGAACATGAGGCAGGTATTACGAAATAGTATATCTTGGATCTGTGGTGCTGACACCACCGATCCTGAATGTCACCTGATGTGACATGCGGAAGAAGAGGTTATTAACAAATGAAATCGACCGGACAGAAACTGAACCGTGATGCGAGAAGATTTATTCAGTTCCAAGTGCTGTTTACAGGTATGGGTTCCATACTAACTCTGTTTGTAAATACATTTTTAATGAACGCTTTTGGTTCTTATTCCAAAGAAGTGCTGCTGTATAATGTGGTGTTGGCTGTCGTGCAGCCTGCTGCCATGCTGACGGCAATGTTTTTGATTCAAAAGAAAACAGCACTGTTTACCCAACGTATAGGCTTTCTTTTTTATGGTTCGGCATTGGCTGCCTTGTGCCTCTTTGGAGAGAGGGTTTCTCCCTTTTATCCGCTGTTTGCGGCTATGCTTAGCTTCGGCGCAGGTTATTATTACACTGTGTATAGCAGCCAGATGCTTTGTTACACCAATGACGGTAACCGAGATCAAATTGCGGGTATTCTGGGACTTCTGGGTTCTGTTATCTCTATTTTTATGCCTATGATCTCAGGTGTTATGATCTCTCACTTTGGAACAGTTATCGGTTACCGAATCGTTTTTGGAATTGCAGCGGCATTGGCTATCGGAGCACTGATCACCAGTGCGCATCTTCCGCCTATTCCCAAGCACGAAAAGAAATCGGTCTTGCCTATGGTTGCAAAGAAGATTTTTAGCAGCAGAGATGGCAGGCTGATTATGATCTCTAACGGATTGAGTAACTGCCGTGGTTTTACACTGCCGATCTTTGTAACGCTGCTGTTTTACAATCTGATGCCTGATGAACTGATGATCAGCCTAAACTCCACAATTGGCTATATCGTGGCGCTGTTGGGCGCGGCTGTATACGGCAGTACTGTAAAACACGAAAACCGCAGCAAGGCGAGTGTTTTGGCTGCTATTACGGTCACTCTGCCTGCGTTGGGAATGCTGTTTGGGTTGAATATAGTCGTTATTATGATCTTCAATGCGGTAAATGGTTTCTTCACCACCTTCCAGTCTACACCCGTGCTGAATACTCACTTCAAAGTGATGGAGAAGTTAGGTCTGCGCAGCGAATACGGCGGGGAGGTACATCTGATTCGGGAACTGTTCGTGTCAGCAGGCCGTGTGTTTGGCCTTGGTATTGTTTGGATCGTGCCGAAAACGAATGTTGGTGCGGTCGTTGTGCTGCTGTTTATGATGATCACAGCACTGATCGATGCTATGATAATTTGGACAATTGACCGAATATGATATAATACGCGTTTGCCGCCTTGACAATGCGGAAGCGGCGAAATTGCTAACCGTAACAAAGAAAAAACTTGAAAGGAATGATCCTTATGTTAAAAGTCGGAGCTTCTCAGAAAGTAATAACACCGGAGATCGGTTGTCAGCTTTTTGGATATTCATACGACGTTTTCAGCGAATCTGTCAACGATGATCTTACTGCCACCGCGATAGCTTTTATTGACGGAGAAAAGAAGATCCTTGCAATTTCAGCAACGGTATGTGAGATCAGTACTGAATTTGCTCTGGAAGTAAGAGAAAAGGTCGCAAAAGAGATCGGATTTGACTTTTCCGATATTATGCTTTCCGCTACTCATACACATTCGGGTCCCGTTACCGCAACAATGGAGGGCTGGGGTGTTGTTGACAGAGATTATGCCGATAATATATTTATTCCCAATATCATAAAAGCCGCTGTTGAAGCTGTGGAAAACGTAAAACCTGCAAAGGTCGGCGTGTCTGTCGTTCAGAGTAATGTCGGTGTTAACCGCCGTCAGCTTTTCAGAAACGGCGCTATTGATTTCGGACAGAATCCATGGGGGCTTTATGACCCCAATATGACTGTTGTTGCAATCAAGGATTACGACGGAAACGGTATCGTTAATATTATTCACTACGGCGCACACTGTACTGCAGCAGGGGCAAACCATGAGATATCCCGTGACTGGGCAGGTGTTATGATAGATTGCCTTGAGCGTGAGACAAAGACTGTGACAGCCTTCTTTAACGGTGCGGAGGGTGACGTCGGTCCGCGAATTTCAAACGGTCTGACGACGGGGGATATCAGATACGTCAAAGAGCTTGGTGCCGTTGCGGCGCTCGATGCGTTGAAGGCTTATAAGGAAATAAGATCCTTTTATCCGTTGGAGCTCAAGGTTGCGAAAGATAAGGTGTCATTGCCTTACAAGCCCGTGGTATCTCTTGAAGAGGCAAAGGCTATTCTTGCGGAATACCCTGCAAAGCCAGAGCATAATGCCCACAGAATGAGATACGTTACCATGGAAAATATTGTGCAAGCTTATAATAACGGTGAAGAATTCCCGACTCATAAGGTCTATGACCAGACTGTTTTCGCTATAGGAGACATCGTCTTTATTCCGTTCCCATTTGAATTCTTCTCTGAAATATCTTTGCGCTTGCGTGAATATTCAGGTTATCAATATACTTTGGCTGTTGGCTGTACCAACGGTGTTAATGCTTATTTGCCTTCCCAGACGGAGCTTTGCAGAGGCGGTTACGAGGTCTTTATGTTCCAATATAACGGAATTACTTCATTGGCTGACGATACCGATACTACGGTCATAAACGAAAATTTGAGAATAATGGAAAATTTGAAATAAGAAGGGGATAGAAAGATGTTCAGAATAGGACAGGAAGAAATTGACGCGGTCGCTCGCGTAATAAACAGCGGAAACCTTTTTAAGATTCACGGCGGTGAAATTCATGAGGTTGAAAGATTTCAGGAAAGACTTCAGGAGAAGTTTGACGTAAAACATGCAATTCTGATGACTTCAGGTTACGGTGCTCTTGAATCTGCTCTTATCGGTATGGGCATTGGCCCCGGTGACGAGGTTATCGTTCCCGCGTATACTTATATTGCTACTGCCATGGCAGTTGTTGGCGTCGGAGCCGTTCCCGTTATTGCGGAGGTTAACGAAACCTTGACTCTCGACCCCGAAGATTTTGAAAGAAAAATAACTCCCAATACAAAAGCCGTTATTCCCGTACATATTCAGGGCTTCCCCTCCGAAATGGATAAGATCATGGAAATTGCCAATAAGAATAACGTACTGGTTCTTGAAGATGCTTGTCAGGCAGACGGCGGTTCTTTCAAGGGTAAGCGACTTGGTACTATCGGCAAAACAGGTGCTCTCAGCTTTAACTATTTTAAAGTTATTACCGCAGGTGAAGGCGGCGCGTTCCTTACGGACGACAAGGACGTTTTTGAAAGAGCTCTTATTTATCATGACGCAAGTGCTATTGCTTTCTTCGGTGATCAGCTCAAAGAGGCAGATGCGGACGTTTTCTGCGGTACTGAATACAGAGTCAGCGAGATCACGGGCGCTATTATGAACGTTCAGCTCGACAGACTTGACGGTATACTTGCAGATCTCAGAAGAGTTAAGAAGACTATTATGGATGCGGTAAGTGATGTTTGCGCCTTCCGTCCTTCAAATGATATCGAAGGTGACTGCGGTACAACGATTCCTTTTACATTCGAAACGGAAGAAAAGGCTCGTAAATTCTCCGAAAAAATCGGCGGTGTATTGCCCATTGATACGGGTAAGCACGTTTATACTTGGTGGGCTCCCATTCTTCAGAAAAAAGGCTCTTTCAATTCAAGATTCAATATCTTTGAGCTTGAAGAAAACAAAAAGCTTAACGTGAACTATTCTCTTGATATGTGCCCCAAGACTCTTGATATCCTCGCAACTACGGTTTATTTCAATATAGACCCCAATGCTGATGAAGAAAGAGTAAATGCTCAGATCAAGATGATCAGAGAAGCTGCTGAAGCTGCGAAATAGTTCCTGTCACCCTAAAATAAAGAAACCGGCTCAAAAAAAAATATTTTGAGCCGGATATTTTTATCTGAAAACCTATTGTCATCATAAAATGGCATATCGTATTTGCTTTAATAGTTAATCTTTTGTTGAATAAAGTTTGTTGAATCTTGTCGTTGGATATGGTAAAATATAGGTCAGAGACTTATAATAGGGGAGAATTTGGATTTCCCGAAATTACGAATAATAAGGAGATTGAATTTTATGATATGTGCTGACGTTCAGAGACTTATTGACTATGCTTTGAAAAAGGGCTTGATCACCTGTGATGACATTTACGTTGTGAGAAACCGTCTTATGGAGGCGCTTCAGCTTACTGACTGGTGTGAGTGTGAGGCCGCGTCTGAGGGACTTACGGTTGATGAGATACTGCTGCCTCTTGTTGAATATGCCTGTGAGGCAGGTATAATTATGGATACTGTTAATTCAAGAGACCTTTTTGACACAAAGCTTATGGGTATTTTAACACCCATGCCCAGAGAGGTCATCGGAGAATTCAGAAGAAATTATGCGGAGTCTCCCGAAAAGGCTTCCGATTGGTATTTTAAATTCAGTCAGGACCTTAACTATGTCCGTGCAGGCAGAATTGCAAAGGACCTTAAATGGACTTACGAAAGCGAATACGGTGTTCTTGACATTACTATCAACTGTTCAAAGCCCGAAAAGGATCCCAGAGATATTGCAGCTGCTAAGACTCAGAAATCCGTGTCTTACCCCAAATGTCAGCTTTGTGCTGAAAACGCAGGCTTCGCGGGTACATCCACACATCCTGCAAGACAGAATCTTAGCCCCATACCTGTTACTGTGAACGGTGAGCCTTGGTTTATTCAGTATTCTCCTTACGGATATTACAATGAGCATTGTATCGTTTTCAACTCAAAGCACGTTCCCATGGCAATAGATGCTCAGGTTTTCGGAAAGCTCTTTGATATTATCGACTATATGCCCCATTATTTCGTGGGTTCAAATGCAGACCTTCCCATTGTTGGCGGCTCTATTCTCAGCCATGAGCATTTCCAGGGCGGTAAGTACACCTTTGCAATGGAAACTTCCCCTGTTGAGTATGAATTCGATTTCCCCGGTCACCCCGATGTAAGTGCGGGAATTGTTAAATGGCCAATGTCCGTTATCAGACTCAGCTCCGAAAATAAGGCAGAGCTTGCGGAATGTGCGAACGTTGTTCTTTCCGCATGGAGAAAATACAGCGACCCCGATGCGTATATCTTTGCGGAAACAGATGGTGTACCTCATAATACTATTACTCCCATTGCAAGAAAGAAGGGCAGCAGATACGAATGTGACCTTGTTTTGCGCAACAACATAACAACGGAAGAAAGACCCATGGGACTTTATCATCCGAACCCTGCTTTGCACCACATCAAGAAGGAAAATATCGGACTTATTGAGGTTATGGGACTTGCGGTATTGCCTGCAAGACTTTCAAAGGAAATAGTTCTTCTTGAAAAAGCTTTGCTTGAAGGTGCAGATCTGAGAGCTGATGCGGCTCTTGCTTCTCATGCTGATTGGGCTGAGGAAGTTTTAAATGCTCACCCCGAATTCTGTGCTGAAAATGCACGCGGCATCCTTGAACAGGAAATAGGCAAAGTTTTCCTTGAAGTACTTTGCGATGCAGGCGTATACAAACGCAACGAAGAAGGTCAGGCAGCATTCAAGAGATTTATCTCTACCCTGTAAGAAAGGAATTGTAATATGAAAATAGCATTGATAGCTCACGATAAAAAGAAAAATGAAATAATCGAGCTTGCTAAGGAATATAAAGATGTTTTGGCTCAATACGAGCTTTACGCAACAGGAACGACAGGAACTCTTATAATGGGAGAGACAGGTCTTTCCATTTGCAGAATGAAAAGCGGACCTCTCGGCGGTGACCAGCAGATAGGTGCGATGTTGGCAAACGGAGAGCTTGGAATGATAATTTTCCTCCGTGACCCACTTACGGCACAGCCCCACGAGCCTGATGTTTCTGCACTTCTCAGACTTGGTGACGTTCAGAAGATACCTCTTGCAACAAACGTCAGCAGTGCAAGAATAATGCTTGAAGCATTGAAAAACGGCACGTTTTTTGAGACTATCGAAAAGTAAGAGATTGATATAGAGTGATTTTTAAGGGGGAACCGCTTTCTTTTCCTGTGAAGAGAAAGCGGTTCTTTCTTATCTTTTTTTTGGAAAACCGTCGTTTTTCGTAAAAAGTGCATTATATCAAGGAAATTTTCATGTCTTAATACACTTTTACCGACGAGTATTTGGCAGTTGACAACACTTTTCTTGACGAGTATTCGGGGGTTGATAACACTTTTCTTGACGAGTATTAGGGGTTTGACAACACTTTTCTTGACGAGTATTAGGGGCTTGACAACACTTTTCTTGACGAGTATTTGAGGTCTTGATACATTTTTACCGACGCACAGGGTAGGTTTGTTTATGTTGGGAAATTCATATTTGTTGAAAAATTAACATTTAATATATTGATTTTTACTGGAAAAAATGCTATAATTATTTTGTAAAAATATTTCCGAAAGGAGTATGTTGAAACGCTCTTTGGTGGGTCGTTTTGACGGTGTTTTGAATTATGAGTTTGAATATGAAACATATAGAACCTTTTGCGTGGGGGTACATTCATGCAGGACGTGAAAACAAGGATTACCGTATTGCAAAGGGCATGAAAACTGTTGCGGAAGAAATTTCGGTGGATATAAAAACCGATAACTGGTTTCAGGCTCCCCTTGGAATTTTTTGGAATTATGCTGTAAGATACAGCCGTGCGGAAGGTATTGATCTGAATGAGGGCATCAAAAACAGGAATGCGGAAAAGCTGACAGAGCTTCCCGATTTAGAGGAGCTGAATTTCTATTTTGATTATTTCCGTCCTTATGAGACCGTAAGAATAATCAGCAAGGTAAGAACTCCCTTACAGGAAAAGCTTGAAATAAACAAATGTGCCTGGGCGGCAGGCGGTGGACATTCCAACCCCGACTATGAGATGATCCTCCGTATCGGTACAAAGGGCATAAGAGAAAAAATCGAGCGTTTCAGAAATATCCATACGGATAAGCAGGATTTCTACGATGCACTTATTCTTGCTGTTGAGACTTTGGAGACTGTTGCGGAAAAATACAGAGTAAAAGCCCTTGAGCTTCTTGAAACTGCAGAAGGTGAAGAAAAAGAGCTGTATTCACGTCTTGCGGATGCTTTTTCAAATATTCCGCAGAATAAGCCCAGAAACTTCTTTGAAGCGTGTCAGTTCTTCTGGCTTGCGTTCTCACTTATGGATATTGACTCTCCCGGACTTTTTGACTACGCTCTCGGTGCTTATTATACGGATTCCGAGTTTGATTATAAATGTCTTGAACAGCTTTGGGAGCTTTTTCACAACACGAGAACCTGGAACACCTGTATCGGCAGAAGTGACGAGTTCGGCAACGACTACACAAATGCTCTTACATATGCGGTTCTGAGAATTGCAAGGGAAAAGAAATACAATACACCTAACATTACAATGCGTGTAAATAAAAATACACCCAAGGATCTGTGGGATTCCGCTGTTGAAACTCTTGCAACGGGTATCGGTATGCCTGCTGTTTACAACGACCTTACTGTATGTACGGCTCTTGAAGCCATTGGAATTCCTCCGTCTGACGCACATCTTTACTGCATGAACGGCTGTAATCAGATAGATATTTACGGAAAATCCCACATGGGTCTCGAAGACGGAGAAATAAGCGTTATAAAGGCTTTGGAATTTGCTCTTTTCAGAGGCGTTTGCCAATTCTCAATGGAAAAGCTTGCACCCGACACAGGCGACCCCGAATCCTTTGAAACCTTTGAAGAGCTTATGGCGGCATATAAAAAGCAGATAGAATATCTTGCTGACTATATCACCGAAACTTCCTACAAGGCGCAGGAAATATTTGCAAAGGACGCACCCAACCCCTGGAAATCCATCATGGTTCAGGGTTGTATAGAAAAGGGGCTTGACTATAAGGACAGAGGTCCTATCTACGGTCACGGTCAGGTTCTTACTGAAGGTCTTCCCGATACTGCGGACAGTCTTGCGGCGATCAAGCATTTTATTTACGATGTTAAAAAATATACGATGAAAGACCTTATATCTGCACTTTCAAAGAATTTTGAGGGTTATGATGAGCTGTATAAGGATTTCTCGGGTTACAGTAAATTCGGTAACGATATTGACGAGGTTGACAGCATTTATGCGGAAATAACGGAGCATATCTACAGATATTTCCGGACGAAAAAGACTTACAGAGGCGGCGTTTTCGGTGTTGGCTGCAGTACTTTCCACAGAGCTCCCAATTACGGTTTCCACGTGGGAGCGCTTCCCAACGGTAAAAAACGCGGTGAAAAGCTTCTTGCGGACAGTATCGGTGCTACTCCCGGTAAGGATACGGAAGGTCCAACAGCATTGTTGAAGTCTGTTATGAAGGGAAATCAGTTCCTTGCAACAAGCGGAAACGTGCTTCAGATGAAGTTTGCAAAATCACAGTTCTGCACACCAAGCGGCAAATGCGGATTTACTGCTATAGCTGATACTTATTTCAGAAACGGCGGTCAGACACTTCAGGTAAATGTCGTTTCCCGTGAAGACCTTATTGCGGCACAGAAAAACCCCGAAAACTATAAAAATCTTATAGTTCGTGTGGGCGGCTTCAGCGAATACTTCACAAAGCTTGCAGAGCCTCTTCAGGATAATATTATCAAGAGAACGGAAAACTGATAAATTATATAATGTGTTTTATGGGGAAACTTTTTTCTTTTCGGTGGAAAAGAAAAAAGTTTCCCCAATCCCCTTCAAAAAAGAAAAGCCGTTTTGGGATATAATAAATTTAATGCAAATCAAAGGTAACGAGAAAGAAAACAGTTACTGTCGTGTGCATTGTTCGGAAGTACTCTTAATTATCTTTTGTATAAGATCAAGAATCTGAATTTATAAATAAATTTATCGTATGGTCTTGATTTTATACGAAAAGTATGATATAATTCTATTGGACAAAAAGCGCCAAATGCGGTTAAATGTTAAATGGAGGTTTTGTAATGAGAATAGAACGCACTAAATACTTGCAAGAATTGATAGATAGAAAGCACAACGGTCTTGTTAAGGTGATTACAGGTATTCGCCGTTGCGGTAAATCATATCTTTTGTTTAATCTTTTTTATGAGCATCTGATTGCCGAAGGTGTGAAGAAGGAAAACATTATCAAATTAGAGCTTGACCAAACTTCTAATATTAAATACAGAAATCCTTTTGAGCTTGATAAATATGTTCGTGAGCAGATTAAGGATAACGGAGAAATGCATTATATTTTTCTTGATGAGATTCAATTTGTGGAAAAGGTAAAGAATCCCTACGTTGAGAACGGGGCGGAAATAACTTTTTATGACGTACTCAACGGACTGATTCGTATCAGAAATGCGGATATATATGTAACAGGCAGTAATTCCAAAATGCTTTCAACCGATATACTGACCGAGTTCCGCGGCAGAGGTGATGAGGTTCGTGTACATCCGCTTGTGTTCTCTGAATATATGAAGGTGTATGACGGGGATAAATATGACGGTTGGCTTGATTATTATACCTACGGTGGGCTTCCCGTTATCTTGGAGAGAAAGACCGATTCTCAAAAAGCGGATTATCTTGTGAATCTCTTTAGAGAAACCTATATCAAGGATATTGTAGAGCGTAACAAGATTAAGAATGTGGATGACCTTGAAGATCTGCTTGATGTTATATCTTCCTGTATCGGTTCACTTACAAATCCAAACCGTATATCCAATACTTTTAAAACTGAGAAGAACATGGATATTTCCAAGACTACTATAGACAAGTATATTGAATATTTTGAAGATGCGTTTTTGATTGATGAGACTAAGCGTTTCGATATTAAGGGAAGAAAGTATATCAATACTCCAAAGAAATATTACTTTACCGACATCGGACTCCGTAACGCTCGGCTTAATTTCCGTCAGCAAGAAGAAAACCACATTATGGAGAATATCATCTATAATGAGCTTATTTACCGTGGATTCAGTGTTGATGTCGGTATCGTTGAAGTACGGGAGAAGAACGAGGACGGAGTTTACATGCACAAGCAGCTTGAGGTTGACTTTATTGCTAACAAAGGAAGTCAGCGCTATTACATTCAATCTGCATTTGAAATGCACTCTCCCGATAAAGAATATCAAGAGATTAGACCGTATACTGCCATAGCGGATTCTTTTAAGAAGATTGTGGTAACAAAGGATCACATCAAATTAAAGAGAGACGAGAACGGTATCGTAACTATGAGTATTTACGATTTTCTTCTTAAATCGGATTCTCTTGACTTGTAATTTTTATCGTTTTGTAACAATAAGGAAAAAATACAATGAGTAAGAAAATAGTTGCCATTGGTGGCGGTGAAAACGGTCGTATGCGTTCAAATGGGTCAAGGCATCCTTATGAACTTGCAGCGCAGGACAAAGAAATAATCAGACTTACAGGCAAGAAAACGCCGAATTTCCTGCTGTTGGCACACGCTCAACCCTTGGAACGTCAAGAGGGTTATTTTCGCGTGATGACGGATATCTACGGTGAAATGTACGGTTGCGAATGTAAAGATTTGAAATCAAATGAATTGACGGACAAAGAGCGTGTGAATAGGCTTATAGGTTGGGCTGATATCATATTTGAAGGTGGCGGGAACACTCTTGATATGATAGCACTTTGGAAGGATACGGGTTTTGATTCTGTTTTAAAACAAGCTTGGAGTGACGGTAAAGTAATGTGCGGAGTTTCCGCAGGCGCAAACTGTTGGTTCAAGGAATGTTCGTCGGATTCTTTAAAAATTAAATTCGGAGACGGTCAGCCTCTTATCGGAGTTGACTGTTTGGGTTTTGTTAACGGATTGTTTGTTCCCCATTGCAATGAAGAGGGCAGGAGCGAAAACGTAAAAGAGCTGTTGAAAACAAGTGAACAGGTGGGTTTATCAATATCTAACTGTGCGGCTCTTGAAATTGTTGATGATGAATACAGACTCATAACAAGTGATGCTTCCAATTATAATATTGAAGCTTACGGAATGAAATCTTATTGGAAATATGGGGATTATATAGAGGAATTTATTGATAATTCTGCGGAATTTAAGCCGTTAAGCAGTCTGTTGCGAAAAAATTAAAACAATGTGGTTAGGGTGAAATGTTATGGTTCAGGTTGTAACTGCTCTTATATGGCGTGATGATAAATTTATGATATGCCAACGTCCTGCGCACAAAGGAAATGCTCTTTTGTGGGAATTTGCAGGTGGAAAGGTTGAAGCGGGGGAGACTTTACATGAGGCTCTTATCCGTGAATGTCGGGAGGAGCTGGATATCGAGGTTTCCGTGGGAGATGTTTTTGCGGAGGCTGACCATGTATATCCCGATATTTCCGTACATATAACTTTTTTCAATGCGGAAATAGTTGAGGGAATTCCCAAAAAGCTTGAACACAACGATATCCGTTGGATAACACCCGAAGAAATCGACTGTTATGATTTCTGCAAAGCAGATGTTGATATGTTGGAGAAAATAAAGAAAATAGGTAAAAATGTAAATGAGTGAACGTTTTGACCGCGAAAAGCTGTATTGGTTGCTGAAAACCATTCCCCGCGGCAAAGTTGCAACTTACGGCAGGTTGGCAGAAATTCTTGGCAACAAAGCATGGGCAAGGGCTGTGGGAAATGCACTTCACAAAAACCCCGACGGGGAAATGTTTCCCTGTTACAGGGTCGTAAACGGTCGTGGAAAATTAAGTGCGGCTTATGCCTTCGGCGGTATTGAGGAACAGAAAAGGCGTCTTGAAAATGACGGAATTACGGTGGAAAATTACAGGGTGGATATTGAAAAATACGGCTTGTAAAAAAGTTTTTTCAGAAGAAATAGAAACAATTTTTATACAGTACTTGCGTTTTGTTTTTATTTATGGTATAATTAAAACGGATATTATAAATCAAACTTAACGTATAGGAGACTGAAGCATATGAAAAAACACAAAGGTTTAAAGATTTTTGGCATTATTTTAGCGGTTATTGTACTGTTTTTTGCGGTAATAAACATTATTCCCCCGAAAAAGAACGTTGCAAGTAACCCATTTATCGTTGACAAAGGCGATTTGCCCATGATTGCGGCACATCGAGGCGGCGGCGACAACAATCCCGAAAATACTCTTCTTGCGTTCAGAGAAGCTGTTGAGACCATAGGCGTTGATATTATCGAAAGTGACCTGTATCTTACGAAGGACGGTTATCTCGTATATAACCATGACAGTTATATTGACGAGACCTGTAATATCAACGGGGACTTGACCCTTGACGAGGTTGAAGACCTTTGCGATGACAGAAATAACCGCCATTACATAGAGGATATGACTCTTGCAGAGCTTCAGCAATACAATTTCGGCTACTATTTTGAAGACGAAAACGGCGAGCGTATCTATAAGGACGTTGAAGATATTGAGGCTCTCGGACTTCAGATTGCAACCGTTGACCGTCTTTTTGAGATGTTTTACGAAAGTCATCCCGACCTTATGTTTATTGTTGAAATAAAGGACGGCGGGGAAAGAGGCTATGAAGCGTGCCGTATTTTGGCTGAAACCTTGGATAAATATCCCGAATACAAGGATCAGATAGTTATAGGCACCTTCAATGATGAAATAGAAACAGAGCTTAAGTCCAAATATCCCGATCTTCTCAGGGGTGCTCCAATAGGCACGGCTGCTAAATTCGTTCTTACACAGTATCTTTTCGTTAATATTTTCGACAACAGCGATTTTGCCTGCTTGCAGATCCCCATGTCATATGACCTCGGAGTTGAAATTCCTCTTGTTAGCCAGAGCATCGTTGACAGAGCTCACCGCCGCAACATTGCCGTTCAGTATTGGACTATAAACGATGCGGACGATATGAGAAAGCTTATTGAAATGGGCGTTGACTGTATTATGACAGATGACCCCATACTCATGAAAGAAGTTCTTGCGGAATACAGTAAATAATGCAATATATTATAAGGAGATATTACTATGAATAAATTAACAGACACTTTTGTACTTTCAAACGGAGTAAAGGTTCCCTGCGTGGGCTACGGCACATATCTTACACCCGATGGCGAGGTTGCCAAGAATTCAGTTATGGAAGCGCTCAAGGTTGGCTACCGCCACGTTGATACAGCTTTTGCTTACGGCAATGAAGCTGCTGTTGGCGAAGGTATCAAGGCTTCAGGTGTGAAAAGAGAGGATATTTTCGTAACAACAAAGCATTGGGTAACGATGCGCGGCTACGAAAAAGCTACGGAAGCCATTGATATTTCACTTAAAAATCTCGGTCTTGACTATCTTGACCTTTATCTTATCCATTGGCCCTGCGTTGAAAAGGTTTCCCCCGATTGGAAAGAAATAAATGCAGGCACATGGAAGGCTTTCGAGGATGCATACAAGGCAGGAAAGATCCGTGCTATCGGTGTTTCCAACTTCCAGAAAAAGCATTACGACGCTCTTGCTGAAATGTGCGAAATAAAGCCCATGGTAAACCAGATAGAATTCCACCCCGGTTATACTCAGCCGGAAACAGTTAAATATTCTCAGGAACAGGGTATGCTCGTTCAGGCGTTCAGCCCTCTCGGCTGCGGTGCAGTTCTTTCCGATGAAACATTGAAGGGTATTGCCGCTAAATACGGAAAGACAGTTGCTCAGGTCTGCCTCAGATTCGTGCTTCAGTCAGGGCTTAACGTTCTTACAAAGTCCGTAACTCCCTCCAGAATCGTGGAAAATACACAGATCTTTGATTTTGAGCTTTCCGCTGAAGATATGGCTACGATCATGGCTATGCCCGAACTCGGCTTCACGGGCTGGCTTCCCGAAAATGCTCCTGCAGATGCGCTTGTTTGATAAATAAATAATATCATATAAAAATCCCCTGACGGAAAAGGGGATTTTTTATATGTTTTTTTTGAGAAAAACTGTGTGATTGTTGACTTTGGTCGTAATTCTATTATGAATATTTTATGAATGTTCTATTTATGTTGTTGACTTTAGTCATAATTTTGAGTATAATATTATTAAGTTGTTTCAATAAACATCAAGTCAAATATGTTGGTTTTATATTATCAAAATAGGCGGGTGATCGTATGGATTATATGTCGGAACTCTCCGTTATTGCAAAAACGCATGGCGGAATTATTGAAACTAAAACAGCGATAAAACACGGAATCTCCAAGGCGATGTTATATAAACTGTGCAAAAAAGAGGTTATTTATCGAATTGCACAGGGGCAGTATATTCTGCCCGACGATATTCAGGATGAATTATTGTCAATCAGTAAACGATCTGAAAAAATTATTTTTTCGCATGAAACTGCTCTTTTTCTCCACGGCATATCAGACAGAACCCCCTTTGAACATACAGTAACAGCACCGTCAGGCTGTATTCCTTCTGCGGCGGTTAAATCAGAATGTAAAGTGTATTTTATCAAGCCTGAGTTGTTTGAGCTCGGTAAGACTGTGCTGAAAACTCCTGCAGGAAATAGTGTTCCTACGTATGACCTTGAACGTACGGTTTGTGATGTGATTCGAAGTCGTAATAAATTGGGTACAGAGACTTTTCTTTCGGCATTAAAGATGTATGCTGTAAATCCAAAGAAAGATTTGAACAAATTAAACTCTTACGCAAAAAAAATGAGAGTGTCCAATGTGCTGCGTCAGTATCTGGAGGTTCTTCTATGAGTAAAGCAATGAGCTTGAAAGCGAAAATTCGTAATATAGCCAAAGAAAAAAATATTCCCGCACAGGTTATTTTGCAAAACTATATGTTTGAGCGTTTGCTTGTCCGCCTTTCATCTTCCGAATATAAGGAGAAATTTGTGTTAAAAGGTGGAATGCTGGTTGCAGCGATTGTAGGTCTTGACAACCGTGCAACCATGGATATGGATACCACTCTTAAAAATCTTCCCCTTACTCCCGAAGCAATTCGTAAAGCATTGGAAAATGTTTGTAATATTTCCTTTGATGATGGGGTTATATTTGAGATCGGAACGATTTGGCCCATCCGTGAAGATGACATTTATGGCGGTTATCGTGTCATGATGAATGCTAAGTTTGATACGTTGGTGACTCCGCTTAGTATTGATGTTTCCACCGGAGATGCTATTACTCCCCATGCGGTACGGTACTGCTTTTCTGAGATTTTTGACAATGATAGAAACTATGAGCTTTGGGCTTATAACATTGAAACTGTCATGGCTGAAAAAGTGGAGACAGTTTTGCGACGTGGAGTGTTTAACACACGCCCAAGGGATTTTTATGACATTTATATACTGACTACAACGCAAA
Organism: Eubacteriales bacterium; assembly: GCA_045535665.1. GTDB lineage: Bacteria > Bacillota > Clostridia > Oscillospirales > UBA644 > HGM12619. The sequence goes on from JAZSMD010000039.1 coordinate 55,970, forward strand.
AATTTGATAAAAGAGTATTTTCTGAGGCCTTACGGGCAACCGCAAGTCACCGTGGTACAATTCAACAAATCATGGATGTCTCTGAAATTCTTCATAATATCGAAGAAAGTACGGAATTGAAAATAATGTGGGACAAGTATCGCAAACAGTTTGCATATGCGACAGATATTGAATATGATATGATCGTATCCGTGCTGAAAATATTGACGGAAAATTAAATATAGGATGGGCTGTTATTGGTATTTGGAACAGCCCTTTTTTTATATGATGTGAAAATACTTTTTGATTTCTTCTGTAATTTGAGGTGATTTGAATATTTGTGAATAAAATGTGAAGTTAGAACTGTACCTATTGACAAAATGGATATAATTGGGTATAATTAGGTAGGGTTCTAAATTGTAACGTATCTAAAATAAGAATCCTCTATAAGATTTTCGAAAGGAGAATGTCTATGGCCCACAGAGTAAGATTTCAGACGAAGCATGAAATCATAAAGCTTGCCTCGGAGATGTTTCTGGCTTACGGTTATACGGAAAGCTCAACAAAGAAGATTGCAAACGAGTTGGATATCAGTATCGGAAACCTTGCTTACCATTACCCGACAAAGGAACACCTTCTCTTGGAGCTGACAGAAAGGCTTTGCGAGTATCATTTGATAGTTATGGAAGCGGAAATTGACGAAGGTCGGACTTCTCTTCTTGCGTATCTTTTGGAATTGACTTCCATGATGGCAATTTGTGAGGAAAATGAAGTTGCAAAGGATCTGTACACTTCTATTTACAAACATTCAATGCCTCTGAGGTTAATGAGAGAATCGGATACGGAGAAGGTAAAACAGATTTTTGCCGAATACTGTCCCGGTTGGACGGATGGGGATTTCGCTTTGACTGAAAATGCTGTGTCGGGTATCGAATACGCATCTTTGATGAGAGAAAATGCCGAGGATGCACCTCTGGATAAGCGTATCGTTAAAACATTAAATGTGGTTATGAAAGCATATAATGTACCCGAAGATATCCGTGAAGCGAAGATAAGAAAGGTTCTTAACCTTGATTACCGAAAGATCGGACGGCAGTTTATTGAAGGTTTTACTGAATATGTGGAGACCGTGAACAAACAAGCATTTGAAGGACAATAAATTTAATAATAAAAGGTGTGTTAGGCATGATGCGAATAATAAATATGAATAAAAAGGTTATAAGTTTTATACTTTCCGTTTTTATGGTGATTGGAATGGTTCCGTGTGGGGTTATACATTCCCATGCGGAAGGCTCCGCGACCATTGAGATCGACTTGCAGTTAAAAGCAGTAGATACCGAGGGTAACGAGATAGAATGTCAATTGGATGTTTTTCATTCCGAGTCTTATTATTGGGTCGGTACGGAATCTTGCGGGTATGATAGTTATATTATTGCTAATATAGGAGAAAATACTCTTAGCAGATGGGATCTGTTTCCTTTGGGTTATATGCGTCCCACAGAAGATATTACATTCACTTGCGATGAGAACGGAAATATTACCGTAACAAGCGGAAATGCAGCGGTGGAAGTTACAGACACAATGACTTATATCGTTGTGACCTTACAGGAAGATAACAGACCGACTGTAGACGTCAACTTGCAGTTAAAAGCGGTAGATACCGAGGGTAACGAGATAGAAGGTCAATTGGATGTTTTTCATGTTGAAAGCAACATTTTTGTTGGAACCGCAGCTTGCGGGTATGAGGATGCTGTTTCTCTTAAGGTAGGCGAAAATACGCTTGAAGACTGGGATTCTTACCCTGAGGGTTATCTTTGTCCCGAGGGAAATATTACATTCACTTGCGATGAGAACGGAATAATTACCATAACAAGCGGCAACGCAACTGTGGAAGTCACCGACACAATTACATATATCGTTGTGACATTACAGGTAGATACGACTGTAAGGGTAAACTTGAAGCTCAAAGCCGTAAATTCCGACGGTGATGAGATCGATGGTATGTTGGATGTCGTTCATGCTGAAAGCGGAAACTGGATAGGAACTGTGTCTTGCGGATATGATCAAGCTGTTTCTCTCGTTATAGGTGAAAATACTCTTTCCGGTTGGGATTATTATCCTGACGGTTATGTACGTCCCACAGAAGGTATTAAATTCACTTGCGATGAGAACGGAAAGATTACCGTAACAAGCGGCAATGCAACCGTGGAAGTCATTGATACAGTGACTTATATCGTTGTGACTTTGCAGGTAGATAAGACTGTAGAAGTCAACTTGAAACTCAAAGCCGTAAATTCAGAGGGTGACGAGATTGACGGTGATATGGATGCCGTTCATACTGAAAGCGGAATCCTTGTAGGAACTGAGTCTTTTGGATATGATAGTCTGCATTGCAATATGGGCGAAAATACTGTTTCAAATTGGTATTTATATTTTGATGGTTATCTTTGCCCCACAGAAGATATTAAATTCACTTGCGATGAGAACGGAAATATTACCGTAACAAGCGGCAATGCAACCGTGGAAGTTTCCGATACTGTGACGTATATCGTTGTGACCCTTCAAGCCGATGACGGCAGTTCTTCGGTAGGTTCAGGAGGTTCGGCAGAATCCTGTACCCACGAGAATATGAGTGAGTGGTATCCCTGGAATGATACTCAACACTACAAATATTGTACGGATTGCGGAAGTGGAGACTCTTATGTATATGAAGACCATAAAGGCGGTACTGCAACTTGTAATTCGTATGCGGTTTGTGAAGATTGCGGTTCGGATTACGGAGAGTTAAGCGACACCCACGGTGAAATGAGTGCGTGGTATCCCTGGGATGATACTCAACACTACAAATATTGTACTGATTGCGGACTTGAAGAAAGTTTTATATACGGAGACCATAAAGGCGGTACAGCAACTTGCTCCACATTGGCTGTCTGCGATGACTGCGGTCAGGATTATGGAGAGTTAGGCGACACCCACGGTGAAATGAGTGCGTGGACACCGTATAGTGATACTCAACACTACAAATATTGTACTGATTGCGGAAGTGAAGAAAGTTTTATATACGGAGACCATAAAGGCGGTACAGCAACTTGCTCCACATTGGCTGTCTGCGATGACTGCGGTCAGGATTATGGAGAATTAAGTGACGTTCACAGTGGACTGAGCGAGTGGATAAGTCTGGGGGTTACGCAACACTACAGATATTGCCTTGACTGCGGTAGAGGGGAAGCCATTGAATACGGAGACCATAAAGGCGGTACAGCAACTTGCTCCACATTGGCTGTCTGCGAGGTTTGCGGTCAGGATTATGGCGATTACAGTGATGTCCACGGTGAAATGAGTGAGTGGGCATACTTTGATTCTGACCGACACTTCAAATCTTGTACAGATTGCGGACTTGAAGAAAGTTTTATATACGGAGACCATAAAGGCGGTACTGCAACTTGCACCACAAAGGCTGTCTGCGAGGATTGCGGTCAGGATTATGGCGATTACAGTGACGTCCACAGTGAAATGAGTGAGTGGATAACATATAGTAGAACTCAACACTACAAATATTGTACGGATTGCGGACGTGGAGACTCTTATGTATATGAAGACCATAAAGGCGGTACTGCAACTTGTAATTCGTATACGATTTGTGAAGATTGCGGTTCGTATTACGGAGAGTTAAGCGACACCCACGGTGAAATGAGCGAGTGGATAAGCGATAGTCCTACCCAACATTTCAGATATTGCCTTGACTGCGGTAGAGGGGCTTCTCGTGAATACGAAGATCATAAAGGCGGTACGGCAACCTGCAAATCAAAGGCGGTTTGTGAGGATTGCGGAAGTCCTTATGGAGAAACTAACGATAACCATGTTGAGCTGAGTGATTGGGTCTACGACGATGAAACTCATTGGAAAACGTGTTCCTGCGGTGATACAGTAGAACAGGGCAAACATTCCGACGATGACGGCGACGGTTTCTGCGATGTTTGCGGTGGTGGAAGCTTTACGTTGGGTGACGTCAACGGTGACGGAAAAGTAAACCTTGATGACGTTGTGGCTCTGCTTCGTCACGTTTCAAAAGCAGTAGTCATTACGGATCCGAAATCCCTCGCTGCAGCAGAAATAGTTGAGGACGGTATTTTGAATATTGACGACGTTGTTCGTCTTTTGAGATACGTTTCCAAGGCAGTTCCAAGCTTGAGACCGTAATGTGAAAAATATATATTATTACCTCTCCGATGTTCGTCGGAGAGGTGATATTTTAATAAAACAGAAACATTTCTTAAAAATCATAAAAACATTGGCGTTGTATAATATCTGTGTAAAAAAACAAAAAAAGAGGTATTTACAATGAACAGAAACGATCAGGATTTTATCATTCAGAAAATCAGAACTCAGTACACGGAAAAGGAACATACGGCAGTTGATGCTCTTAAGGCTCTTGACAGCAAGGTGAAACGTCCCGCAAATGTGTTTGCATATGTTTTCGGCAGTATAGGTGCTGTAATTATGGGTTGCGGCATGAGCCTTGTTATGACGGATATTGCGGAAATTATCGGACTTTCAAATCCCATGATTTACGGTATCATCATCGGTATTATCGGTATGACTATGGCAATAGTAAATTATCCCATTTATAAGTCAATTCTCAGCAGTCGCCGCAAGAAATATGCAGGTCAGATAATCAAGCTGAGCGATAAAATAATGAAAGGGGATAACTGAAATGCTTAGGGTGATAAGTAAGTTTTTTTAGTATAATGATTATAAAAAAGAATCGGGATCAGCTTTCAATGGGCTGACCCCGTTTTATTGTTCTGAAATACCATGAATTTTTTTGAATGGATCTTTATGAGTATTTTTTCTGTTTTTACGTTTTTTTGTGGTGGCGTAAACAAAACTTTAACATTTGGGTGGTATACTGTATAGGAAATATATTGAATGGAGATATTGCGATGTTTAAGATATTGGTGGTTGAGGATGACAGAGATCTGAATAAGACTGTTTGCTCATTTCTGAATCACAGCGGATATGAGGCTGTGGGTTGCCTTAATGCAAGCGAGGCGTATGATGCGCTTTATGAAAATGTGTTTGACCTTATAGTTTCGGATATCATGATGCCCGGTGTGGACGGTTTTGAGTTCGCCCGAAGTGTCAGGGAGCTTAACGAGAATATTCCCATACTTTTTATGACGGCAAGGGACGATTTCGCTTCAAAACAGAGGGGCTTTCGTATCGGTATTGACGACTATATGGTAAAGCCCATTGACCTTGACGAGCTGTTTTTACGTATAGGGGCATTGCTCCGTCGCTCAAAGATTGCTTCAAGCAGAAAGCTTGAAATAGGTAACTTTGTAATGGATGCTGATGAGCATACGGCATATCTTGGGGATGAGGAAATTTCCCTTACAAACAGGGAATTCAGCATACTGTATAAGCTTTTAAGTTACCCGAAAAAGACTTTCACAAGAACTCAGCTCATGGACGAATTCTGGGATATTGACACAGACACCGCACCCCGTGCCGTTGATGTGTATATGACAAAGCTCCGCACAAAGCTTGCTGATTGCGAAGACTTTGAGATAAAGACTGTTCACGGTCTTGGCTATAAGGCGGTAATCAAATGAAAAAATACGGTTTTATAAAAAGTATTCTGAAATGGCTCAACCATTATTTTATGTTTTTTCTGCTTGTTGCATTTGTGATAACCTGCTGTACCATGCTTTTCGTTACTATCCTGACCTACAGCCTTGATATTACGCTGACAGATGAAAATATCAGCATGGCGGCAAAGCTTACTTTTCTGAATGTGATACTTCTCAGCTTTATTTTTACGGTGATAGACTCCATACGCAGAAAATTTACCGTTGAACGTCCCGTAAAACGTATTACGGATGCGGCAGAAAAGATAATCAAGGGGGATTTTTCCGTAAGGATAGATTCCGAAAAAAAGCTTGGCTCTGATGAGACATTCGGCAGAATTACGGACTGTTTCAACAAAATGGCGGAAGAGCTTGGAAGTGTGGAAACTCTTCGCACGGACTTTATTGCAAACGTCTCACACGAAATGAAAACACCTCTTGCTGTCATGCAAAATTACGGTACCTTGCTCCAGACCCCGAATCTTTCCGATGAAAAACGGCTGGAGTACGCAAAGGGTGTCACGGAAGCGTCTCGGCGTATGGCTGATATGATGACAAATATCCTTAAGCTTAACCGCCTTGAAAATCAGCAGATATATCCTCAGATCACGGAGTTTGACTTGGGCGAACAGCTCTGTGAGTGTCTTTTGCAGTATGAAAGCTTTTGGGAAAAGTCTGATATCGAAATCGAGACGGATATTGCGGAAAACGTAACCGTCAAAGCCGATGCGGAGCTTCTGGGGCACGTTTGGAATAACCTTTATTCAAATGCTTTTAAGTTTACGCCTGAAGGCGGTAAGGTTTCCGTATCTTTGACCGCTACGGAAAACCATGCAACGGTCAAGGTTTCGGACACGGGCTGCGGTATGTCCCCCGAGGTTGGTGCTCATATCTTTGAAAAGTTTTATCAGGGGGACACTTCCCACTCCGTTCAGGGCAACGGCCTGGGTCTTGCATTGGTGAAACGTGTGGTGGATATCATGCAGGGTGAGATAGGCGTTGAAAGTTCTGTTGGGAAGGGAAGTACATTTACGGTGAGGATAAGAAGAAATAATAATTTTTGAGAGAAATTTATATGGATTGGAAAAAAATCGGGAAAACTTTGCTATTTCCTCATATGGCGATAATGATAATACTTGTTCCCATATCTGCCGTATTTCTTATATATTCAATGACCTTTTTGGGGACGGAGTCTGTGGCGGCAATAGTTTCTTATGTGCTTGCCTTTTACACGCTGACGGTTTGGTCGTTGAAAATTCCGTATCTGATACGGTTTTTCAAGTCATTCAAGGCTGAAAACAAGTATATGAGTCTGTGGAAAAACGACACTCATCTGAGGGTCAATATCTCCCTGTACGGTACGTTGATATGGAATACTGCCTACGGGCTTTTACAGCTGGGTATGGGCTTTTGGCACAGGACGTTTTGGTTTTTCTCCCTGTCGGGATACTATATTTCACTTGCGGTAATGAGGTTTTTCCTTGTGCGTTACACAAGAAAATACAGCGCGGGGGAAGAGCTTATTACAGAATATAAAAAATATCGCACCTGCGGAACAGTCTTTCTTGTGATGAATCTTGCGCTGTCCCTGATGATATTTTTTATGGTGTATTGGAACAGGACATTTCACCACCACGAAATTACCACTATTGCAATGGCGGCTTATACATTCACTTCCTTTACGATGGCTGTTATAAATATCATAAAATACCGAAAATACAACAGCCCCGTATATTCCGCCTCAAAGGCAATAAGTCTTGCTTCTGCCTGCGTTTCGATGCTGACGCTTGAGTCAACCATGCTGACAACTTTCGGAAGTGAATCGCTCAGTCTTACGGAAAGACGGATATTTTTGGGAGCTTCGGGCGGTGTGATATCGGCATTTATCGTGACAATGGCAATTTATATGATAGTGAAAGGCTCAAAAGCTCTTAAAAAATTGAAAAATGATACAAAAACAGAGGTTAAGTTTGAAAATAAATTTTCAAACTTATAATAAAGAAAGGCATGGTCATATTTATGGAAAATAAGGAAACATTCAATTATACTTATTCTGCAAAAGAGCAGAAGGAAATTCAGGAAATACGCAAAAAATACGAAATTACCGAGGAAAAAGAAGATAAAATGGCAACTCTCCGTCGCATGGATGCGGAGGTTACCCAAAAGGCTACGGTAGTTTCCCTCGTTTTCGGTGTGGTTGGTACTCTTATCATGGGCATGGGCATGAGCCTTGCAATGACGGATATCGGTGCGACTTTCGGCTTCAGCGGCAGGCTTTCAATGATAGTCGGAATCTTTATCGGTGTTGTGGGTATAGTAGTTCTTGGGGTTGCGTACCCTTTGTATAACCTTGTGCTGAAAAAGGAAAGAGAAAAAATAGCTCCAGAAATAATAAGAATTTCAGATGAGCTGATGAAATGAAAAATTGAAAAACGGATATTTTGAAAAAGGGCGGGCAGCTTGATAGTTCCCCGTCTTTTTCTTCTGAGTGTGAAGTTTTATTGTCGGTCAAAAGTAATACTGTGGTATTAGTTTGCCAAAATGAATGGGCGGGGTGTTTGTTCGACCGGATCTTTGATTTTATAAAAACGTAAATTCGCTGAATATTCGCTTTGTGTGTGAAAATTCGCTGAATATTCGCTTTATTCGCTTGACAAAAGCGAATTTTGGGTGAATAATAGAAACCATATTATGAAGGAGAGCTTATTTTTCTGTTGGCAGGTAATCCGTCATTATTGGTGGAAGTAATACTGTGGTATTAGTTCTTGTCAAGAGGAAAGGGGGAATATATTGAAAAGTTATAATGGTTACTAAAATTCTGATGGTGCCAGTCATCCAAAGTATATTGGTAGAAATATATAAAAGTGTAGATTTGAGCATATATATATGGAATTTTGAAATTTTTTTTCTAAAAAGAATGAATATATATCTTGATTTCTTTACATAATGGTGGTATAATATTGATTAACAAAGTATTGGTGCTGACATTTTAGAGGCAGAATGGAGATTGGTTATCTATGTTATGTCAATTTAGCTTTAAGAATTTCAGGTCTTATAAGGATGAGACAGTTTTTGATTTACAGGCAGAAAAACTCAGCGAATTTTCCGATAGTGTTATACGTTTTGATCGAGTTTCAGATCTACTGCCTGTAAGTGTTATATACGGCCCTAATGGCGGTGGCAAGACAAATCTTTTAAAAGCGTTGTCTTACTTGATCACAATTGTTACTAAGCCAATAGAAGATCTTGGGAAAAACAGAAATAGTTTGATCTTGCAACAAGCTTCAGATTGCGAGCCTTTTATCTTTGATTCCAAAACGAAAAAGGAACCAACCGAATTTAACATCTATTTCAGAACAGAGAAAAATGAATTCAGGTATTACATTGCAATTAAGGATGACGTTATTGTTTCGGAAGTGTTGCATCGCAGGACATTAGGCGGAAAAAAAACTGCTGTAATTTTTGAACGTGAAGAGAGAGAAATAACTCTTGGTGCAAGTATTAAAAGGGCGAGTGTAAGCAAAGAGGTTAATCCCAAAATGCCATACCTGTCATTTTTGGCAATTACTTATAATTTCCCTGTAATAGCAGAGGTTCAAATGTGGTTTGAATCTTGTATAATCAGAAATTATGCAAATCCCGGTGTTGAACAAAACATCTTACTTTCCGACGATAGTAAATTCAGGGGAAACTTCCTTCAGGCACTCAACGATATGGGGATTGATGTAAGCAGTTACCGTTATGACAAAGATTCAAGACAAATTTTTTTGTTAAGAACGGTTAACGGTGAAGAGTTTGAATTGCCTTTCTATATGGAGTCTGAGGGTACAAAAAAAATATTCGCTTCTCTTCCCGTTCTCATGTTGGCATTAAGTCAAGGAAGGTTGGTAATTATAGATGAGTTGGATGCAAAACTTCATCCTAAGCTTTTGCGTTATATTATATCTTTATTCACAAACCCTGAAATTAATAAGCATGGAGCTCAACTTTTATTTACTTCACACGATATGTCAACATTGAACAACGATGTCTTCAGAAGAGATGAAATTTGGTTTGCAGCTTTAAATATAGATCATTGCAGTGAGATTTATTCATTGTGCGAGATACGCCGTGAAGACGGAACACGCATCAACGCAACCGCTTCCTATGACAAGCAATATCTTGAAGGTAGATACGGGGCAGATCCTTATCTTCGCAGTATGTTGAATTGGGAGGTGTAGCCAATGAGTTTACATCCCAAAAAGAAATCTGATGAGGGAAAGGATTGGATGCAGCGCCGCCCGGACCGTGTAAAAAGAATTCATCCTGAGTATCATTTAATTGTAACTGAAGGCACAAAAACAGAACCTGAGTATTTTATGGCAATAAAAAATATTATCAACAGAAAATATCGGGATCGTATCCAACTTGAAATTTACGGTAAAGGTGAAAATACGGTTACTCTTTTTGGCTCAGCAAAAAAAATTGCAGACAGAGATCCAAACGGATACAAGCATGTATGGATCGTCTATGACAAAGATGATTTTCCGTCTGAGGATTTTAATTTGACTGAGGAGCTTTGCAAAAAAGAATCTTCCCGAAACAGAGAATATCATGCAATCTGGTCAAATCAATGTATTGAGTTGTGGTTTTTACTCCATTTTGATTACCTGCAGTCTGATATTTCACGTAATGAGTATTTTTACAAATTGAATCAAAGGTTGAATCAGCTTAAGAAGGGTGTTTATCGAAAAAACAGAAAAGATATGTTTTCTGTTTTACATCCGTATATAGAGACTGCTGTTCAAAATGCTAAAAGACTATATGAGGATAAGAAGTCTTTCACTCCTTCAGAATCAGGTCCCTGTACGAAGGTTTTTCAGCTGATTGAGGTGTTGTTACCGTACATTAGTTAATAGTTGCCTCTTAAAAAATAGAAATGCTGTATTGAAATAGGTTATAAGGCTGTTTTGTTTCTAAAATAGGCATATATAACTGTACTTTTAATGTTTTTTGTTCGAATTGGCTTTTTGAAGGGCAGGGAACTTTGGTTTTTCTATAATAAGTAATAATTTTTTTTAGTAAAATTGAAATTTATATCCCCCTAACATCGGTTTTCTTTGGGGAGGTGCGGAGGCTTTCTTTTTTCTGTGGTATGAATAAGTTTTGTTATTTAGTATAATTGAAATTATTTTTGTTTGCCAAAGT
>JAZSMD010000035.1:0-2245 GCA_045535665.1 Eubacteriales bacterium
GTTGGCCGAAAAGGTGTTTGTCACCCGGCAGGCGGTGAGCCGTTGGGAAAACGGCGAAACTGTGCCAAATACCGAGACACTGAAGCTTCTTTCCAAGCTCTTTGATGTGTCCATCAACACGCTTTTGGGCTCTCCCCGGCAGCTTGTTTGTCAGTGCTGCGGTATGCCTCTGGAGGACGAGAGCATTAGCCGTGAGAAAGACGGCATCTTCAATGAGGAATACTGTAAGTGGTGCTACGCTGACGGGGAATATATGTACCACAATATGGACGACCTCATCGAGGTCTGCGTGGGGCATATGGCAAACGAGCAGTTCACCGGCGAGCAGGTCCGGGCGTATCTTGCGGATATGCTCCCGAAGCTGAGTTATTGGAAGGAGCAGAAGAATCTTGCCGGGGCAGAAGCCTTCGAAGCCTTTAAGCAAGATCTGATCGACGAGATCAATGCGCTGAATGTGGCAGGCATGCCGGAGCTCCAGAAGCTCAACGCCCTTGTGGGCGGCTATGTCAATCTGGAATACACCCTTCCCAACGGAAGTACTGTGAAATTCCTGAATGACAGCGCCACTTATTTGGGAAATCAACTGGAATCCGAAACCGGTGACCGATGCTTCGGCATTGTCGCAAATGCGGATTTTATCCTCATCTGTACCTATGAAGAAGACGGTGCAAACCCCGAGCTTGTGATCTATAAAAAGCGATAAAATTTGCCGCTGAGGAACCAAAATTCCTCAGCGGTTTTATCATTTCCAAATGCACAAATATATCAGTACATCTATCTGTGATCGCCCCGCAGCAGATAGAGAAAAAGGTAGAAGAACGGGGAAGAAATCAACAAGGACACCCGCTATACTGTTGGGAATGGTTGACTTTGTTCCGTGAATTTGTTATCATGTGCATGATAATTGGTTTTTAAAGGGGTTAATGTTATGAATAATCGAGATTTTTCGGATAGTGTAAAACTAGAAGTTATAAAAATGAATTTGGAAAAGAGTGGTGGAAAGATTTGTTGCGAGGCGTGTGGCAACGCTCTTTCGTCTATTAAGGAATGTCACTTTGATCATATTTATCCGTATGCAAAAGGTGGCAAATCTACTCTTGAAAATTGCCAATTGTTATGTGTAGAGTGCAATCTGAAGAAGAACGATAAGGAACTGAAAGATTTTATTCTTGAAGAAAAAGCGAAATCATTCTTAAACGGAGTTTCTTTGAGTGAGGTCGAGTCAGCTGGCTGTAACGATGCAGATGTTGAAGCATATGAATCAAGTGCAGGAATGACTAAAGAGTTATTTGATGCTATGATTGCCGCGTTTATAAAGAAAAAAGGGAATATCAGCAAAGTTGATTTTGGAAGGGAATACAACAAATTACCTTCTATTCATTATGTTATTCAGTATTACGGAGGATTGAACAATTTAAAAAAGGCGTTTGGAATAGAGGATCTTTCGAACAGTTGGAATCGTGAAACCATAAAAGAAGCGCTAGTTTCTTTTGTCGCGAGAAACGGTGATATAGCACAAAAGGATATGAAGAAATCAAACAAATTGCCTTCTATCCCTTGTATTCTCAATTATTATCCGGAGCTTAAAAATTTTACAGATATAAAAAGAGAACTGTGTGGTTTGAGTGTTCCTATTACTTGGACTCGTGAAACGGCCATAGAATACGGAAAGCTTTTTGTCAGTAAGCATGGGAAAATAACGCAAAAAGATTTAAAAGCTGATAATCAGCTTCCAACATCAAAAGTGATTTATAGATTTTTCAATTCTTTAGCCGATTATCAGGCAGCGGTAGGTTCAGTAGTTACAGAAGTAAATGAGTTTATTTCGAAAGAAGAAATAACAAAAGCGGTTGATGACTACTTTGATGGTCGAGAGCGTGTCGTTGAATCCCAAAAAGTGTTTTATGAAACTTTTGAAATATCACCGTCTACCATTTCAAAAAGATATGGTACATTTGTTGCATTTTGTGAAGAACAAGGGATAACCGTGTTGGTGAGCAAAAAAGCAAAATACAGCAAACGAGAAGTTGACGATATCATATCAAAATGGGTAAAAGACGGAAATACAATTCCGCAAGGAAAAGATCTTGCAAAATTAGGACTACCTTCACGCGATGTGATATTAAGATACTATGAAGATTGGAAAGAGCCTTTCTACATATACACAAAGCTTTACGAAGAAGTAAATAGGCATTAATCACAATATAATAGACAACGCCGCTGAGGAATTTCGGTTCCTCAGCGG
>JAZSMD010000006.1:0-29559 GCA_045535665.1 Eubacteriales bacterium
ATAATTACATATCAGATATTTCAGTCCTGGATAAGATCTATAAAACGTTGAAGAAGTTGGATATATCCAATAACAGAATAGCAAAATACGATACACTTGAAGCGATAGACATAGAAGAAGTAATTGCTTCGGGAAATAAAAAAGAATACATATCAAAAACAGAATAACAAAAGGAATGTAAAAATGTACAAACAAACATATACAACAAAAGCAAAAAGTTTACCAATGATTCTCGGTGCCGTAGTTTTAGGACTTTTACTGCTTTGCATACCGTCAATATTAAAAATAACTCAGTTTGTTTGGGTTTACGAACTTGCGGTAATAATTTTCTCATCATATGCAGTATACTCAATAATCAAAAAAAGTAATTACATCTACACCTACCATATAATTGATGATGAAATTGCAGTACAGCTTTCGATAGGTACCAAAACCGATGTCCTCTGTACTTTTGAAATAAGAGACATAATTTCCGTAAATAACGGCAAAATAAAAGAACTGAAAGAATCTAACGGCTGCCAATTAGTCTATAAATGTATCGGAAGCGGAGACTCTGTAAAATCAACGCAGATAATTTTCCGCGAAGAGAATGATCCCAACAAGATCAGCATGTTGGTTTTCATGCCCGACACAGAATTTTTACAGATATTAAACAAAAAAAGGCTTGACTTTCAATCAAAAGTATGATATAATACTCAAGAATAAAGTAGAACCTGTTCTCACCTTGGCGGCTAAAGTTGCCGGGTCAATATTTACGTACAAACCTTTGGAACTTTTCGAGGGCTTGTCGTTGTGAGATGAACAGATTCGGTTCATCTTTTTTTATTGCAAAAAGGACTACGCAGGTTCATTCGTATAATTTTATGACGATATTTTCGGAGGTGCTTAACTATTAAAGCTAAGGCAATGCAGGTCAATGAAGAAATCAGAGACACTCAGATAAGATTGGTAGGCGGCGACGGTGAACAGTTGGGTTTAATGTCCGCAAAGGATGCCCAGAAATTGGCAACACAACAGGGTCTCGACCTTGTAAAGATCGCGCCAACAGCTACTCCCCCCGTTTGCAAACTGATGGATTACAGTAAATACTGTTTCGAACAGGCTAAACGCGAAAAAGAAGCAAGGAAAAATCAGAAAACAGCAGACGTTAAGGAAGTTCAGCTTTCGGTCAAAATCGAAACTCATGACTTCAACACAAAACTTAACCACGGTATCAGGTTCCTTACGAGCGGCGACAAAGTAAAGGTTGCACTCAGATTCAAGAGCCGAGAAATTCTCCATCCCGAAATGGGTACTGCGCTCATGGAAAAGTTCAGCGAGGGATGTAAAGAAGTAGGCGTTATTGAAAAACCCGCAAAACTGGACGGCAGGAACATGATTATGGTACTTGCACCCAAGAATTCCAAGTAGCACAAAGAACTATCGTTAAATATTAAAGGAGTTGTAAACCATGGCAGCTAAAATCAAGCTGAAATCCCACAGAGGTGCCGCAAAACGTTTTAAGGTTCTTAAAAGCGGTAAAGTAAAGATGAACAGAGCAAACAGAAGACACATCCTTACAAAGAAAACAACAAAGTATAAGAGAAGCATGCGTAAAGCAGTTTACGCAACAAGCGCTAATGCTCCCACCGTTAAAAAATTACTGCCCTATTCTTAAGGCACGACCGGGAACAAAATTATTTGGAGGAATTGAACAATGGCAAGAGTTAAAGGCGCTATGATGACGCGCAAAAGACATAAGAAAGTATTAAAGCTTGCAAAGGGTTACTTTGGTGCTAAATCCAAGCTTTTCAGAACAGCAAATGAAGCTGTTATGAAGTCCCTTACTTACGCATACGTAGGTAGAAAACTTAAAAAGAGAGATTTCCGTTCTCTTTGGATCACAAGAATTTCAGCAGAAGCTAAAATGAACGGCATGAACTATTCCAGATTCATGTACGGTCTCAAGAAAGCAGGCATCAACCTTAACAGAAAAATGCTCGCAGAACTTGCAGTTTCCGATAAAGTTGCTTTCGCTGCTCTCGTAGAAAAAGCAAAAGCTGCTCTTTAATAGAATACTTAACTTACAAATGAACGGAGACTTGTTAGCACAAATCTCCGTTTATTCGTATAAATCAATCGGAAGTCTCACATACTTTTAACGGGAAAACAAAGACTTCCACACGCAGTCGCTAAAAAAGCGAAAGAATGGAGATAAATATGGATACACGAAAAATCAAACGAATTGCTGCAGTTTTCGTATTGGCGCTTTTCGCGACTATCCTCGTACTGCTTGCAACAATCGACCCCGGTGACAATAAAACAACATATGAACCGGAAATAAACGCGGATGACAACGTGCATATAGTAACACCTCCTGCAGATAAAGATCCCGTTATTGACCCTATTCCGGATGAAGGGCAGGAAAACATTCCTGAAATCTCAACTCCGGAAAAACCAACTATTGAAAAAGTTTCCGTTACAGAAGAAATTTTACCGGAAGGCATCCGAGCACTTGCAGAAAAATATAGCGTCATAGGTATGTCCGCCGTCGTTATTGAGAACGGGCAAATTTCTCATGTTTACTCGTACGGACTAAGGAACATTGAAACAGGAGAGCCATTTAATTCAAGCTCTGTATTGCGTACTGCATCTGTTTCAGGACTTATTTCCTCGATTGGTGTTATGAAACTCTCCGACGAGGGTATAATTGATATTGACGAACCGATAGGTAATTATCTTGGATATACAGTTGAAAATCCTTATAACAAAAAAACAATTACATTGCGCCAGATTTTGACTCATACAGCATCAATTTCAGACTATGGTGCATACGATAAAATAACAAATAATAAAATTGAATACCAAACACTTAAAGAAATGCTCAGCGGTTCATACGCTGAAAGTAATTTCTACGACCTCCTGCCGGGATACAGATATGCATACTCTAATTTTGGAGGAGCAATAATTTCAGCTGTTGTATCAGCGGCAACACAACAAGTCTTCAATGATTTTATGACTGATACAGTTTTCTCACCACTCAACATTGATGCCGCATATCTTTCAACCGGAATATCGGAAAGAGAAAACATTGCGAATATTTACAGACAGGGGAAAATTAGTTATTCCATCGACGACATGGATTCCTTTTCTGTAAAACTTTCAACTATTCCCCCTGCGGACAACTACAGATGCTCCCATGCCAACTTATTTATCAATGCAAAAGACCTCTCCAGAATTGCGAGAATGTTGATGAACGGAGGAGAAGTTGACGGAGTCAGAATACTCAAGCCGGAAACGGTATCCGAAATGCTTAATACAGAAGCAAAAGATTCTCTCTACAAAGATGTAGGTTACGGTCTCTATATTTCAAAATACGATGATCTTGTAGAAGGAAGAACCCTTTACGGTCAACAAGGTGGAGCATACGGCGCAACCACAATGATGTTCTTTGACATAGAAAATAAAAGCGGTGTAGTGCTTATGGTAAACGGAAGCAGTGTGGCGGTTAACGATAATGGCTTATCCGTTATGGGAAGTGCGATTATAAATGAAATATATTCAAGCATAATCAACAAATAAACATCCGAAACAACGAAACGGAGTTCATAATAATGAAAAAAATACTTAGCCTTATGCGACGTGCCGTTGAAGATTACGACATGATTCATAACGGAGACAAAATCGCTGTAGGTTGTTCCGGCGGTAAAGATTCCACACTTATGCTGTTAGCACTTCACAGACTTTCACAATTCTATCCGCAAAAATTTTCAGTTGTAGGAATTACAATAGATCCGGGCTCAGGAATGGACTTCACTCCCCTGAAAGAACTTTGCGAAAAAGAAGGGATTGAATATATCGTAAAGAAAACTCAGATCTACGATATAGTATTCAATGTAACGAAACAAGAAAACCCATGTTCTCTTTGCGCAAGAATGCGACGTGGAGCTCTTAACGACGAGGCTAAAGCTGCAGGTTGTAATAAAATAGCTTTGGGGCATCACAATGATGATGTTCTGGAAACTTTTATGCTAAACCTTATTCATGAAGGAAGGATAGGCTGTTTCCAACCTGTTACCTATCTTTCAAGAATCGACCTTACAGTATTGAGACCAATGGTATACATAGAGGAACGGGAAGTAAAAAGTTCGGTAAGAAGAACTGAAATTCCCGTAATACAAAACCCATGTCCCGCAGACGGATATACACAACGTGAAGAAATGAAAAAATTGCTTAAAAGTATGGACACTGATTATAAAGGATTTAAAGTAAGACTTTTCGGAGCATTGAAACGCTCGGAGATTGACGGCTGGGGTGTAATAAAAAACAGACAAAACGAGGATAAGTTTGAAAATAAATTTTCGAACTAAGCCTTTTATGGCTTCTGAGCCGCAAAGCTTTGCTCAGATATGCCTTGCGGCATACCGCCATAAAATGCTATGCAGTAAAGAAAGGCATGGTCACAATAATGAATAAACATATCTTTATAATTGAAGGAATTGACGGTTCAGGAAAAACAACACAAGTAGAACTTTTAGGTAAGAAACTTGAAGAAAACGGAAAATCCGTTAAAAGAATCAAATTTCCCGCCTACGAATCAGACTCATCGGCTCTTGTAAGAATGTACCTCAAAGGTGATTTCGGAACACATCCCGAAGATGTTTCTGCTTATGCAGCTTCTACATTTTATGCAGTTGACAGATATGCTTCTTATAAAACAGATTGGGGAAAAGATTATAACGAGGGGACCGTTATAATTTCAGACAGATATGTTTCATCAAATATCATACATCAGTCCTCAAAACTCAAAGAAAATGAGAAAAAAGACTATTACACATGGCTTTTTGATCTGGAATACAACAAATTAGGACTTCCAGTCCCCACAGCAGTCTTTTTCCTTGATGTTCCCCCGGAAATTTCCATCAAAAATGTAGAACACAGATACAATGGTGATGAATCAAAAAAAGATATTCATGAAAAAGACAAAATGTACCTTCAAACTTGCTACAACTCTGCAATGAACGCCTGCGAAGATGCAGGTTTTATCAGAATTCCTTGTGTAAAAGACGGAAAAATGATGGGTATAGAAGAAATCAACGATCAGATTTTTGCAAAAGTACAGGAACTTATTGATTGACAAAGAAAGGACGAATTCAAATGGTATATTTTTTATTGGCAAATGGTTTTGAAGAAACCGAAGCTATCGCACCCTTTGACATGATTAAAAGAGCCGGCGAAGACGCCGTATTTGTAAGTGTATCAGACTCTCTTACAGTAACAGGTGCTCACGGAATAAAAATTGTTGCGGATATATTCTTAAATGAAGTTTCAGCAGAAAACGGAAAAATGATCGTCCTTCCCGGAGGCTTACCGGGAGTTACAAATCTTGATGTTGCAGAAGGTTTTGACGAAGTGATAAAAAGCTTTGTTGAAAAATCCCGCTACATCGGAGCAATCTGCGCAGCACCATCTCTTTTAGGGAAAAGAGGATATCTTGACGGTGTCAAAGCTGTTTGCTATCCAGAAGCTACCTTTGAACAGCAGCTTACAAAGGCTGAATTACAAAAAGCAAAAGTCGTGAGAGATGGAAACTTTATTACAGCAGTCGGAGCAGGAGCCTCCATAGAATTCGGATTGGAGCTTGTCACAGTTCTTTCGGGAAATGAGACAGCAGAAAGAATAAGAAACGGTATCAAATTATAATAAAGGAAAGGCAGGGAAATCATGTACAACGATATTCGAGTATTAAAGAATGAACTCAGGGCTGAATACCGTCAAAAAAGACAGGATCTTAACCCTCAGGTAAAAGCTGAATTGGACAGCAAAATTGCTAACAGATTTTTATCATCACTTTCATATAAATATGCAAACCAGATTCTGTTATACGCATCCACAGAGGATGAAATTTCAACTAAAGAAATTTTTGAAAAAGCAAGAAAAGACGGAAAGAAATGCTTTTTCCCCCACTGTTTTGAAAATTCAAAAATGAATTATTACAGAGCAGATTCTGAGGAAGAACTTTTTGAAGATAAATTCAACATAAAAGCCCCTTTGGAAACAGCTGAAATATACACACCTCAACCTTCGGACATATGCATTGTGCCCGCAATGGCTTATGATAAAAAAGGATTCAGACTTGGCTACGGAAAAGGCTTCTATGACAGATTTTTACCTAACTTTCTTGGAATAAAAACAGGCTTTTGCTACAGCGATTTTATAACAAACAAACTTCCGAGAGGCAGATTTGACATATCCGTAGATATGATAATCACAGAAAAAGGAGTAATATTACTGTGAGGAAAATACTGCCGCCACTGATTCTTTCCGTAGTTATAGTAGTAACTCTCAGAGTCCTGTCTATGTTCAGCTTTGACTACTCTCAATTAGTATACTCCGCAGTAAGCATAGTACTTCTTTTGGGCGGAGGTTTAATACTGAAACTTTTTTCTGAAAAGAAAACAAAGACTATACGCTTTTTCAAACTGAGATTCGTAAAAAGAAAAGATATTCCCATAGTTATCTGGATGGCGGCAACTGTAATTTCAGGAAGCTTTCTGCTTAATAAATTAAGCCTGGATATGTTTTCCGCATTGGGTTTTAACGTTGAAGGAAATATGCTTGCAGCGTATGACATGAAAAACATGTGGCTTTCTCTTCTCGTTTTAGCGGTTATTCCGGCAATAACAGAAGAGCTGTTTTTCAGAGGAGCTACGATGTCCATACTTTCAAAAGAAAAGACAGCTGCTGCAATCTTTATTTCCGCAGCTCTCTTCGCATTTGTGCACGGCTCTCTTTATTTAATATTCAGTAGTTTTTTTGCAGGAATCATTTTTGGAATAACAGTATATCTCACGGATTCAATTTACGCCCCGATGCTTACACATTTTATAAATAACATAATGGCATACATACTGTTCACATACAGCGCTATGTTATCGGATGCAGGCTTTGATGATACTATAATATTCGTTACAGTATTTGTTTTTTTGATATCTGTTTACGGAGCTATTTCCGTTACCGCAAGAAGATATAAAAAAGAAATCAACGAAAAAAAGCCTATAATCAATGAAGGAGAAATAATATGGGAAAAAAGAAAAGAAAAAAGATCATCAAAAAAGTAATCAAACTTACATTTTGTCTGATCCTAATTGCTTTACTTGGAATTTCAATCTATTATATCATTGATATTGGAAATGAAATTAAAGGTTCTGATGTTAAGGGAGAAGAAGTAACCCTTGAGATCATCAGCGGAGACTCGGCTTCAAGCGTAATATCGAAATTAAAAGATCTTGAGCTGATAAAATATGAAGATATATTCAAGATTTTATCCAGAATGGAAAATCTTGAAAGAAATATCCAGATAGGAACATATATCATCAACAAAGGAAGTTCCTATCAAGAAATTTTCGAATTACTTAAATCAAACACTACTTACCGCGATTCTGTCAGAATCACTTTTACCGAAGGCTGTGAAGTTCACGATATTTTCAAAACGCTTGTAGCCAATGGAATAGGAACTATGGAACGATATGAGCAGGTGGCAAAAGGTTGGGATTTCGGCTACTCATTCTTACCTGATATAGGTTCAGACAACAGACTCGAAGGCTTCCTCTATCCCGACACTTATGACTTCTTCCTTGACGAAAAAGAAGAAAGCGTTATCAAAAGATTTTTAGACAACTTCAATAAAAAAATGACTGAAGCAGGTCTGTGGGAAAAGATATCTCAAAGCGGAGATACTATTTACGACACCCTAACCCTTGCATCTATCATTGAAAAGGAAAGCCAGTACACTCCGGAACTTGCAAGAATATCTTCTGTATTCCACAACAGACTTGAGATACGAATGATGCTTCAGAGTGATGCTACAGTTAACTATATTCTTGCAAAAGAAGATCGATACAGCAGTATTTCATCCTCAACAATGGCAATAGACAGCCCATATAACACATATAAGTATTACGGACTCACCCCAACACCAATCTGTAATCCCTCAATACAGACCATTGCAGCGGCTATTGAGCCTGAAGATACAGAATATCTATACTTCTGTGCAAAAGGTGACGGTTCTCACGTTTTCGCATTCACGTATGAAGAACATCTGAAAAATGTAAAAACCTACTTAGGTTAAGGTGATCCGAATGGAAAAAGACGGACTTGTATTTGCGCATATTACCGAATATATGCGTAAGATCAGAAGAGAAAAAGACAGCCAATTAGGAGATTTGGAACGCAGAGCAAGAGAAGAAAAATTTCCTGTGGCGGAACCTGAAACGGCAGATCTTCTTGAAATACTGTGCATGATAAAACAACCTGAAAAGATCCTTGAAATCGGTACTTGCATTGGATTTTCCGCACTCCTGATGCTTTCAGCAGCTCCAAACGCAAAGATTACAACTATAGAACGAAATCCCGTAATGATACCGCCTGCAAGAGAAAATTTCAGAAAATTCAACGCAGAAGAAAGTATTACAATGCTTGAAGGCGATGCTGTTGATATTTTAAAAACATTACCGGATAACAGTTATGATTTCATATTTTTGGATGCGGCAAAGGGACAATATCCTACTTTCTATAAAGAATGTCAAAGACTTCTTCAAAAAAACGGTATTATAATAACAGACAATGTCCTTTTTAACGGCATGGTTGCTACTGGTATTCCTGATATCCGGCGAAACAAGACAATTATAAACCGTTTAAACGAATTTTTAAACACATTAGAACAGGATACTGACATGAAAACCGTAATTCTTCCAATAAGTGACGGAGTTACAGTTTCATACAGAACAGACAGGAGTTAAAGTTTGAAAATAAATTTTCAAACTCAGCCTTTTGTGGCTTCTGAGTCGTCAAGCGTGGCTTAGATATACCTTGCGGAATACCGCCACAAAACGCTATATATTTAAGAAAGGCATGAACATAAACATGATCGTAAAGGGAAACGTATACAAAATCAGCGGAAACTACGCACATGTTAAAACTCCGCGTCCAAAGGCTTGTGAAAGCTGCTCAAACTATTCCATCTGCAGTGGTAAAGATGTTGACATGAAAGTCCTCAACAATCTTGGTGCAAAAATAGGAGATACTGTTGAAGTTGAAATAAGCGAAGATCAGCGCGCTATTTACATAATGGCGTACATTTTCATGATACCTGTTGCCCTTATATTTATCGGCTACGGACTTTATACAATCTCCGCTTTATGTCTGTTAACACTGATACCTATGATAGCTGCTTACGCAATAGGACTATACATGCTCAACAAAAAGTTTAAACTGAAATCGGAAATAATCAGGATAACAGAAGATGACTCTGTGAAATGTGATAAAAACTGAAAGTAAAAGATATCCCTGACCTTAAAGCCAGGGATATTTTTGTATATGTAAAACATCAAAATAGGACTTGACAAAAGAAAAAAAATATGATATCATTATTTCGGAAAAAATAATTTTTGGAGGTATTTACCTATGATCAGAGTTCTTGTTTGGTGCGAACATCACCAGGATCAGCACCAGGACGATGTAAAAGCAACTTATCCCGAATTTATGCACAATGCCATTGCAAATTTCCTCAGAGAAGACAAAAATCTTGATGTAAAAACAGCAACCCTTTATGATGACGAAAACTGCGGAATCACAGACGAACTTCTTGCAAATACAGACGTTATCATTTGGTGGGGTCATGTAAGACACCATGCTGTTCCCGATGAAATTGCAGAGAAGGTACAGAAATTCGTTATCAACGGAGGCGGATTCATCCCGCTCCATTCTGCACACTTCTGTAAGCCGTTCATTCGCCTTATGGGAACAACTTGCGGCCTCAGCGTAGACGGATTCGGAAAACATACTATCAATTGTGTACGCCCCGGACATCCTATCACCAAGGGAGTTCCAGAGCTCTTCGAGCTTCACGTTGAAGAGAGGTTTGTAGAATTCTATGATGTTCCTCAGCCTGATGAACTCATCTATGTTACAGGATACGAAACAGGCAAAGTCTTCCGTTCAGGATGTGCTTATTACAGAGGCAGAGGTAAAGTCTTCTACTTCCAACCCGGACATGAAACAAACCCCACATACAGAGATAAAAACGTACAAACAGTCATTAAAAACGCTGTATATTGGGTAGCACCAAACAGAGATTAAATCAAAATAATTTTCAATAAGACACATTTAATAGTTTTCGGGAAAAACCATTTACAAAAACGGTTTTTCCCGAATCTTTTTATAATGATTATAGACAAAACTTAATCTTCTTCATACTCATTAACAACTATCAGCTTACCTTTGGAACGCAAGCCTCCATCTGAAAGCGCTGCTGAAAGTTCATTAAGAGAAATTGTTTTATAAACCATTGAAGACACGTCAATTTTTCCGGAATCAATAAGGTCTACGGCTCTCTGCTGAGTATAAGGATTGATAAAAGAAGCTTTTATTACTATTTCCTTTTTAAATATTTCAAAGGGTTTAACTGGAATCACATCGTCAGGTCTTGTAAGCCCGAAGAGCATTACCGTAGACTTTTTTCCAGCAAGAGATATCGCCTGACTCATTGTCGACGGTAATCCCGCACATTCGATGACAGTAGAGATCCTGCCAATTCCTTTTTCTTCAAGAACAGCTTTAACATCTTCTGTAAGAGGATTTATACAAAGATCTGCACCCAACTTATAGCCTAAAACACGTTTTTCGGCAACAGGCTCAAGAAGAATAAGCTTTCCTGCTCCTGACAGTTTTGCCAACTGGAGCATAATAAGCCCAATCATTCCTCCACCAATGATTAAAACAGTATCGGAGACTTTTATATCACACATATCGATTCCGTGAAGACAACAAGCGACCGGTTCTGCCATAGCCGCCTTTTCAAAGCTTGTTTTCTCTGAAACTTTATATACCTGAGACTGAGGAACACAGCAGTACTCAGCAAAACCGCCATTTACAGTTGTTCCAATTCCAATCATCTTCTCACAGAAATGTCCGATACCGCTTTTGCAATAATAACATTCATTGCAAAGCTTATTGGGATCAACACAAACTTTATCTCCCACAGAAATGCCATTAACATTTTCTCCGAGTTTAACAACGATCCCTGAAAATTCATGTCCAAGAACTGTTCCTGAAGGTGTTGCAGCCGCGCCTTCATCACCATGAAAAATATGAACGTCAGTTCCGCAAATACCACAAGCTATTACTTTGATAAGAACTTCACCGGCTTTAGGCTCAGGAATCGGGAGAGTTTCTATCCTTAAATCTTCTTTATTATAAAATACAGCAGCTTTCATATTCAGCAATTCCTTTCTTTCATTTACAAAACACAGACGGATCTATACGACCCGTCTGTATATTTATATATTAGCCTACACGATTCATTACATCGTCGTATGTAACAACTTCGTATTTTGTTTCAAGATCAGCTTTATACTCAGCATATTTTTCTGTTTCGATACTGTTTTTTGCTTCAAGTTTCCAAGCAATTTCATCTGTACCGCTGAAATACATAATATGATAACCGTAATCAGTTTTAATGATATCGTAATCTCCAACTTTTCTGGATTCATCAAAGATCCAATCGTTAAATTCAGCGACCATATAGCCCTTTGTAACCTGTGTATAAAGACCACCTTCAGCGCTGTCTTCAGAATGTTCTGTTGCAAGAGCTGCAAAAGATTCTTCTGTTTTATCGCCAGCAAGCCATTCATTAAGAATTTCTTCTGCTTTAGCCTTTGCTTCAGAATCAGCTTTTTCTTTAGCTGCAGCAGTAGCTTCTTCATCTATTGTGGAATTATCTTCTTTATAAACATTACCAACATCTTCAACAGTAGCGAGAATATGTCTTACGTTTACAGTTTCGTAATCATTAAGACCCTTATCTACAAAGTAAAGCACGAAGAAACCACCGTTTGCTTCGATAACTGTCTTATCGCCTGCTACTCTGGATTCGTCAAAAAGCCAGTTTGCAATGTTTTCGTTTACAGCAGATTTATAAATATCTTCGCTGTAAGTTCTGAATGTAGCTTCTATCTTTTCCTTTTCTTCTGCTGTAAGCTGAGCAAAAATTGCATCTTTAATGGAATCTTCATCTGTAACAGCTTCAAGAGCCGCATCTGCTTTTGCTTTTGCTTCGTCTTTGTAAGATTCGTCACCTTCTTCAACATCGGAAGGAACAGTATATGCAAACTGATAAGAATGGAAATCTACAGTTTCAAGATCGTCTTTGTGTGAGTTGTAATACTCATCGATTTCAGCATCATTTATTTCAAAAGAATCCAATACTTTAAGTAAGTAATTGTATGCAAGAGTTGTTTTAATGGAGAAATCTTCCATATCAGAATAGTTGATATCTTTACCGTAAGATGTTCTGATATAAGAATCAAAACCGAGATTTAAAGAGCTGAGCATATTCTTAAGGTTCTTAAGTTCTGTAAGAGCAGCATCCTTCTCTTCAGCTGTGAGTTCAAAGCCTTCTTTTTCTGCTTCATTGATAAGCAGGTACTGTTCAGTGATTTTATTTACTGCAGATTCAATAAAATACTCTTTCCATGTCTGTTCCTCAGTATACTTCTGAGAACCGAGATCACTTTCAAAATCAACACCGAGATAAGTAAGAACATCCTGGTATTCCTGCTGGAAAGCCATGATGGATTCCTTATACTGATATTCAAACTCAACGCCTGAAATCTCGTGTTCACCTACTGTCATTGCAACCTGATTTCTCATGGAATTAGCGGACTTTGTTACAACAGCCCACGCGATAACACCAATGAGGAGAACTGCGCAAATAATTGATGTCAGAATAACTGACTTGGAGCCTGCAATCGAGGACTCTTTTTTCTGTGTGTTTGCCATGTTAATCAATCCTTTTTTTTAATTTAAAAACGTCTATACGTAAGCTATATTGTACCATTTTTATGCGTACAAGTAATGTTTATTTTATGAACTTTATTAGGCTTTTTGGGATTTGCCCGTAATCCACTTTTTAAAAGCTTAAAAGCTCTATAAATAAAAAGTTTTAGTTTCATTTTTAAACAGATTCAATAAATCTGCAAAAGTCAAATAATGCCTTCCTTTATAAGTTTTTTCCTGAAAGACTGAAGTGCATGTGCCCTATGGCTGATTTTATTTTTGATATCCCCATCAAGCTCTGCAAAAGTTTTATCGTATTCTTCCACAAGAAAAAGTGGATCATATCCAAAACCGTTATTACCCCTATATTCGTAAATCATAACACCGGGGCATTCACCTTCGGCGGTAATAACCTTTCCGTCGGGGAACACCATCGCAATTGCACTTTTAAAGCAAGCTTTTCTATCGGTAACATCAGCCATATTTTTAAGTAAAAGCTCGTTATTTTTGTCGTCGGTAGCTCCCTCACCCGAGTATCTTGCAGAATAAACTCCGGGCGCACCGTTCAAAGCATCAACGCAAAGTCCGCTGTCATCAGCAATACATGGAATTCCGGAGACCTCCATACCTGAGCGAGCCTTGATTATAGCATTTTCAATGAATGTAGAACCTGTTTCTTCAGGATCGGACTCTACGCCTGCTTCCAAAAGAGATATAGGTTCAAAAATATCACCTAAGATCTGCTTTATTTCTCTTATCTTATTTTTATTGTTAGATGCAACAAGAATTTTCATATGTAAAACCCACCTTTATTTTTTGTATACAGTAAATGCAGCAAAGCCGTAAGGAGTAATATCAGAAAGCAGAACCTTATCTCCGGATAGTTTTCCGCAACAGTTACAGGTATCTATTCGAGAATATCCAGCTCCAATTATAACCTCAGGAGTTATAACAGAGTCCTCATATGCATTCATAAGATATACGGAAAGCTCATTTTCATCGGATTTTGCAATCATATAAAGGAACGGGGCATCAGTTTTACAAACAGGGAAAGATTGCCCGAATTTTTCTAAGGTTTCAAAAAGCTGCTGTTTACGGTAGTTGCCAGTAATTCCCGAAAAATCAAAAAACGATGTATTTTCCCCTATGCTTCTACCGTCAAAAGCGTAAACAAGAAAATTCTGACCCTTATCGTTTTTATAAGTATAAGAACCAACGTGATTTCCGTCTACAAAAACAGTAGCGGCAAGTCCTCCGTTATAAATCTCAGTTTCTGCAAAAGTAGAAAGAATCTCCGCAGAATCCTTAACTCTAATATCATAAGCATACGCACCGTAAAGAGCTGTGCTGTCATTTATACTACCGAGGAATTTCTCACTTGCGACCTTAAATTTTGAGCCGAATTGGGAAATACCCACGTCAAAACCCCTACGGGTCAGAATATCTGCCGCAACACCGTCAAGTATTGCCCCGTTTTTCAGTTCTTCTTCCGTAGCAAGCCATGCAGAGTCGCCCCAAATAACAGTAAGACCTTCACCGTCAAATTTTGAAGGAATCGCATTATACGCTGAAAATTTAAGCGACGAGGAAACACACCTTTCACTTAAATTGTACGCTTGTTCTGAATATTCAAGCGTATTCATGGGTTCAAAAAGCTTGAGCCCAACAGCCTTTTTACCGTTAAAATGAGACTCGATCCATTTTCTGTTTTCGGCATTTTTGTTATGTCTAACAAAATAGCCTTTATCATAATCGAATTTTGCGGCATAGTTGCTCATATATTTCAGATGTCCGTCAAAACCGCCGCTTGCCCTGATTGCAAGATCCATAAGCTCAAGATAGGCTGCAGGAACAACATATCTGGGACGGGGATATACATCTCCCTCCGCAAAAACCTCAACACCGCTGTTTTCACACCAATGCTGTTGCATACGTTCATATTGAATTATGGCAGACAAATTCTTACAACCGAAACCTTGGAGATTTGCCCAATATGCAGCTCCGATAAGACGCAGGAAGGGCTTTGTTTTTCCCGCAAATATCTTTGAAAGAGTTATGGAATCAACTCCTTCAATATCCCATGTTGAAAGAACAGCACAATGCCCGAGACGAACAGTCGAATCAATTTCATCAACAGCATCACGGAGAGCTTTTGCAATACGCTTAAGCCCCTCTCCCTGAGCATACATATATGCCTTACGTTCCTCGCACGGTTTACCCGTGAAAATATCAGTAAAATCCGAAATGGAGACTTCTTTTCCAATGTATTCAGACATCAACTTCAAATGATTCTCGCAAAAACAATACGCCTTGGGACCTCTTGTCATCATTCGGAAATCATCATCAAGCATTATCATTTTTGCACCATTCTTAACTAGAGCCTGAACATAATACTGAAAAGCGGATACATATTTTTCGTCCAAAGGACAAAACTCACTCTTTGAAGATATACCGTCACTATTTACCATGTGGATAAAACCGTTATCAGGTCCATTTGAGCCCCCGTGACTGAAAGAATTTATCCAGACACCGACCTCGAACCCTGCATCTTCAAATATCGTTGCAAATTTACCGAATCTTTCAGCGGCAATATCCTGAGCCTCTCTTGAATCATAGCTTTCTGCCAAACCGCACAGAAAAACCCTTGAAACTCCGGCAGTTTTCAATTCTTCAATGTATTTCGGATAAAGCTCGTCAAACCCGTTTGCATAAATATGAAGAGGAACATATGTTTTTACACTATCCATAGAGTTCTCCCTTAAAAAAATTATTCTATAAGCGCCTTTGCAAAATCAGCAGGATCAAAAAACTTGAGGTCATCAACCTGTTCACCGAGGCCTACCAATTTAACGGGAACACCCGTAACTTCTTTAACTGCGATAGTTACACCGCCCTTTGCGGTGCTGTCAAGCTTTGTAAGAACAACACCAGTGATATCCGTTGCTTCCTTAAAATTCTTTGCCTGCTCAACAGCATTCTGACCGGTAGTTGCATCGACAACAAGGAGTGTTTCTCTGTCACAACCGGGAAGCTCTCTGTCTGCAACTCGTGCAATTTTAGCAAGCTCATCCATAAGGTTTTTCTTATTATGGAGTCTGCCTGCAGTATCGCAAATAACGACGTCCGCACCTCTTGCCTTTGCCGCCTGAACAGCGTCAAAAACAACAGCAGCAGGGTCTGAACCGTCACGGTGCTTTACAAGGTCTATATCGGAACGCTGAGCCCAGATCTCAACCTGCTCAATGGCAGCTGCTCTGAAGGTATCTGCAGCGGCAATAATAACCTTTTTACCGTCATTCTTAAGCATATTTGCAAGTTTTCCGATGGTCGTTGTCTTTCCAACCCCGTTTACACCAACAACGATAATAACCGAAGGTTTTGTATTGATATTTAACTCATTACCACCGGACATCATATCAGTTATAATATCAACCAAACGGTTTTTCAAAGCCTCGGCATTTTCTATTTTTTCAAGCTTTGCAACACGGCGAAGCTCTTCAATGATTTTTTCCGTTGTTTCAAAGCCGACATCCGCAAGAAGTAGAATTTCTTCAAGCTCTTCCAAAAAAGCCTCATCTACTTTTCTGAAATTAGCAAAAAGCTCATTAAGACCATCGCTGATATTCTGTTTTGTCTTTGAAAGACTTTCTTTGATTTTACTGAAAAATCCCATTTTGGAAAAATCCTTTCTTTTATTTAAATGTATCTGTAATCAAATCGTTGATCATGTTTGCATAAAACTGTTTTGCATGCTTACATGTCACTATATTTGCATTGCCATCAGGATTGGGAACAAAATAATTTTCTCCGTTATCCCTATTTACTGAAACATATCCCCTGCGCACGGAATAGCCTGCTCCCCTTTCATCACCAATACAAGCAAGAAGAACAAGCATAGGGTCCCAACTGTCACGACCGTGAAAGGAACCATGGTCAATAAGAACATTTTTCAAAAGGCTGCCTTCAGGAGCTGTTTGTCCGGTGAGAACCCCCACTCCGACCTCCCAACCAAGAAAAGTCATTTCAGTAGGCCACAAACGACAAAGAATTTCTGCTCCGTTGGAAGTTCTTAAGTTTCGTGCAAAATTATTCTCTCTACCCGGATTCTCATCCCACTTTCCTGCCATTATCCAAAGCTTTTTGACCTTTTGACGGACAAGTTCAACTCCGTTTAAAGGAGATATTTCATCAGGCTCAGACTGAAGCAACGCAGCCAAAACCTGTGAATACCCGATTTCTATAATCTCAATCAACTCATTTGAATCTGCTAACAGTCTTCTGTACATAACAACAGGATCTTCAAAATCATCCTCAGAAAGGAACTCCCCTTCTGTTTCAGCAAGTCGCTTTTGGTATGGAGGATATCTTCCAAAATCAACAGCATCCTTATCAATGGAAATAGCTTCTGACCCAAAACCGCAATCCTTTCGAAAAACATCAAATGATCGTGCGGAATATTCCATTCGTGCATTTACACAAAAACCTTTAATTCCGATTTTTTTGTTTTTAACAAAATATGAAAGCAATCGGATAGCCACAGCATCATCACAATCTGTCCACCAATCGGTTCCTAAAATAAAACTTCTCATGGTCTACCCCAACATATTATTTTCGATTTCGTTTACATTTATTGTGATTATTCTGGAAACACCCTTTTCCCTCATAGTTACACCGTAAAGTCTGTCTGCAATTTCCATTGTGCCTCGACGGTGAGTGATAACAAGGAATTGAGTATTTTTTGTAAGGTTGTGCAGATAATTTGCATATCTTACTACGTTTACATCGTCCAACGCTGATTCAATTTCGTCAAGCAAACAGAAAGGTGCAGGTCTAATCTTCAAAAGTGCAAAATATAATGCAATTGCAGTAAGGGACTGTTCTCCACCGGAAAGAGAAGAAAGATGCTTTATTATCTTTCCCGGAGGTGCAACGAAAATTTCAACACCTGACTCAAGAACGTTTTCGGGGTCTGTAAGTGTAAGCTTTGCAGAACCGCCATTGAAAAGCTCTTTGAATACCTCTTCAAATGCGGCATTTATAGTCTTGAATTTCTCGGAGAATATCTGTGTCATCTCTGCCTCAAGATCAAGGATTATCTTTTCCAAAGATTCTTTTGCAGACTCAAGGTCTTTAAGCTGTGCAGAAAGTTCTTCGTAACGCTTACTTACGTCAGCGAATTCTTCAATTGCATCCACATTTACAGAACCGAGTCCTCTGATTGAATTCTTAAGGGTTGAAACCTGAGCTTTTGCTTCAGATTTATCTCCGAATTCATAACCCAATTCAGCCGCCTCGGAAACAGAAAGCTCATATTCATCCCAAATTTTAGAAATGAGACTGTCTTTTTCGTTTTTCAACGTACCGCATTTTATTGAAGTACGTTCAAGCTCTCTGCCCAATTTATCCTTTTGTTCAAACAAACTCTTTTCATTATCGAAAATTTTTGTTTTCTGAGCTTCGGAAGATTCACGTTCAACGTTTTTCTTTGCGATAAGCTGTGTTCTGCTTTCATTCTGTTTTTCAAGTTCCTTGATCTCAGCTGTTGCATCTTCTATTCGTTTTGCAAATCCTGCAATTTTTACTTGTATCTCATCTATCTGCTGTTGAGAAACAAGTCCAGCTTCTTCTGCCTCACGAATGATTCTACGGAGATTTTCGGTTTCATTAAGTACGATTTCTCTGTTTTTGATAAGCTCTGTTTTTACAAGTTCTATCTGATGAAGTTTTTCGATTACTTTTTCACGTTCTGCAGAAAGTTCTGAGGAAAGCTTTGAAACCTCTTCACTTTCACCTTCGGTAATACGAACTTTTTCACGTAAAGCTTCGAGCTTTTCTTCGGAATCTGTAATACTCTTATGTAATGTTTCCTGCTTTTCACTTTCAGAAAGAATTGATTTCTTTAAAGTTTCTATCTGAACAGTAACATTAGAAATATAATTTTCTCCGTTTTTAAGCTCTGCTTCTTTTTTGATATACTCCTCATCAGCAACTTTGATCTCAGCATTAAGTCCGTCAAGAGATGCACTAACTGCCTTGAATTCATTTGTGCTGTTTTTTGCCGTTTCAGCCGCAGCTGAAAGCTTTTCTTCAATTTGTACAATTTCTTCTTTGAGCGTTTCAACCTCGTTGGAACGGCTGAGTATACCGATACCCTTGCTTACAGAACCACCGGTAAGCGAACCTCCGGGATTAACGACCTGACCGTCAAGAGTTACTATTCTGAATGAATATTTGTTACGACGAGCCATTTGCGTTGCATGATCTATTGTATCCGCAATAACGATCCTTCCAAGAAGCTGATCTATAATTCCCTTGAATTTAGGTTCATATTCAAGCAAGTCTGCGGCAATTCCGATATACCCCTCACAGGAGGCAGCACCGTGGTTCTGCAAACGTGAACCAATAACAGTATCCACAGGAAGGAATGTTGCTCGACCGTAATTGCGTGATTTTAAATAATAGATACAGTCCTTAGCACTTTTTTCGTTTTCCGTAATAATATTCTGAATTGCCGAACCCAACGCGGTCTCTATTGCAACCGTATATTGATCTTCAGTTTTTATAACAGAGGATACAGTACCGATTACGCCCTTAAGAACACCCTTTGAAGCTTCATTCATAACGTTTCTTACACTTCCGTTAAAGCCCTCGTAGTGTTTTGCAAGGTCTTCAAGCATACGCTTCCTTGAAGTTTTATCATCATAAAGACGTTTTAACTCATTATATTTTTCAACAGCCTTTTCTGCCTGATTTCGTTTACTGCTTATTTTAAGAACATAGCCGTCATAAATATTTTTACGGTTTTTACGCTCTTCGTCCAATTTTTTTAGTTCCGCAAGATATTCGTCACGGGCTGTATTCAATGTATGCAAACGGTCTTTACTGTCTGAAATTTCAATTTCCAACTGATGTTTGCGTTCTTCGGAAGCTGCCAACTGCTCGGAAAGTCTTCCGTGTTCGATCTGCAACTCGGTAAGTTTTGCCATTACGGCAGTCAATTCTTCATGTAGAGCCTTTGCTTTCTCAGCAGATTCCGCTTCCTGTTTCATTCTTTCATTGGATTCAGCAACCACGGAAGCCTGTTCCCTGTCATTTAAAGATATTTCAAGAGAAAGTCTTTCAGCTTCCGCATTTTTCTCACCAAGTTGTTTTTCAGTTTCTTCACGTTGACCGTAAAGAAGTTTTTGCTGTTCTTCAAATCGCTCAATATCCTTGTTTGCGTGTTCGGTATCATTACCCAAAAGCAAAATTTCAGAATTCAGCTCACGAATCTTGTCGTGAACAGCTGCGTTTTCGTTTCTAATATCCTCAATCTCAATTGTGATTCTGCGTATATTTTCAGATTCCTTTTCTATTCGCTCTTCACAATCGTTTATTTCATTTTCACATTTTTCAACACTTCTTTTAAGAGAAGCGAGATTTTCCTCAGCTTTAACAGATTCAGCTTCGGTAACTTTGATATCGTCAAGCCAAAGAGCGATTTCCAAAGTCTTTTTCTTTTCGTAAAGATCAAGATATTTACGCGCTTTTTTCGCCTGAGTTTCCAAAGGTCCGAGACGGTCCTCTATTTCTGTTTTGATATCATTAAGACGTATTAAATTGTCTTTAGTAAGATTCAGTTTGCGTTCACTTTCTTCTTTTTTATAACGGAATTTTGCAATTCCCGATGCTTCCTCGAAGAGATAACGTCTGTCGCTGCTTTTAGCATTGATAATTTCAGTTGCGGAACCTTGTCCGATAATAGAATAACCCGATTTACCAAGACCTGTATCTCTGAGAAGGTCATGCACGTCACGCATTCTGACCTGGCTTTTATTTATGTAATACTCACTTTCTCCCGACCTGTAATATCTTCTTGATATTGCCACCTCATCGAAGTCAATGGGCAGACGTTTATCGGAATTATCAAGAGTTAAAGTAACTTCCGCAAAACCGAGGGCTTTTCTGGTCTGTGTCCCGTCGAAAATAACGTCTTCCATTTTAGTGCCTCTGAGGCTTTTCGTGGAGGTCTCACCCATAACCCAACGAATCGCATCGGAAATATTACTCTTACCGCTTCCGTTAGGTCCGATAATGGCAGTAATACCTTCACTGAAATTTATCAGCGTTTTCTCGGGAAATGATTTAAAGCCCGTGAGTTCAAGACTTTTCAGCTGCAATCGGCTGTCCTCCAATTCTAAATTATATTTACATTTTATTGTATCACATTTTTCTCCGTAATGCAAGGTATTTTCGGTAAAATTCAAGCATTTTTAACCGATAAAGCACTTTTCACCAAGAACTCGACGTACTCCCCCCCCAAAAAAACAGAAAACCCGATACAAAACTGTTTCGGGTGTCTGTGTTATGTTATTTAGTTTTATTTGAATATTCTTTTCATTCTTCAATATTAAACACTCAGCTTACTGAATAATACGTTCCGTCAGTACCCATTATACTGCCATCAGCTTTTTTCGCAAGAATCACAACATCATCGTTAATACCGCCTATAGGTAAAAAGTCTACAACATCCGTATATGAAATTGCGTCGCATATTGCAGGCTCGGATTTGAACTGTTCCGGAACAATAATATTTCCGTCTGAAGTAAGCGCCATCGGAATATCTTTTCGCCACCAATTCACAACATCAATCATGACAATATTTTCTGCGGAAAAATCAATTCCCGTAGAAACTATCTCACCGTTTGATTTTAAGCCAATAACAAAATCTCTTCCACAACTTACATCAAAAATATCCGTC
The DNA here is from genome assembly GCA_045535665.1 of Eubacteriales bacterium. Lineage (GTDB taxonomy): Bacteria > Bacillota > Clostridia > Oscillospirales > UBA644 > HGM12619. The sequence goes on from JAZSMD010000006.1 coordinate 21,557, forward strand.
CAGTTTGAAAGCTCGGGGAATTTTTCAGAATCAACTTCACCTTGACTATCCATACAGTATACTGTCCCGTCATGATTCAATACTATCCAAAATGACGAGTCGTACTCCGGCTGTGTCATTTTTTTTGCTTCAAGTTCTTTAATTCCTTTGAAATAATAATAAACTTTTCCGTTTTTCGTGGTTATAACATATTCCTCGTTAAAAGACTCTATTTTGCATATTCCGTCTTTTCTGTTTATACTCTTGACATATGCTGCCATCATATAACCGTAAGAATGTGGATTATACTCATAAAGAAGCTCTACACTTCCGTCATCACAGTATACAAATCTTTTTTCATCCACATATAATGCATTTTCTATAGATTCTGCAACCTTTTCATACATTAAATAAGAGTTTTTGTACCTGTAACAAATAACTTTTCCGTTTTCCACAACATACATTGGGTCAATAAAGCTTCTGTCTTGAATTGTTTTTTCGGAATCCTGAACCATAATATCTACTTGAATTTCCTCTTTTTCAACAGGTTCCATTTGAACATATTCAGGATCAAAGAACTCGTTTTTGGTAGCAATAAGACTTCCGTCAGATTTTTTTGCAAGAATCACAGAATGGGCTCCACCCGATTCCCAGCCAACGGGTAGAAAATCCACAATATCCGTAAAAGAAAGAGCTTCACTTATCGCAGGCTCTGTTTGAAACTGTTCAGGCACAACCAATTTTCCGTCTGCCGTCAACGCCATTGGAATACTCATATTAACTGTTTCAAAAGTATCTATCATAACGATATTTTTCTCAGAAAAATCAATACCGGTAGAAACGACTTCACCGTTTGATTTCAAGCCTACAACAAAATCTTTTCCACAACTAACATCTACTATGTCCGACCAAGTTGACAGTTCTGGAAATTTCTCCATATCAACATGATCAATGATATCCATACAGTAAACAGTACCATCATTTCTCAAAACTATGGAAAAACGATAGTCTCGGTTTGACCATGTAATCTTTTTAGCTTCTATTTCTTTACATTCATCGCTGTAATAATAAACTTTTCCATTTTCAGTAGTAATATAACTGTAATGATTTCGGTTCTCTATCCTATGAATACCATCTGTCTCCAAGATATTATAAATATTGAAAACCGTATCAACCCCGCCTTTATTCAGAGTTTTAATCGTTCCGTCATCGCAGTAAATAAAATGAGATTCATCCACATACTTTGCATTTAACGAGTTCACAGTTTCCTTATCCGATTTAAGGAATAAGTAATCTGTTCTTATGCAAGTTACCTTGCCGTCAAATACCGCAAAGATAGGGTCTAAATAACTGCGGTCTCTGATTCCGGTTTCAAAAACTTCCGTTATATAACTTTTATCAGACTTTTCAACAGTTTCAACTTGACCTACATATTCGGGGTTGTAAAGGTCATTTGTCGTGGATATAAATGTACCGTCAAACTTTTTACCCAAAACCAACAAATCGGACAACCTCGGCTCTATAAAGAAGTCTTCCAACTCTGTAAGAGCTTCCGACTGTCTCACAGACTCTCTGAGAGCCTCGTACAGTTTCTCTCTTGCAGACCTCTCATACTCTGAGGTTACAGAGCTGTAATCCTCCTCAAATTCTCCGAAAACCAAATTGCCGTCAAAAGTCAAAGACACAGGAAGCCAACATATATAGTCCATATTGAAAATATCTATTTTCTTAATATTTTCAAGATTAAATTCTGTTCCCGAAGAAAGAACTTTACCGTCGGAAGTCAACGCAATAATGAAATCGTCACTAAGACGGTAATCAATGACATTCGTCCAAGAAGAAGTTTCGGGAAATTCATTACAGTTTAAAGTTCCATCATCATTAAGCACAGGGTCTTTAAATTTTTTGTAATCAATGTTGAGTAATGAATCTAATTCGTAAATATATCCGTCACCAGCATAAACATGATAAGCATTACCGTCATTGGCAAACCGAATATCTTTAATTCCGCAAGTCTTGTTTAATTCTTCCAACACAGAAATAGTACATTCATTTTCAAAATAGTAGTCTCTGGATGAAGGCTCAACCACTTCATTTATACGGTATTCCGTATCATAAAGGTCAACCACAGAACCGTCTTCGCAAAAAACAAATCGTTCACAATATACACGAACAGCATTATTTATAGTTTTAATTACTTTTTCAGCGTAGGATTCATATGTTGTTTCAGAATATGTTTCTTGGCGTAAAGATATGACTTTTCCCTCCAAAACAGTATAACGACCGTCTGTAATAATATCCTCATTGTATTTCATAACAGAGGACTCTTTCGTTTCATCTTGAAGTGCAGAATCTATCGGCGGCTGAGGCTCGACCAATGGAGCAGTTGAAACACAAGAAGTCAGCCAAATACACAAAGCAAATGCCATAGACAAGAACAGTTTATAACGATTATTCATAGCAATACCTCTTTCTTTAATAATTTTATTATCAGACTTATTTATAGGGTGACAAGAATTATCCGAACAGTGTTTTCTACAGTCGTATTTCTGTTCATCCTGCGTTAAAATACTCGCCAATCCGACAAGGATTGGCTGGGTTTTTGCCTTGGCTGACCAAAAATCTGACTGTAGAAAATCTTCGACCTAAAAGCGGAAGATTTTTATTGGATTTTGGGCGTTGAGGACGCAGACAGGCTGGCGCCTTTCAAGGACGAAACGTCCAAAAGACTTAAAAAGATTCGCTTTTAGGCAGGTTAGGATAGTTCCTATCACCCTACTGCCTTAATTGCAGAAGGTGAGTAGCCAACATTTATAAGGTAGTTATATGCAAAATCTCTGTCAACCACGATAGTTCCTTTGATATAAGAAGAATACTTGCTGTCGCCTCTTGCGCTGCTGCCCACAATACCAAGGGTCTGAATAAACTTGGCATATTCGGAGCTTGAAGTCTTCCCTGATGTACCAATGAGAAGACAGCCTGCTGAATTCACCCAGCTTGCAGTTGAAGATGCAATACTGTCAGAGTCGCGGCGGTGAACATTGATGCCTGTAGATGTGTCGCTGTAGAAGGAATTCTTTGAGCTGAAGCGTACTACCTTTGCGTTGCTTACGTTCAAAGCCGCATAACTGCTCCTGTGATTTACGGTAGTAAAGGAATATACACCTGATTTAAGTGTAGGCATATCCCTGCCTTCGTTTTTCTTAGGATTGAAAGGATAGTCGGGAACAGTACTTGAATTGCGGTTAAGAAAAACTATGTCGCCGTTCTTTACCACCACACACATTGCGTTCATTCTTTTGCTTGATGAAGAATTGGAGCCTACGCCCTCAAACATGAAAACTGTCGTTCCGTTCTTCTGTGAGCTGCTCAGAGAGCTTGCGTATTTGCTGTTTATGGAGCACAAAGCCTTGTATGCGTTGGAGTTTGCGCTTATCCCGTTGGAAATTGCCGTGGAGATAATTTCAGCCGCAGAAACGAACTGTCCGTCTGTAAATCGGATATCAAGTCTTTCCCAGGTTGAAGCCGCAGAAGCATAGCTCTGAACGGGAGCCCCTGATCTATCAACTCTTACGCAAAGATATTTATTATTCACCTGTGCCTTGATATAGAAATCGTTGCCCTTCATGTAAATTCGGAAACATTCCCAGCCCTGGATAACAGAAGCGTAAGCTCTGAGAGGGGTATCCGTTTCATTATTGACAGCAGTAAGATATTTGCCGTTTGTGTGCGCCTTGATAGCTATCCAGCCGTCGGAAGTCATATCTGAGAATGTGAAAGACGTCCATGTTGTGGGGCTGCTTCTGTTGGCTTTTATGTCCACGTTGCTGTAGCTGAATTCAGCGCAGAGATACTGTCCGTTTTCGACACTTCTCATGGTAACTGTCTTACCTGCAAAGTAGCTTGTAACGTCCACAAGGCCTGTATTGTTGTTTGTGATCACATTCAAAACAGTATTATTATTGCTTGAGCTTGAGCCACCGCAATATTTATCGTAATCTGACTTATTGCACCACGCAAGTCGCCAACCGCCCGAAACAGGGTAAAGGATCTGGTATCTTGAGCCTGATGTTGCAATAAGATATACGGTATCTCCCTTTGCAACGTAATATTTACTGCTGTTTGCCGAGCCCTCACGAATACTGCAATAGAATTTGCCTGAGCTTACGGTCTTTGCGTGACTGCCATTATTTTTTGTAATGGCAGACAAGGGTATGTAAGCATTGACTCTTCGTGAGCCTGAGGGGTATGAAACGTAAGCCCACCACTTTCCGTTAGTCTGCCCCACGTCCATAAGATACAGCTCGTCGGTGCTGTTTGCAATATAGGAAGAAGATGATCTGCCATAGGTCACTGTGCCGCGTGTTGCCAAGGTATTACTTGTGTAAGGAATAGTTTGCCCTGTAGAAGAAAGTGTATAGGTCTTCGCGTACTTGGAAGAATTAAGGATATCGAATCCCGTTGTTGCCGCCAATGCAGGTAATGCAAGGGCAATGACAGTACATATCGCCATTGTAAGTGCGACCATTGATTTGAACATTCTTTTTGTTTTTTTCATTTTGAGTTCCTCCACTCTGTTATATTTTTATTTTTTGTTTTTCCGAAAGGGTCTGTGTCACCCTACAGTAATATTATACCATATCTTATCCGTCCACACCGACGTATTCAGGGAAATAAAAGTTGGAAAACCGCTTATTTTTTAAATCCCTCAAAAATTTTATCCGCAAGACCGTATTTTACAGCCTCCTGGGCATCCATCCAGAAGTCGCGGTCACAGTCCTTGTTTATCTGAGTCAATGCCTTGCCTGTATTACGGGCAAGTATCTTATGAAGTCTCTTTTTTATCTTAAGTATGTGTGAGGCTTGTCTTTCTATGTCTGACGCCTGCCCCGAAGCGCCCCCAATGGGCTGGTGTATCATTATTTCGGAGTTTTCGGAAACGTATCTTTTGCCATTTGTGCCCGAAGAAGCAAGCAAAGCTCCCATACTTGCCGCCATGCCCTGAACGACAGTACATATATCACAGCCGCAGGAATTCATTGTGTCAAGGATAGCCATACCTGCCGAAACATTCCCTCCCGGGCTTTGAATAATAAGATAAATATCCTCGCTGCTGTTCTCCGCAAGGCAGTTTATCTGTACGCATATATCCGTGGCTTTTGCGTCGTTTATCTCCCCTGTAAGATATATCTTTCTTCGGGAAAACTCATCTGAGTAAATATCGTTGCTTATAATTCCGTTTTGTGTTATTTTCGTTATATTCATAATTCAATTTTCCTTTCTGTCTCTCTTTTAAAATATATCAACATCAGAATCCGAATCATCGCTGAACAGCGCTTCAAACCTTGCCTTAAGGTTTTCCCGAAGCTCATCAAGCTCCTCACTTTGGTAGTATTCGCCCCTGTATATATCCTCGTACTTTTTCCGTCTGCCCCTCTTTTTTGGCAAAGGCTTCACAGGCTCGCTGAATGGCAAATGCGCCTTTCCCGCATCAATGTCGTCCACAAGCTCTTCAATATTATAATACCTGATCTTCGTCGGCTTCCTGTTGTATTCGGGAGGCTTGAAGAAGCCAATATCATACAGCTCAATACTCGGAAGCATTGTGTTATACCGTATACCCTCCGAAAGATTCAGATATATGGCTTCCTTATAAAACCACTCTTTTTTCATATCCATAAGCTCTGCCGCGGAAGCAAGAGGCTGTTCCTTTCCGTCGGGGGTAACTGTTGTTGTTCCAAACTGTTGTGAAACTCTGTTCAGAAGCTCGTTTTCGGTAGAGCCGAGGAAAAGCAGATTTCCGCAGTTTGAAAGCAGAGATTCATAATTGTCATATCGGTGTCTGAGCCCGTCGATGGACTGCACACACAGGTAGTACCTGATGTTTCGGCTTCTGTGGGTCGCAAGTGCCGCAGCTATATTCGGTATGGGGAAGGAAGCAAACTCGTCAAGAACGAAATTCACACGGGTGTCAAGCTTCCCTTTATTTTCATACGCACGGTGAACGAGGTGACTCTGTATCTGGGTGATTATAATTCCCACTATAGTGTCGCAGGTTGTGGAAGTATCATCTGTAATGATATATAATGCGGTCTTCGGTTGAATAAGATCAGCAGGCGTTACCGTAGAACAGCTGAGCATACCTGCCAATCTGTCGTTCTGCAGGAAGGGGGTCAGAAAAGAGCTTGCCGTGGAAACTGTACTCATCAAAGTTTTCTCAGCCTCTGAAAGAACTGTTTCCATGTTCAGCATAGCCGAATTCTTGGTATTAAGAGCTTTTGTAAACATCTTCAGCATCTTAACGCCATTTTCCGTATTGAACTCACACCAGTTAGACATATTTACCGCATCTTCGGGATATGAATCAAGCATCATTATTCCCGTACCCGAGAGATAGCTTGAGGCAGTATCAGGCCAGAATGGGTCACATTTTCCGGAAGAGCGAAGCTTTTCCGCAAGAATATTCACAAGGTCGTTAAGCATCATCATGCCTCGGTCCTTGTCTTCATCTCTGTAAACACGTCTCGGCTCGTCAAGCACGTTGTAGCAGTCCTTATCCATATTTCTGAAATCAAGAGCCTTTACATTGTACCCCTCACTTTTCAGATATCCCGCAGTTTTTTCAAAAAGCTCCCCCTTCGGGTCGGTGATAACCATATTCTCACCGCATTTTCCCAAAGTGAATATCAGCGGCATAAAGGCGCAGATACTCTTCTTCATGCCTGAAATTGCCGCAACGACAGTATGTGAGTCCCCCGTGTCCGCATAGCATTTTTTGCCGTCTGAAATTATGGGCAGCCCCCCCGCGGTATTCTCTTTATCAAAATCGATCGCCGTAAGCTTCGCCTTGACCTCATCCTCGGAGGACCAGCTTACCTTCGGCTCTTCATGGATATAACCGGCATAAGCCGCTTCATATTTTTTCATTGTTTCTGTCTCCCTCTTTCGTTCTTTGGCAAAGCAAAACAAGCTCCTTAAGCTTATCCTCGGTAAGCATATACTTTACCGTTGAGCTTTCATCGCATAAATATTCATAAACGTCAGCAACGTCAAGCTTCTCCTTTGCTTCCGCAATATCAAGCACCGTATTCCGCAAAACATCCTGCGGAAGCCTTGCTTCAAGCAGCATATCGGCACAGACCTTGGTGCATTGTATGTTTGCCTCGTTCAGCAAAGCCTGGAGCTTCTTTTTTTCGGCGATAACGCCCTTTTCTTCAAGAACCCTGCATCGGATAATACTCAATATTTTCCTTACCATATTCATGGCTTGCTTTGGGTTGGAGTTATCCACAGTAAATATGTAGCTCTGCGCTTCGTTTGAATCATAAAGGAATTTCAGCGTAATATCGAAATAATCCTCAGATTCGTGTGCCATAAATGGGCTCACGTCAATGATGATATAACCCTTGAACTCCTTTCGCCAACCTGCCTTCTGTGCCGCAGTCCCCTGCAGGCGTTTTATTTCAAGGAAAGGCTTCTCATAGGGCGGTGTATAACGCAGTTCAAATGGGAAAGCGCTTATTTTTCCCATAAATTTTTCGGGAAACAGCTCCACAGCCTCCGCAACTATTGCGTCAGCCTTTTTTTTCAGTTCCTCAAAATCGGGACCCATCAAAATAAAATTATCATTATTATTGCTTCTTTTTTCTTTGTTAAAATAATTCATATTGAAACTCCTTTCAGCTCAACATTTACTAAATTTTCCTCAAGCACGGAATCTATCGATACTCTCATTCTTTTCGTAGGTGTTGCCGTATGTGTTACGGAACAAAGGACCTTGCTTCCTTCCGCAAGCCAACCGAAATATGCAAAAGCCTCCTCACCGTTTTCCAATTCAAGGAACAATCCACTTCGGCAATCGTCCAAAACCGTGGCAGTAACAGTAGGGTGACAGGGATTATCCGAACCGTGTTTTCTACAGCCGGATTTTCGGTCATACTGCGTTAAAATACTCGCCAATCCGACAAGGATTGGCTGCGTTTTTGCCTTGACTGACCAAAAATCCGATCTGCAGAAAATCTTCG
>JAZSMD010000054.1:0-45382 GCA_045535665.1 Eubacteriales bacterium
ATATCGGGCTAGCTTTTCAGATTAGAGACGACATTTTGGATGTTACGGGAACTGTATCTGAAATGGGTAAAACCTTGGGTAAAGATGCTGCCGAAGAAAAAACTACATTTGTAAATATTTACGGTCTCGAAAAGTCTCAAAAATTGGTTGAGGAATATACTTCAGCGGCAATAGCGGCTGTAAAGGAATATGATAAAACGGGATTTTTGAGTAAATTGGCAAAATATCTTTCTACTCGTACAAAATGATTAAAAAGGGGAATTGATGTGAGTATCATTTTTTCAAATCCGTATTTGAACTGTGCGTTACTTGGTTGGTTTATTGCTCAATCAATTAAGGCTGTTGCTACAAGTATCATAGATAAAAAATTTAGGATTGACAGATTTTTCGGCTCAGGCGGTATGCCGAGTTCTCACAGTGCGCTTGTGTCAGCATTGGTTACAATGATTTTTCTTCTTAAAGGCTTTGGATCCGCTGAATTTGCGATTGCGTTATCTTTTGCCTTTATAACGGTTTATGACGCTGCGAACGTACGTTATGAAGTAGGAGAACAAGCGAAAATAATTAACCAAATAATCGAAAATTGGAATGTTGATAATTTTGAAATAAGATCTAAACGGTTTAAGGAGCTTATGGGTCACACTAAACTTGAAGTAACTGCAGGGTGTATTTTAGGTGTTTTGATTTCTGTTATTTATTGGTTATTGTTTTTAAAATAACTTTTTTATTTGATACAATTGAATAGACATATCAAACCCGAATTTCTGTCTAAATTCGGGTTTTTTACGCGTTTAATGGCTTTTTTAATCGTGGAATAGATGAAAATATTTTAACAAATATTAAAATATACAATTTTCTATTGCATAAAATTGTTTTTTATGCTATAATTAAAGATGATGATACAGTATTCTAGTCGGTATTATAGACTACCAAGGTTGGCCTAAAAATCAACCAAAGGGCATATCGATGAAACTTCTTGTGCTTGCTTCTTACGCCCAGTTTGGGGTGGGTGCTGGAAGGTAGGGTGCCGGGCAACTGTAATGGCATATAGTTAATGTCCCGTCATCCACGGAGACCTGATCTTGTGGTTTTGCTTACCACGACTCAGAATTGAACCTGCAATGCGGTCGTTTTCTATGAAGCAATTTACGCATTAGCATTAGAAGTGCTAATGCAGGAACTCGGTTGTATGCAGAGTAGCCTGTCTTGAGTGGATGTGGCGGATAGCGATCGGAGCACAAGGCTGCGGCCACAGCTTGTGTATCTTTGCGTTTTGAAATCTTATCTGCAAAAGAGACTAAGAGTTTTATGGTACTGTTGAGGAAAACTCCTAGGCTGAGAATATTTTTATTCTGTATTCAAGGGATTGCAGTGCGTTCTAAGTGGCAATCAAGTCGTGTTTTCGGTGACGAGGCACCGTATGCTTTAAAAGGAAACTGCCCGATTGGCGACAACGGGTAGCGTATGGGGAAACCTACTTGACCTAAGGCGCAAGATTTACTTTGAATATTATCATCTCTTATTATTTTTATAAAAAGGTGAAATGTTTTGGAAAATTCTGATAGTACCCCTCGACCTAAAAAACAGCAAAAAGATACAAAAAAAAGCAATGGTAATAAGTCATGGGTCATAAAGGTTATGATTTTGTCGTTTTGTATTTCTGCGACATTATCCTATGTGTCCAAAAGTGCGCTTAGTGAAGTTAGCGTAGCAATTGCTTTTATATTGCTTTTGCTGTTTATTTTTTTGGGAATAGTTTTTGATGTTATTGGTACTGCAGTTACTGCGGCGGACCCCAAACCTTTTAATTCTATGGCGGCGCGAAAAGTAAAGGGAGCTAAAGCATCTTTGTTTTTGGTTACAAAAGCATCTACTGTATCGAACATATGTAATGACGTTGTAGGTGATATTTGCGGTATTGTCAGTGGTACTATGACTGCTGTTATCGCTGTTGAGATATCAGGAATCTTTCCTATATCGGAATTAATTGCGGCGATGATAATGACAGCATTAAATGCGGCTCTTACTATTGGAGGAAAAGCTTTCGGGAAAAATTTTGCAATGAACTTCTGCGATAAGATTATTTTTATAGCGGGTAGAATTATTTCTTTTGTTATTCCTGAAAAATATTTTGCAAAGAATAAAAAATGAGACTTGATAAATTTATTTTTGAGCATTTTAATCTGAAAAGTCGTCAGTATGCCCAAACCTTGATCAAGGAAAATTGTGTGTTTGTCAACGGGAATGTTATAAATAAACCTTCAGTTGATGTATGCGGCAGCGAAAATATTGAAATTAATGATTATTTAAAATATGTCGGACGCGGTGGATTGAAGCTTGAAAAAGCGCTTAAGGTTTTTTCTCTTGATGTAAATGGTATGACTGCGATGGATATCGGAGCTTCCACAGGAGGGTTTACTGATTGTTTACTGCAAAACGGTGCTGCTAAAGTTTATGCTATAGACGTGGGACACGGTCAGCTTGCGGAAAAATTATGTAAAGATATTCGTGTTGTTAATCTTGAAAATACAAATATAAAGGATGTTAGTCCGTCGGATTTTGATTCAATTGATATTATTGTTGTTGATGTTTCGTTTATATCTCTGGAAAAAATTGCTTCAAGTATAGCGGCGTTTGATCCGAAATATTTAGTTTGTTTGATTAAACCTCAATTTGAAAACGCCAAGACAAATAAGAATGGTATTGTTAAGGATAAAAGTCAATATAAAAGTGTTATAATGTCTGTTACTGAATCTTTTTCTATGGTTGGATTAAATCTGAACGGTCTTTCAGTTTCCCCTATTAAGGGTGGAGACGGTAATATAGAATTTATTTCGTATTTTACAAAGGAAAAACCAAAGACTCCGCTATCTGAACTCATTCGTTCCGTAATTGATAAAGATAAATTGAAAGTTTAAATGTTTTTTAGTACATGGGGTTGTCCGTATAATGAAAATCGTATTGATATCTAATCCTGAAAAGGATTCAGGCTTTAAAGTTTCTTCAAATATAGTTGAATATTTAAACTCAAAAGGTGCGGAAGTTTACGCCGATTTTTTGGTGAAGGACTCTTTGCAGTCTGAAAAATCAGGTAAAATACAGTCATGTGACATAATTATAACTGTAGGTGGAGATGGTACTATCCTGAAAGTAGTTAAAGAGGCTTATCTTTTTGATAAACCAATACTTGGTGTGAATTTAGGTACAGTCGGCTATATGGCTTCCATGGAGCCCTTGGAGTATTCCAAATTTGATTCGTTACTTAACTGTAATTATAAATATCAATACAGATCTGTGCTTTCTGTTTCGGCAGGAAATTCTGAACATAAAGTATGTGAAAATGTTATTGCTTTGAACGATGCTGTTATTTCCCACGGTAATTGGACCCAGATCATGAATATAGATCTGCTGTGTAATGGGAAATTTATCACGTCTTACAGATCTGATGGTTTGATTTTTTCAACCCCGACAGGTTCAACCGCGTATTCACTATCAGCAGGTGGTCCCATAATAGACACGGAACTTGAGACTATAGAGGTAACTCCTATCTGTGCCCATTCTTTTAACGGCAGAAGTATTTTGTTTAAGGACACATCTGTTCTCAATGCTGTATCTACAGCAGGCAGAGGAAATGTTGGTTATTTGACAATAGATGGTATTGAAAACTATAAGTTAGAATCAGATGATATTGTAACCGTAGAATTGGCTGAAAAAAAGATTCGGACAATTACGTTTGATGATGATTCTTTTTATAATATATTATCAAAAAAAATAAAGTAGGGTGATTTTTATGAAATTCAAAGAAAAACGTCATGCAAGAATTCTTGAGATCATTAAGGAAAAGGCTGTTGAAACTCAGGATGAATTAACTGAATTGCTTATTCAGTCGGGTTTTCAGACTACTCAGGCAACTGTATCCAGAGATATTAAAGAACTTCATTTGTATAAGACCCTTACAAAAGATAATAAATACAGATATGAATGTTCCGATGTCCGAAATGATTTCCGTAAATCTAATTCAGGTAAATTTTACGGTATTATGAGAGACAGTATTTTATCCGTTGATAATGCCATGAATCTTGTTGTTGTTAAGTGTTACTCCGGTATGGCTCAAGGTGCCTGCGCTGCAATAGATACTTTGGACAACGGCGAGATCGTTGGAACGATCGCAGGGGATGACACTATTTTTATAGCTGCTAAAACTGTAGATGCTGCAAAATCCATTGTTGAAAATATAAATAATATTCTTAACGCCTGAGTGCGGTGATTAGCGATGCTTACCAATCTTCATATTGAAAATCTTGCAATAATTGATAACCTCGATGTTGAAATAACCTCGGGGTTCATTGTGTTGACAGGTGAAACAGGAGCAGGTAAGAGTATTATAATAGATGCTATAAATATGCTTCTTGGAGAAAGAGTTTCAAGAGATATTGTAAGAACAGGGGAGAAGAAAGCTTTTGTTAGTGCTGTTTTTACGGATATTGATGATTCAATCGCTGAAAAGCTTAATGATTTAGGCTATGATTTTTCCGAAGATCTGATCTTATCAAGAGAACTTTCTGCCGAAGGACGAAGCGTAGCAAGAATCAACGGCCGTCCCGTAAGTGTTGCTGTTTTAAGAGATATCGGTACGAAACTTGTAAATATTCATGGACAGCATGATAATACGGTATTACTTGATCCGGGTATCCATATTTCATTTTTAGACAAGTATGCAAAAAATGACGTTGTGAAAAATGATTATGTTGAGGCATATACAAAAGCTGTAACTTTAAAACGAAAAATAGAAAATCTTGCTGCAAATGACAGCGAAAAAGAACATCGTATAGAGCTATTGAAGTATCAGATAAATGAGATCGAATCTGCAGATTTAAAAGAGAATGAAGATAAAACTCTTGAACAGCGACAGGAGATACTTGTAAATAGTGAAAAGATACTTGCTTCTCTGAATATTATGAAAAAATTGATTTCAGAAGACGATTTGAATATACACGATATGTTGTCTTCCTGTGTACGAGAATCAAAGTTTTTAATCAGATATGATCAGTCTCAGAATAGTATAAATGAAAAGCTTGTAGATATAGCTGCATATATTGATGAAATTTCTGATCAGCTTAACACTTATTCTGATAAATTGGATTTCGACCCTAATGAGCTTGATATGATTGAAGAACGCCTTGATCTTATTCATAGATTAAAGAGGAAATACGGAGAAACTATTCCCGAGATTTACAAGTATCTTGAGGAGGCTCGTAAAGAGCTTGACGGTATGGAGTTTTCCGATGTTATTCTTAAAGAACTTACTGAAGAATTTAAGGAAGCAAAAGCGGAAATGAAGCTTAAGGCTCAGGAATTGACAAGAACAAGAGTCGAAGCCGCCGCCCGTCTTGAGATTGCAATGATAGAAACATTGAGCTTTCTCGAAATGCCAAAAGTGAGATTTGCTGTCAGCATTAAATCTAAAAAGTTTGATAAATCAGGTGCTGATGATGTTGAGTTCTTACTCTCTGCAAATATGGGAGAGGAATTAAAGCCTTTGAACAAGATCGCATCCGGCGGTGAGTTGTCGAGAATCATGCTCGGAATAAAAAATGTTCTTACGGACAATTCCGTACAAACAATGATTTTTGATGAAATAGATACAGGTATAAGCGGTAAAGCAGCACAAAAAGTTGCTATCAAACTAAAAGAAATGTCTGCTTGCGGACAAGTAATTGTAATTACACATCTTGCGCAGATAGCGGCATATGCTGACACTCATTTTAAAATAGTTAAAGAAACGGTTTCAGACCGTACACATACAGTTCTTACACATCTTTCACACGAAGAAAGGCGAAATGAACTTGCCCGTATAATGGGCGGTATAAATATTACCGATTCACTTCTTGCTACTGCTGAGGAAATGTTAAGAACGTCGCATTAAATTAAAATTGTAAATAAACTCATTAAATAAATTATTATGCCGCATATCAGCGGCGGAATGGAGATTACTATGGGAATTTATGAAGAACTTCAGGCAAGAGGCCTGATTGCCCAGGTTACAGATGAACCTCAGATTAGAGATCTTGTTAATAATGGTAAGGCGAAGTTTTATATAGGCTTTGACTGTACTGCGGACAGTCTTACTGCAGGTCATTTTATGGCTCTTACTCTTATGAAACGTCTTCAGATGGCAGGAAATAAACCTATTGCTCTTATCGGTGGCGGTACAACCATGATAGGTGACCCTTCCGGTCGTACAGATATGAGAAAAATGCTTACAAAAGAAGATATTGACCATAATGCTGAATGCTTCAAACGTCAGATGGAGAAGTTTATCGAATTTGGTGAAGATAAAGCTATGATGATAAATAATGCTGATTGGCTTCTTAATCTTAACTATGTGGTTATGCTTCGTGAAGTTGGTGCTTGCTTCTCCGTAAACAATATGCTCAGAGCAGAGTGCTATAAACAGAGAATGGAAAAAGGTCTTTCTTTCCTCGAATTCAACTACATGATAATGCAGTCTTACGACTTCTACTATCTGTTTAAAAATTACGATTGTAATCTTCAGTTTGGTGGTGACGATCAGTGGTCCAATATGCTTGGCGGTACTGAACTTATCCGTCGTAAACTCGGCAAAGATGCAAATGCAATGACAATTACATTGCTTACAGACTCACAGGGTAAGAAAATGGGTAAAACTGCAGGCAATGCTGTATGGCTTGACCCTGCAAAGACTTCTCCTTACGAATTTTATCAGTATTGGAGAAATGTGGGTGACGCTGATGTTATGAAATGTATCCGTATGCTCACATTCCTGTCTCTTGAAACTATTGAAGAAATGGAAAATTGGGAAGACAGCAGAATCAACGAAAAGAAAGAAATTCTTGCTTACGAGCTTACAAAACTCGTTCACGGTGATGCTGAAGCTGACAAGGCACAGCAGGCTGCAAGAGCTCTCTTTTCAGGCGGTGCCGCAGTAAATGCTCCCGCTTGTGAACTGACTTCTGCTGATTTTACAGACGGCAAGATCACAATTCTTGAGCTTCTTATCAAAACACAGCAGGCACCTTCAAAGGGTGAAGCTCGCAGACTTGTTGATCAGGGCGGTGTTTTTGTCGGAGATGAAAAGGTTTCATCTATTTCCGCTGCATATACAGCTGAAGAAATAAATGATAAACTTATAAAAAAAGGCAAGAAGAGCTTTAAGAAAATTATTGTTAAAGACTAATTTATGTGGCTGCTTATGCGGCTGATTGGAGATTATAAATGAAAAAGGAACTCGAAAAAAATTACGACCCTTCACAGGTTGAAGAGCGTATATATGCAGAATGGAACAGTAAAGGCTATTTCAAACCTACTGACGACAGAACTAAGAAACCATTTACTATTGTAATTCCGCCGCCAAATGTAACAGGTAAGCTTCATATGGGTCACGCAATGGACGAAACTCTCCAGGACGTACTCACAAGATATAAGAGAATGTGCGGTTACAACGCTCTCTGGCTTCCCGGTACAGACCATGCAGGTATTGCTACTCAGATCAAGGTTGAACAGGAGCTTCGTGAAAAGGAAGGTCTCACAAGATACGACCTCGGTCGTGAGAAATTCCTTGAAAGAGTATGGGATTGGAAAAAAGAATATGGCGATACTATTATAAATCAGCTTAAAAAATTAGGTTCATCCTGTGACTGGTCAAGAACCAGATTTACAATGGATGAAGGTTGCTCCAAAGCTGTTAAAGAAGTATTTGTAAATCTTTATAATAAAGGTCTCATTTACAGAGGTCATAGAATTATAAACTGGTGTCCCCATTGTATGACAGCTCTTTCCGATGCTGAAGTTGAATATTCCGAACAGCCCGGAAACTTCTGGCATATCAGATATCCTGTTAAGGATTCCAACGAATATGTAGTTATTGCTACAACACGTCCCGAAACACTTCTCGGTGATACCGCTGTGGCTGTAAATCCCGAAGATGAAAGATATTCCCACCTTTTGGGTAAAACTCTTATTCTTCCCTTGGTTGGCAGAGAAATTCCAGTTATTGCAGATGAATACGTTGATAAAGAGTTTGGTACAGGTTGCGTTAAGATTACTCCTGCACACGACCCCAACGACTTCCAGGTAGGTCTTCGTCATGATCTTGAACAGATCCGTGTCATGAATGATGATGCTTCAATCAACGGTTTTGGCGGCAAATACAAGGGTATGGACAGATACGAAGCACGTAAGGCTATCGTAAAAGATCTTGAAGCCGAAGGTTTCCTTATAAAAGTTGAACCGCACGCTCATAATGTAGGTCAGTGCTACCGTTGCGGAACTACTGTAGAACCTCTTACTTCCGATCAGTGGTTCGTTAAAATGGAACCCCTTGCAAAACCTGCACTTGAAGTTGTTCAGAACGGAACTATTAAATTCAAGCCCGAAAGACTTGTTAAGGTTTATACAAACTGGATGGAAAACGTTCATGACTGGTGTATTTCAAGACAGCTTTGGTGGGGTCACAGAATTCCCGCATTCTATTGCGACGATTGCGGTGAAATGATCGTAACTAAAGAAGATGCTCCCATTTGTCCCAAGTGCGGTAAGGTTATGAGGCAGGAAGACGACGTTCTCGATACATGGTTCTCATCTGCTCTCTGGCCCTTCTCAACACTCGGTTGGCCCGAAAAGACAGAAGATCTTGAGTATTTCTACCCCACAAGTGTTCTTGTAACGGGTTATGATATTATCTTCTTCTGGGTTGCGAGAATGATCTTCTCAGGTCTTGAACATACAGGAAAAGCTCCTTTCGATACTGTTTTGTATCACGGTCTTGTTCGTGACTCTCAGGGTAGAAAAATGTCCAAATCTCTCGGTAACGGTATTGATCCTCTTGAAGTTATTTCCGAATACGGTGCAGATGCCCTAAGATATACTCTTTGCACGGGTAACTCTATGGGTAATGATATGAGATTCTATTTTGAAGAAGTTAAGGCTGCCCGTAACTTTGCAAATAAGATCTGGAATGCTGCAAGATTTGCTCTTACTTATCTTACAATAGATAAAGTAGAGCTTCCCGAAGAGCTTGAAATTGAAGACAAATGGATTCTTAACGAATTCAACCGTACTGTTGCTGAAGTTAGAGACAATCTCGATAAATACGAACTCGGTGTTGCTGCTCAGAAAGTAAGAGATTTCTTCTGGGACAATATCTGTGACTGGTACATTGAGCTTATTAAACCCCGTTTGTTTGAGACAAATACAAATGAAAAAACAAAGCTTTCTGCTCAGAATGTTCTTTGTTATGTTCTTAATAATACACTTGCACTTCTCCATCCGTTTATGCCATTTATTACAGAGGAGATATGGCAGGCACTTCCCCATGACGGTGAAGCTTTGATCATTTCAAAATTCCCCGAATATGATGAAAAGCTTGTATTCACAGAAGCTGCTCAGGATATGAAAAATGCAATGGCTCTTATTAAAGAGATCCGTCAGCTCCGTCTTAATATGAATGTTCCCGTATCAAAGAAAACAAGAATTTATATTGATACAGAAAATGAAAATTCATACAAGAACGGTGAAGAATTCATTAAGAAATTGGCAAGTGCAAATGAGATAATTATCGGAAAAGCACCCACAACAGACGGTATGGCTTGTGCCGTATCAGCTGATGCTAAAGCCTATATCCCCGTCGGCGAGCTCATAGATATCGAAAAAGAAAAGGTTCGTCTTGAAAAAGAAAAATCCAGACTTAATTCTGAAATTGAACGTATAGATAAAAAACTCTCCAATCAAGGCTTCGTTTCAAAAGCTCCCGCAGCTGTTGTTGAAGAAGAAAAGAAGAAGAGAGAAGAATATGTAAGACTTCTCGAAAATGTAGAAAAAGCATATTCCGATTTATTTTAAAATGAATTTAAGTGAAATATAACAGAATAAATAGAAAAGGATTGGTGTTTAATGGTAAGAACTGTTTATTCGGAAAAGAAACCCGCATTTGCTGTAGAAGCAGCAGGTGTTCTTTCCGATATTAAAAGAACTCTTAATATAAAGCTTGAAAATGTAAGACTCATTAACAGATATTTCGTTGAGGGTGTAGATGATGCTGATTTTGCTAAAGCAAAAACAACTATTTTCTCTGAACCTACAGTTGATGATGTATATGACGTTATGCCTGAAATAGGGGAGAATTCAAGAGTTTTGTATGTTGAATTTTTGCCCGGTCAGTTTGATCAGAGAGCAGACTCTTGTGCTCAGTGTATATCTCTTCTTACAGAAAAGGAAAGACCTACTGTAAGATCCGCTAAAATTTATATTTTGGCAGGTTCTGTAACAGATGCTGAATTTGCGGCAATTAAGAATTATCTTATCAACCCCGTTGAAGCAAGAGAAGCGTCCGCTGAAACACCCGATACACTTGCTGATAATTTTGAGATTCCCGATACTGTAGAGACGCTTAACGGCTTTATCTCTCTTGATAAAGAGGCTCTTGCAGGTTTCGTAAAAGAGTACGGTCTCGCAATGGACCTTGATGATATCTGTTTCCTTCAGGATTATTTTAAAAATGAAGAAAAACGTGATCCTACAATTACAGAAATCAGAATGATTGATACTTATTGGTCTGACCATTGCCGTCATACAACTTTTGCAACAGTTATCGGTAATGCTGATATTGAACCCGAATATGTAAAAGCCGCATATGACAAATACCTTTCATTCAGAGAAGAACTCGGTACAAAGAAACCTCAGTGTCTTATGGATATCGCTACCATAGGCGGTAAACTTCTCAGAAGAAGAGGACTTCTTCCCGATCTTGATGTTTCCGAAGAGATCAATGCTTGCTCTGTAAATATCAAAGCAAAAATCGATGATGAAGAAAAAGATTATCTTCTCATGTTTAAAAACGAAACTCATAACCATCCCACAGAAATCGAACCCTTTGGTGGTGCTGCTACATGTCTCGGTGGCGCTATCCGTGACCCCCTTTCAGGTCGTGCGTATGTTTATCAGTCAATGAGATGTACAGGTGCGGCTGACCCCAGAGTTCCTTTTGAAGAAACTCTCAAGGGTAAGCTTTCCCAGAGAAAGATCACAACAACCGCCGCTTCAGGTTTCAGCTCTTACGGTAACCAGATCGGTCTTGCAACAGGTCTTGTAAATGAATTCTATCATGAGGGCTATGTTGCAAAGAGAATGGAACTCGGTGCGGTTGTAGGTGCGGCTCCGAAGGAAAATGTGGTTCGTGAAGTGCCTGCTCCAGGCGATATTATTATTCTTCTCGGTGGTTCTACCGGTCGTGACGGTTGCGGTGGTGCTACGGGTTCTTCCAAACAGCATACAACTGAATCCATTACCACCTGCGGTGCTGAAGTTCAGAAGGGTAATCCTCCCGAAGAAAGAAAGATCCAGCGTCTTTTCAGAAATAAGGACGTTACAACTCTCATTAAGAGATGTAATGACTTCGGCGCAGGCGGTGTTTCTGTTGCCATCGGTGAACTTGCAGACGGACTTCTTATTGACCTTAATAAGGTTCCCAAGAAGTACGAAGGTCTTGACGGTACTGAACTTGCAATCAGTGAATCTCAGGAACGTATGGCTGTTGTTATTGCAGCAGAAGATGAAGAAAAGTTTATCAAATACGCAAATGCTGAAAACCTTAATGCTGTGAAAGTTGCAGACGTTACAGATACAAACAGACTTACAATGGTATGGAATGGAAATAAGATAGTTGATATTTCCAGAGACTTCCTTAACAGTAACGGTGCATCCAAATATACAGATGTTAAAGTATCAAAGAAAGAACGTAAAGAATTCAGAAAAGTAAATAAAGACTTCGCAGCTGATATGAAAGCATTGCTTTCCGATTTGAATGTTTGCGCACAGAAAGGTCTTACAGAGCGTTTTGACAGCACTATCGGTGCGTCTTCCGTATTCCTTCCCTTTGGCGGTAAACGTCAGCTCACACCTTCTCAGGTAATGGCTGCAAAGATTCCCGTGGATAACGGTGTAAGTAAAACAGCTTCCGTTATGGCTTACGGTTTCAACCCCTATATTTCTTCTGCAGATCCATTTGTAGGTGCTATAAACGCTATTGTTGAAAGTGTATCCAAACTTGTTGCTTCAGGCTGTGACAGAAATAAAACATGGCTTTCTCTCCAGGAATTCTTTGCTCGTACAACAAAAGATCCCGCACGTTGGGGCGCTCCCTTTGAGGCTCTTTTAGGTGCTCTTGTTGCTCAGGAAGCTCTTGGTATTGCTGCAATAGGCGGTAAAGACTCCATGTCCGGTACATTTGAAAAGATCGACGTACCTCCCACACTTGTAAGCTTTGCAATAAGTGCAATGGATGCGGATAAGGTTCTTTCAAATGAATTTAAGTCTGCAGGAAATAAAGTATATCTTCTTGAAACTTCATGCGATGAAAACGGTATTCCCAAGTTTGATGAACTCTTGGCAAATTACGATAAGCTTAATGCACTTATCAATGCAGGTAAGATCAAATCTTGTAATGCTGTTATTTATGGCGGTATTGCTGAAGCTGTATTTAAGATGGCAGTTGGTAACGGTTTCGGATTTGAATTTGCTGATTTCGATTATGAAAAACTCTTCGTACCCATGTACGGAAGCTTTGTATTTGAATCTGAAGAACCTGTTGAAGGCTGTGCTCTTATCGGTGAAATTACCAACGGTGACTCTTTCGTATGTAACGGTACAAAGATAGATAAAGAAGAGCTTAAAGATCTCTGGCTCAATGTTCTTGAAAGAATATTCCCCCTCAATGCAGATGCGGGTACAAAAGAAGCTAAGACTTATTCCTGCGAAACAAGACCCACAGTTGCTCCTGCAATTAAGGTTTCTAAGCCCAAGATACTTATTCCTGTATTCCCCGGAACGAACTGTGAATACGATACAGCAAAAGCTTTCAATATGGCAGGTGGCGACAGTGAGATCTTCATAATCAAAAACAGATCTTCCGCTGATATCACAGAGACAGTCAAGGCTCTTTCCAATGCTGTAAAAGAATGTCAGATACTTATGCTTCCCGGTGGATTCTCAGGTGGTGACGAACCTGATGGCTCAGGTAAATTTATTGCTACATTCTTCAATAACCCCGAACTTAAAGAAGCTGTAAATCAGAGACTCAGCAGGGAAGACTTCCTTGTTCTCGGTATCTGTAACGGTTTCCAGGCTCTTATCAAGCTCGGTATAGTTCCTTACGGCGAAATCAGGGATATTGATGAATCTTGTCCCACACTTACATATAACAGAATCGGCAGACATCAGTCCCTTATGGTAGATACAAGAATTTCTTCCGTTAAATCCCCCTGGATGAAATACTGTAATGTCGGTGATGTTCATGCAATTCCCGTATCTCACGGTGAAGGTCGCTTTATTGCATCTCCTGAAATGATGGCTCAACTTGCTGCTAACGGACAGATAGCAACTCAGTATGTAGATGTTGCAGGTAATCCAACAATGGAAATGCCCTTTAACCCCAATGCTTCCGTAGATGCTGTTGAAGGTATCTTCAGTCCCGATGGTAGAGCTTTCGGTAAAATGGGTCATAGCGAAAGAAAAGGCGAAAGTGTTGCTAAAAATATTTACGGCAACAAAGATCAGAAAATTTTTGAAGCAGGCGTTGATTACTTTAAGATGTAATCAGGTTTGGAAAGGACGGTACAGCCTTGCAAAAAAAGCAATATAACAATGAAAGTATCAAATCCCTTAAAGGTGCAGATCGTGTAAGGCTGCGTCCCTCCGTAATATTTGGCTCAGACGGACTTGAAGGGTGTTGTCACGGCTTTTTTGAGATTCTCTCAAATGCCATTGACGAATTTAAAGAAGGACACGGAAAATCCGTAGAAGTCGTTTATTACAATGATAAAAGTATAGAGGTTACTGACCACGGAAGAGGTATTCCCGTAGACTGGAATGAAAAAGAAAAAGCCTACAACTGGGAACTTCTCTTCTGTGAGATGTATGCCGGAGGTAAATACGATAATAATGATCAGAATGGTTATGAGTATTCTCTCGGACTTAACGGTCTTGGACTTTGTGCTACTCAGTATGCTTCCGACTATATGGAAGCTGAGATCTATGACGGAAGCTATCGCTATTTTTTAAGGTTCAAAAAAGGCGCACCTGAACAGAAAACAAAAGCTAAAGTTCTTGAAAAGAGTGAAAGTAATCATAAGAGTGGGTCAAGAATTAAATGGAGACCCGATAATGAGGTGTTTACCGATGTAAATATTCCGCTGGAGTATTTTACGGAAACCATAAAAAAACAGGCTGTATGTAATGCAGGTCTTAAATTCAGTCTTAAGTATCAGCAGGAAGACGGCAGATTTGAAAATTATGAGTTTTATTATGAAAACGGAATAAATGACTATTTGGCAGAGTTTATCGGTGAGGATGCAATGACATCCATCCAAAGCCTGTCTGCAGACCGAAAGGGAAGAGATAGGGAAGATAAACCCGAATACAAAGTCAAGCTGAATATTGCATTCTGTTTTTCCAATAAAAAGCAGCTCCTTGAGTATTATCACAACTCAAGCTTTCTTGAACATGGTGGCTCTCCCGATAAAGCTGTTCAGAACGGTTTTACAAACGGAATTGATGCTTATATCAAGGCAAACAATAAATACAATAAAAATGAGAATAAGATAAAGTTTATAGACGTTTCAGATTGCCTTGCATTGATATCTAACTCTTATTCTACTATTACATCATACGAAAACCAGACTAAAAAAGCAATCAACAATAAATATATTCAGGACTGTATGACTGAATTTATCAAACAGGCTCTTGAGGTTTATTTTATTGAAAATAAGGCAGAAGCCGATAAAATTGCAGAGCAGGTTCTTATAAATAAGCGTAGCCATGAAAATGCGGAAAAGACCCGTCAAAACCTGAAAAAGAAATTGACTCAGGAAATTGATATTGCAAACAGAGTTGAAAAATACCTTGATTGCCGTTCAAAAGATTATTCTGTCAGAGAACTGTATATCGTTGAGGGTGACTCTGCGTTGGGTTCTGTAAAGCTCGCAAGAAATGCGGAATTTCAGGCTGTAATGCCCGTCAGAGGTAAGATACTTAACTGTTTGAAGGCTGATTATAATCAGATACTCAAAAGCGAAATAATCTCTGACCTTATAAAAGTGCTTGGCTGCGGTATTGAATTGACTGCCCACGGTAAGCAGATAGCAGATTTTAATTTGGATAATCTCAGATTTGATAAAGTTATAATTTGTACAGATGCTGACGTTGACGGATATCATATCAGAACTCTTATTCTTGCTATGATATATAGACTTTGTCCCACGCTTATCAAAGAAGGTAAAGTATTTATTGCGGAATCTCCGCTTTATGAAATTACCTGCAAGGACAAGACTTTCTTTGCATATACAGATAAAGAGAAAAATGATATGGTTTCAAAACTTACTGGAAAAGTTAATGTCCAGAGATCAAAAGGTCTTGGTGAAAACGAACCTGAGATGATGAAACTTACAACCATGGACCCTGCCACAAGAAAACTTATTAAGGTAATGGCGGTGTCTGACGAAAAAGCTACTGAAGTTATGTTTACGACCTTCCTGGGCAATGACCTTCCTGCAAGAAAGCAGTTTATTGCCGAAAACGGTCCCAAATACATCGAACTTGCAGACGTAGAGTAGGAAGGAGTGGTAACTAATGGCTAATTATATAGAAAATCCCATAACTGATACTCTTGAAGGCAATTTTATGCCTTATGCAATGAGTGTTATTATGTCAAGAGCTATTCCTGAAATAGACGGTTTCAAACCCTCCCACAGAAAATTGTTGTATACAATGTATACTATGGGACTTCTTAAGGGGGCAAGAACGAAAAGTGCAAATATTGTCGGTCAGACCATGAAACTTAATCCTCACGGTGATATGGCAATATACGAAACAATGGTTCGACTTTCCAGAGGTTACGATGCTCTTATACTTCCGTTTGTTGACAGTAAGGGTAACTTTGGTAAACACTTTTCCAGAGATATGGCTTTTGCGGCTCCACGTTATACGGAAGCGAAGCTTGACGCTATTGCTGAAGAGATATTTTGCGATATAGATAAGGATGTTGTGGATTTTACGGATAACTATGACGGAACTTTAAAAGAACCCGTTTTATTACCGACTACTTTCCCGAATATTCTTGTAAACCCCAATGACGGTATTGCCGTTGGTATGTCAAGTACAATAGCATCTTTTAATCTTGTGGAGATTTGTAATACCACAATAGAGCTTATTAAAAATCCCGAACACAATATCATGTTGACTCTGCTTGCTCCTGATTTTACAACAGGCGGTCAATTGGTATATAATGCAGCGGCTTTATCCAGAATTTATGAAACAGGTCAAGGTTCCTTTAAAGTCAGAGCTAAATACAGATACGATAAGAAGAATAACTGTATTGAGGTTTATGAAATTCCCTATTCCACAACTGTCGAATCTATTATTGATAAAATTGTAGATCTTGTAAAGCAGGGTAAGATCAAAGAGGTTTCATACATAAGAGATGAGACAGATATTAACGGTATGCAGATTGCTATTGATCTTAAGAGAGGTACTGACCCTGATAAGTTGATGGCGAAGCTTTACAAAATGACACCTCTTGAAGACAGTTTTTCATGTAATTTCAATGTCCTTATTGGCGGAGTTCCAAAGACTCTTGGTGTTCGTGATATACTCCTTGAGTGGACCGCTTTCAGAACAGAATGTGTAAAAAGAGGTCTGTTCTTTGAGATAAATAAGAAAAAAGAAAGGCTTCATTTACTGTTAGGTCTTCAGAAAATACTTCTTGATATAGATAAAGCTATTGCCATAGTAAGAGGTACGGAAGAAGACAGTGAAGTTGTTCCAAATCTTATGATCGGCTTTGGAATCGATAAAGTTCAGGCCGAATACGTTGCAGAAATTAAACTTCGTAATTTGAATAAAGAATATATTCTTAACAAAACAAGTGAGATCGAAAATCTCGAAAAAGATATTGAAAATCTTGAAGCTACTTTGAAGAGTCCTGCACTTGTTAAAAAGAAAATAATAAAAGAACTTACCGCAGTTGCTAAAAAATACGGTAAGCCCAGAAAAACAACTCTTCTTTATGAGGATGAGATCGAAGCTCCCGAAGAAATTGAAAGTGTAGAAGATTATCCCGTAACCTTGTTTATGACTAAGGGTGGCTATATTAAAAAGATCACACCTCAGTCCCTCAGAATGAGTTCCGAGCATAAGCTCAAAGAAGGGGATGAGCTTTTCAATACTGTTGAGTCTTCCAATAAAGCTGAAATAATTGTATTTACAAATCAGTATCAGGTTTATAAATTAAAAGCCTATGAGCTGGAGGATACAAAAGCAAGTTCTCTCGGTGAGTATTTGCCTCAGAAATTGGGTATGGACGAGGGCGAAACGCCTGTTTATATGACAGCTACAACAGATTTCAAAGGATACGTTCTTTTCTTCTTTGAAAACGGAAAGGCTGCAAAAATTGAGCTAAATGCATATGAGACGAAACAGAATCGTAAGAAATTATTAAAGGCGTATTCTGATGTTTCTCCGTTGGTTGCGATGTTTGCAGTTCCTGAGGACACGTTGTTTGCTCTTTGTTCAAGCAATTCAAGATGTCTTATAGTTGATAGCTCTCAGATATCGCTAAAATCAACAAAGAGTACTGCAGGAATATCAGTAATGACTTTGAAGGCAAAGAATACATTACAGCATGTTTGGCTATATACTGATGATATGTTCTCAAAGCCTGAAAAATACAGAACTAAAAATATTCCCGCAGCAGGTTCTTTTATTAAAGAAGATGAGACATCTCCTCTTCAAACCCTTTTAGGTTAAAGAAGATTTAAATATAATAGATTGCATTATGATCGTTTCCGTCTAAGCTGATAGAAGGCATGGTTTTACCGTCTACAATCAATTTATTGGAAACGGATTGGTCGGCAGACCGTATTACAGTTATAGATACGGTTTTGCCGTCTTTTTTTATCTTCACTGAAAAGGAATTCCAATTATCAGGGATTTTAGGTTCAATGAATAATCTGTTTCCGAGCTGTTTTAACCCAAGAATCTCCTCAGTCACTATTTTAAAGAACCAACCTGCAGAGCCTGTATACCAGCTCCAACCACCCATTCCGTAATGTGCGGGATTAGTATATATATCAGCGCTTAAAACATAGGGTTCATTTCTATAGGTCTTTGTATCTTTCAATGTTTTACTGTGATTTATCGGATTTATCATATCCAGAACTTCAAAGGCTTTGTTGTTTTCTCCTATTTTCAATAATGCTAATACAAACCATAATGAAGCGTGGGTATATTGACCTCCATTTTCCCTTATTCCCGGTAGATAACCTTGGATATATCCGAGGTTTTCGGTTGATTTATTAAATGGTGGATCAAATAGTTTTATTATGCGGTTTTCTTTATCAACCAAAAATTTTTCTGCGGATTTTATTGCGGTATCTGTTTTTTCTGGATCAAACCCACCGCAAATTGCTGCAAAAGACTGTGCTATCAGGTCTATTTTACATTCAGGACTGCTTTTACATCCGAATTTGCTTCCGTCTTCCAAAAAACCTCTTACAAATCGGTCGGTATCCCATGCATAAACATCGAGGTTTTTCCTGTATTTTTGAGCAGATTCCGAACAGAATAATTCAAATTCTTTGTCATTCAGTTTGTTGCTTAATTTTGCATACCGTTCAAGCACTATGATGATAAAAAATGTCCCCCAGACAGTTTCACCGCTTCCTATCTCGTTGAGTCCGTCATTCCAGTCTCCGCTTCCGAATACAACAAGTCCGTGTTTTCCTTTAGTTGACGCTTTTAACAATGCTCTTTTTCCATGTTTGTAAATTGAATCTGATATATCTGATACTTCAGCCTCAACATATTTTTCTTTTTCATTGTCTTTCAACTTGTCATGTTTTATATAATGTCTTTTTATGTTAAGGAAACCATAATCCTGAGTTTTTTCCGCATATTCACAAATAGCATAAGGAAGCCATAAAAGGTCATCGGAGGACTTTGATCTTACTCCTTTATGCAAATTCGCCTTTATATCTTTTTCATGAAACCAATGCAAAACATCCCCTTCCTCAAATTGGTTTTGTGCGCAAAGTAATATTTGATGTTTTAGAAAATGACTGTCTAAAGTTACAATACACAATGAATCCTGAATCTGATCTCTGAAACCGTAGGCACCGCTACATTGATGGAACCCAGCTTTTGCGTATAATCTACAGTTTATTATTTGATTTTTCAAAAATGAATTATAAAAGAGGTTTAACTCATTCGATGGGGTTTGAATTTCAATATTATTTTCAGAGTTTTCCAAAAGAATCTTTTCTTCTTTCAGAATTCTTTCTTTTGTCATAATGTCAGATATTTTTTCTGCGGCTAAAGCTGTCTTTTCATAGCCAAATAAAATTATTGATTCGCTTGTCTGTTCTCCCTGTATTATGGCGAAAAGACCTTCACCTTCGGGTTTCATATTTATACCTTTCAGAAATACAGTACCAAATCGGAATTCAGTATTAAATGGGTTTTGGAAATATAAAGTATCGTCAACTCTTGTTTTTGAAACTGTTCTGCCATGTTTTCTGTCATTCATTATTATATTTGCGGTAAACTTTAATTTAAGGCTTTCTTTGTTGGGATTTTCAATCGTAATTTTAATAACTTTCACTTTAAGTTTTTCAGGAATAAAAACTTTTGTTTTTATAAGAATGTTTTCTGCCTTGGATATATATTCCGTGTATTTATCATTAAATATTACTGTCGAGTTTTTTATTATATCATAAGTTCTTTTCTCTTTTCCGTTGTTTATTGTAATGAATAATGATTCTCCGTTATTATCTTGGGTTATATTATTCTCCCAAGTTGTAAGCTTGTTTTTGTAAGAATTTAATGCGTATGTGAAGCCTAAGGATGAGTCGGAAACCAATGTTCCGAAATATTTGTTTGCCAATACATTGCTCCATGGCGGTTTGTGCAGGTATTTGTCTTTATCGTCAATGGTAAATCCGTTTTCCGTAAAACCACCGATACCTGTTTTGTATTGATATTCCATTTTAACAGGTTCAACGTCAAGAATAACTTCTTTTTTCTGATTTGATAAATGTTTTTTTAATTTGAAATCGTTTGTCGTATCAACGGTCAGAACGGAAACTGAATTTAACAATGAATACTGCTCAATATTTGAAAGACTTATGATAAAGATACCGTTTGATTTATCAATCAGGTCGATAATACCTGTATTCATAATTATTTCAATGATCTTTGTTCTTATTTTACGGTCATAACCTTCATTTTCTACAAAACATATAACTAAATTACAGCTGATATTTTTACTTTTTAAAAAGGCAAAAGCTTTTATATATGAGTCACAGTTTTTATAGTTATTTTCTGAAATTTTAACCGTAATTATCGGATTATTATCTGAAATTCCGAATTTCCAAAGATTATCTACTCCAAGAGTGTTCTTCGGTATCATTGATGTTACATTTACCTTGTTTTTTGAGTGTATTGCATTAATCATCAATTCCGCTACCTTTACATCTTTGTTATTAAGAGTATACCGTTCCTTGTTTTTTATTGAAAAGTACGCTGTCTCATCTGCATATTTATTAAATTGACAGGAGTTTTCAAGGATTGAAATTTTGTTTTTTAGTATTTTTTCTTTTGAATCTTCAAAGCTTGTATACATTTTAAGCTTTAAAAGCTCTTTTTCTTTGATATAAAGCTTTATTTTCAATGCTATACAAGGATCTACAGGTCCGGAAGTGTTATTTGAAAATTCTGAATTAAATGCATTTACAACTGATTTGCGTCCATTATTCGTCTCTATCAGATTGAATCTTGACAATTCGAAATTGAATTTGATATTACGGTCAAAATATACACTCATTACTGATTCTATTTTTCCGTTATTTCTGTTTCTTCTTGCAACATAAATGGTGTTGTCGTCCTTATCAAAGTCTGCTTCAATGAATAATTTGCTGAAAGTCGGGTGCATCTGATAGTCTTTAAAATCCTGTAGAATCGGTTCAAGATAAATAAGAAGTTCTCCGTTTATATCATTTGTTGAATTGTTTTTTATTGAAATTTCTCTTAATTCAGTAGCTTTTCCCTGTATGACGGTTACTGCTTGTTTTAAGAGAATACTTTTTGCTTTAACTTCATATTCCGCATACCCTTCATTGAAAACTGTTTTATAATTGAAGGAATTATCATTTAAAGGTGCGTAGCTGAATGGAATGATCTGTTTTCCATATTTAAAGAAGGCAAAGACTCCGTTAGATTCAATTTTGTCAGCGTAAATTATATCTTTATTATTGAATTTTAAAAAACCGTTTCCGCAATTTGATAAAATAAGATTGGTTTTACCATCGGAATAAGAGCTGAATTGCTGGTTTTCAATATCAAATTCTGAAATTACATTGGTTCGATTTTCATGTTCGACAGTTTTCTTATCAAAAGATTTGATTTCAACAGATCTGTGATTTACAGTAGGAACTACCTCATCCAACAACAATGAAAATGCGGACATTTTTTTATCCATAAATCTCCTTTTCATAATATTATCTTTTTTAATATTCAATAAAGATATAAAAGACATTCCCATATGATGAACCATGAAAGTATTGATTGTTTGCGGGATATATTTATCGGAAGATCTACGGAATTCTATTGATTCATAATATCCGTATTTTCCTTTAGAATCATAGCGCGAAAGAATGTTAAGATTTTTGACAGACTCTCTGTATGCGTAGGGCATAGATAGAAATGTCGAATAAGGAGAAATTATAATTTCATTATCGGGAGAACTACTTTCATTGATTGCTAATATTTCAGATCCAAATGCTTTATATTGATACGCAAGATCTGTTCCCAATGAAAAATAACAACTTTCAGATATTCCCCATGGTATATCTGTTTTCGTGTCTTTTGTTGTTGAAGTAGTTTTTTTTGTCGATTTTATTTGAGCTCTTATTGTAAATCTGATCATTTCATCTGACAGTGAACTCTCTTTTACAGGTAATAAGAGATGAGGCATTAAATATTCAAACATTGTCCCACTCCAGCTTTTTATTCCAACAGTACCATCTTGAATGACTAAAGGTCTTCCCAATTTACTCCAATGTTCGTGTTCGATCTGTCCGGAAGCTATTGTATAGTAACTTGTCAAACGGGATTCACTGGCATATAAGTCATAGAAACTTTTACTAAGTTCTTGATTTTCAACGTCAAAGCCTATATGGAAAAGTTTTCGTTTTTGGTTGAATAACAGTGTGAAATCTGTTTCTTCAATAATTTTTTGAAGTCTTTCTTCCAATTCTTTTGCTTTGCTTTGACCGAATTCCTTTAATGCATTTTTTAATGTGTAAATACAGCAAACAAAATTTCCGTTATCTACTGTAGAGATATATTTCGGATACAGAGGTCGTTTATTTGTTATATCGTACCAATTGAATAAATGTCCCCGGTATTTTTCTAATGATTCAATACTTGTCAAGGTGTTTTCAATCATTGCCAAGCATCGATCCTCGTTTATGAAGGACATATCGTATGCTCCAAGAATTGTTAACAAAGTAAGCCCGATATTTGTCGGTGATGTTCTTGGTGCGAATCCAATCATGGGGTTTTCCTGATAATTATCCGGAGGTAGAAAATTGTATTTTTCCACTAAGGAATCCTCAAAATATCTCCATATATCACGCATAGTTCTATTGGATTCATTGTCTTGTATAGTCATAACCTTTGCGGTTGATAAGACTGTTGCATAGGGAAGCCCTAATATCCAGAATATGGCAAACGGCACTCCCAAAGGAAACAAACAAAAGGCTATACCTGAAAATTGAAACGGAAGATTCTTTAATACTTTTTGTTTTTCGGAAGTTTTTTTGTCTGTCTGTTCTGATGTTATCCATTCCAATAGTTTCTTTTTTGTAATTTGTCTGTATATTGCTTTTATCACAGCTTTGATTTCGCAAAATGCAAAACTCGGAAGCAGTAAAAAGGTAGAAAAAGTGTATAGAAAATTTTTTGCTATAGTAGTAAAGTCCCCTGAACGGTAATATAGAGGAATAAAAGATATTGGGTGTAGGCAGAATTTTATAAGTGTTATAATTGAATCTTTGAACAATATTAAAAAAGCGAAAAAAAGCAGGGGTGGCCTGTTAAGAAGTATGCCGAATAATATTAAAGAAAAAAGACTTGAAAAGGTAAGAGATCTTAAAATGTTATCTGCTATTTTGAATTTATCAGATAATAAAAATGGATTCTTAATTTTATTTTCATCTGCAATTTGTATTTCAGGCAATAAATATCTGATATTTTGCCAATCTCCGCGAATCCATCTGTCCATTCTGTTCAGATATGAAAAAATGTTTATGGGAGACTTATCGTAAAAAACAACATCTGAAACATATACGGTTCTTAAAAATAAGCCTTCAATAATATCGTGGCTTAAAACATATCCCGTGTCTAATGTTTTATTTAATACTTTATTGAAAACAGAAATATTTATAGCACCTTTTCCTGCAAATATTGCATTTTCGAAAATATCCTGATAAACATTGAATGAAGGATAGCTGTAAATTTCCGAGCCTGATTTTCCGTTGAATATTTTAGTGAAAAGATTTTTAGTTGAGCTCTCAAGTTCTGTTTCAATTCTTGGAACTGCTATTGCATAACCATTAGATACAGAAGTACCCGATGAGTTTATTTCCGGCTCGTGAAGTGGATTTTCAAGAACGGCTATAAGCTCCTTCAATGAATTTATTCCGGGAACAGTGTCACTGTCTAATGAAATAAAATATTTTGAGTTATATACATCACCGTAAAGCTTAATGAAATTTTCTCGTGTGGAGTTTTCAACTGCCTTTAAGAAATCCGAAACAGCGCCTCGTTTTCTTTCACGTCCTTTGTATAATCCGTCTTCATTGTTCAGACTTTTTTCTCTTATTGCGCAAAAAAATCGGTTTCCGTATTTATTGTTTAGTTCTTTTACTTTAAGCTCTGCATATTCAGCCAAAGATCTGTCTGTAGGTGTAAGCGGAGACGTGGATTGCGGCAAATCAGCAAGAAAACCAAAGAAAAGCCCCTCTGTTTTATTTGAATACATGTATTTAAGACATTTATCACAGAGCTCATCAATTACTTTTTCATTAGGGATGAAGGTTATTATTGTGACCAAAGTTTTGGGTAGGTAGTCTGCTTTAAAACGTGTTACATATTGAGCCTTAAAATTCGAAAAAATAAGGTCAGTTATTTGTTTAGAAAGAATGTATGAAGGTAATAATGTAACTATAATAAGAAACAATTTTTTTATTATTGAATATAAAAGTACTTCTGTCAGGAGTGTAAGGAGTATCAGTACAGTGAAGTACAGTGTTTTTCTGTTTTTATTTTTGAAAAGATAATAGCCTAAAGTTCCTTTTTTTCCATGGCTTATTCTGGTAGATTTATTTAAAATTTCATTGATTACATCAGTTTCTTCTGTTTTATATTTCTTTGCAAGTTCTGAAATTCGATGTCTGTATCTGTTTTTAGATTTTATGTCGGAGTTTTTGTATGTTTTATCTTTGTTGAGAACAGTTTCGCTTTTACTCAGCTTTTCATAAAGGTCTTCAAATATATAATTGTTAAGTGTTTGTAATGATTCTACACATGAAGATATTTTATTTATTGATTCTTGCTCTTCAGTATTTTCTGATTCTTTTGCAATGTTTAACAATAAAACACATTTAAACATTTCAGGAAGCAAAGCAATTTCATCATTGTATAAATTGACTGAATTGCTTACATTTTCAAGGTATTCCATAAGTTTTTCAATTACGGTTTTGTTCTTGTTAATGCTATAAAACATGTTTGCAATTTCAAAAACCCTGATCTGTTTAAATTCATTTGCGGGTAACTTCTTTATATGCTTTAAAGAATCCTCTACGGAAAAATATGAGTTTTTTATTGTGTATAAATGGTTATTTAAAGTTGAGTTTGTTATTATTTTTTTGAAAGATTTTTTAATCTGTCTTTTTAAAATTTTCGTACTTTCATAATACGGAAAATCCATAGATATTCTCCTTGATTTTAACCTTTTTCAATATTCTTTCCAATTTCAAAGTTTTATATGCAAAAGCACTTGAAAAATTTAATTAAATGGTGTATAATATATAGTACAAAAAAATATAAGGAATAGGATTGATCAAATGGATATTATAACAGCCATTCAGGATGAATTTAAAATTAAAAGAGAATATGTAGAAAACATAATCAAACTTATCGATGATGGAAATACTATACCGTTTATTGCCAGATACAGAAAAGAACTTACAGGATCCTGTGATGACCAGGTTTTAAGAGAACTTAGCGACAGACTGAATTATCTGCGAAATCTTGAAAAGAGAAAAGAAGAAGTTTCGGCATCTATTACCGAACAGGATAAAATGACGGACGAGATAAAGGAATTACTTGAAAAAGCCGGTTCACTTTCTGAGGTCGAAGATATATACAGACCCTTTAAGCCTAAGAAAAAAACAAGAGCTTCCGTAGCGAAAGAAAAAGGTCTGGAACCGCTTGCTGATGCTATATTCAATCAGGACGGTACAGTAGTATCTTTGGAATCTGCTGCAAACGATTACGTAAATGAGGAAAAGGGGGTTCTTACGGTTGAAGACGCCCTTAACGGTGCTTCCGATATTATTGCTGAGAAAGTATCAGATAATACAGAACTTCGTCGTAAGCTAAAAGAGTTTTTTAAAACTGCCGCTTTGATAGAGTCTGTCTCCAAAACGGAAGAAGATTCTGTTTATTCAATGTATTATAAATATAGTGAACCTGTTTCGAAAATTCCGAGTCATCGAATTTTAGCTTTAAATAGAGGCGAAAAAGAGGGAATTTTGAATGTGAAAGTTACAGTGGATGAAGCTTCTGCATTGGGAATTATTTTCAGAATGTTCCTTAAAGAAGATTCTGTAACTATGGATTTTTGCCGTATAGCTATGGAAGACGCATATTCAAGACTTATTTTCCCTTCAATTGAAAGAGAGATAAGGAATGAATTGACGGATATGGCATCAGAGCAGGCAATTAAAATGTTTGCATTAAATCTCAGACCTTTACTTATGCAACCTCCCATAAAAGGTAAAGTCGTTTTGGCTGTTGACCCTGCTTACAGGACGGGCTGTAAAATTGCCGTTATTGATCCTCACGGCAAAGTCCTTCATACAGGCGTGGTATATCCTACACCTCCTCAGAATAAAATTGCAGAAGCTGAAGCGGTGCTTCTCGGCCTTATTGATAAGTTTAAAGTTGATTGTATCTCTATCGGTAATGGTACTGCCTCTAAGGAAAGTGAGATATTTGTTGCCAATATGATAAAGAAAAGCACAAGATCTCTTAGTTATATGGTCGTAAATGAAGCAGGTGCTTCCGTATATTCAGCATCAAAGCTCGGTGCGGCTGAATTCCCCGAATTCGACGTTTCATTGAGGTCTGCAGTATCTATAGGAAGAAGACTTCAAGACCCTCTTGCGGAATTGGTAAAGATAGATCCTCAGAGTATAGGCGTCGGACAGTATCAGCACGATATGCCTCAGGCTCGTTTGAGTGAACAGTTGACAGGCGTTGTTGAAGACTGTGTAAATGCTGTCGGTGTTGACTTGAATACTGCATCAGTATCATTGCTTAAGTATATTTCCGGTATTTCTGAATCTATTGCTAAAAATATTGTATTGTACAGAGAAGAGAACGGAGGTTTTAAAACCAGAGCTGAATTGAAAAAAGTTAAAAAGCTCGGACCTAAAACCTTTGAACAGTGTGCAGGCTTTTTACGTATTCCGGGAGGAACTAATAAACTTGATAATACGTCCGTTCATCCCGAAGCCTATAATAATGTAAAGGATATTTTAAGTCTGTTCGGTAAGGAGATCAGTGATATTGAAGGTGATACACTTTCAGATATTCCTGCTCTTGCAGATAAATATGGAAGAAAGAAAGTTTCGGAGGAGTGTAACATTGGATTACCAACACTTAACGATATTTTACAGGAATTAGCAAAACCCGGCAGAGACCTGAGAGATTCTCTCCCGCAGCCTTTATTGAGAAGCGATATTATGGATATGTCAGATCTTAAACAGGGTGACAAACTCCGCGGTACCGTCAGAAACGTTATTGACTTTGGTATTTTTGTTGATATCGGTGTTCATCAGGACGGTTTGGTGCATATTTCTCAGATCTGTAACAGATATATTAAGCATCCTTCGGAGGTCGTCAAAGTCGGGGATATTGTAGATGTGCAGGTTTTGGATGTTGATGTTAAAAAGAAACGTATCAGCCTTACAATGAAAATTAAGGACTAAAATGTTGAAAAAATCCTTGAGTCAAAGCTTTTTTACATACTCGAAATGACAAAATAAATTGAGGAAATGGTTTATAATGAAATCGTGAAAGATTCATTATAAGCCATTTTTTTGTTTTAGGGGGTAATCTGTTGACAGAAATTACTGTATATATAGATGTTTACCTGTTTTTGAATTTATTTATTAACGGATGTATTATCTATGTCGTTTCAAAAATTACGGGAAAACGTATGGCGTTTATCAGGTTGCTTTTTGCTGATCTGTTGGCTTCATTTTTAGGTTTAAGCATTTGTCTGCCGGGATTGAATATATATCTTTCATTATTTATGAAATTTCTTTCATCTTTTACTGTTGTTTTGTGTGCGTTTGGATTCAAAAATTTACTATTTGTTATGAAAAACGCTTTTTTATATATGTCTGTGACAATCACATATTCAGCACTTATTATATGGAGTTCTTCGATACTTACCCTGAAGAATATTATATACATAAATAATATGGAAATATATTATAACTTACCTGTAACATTTACTGTAGTATTGATGATACTTCTTCTATTTACATATTCTGTCATTGTCAGATTTCGCAGTATAAATAGTTGTGAATCTCTTATTTACGACTGTTTTATAGAACTTCATGGGAAAAAGGTCGGTATTCAAGGTTTCCTTGATACGGGGAATTCACTTTGCGACATTATAACAGGCTTGCCTGTAATCATTATTGGTAAGTCAGTTGCGGAAAATATCATACCTGATATTGAAGGTTTTCTTTCGTTGCAAAGTGTCAGTGAAAAATATAAGATCATACCATATAAAACTGCTGACGGACGGAGGAGTATTTTACCCGCATTCAAACCTGATAAGGTTTTTCTGAATGATAATGAGATTGATGTTGTCGTTGCTGTGAGTAACGATAATTTTGATATAAAACAAGGTGTTAACTGTTTACTTAACAGATACTGCATTAAATAAAGGAGTTATGGAAAATGAATAAGATTGAAATATTGTTTAAAAAGCTTAATCTGAGACTGTTTAAAAAGAATAACGGGGAAATCTTTTATATTAACGGATGTGATACTCTTCCTCCGCCTTTATCTGCAGAAAGGGAGCAGTATTTAACGTCAAAAATTGGTTCAGGAGATGTCTTAGCGAAAAATGAGCTCATTGAACATAATTTGAGGCTTGTGGTATATATTGCCAAGAAATTTGAAAATACCGGTATGAATATTGAAGACCTTATATCTATTGGGACAATAGGTCTTATAAAATCTGTAAATACCTTCTGTCCCGATAAGAATATAAAGCTTGCAACATATTCATCCCGTTGTATTGAAAATGAGATATTGATGTTCCTGCGTAAAAATTCAAAAAACAGGAATGAAATATCCATAGATGAGCCCATAAATGTTGATTGGGATGGAAATGAGCTTTTATTGTCTGATATATTGGGTACGGATTCAAATGAGGTCTCAAAGAATATAGAAAATAAGGATGAAGTTGATGCTTTATATCAATGTATAAATAATTTATGCTCCCGTGAGCGTGAAATAATGGAGCTTAGATTTGGATTAAAAGACGGAAGGGAATATACGCAAAAGGAAGTTGCTGATATGCTTGGAATCTCTCAATCATATATATCAAGATTGGAAAAAAAGATATTAGTAAAGCTGAAAAAAGATATAGAGACATTGGTTTAATTTGTAATTCTGTAAGAAAAAATCGTTTTAGCTCTTGACATTTGGAGAATAATGCTATATAATTATAATAAGGAATCTTTGATTTTATCATATGAAGACTTGAAACTAATGAAAGGAGATTAAGATGACTAAAAGAATCATCGCATTGTTTCTTTCAATTACAGCCTTGCTTGTACTTTTATGCGGTTGTAATGACAGTAACAATGAAGAAATCGATATGAATCAAAAAAGCACACTTTTACAGAAAAATATGCCGGAGGTAGGGGATGAAATAGCTGTTATTCACACAACTATGGGTGATATAACATTGAGATTCTTTCCCGAATATGCACCTCTTGCAGTAGAAAACTTCCTCACACACGCTAAAAACGGATACTATGACGGAGTTATTTTTCACAGAGTTTTGAATGAATTTATGATTCAGGGCGGAGACCCCACAGGCGTTGGTAATGGCGGCGAAAGTATTTGGGGTGGTACATTTGAAGATGAGTTTACTTCTGAACTCAGAAATTTCCGCGGAGCTCTTTCAATGGCAAATATCGGTAAACCCGGTACAAATAAAAGTCAGTTCTTTATAGTTCAGAATACAGGCTATCCCGATGAAACATATGAATATATCAGTCAGGTTTACGGTATATCTTCTGAAATTCTTGATCAGTATAAAGAAATGGGTGGCGGAGCTCCTTGGCTCGACGGTGCACATACTGTTTTCGGTCAGGTAATTGAAGGTATGGATATCGTTGATGCTATTGCAGGCGTTGCTGTTAATGATCAGGGTAGACCTTATGAAGATGTGAAAATTATAACTGTAGACGTAATAAAATATGAGGGTTGATTATGGATTTTAAAGTAAACGGTGTGAAACTCGGTATTCAGAGTTATGCGATAAGAGAATATAACACAATAGAATCTGCTTGTGGAGCAATGAAAGAGCTTGGTCTCGATACACTTGAGCTTTGTTCTGTTCAATGTAATTTTGATGACAAGGTTGAATGTTCTCACGTTCTTGATGTTTGTGCGAAAAACGGTATAACTATCAGCACTATAGGTGTGGAAGGCCTTACAGCTCGTGATCCTGAAAAAGCACTTGCAAGATTTGAATTTGCAAAAGCCGCAGGTTGTAAATATATTGGTTGTGACCCTGATAGTGATCCTGATACTGTTGCAATGCTTGAAGAGCTTTGTGATAAATACGGTATTAAACTCATTATGCATAACCACGGTATCAATCACAGATACGGCAACTATGAGCAGATCGACAGTTTGCTCTCAAAATATTCAAAAAACCTTGGTCTTCATGTTGACTGTGCTTGGGCTCTTGACTCGGGAATTGACCCGGTAGAGCTTATCAAAAAATATTCAGACAGAGTTCATGGAATTCATCTTAAAGACTTTAAAATGAATCCTGACGGCTCACATGAGGAAATGATTCTTGGAGAGGGAAGTCTCAATCTTAAAGAGCTTATGCTTACGGTTGAAACTCTTCCCGAATTCGGTGTTATGTCAATCGAATATGAAGCTCCTAACCCCGTAGAGAATCTTAAAAAATGCATAAGAAATGTGGTTGGACAAGTTACTGTTAATAATCTTTTAAAGTAATTGGGGGATGTGAAAATGATCAGAGTTACAATTTGGAATGAATTTTATCATGAAAAAACAGAAGAGGATGTAAAGGCTCTTTATCCCAACGGCCTTCATGCTACTATTAAAGAACAGCTTGAAAAAATAGCTGCTGACGAATATGAAATCCGTCTTGCAGATATTGATATGCCCGAACACGGACTTACAGATGAAGTTCTCAACAATACAGATGTTCTTATTTGGTGGGGACATTGCAGACACGGATTGGTTGATGATGCTATTGCTGCCAAGGTCGTGGACCATGTTCACAGAGGTATGGGGTTTATAGCTCTTCATTCAAGTCATCTTTCAAAACCTTTTGTTAAGCTCATGGGTACACCTTGTACTTTGAGATGGAGATGTATTGACGAACATGCAAGAATGTGGAAGGTTGACAGAACACACCCCATTACAAGAGGTTTGCCCGACAGTTTTGAACTTGAAGCAGAAGAAATGTACGGAGAACCTTTCCTTATTCCGAAACCTGATGATCTTCTTTGGGTTACATGGTATGCAGGTGGCGAGATCTGCCGTTCTGCTTGTACATATGAAAGAGGATTTGGTAAAGTATTCTATTTCCAGCCCGGACATGAAAATTGTCCTTCATATTACAATCCTTATGTTATCCAGATAATCAAAAATGCTATTGATTGGGCTGCTCCCGGTCAGGATAGAATCCCTCTTTGCTGTGATTCTCAACCACCTTTTGAAAAATTAGACAAATAAAAATAAAGATATAAATGGAGGAAATTAAGTTATGAAACTTGGTGTTTTAACAAATCTTCTTGGCGGACTTTCCGCAGAAAAGGCTTTCAAATATCTTGCTGAAAGCGGCGTTCAGGCTATTGAGATCGGTTGCGGCGGATATCCCGGCAAAGATCACTGCAAACCTGAAGAACTTCTTAAGGATGAAAGCAAAATTGCTGAATTTAAAGCAATGATCGAAGGTTACGGTCTTACAATTTCAGCTCTCAGCTGTCACGGAAACCCTGTACATCCTCAGAAAGAAATCGCTGAAGCTTTTGATAAAGACTTCAGAAATGCAATTCTTCTTGCTGAAAAACTCGGTGTTGACAGAATCGTAGGTTTCTCCGGTTGTCCCGGTGATTGTCCCACATCTCAGTACCCCAACTGGGTAACATGTGCTTGGCCCGATGACTACCTTAAAATTCTTGATTATCAGTGGAATGAAGTTCTTATTCCTTATTGGAAGAATATGGTTGCATTTGCAAAAGAACACGGTATTCATAAGATCGCATTTGAAATGCATCCCGGTTTCTGTGTATATAATCCCGAAACGCTTCTCAGACTTCGTGAAGCTGTAGGTCCCGAAATCGGTGCAAACTTTGGCCCCTCACATCTTATCTGGCAGGGAATCGATCCCGCAAGAGCAATCATCGAACTTAAAGATTGCATCTATCATTTCCATGCAAAAGATACAAAGATCGACCATTACAACAATGCTGTTAACGGTGTTCTTGATTATAAACATTACAGCAAGGTTGCTGAACGTTCTTGGGTATTCCGTACAATCGGTTACGGTCATGACGTTGGTTATTGGAAAGATATCGTTTCTGCACTCCGTACAATTGATTATGACTATGTTATGAGTATTGAACATGAAGATAGCCTTATTGCTCCTACAGAAGGTCTCCAGAAGGCAATCAAGGCTCTTAAAGAAGCTATGACCTTTGAAGAAAAAGGCGGTATGTGGTGGGCTTGATGCCCCCACATCTTTATGTAGGTATATATTATGAAAAGGTTTTCTGTGTTGTTTTTACTGTTAATTATGATTATATCTGTGATTTCCTGTTCGGCAGAAGAACCTGATCTTCCTGATTTTCCTCAGGAAATAGTTTCGGAGGATATTGTTTCTGCAGAAGAAGATATGGTTATAGTTTGCGATCAAAGTGTTGGCAGAGTTGTTGTGTATGATTTGAAAGATTATAAGGAAAATACTTCTTTAGATGAGTATGAGGTTTGGTCTTTTAATCCCAACAATAAAAATTGCGGTGCGGTTTCCGGTGTGAAATACAGAGAAAATACCGTTTTTGGTGATGTAATACTTTTTGTTGCTTCCGGTGGATATGCAGGTATTGTAACTTATCCCGATAAAAAAGTGGTTTGGGAAATTGATGATTGCGGTGATAATCCGCATTCTATAGAAATATTACCCGACGGTAATGTGGTTTGTGCTGCCTCCAGCGGTTCTTCTATACGTCTGTACTACACATCAGAGGTTCAATATGGAGAACTTATTTCTCAAAAAGATTATGTTGAATACACTCTTGAAGATGCTCACGGTGTTTTGTGGGATCCACAACATAATGTATTATGGGCTGTTGGCGGATATGAATTGGTCGCTTTTGATGTCGTGGGTAAGGGATTAAATTCTTCTCTTGAATTTACGGAGAAGAGATACTCTTTACCTACTTATTGGGGCCATGATCTTTCTGCTGACATGAACGATGCAAATTCTTTATGGATATCTACAGGAGAATCAGTTTATCATTTTAATAAGACAACAGGGGAGTTCGCTTCTCAGTTTGATAATTATGAAATCTTAAATAAAAATGATATTAAAGGATTCGGTAATAATAAAAACGGTAATTTCTTCTATATTTTCCCAAACGGTCAAAAAATAGAAGAAACCATGGATTTTGAAACATGGAATTCAGACAGATTCTATTTTTGCAGATTGGATGAGTCCGGTAATCTTGTTTTGAATGAAATAGTTTCCAATATTGGTGAATTTTATAAGCTGAGAGTATTTTACGGACGGTATCAATAATTATATATCTGAAAAAAGTCGAAATTATGTTTCATTTGCCTATTGCAAAATAGGAAAAAATGTGGTATAATATTTCGGATGTAAAATCTATTAAGGAGTGTGATAAGAATGAAAGAAGGAATTCATCCCGAATATCAGGATGCTGTAATCAAATGCGTCTGCGGTAACGAAATGAAAACTCGCTCCACTAAAAAAGAGATCAGAGTTGATATCTGCGCAAAATGTCATCCTTTCTACACAGGCAAACAGAAGCTTGTTGATACAGGTGGCCGCGTTGATAAGTTCAAGAAGAAATTCAATTTGAAGTAAGAAATTCAGAGCAGAACGAAAGTTCTGCTCCGTTTTCATTTATATCAGTATTTCAGATAAAATATTTTTAAAAAAGTCAAAGACATCGGCCTTTTTACAATTGTCATTTACTAATATCGGTATTACTTTTATTATTTCACCGTCAAGCTTATATGTTACCGAACCTACCGTTTGCCCTTTTTCAACAGGAGCTTCGATAAAATCACATATTTCAACCGTGGTTTCAAGACTTTTTTCTTTACCTTTAAGAACCACAAGATTCAAACTTTCATTTACTGAAATACAAACCTCATTTGATTTTCCCTTTTTTACTTCAATTGTATTTGGTATTTCAGGTATTTCATTTATTACGGCAAAATTGGCAAAACCGTAATCCATCATTTTTGAAACTGCGTCAAATCTTTCCTGTGAAGTTGATGAACCTAAAACTACGGCTATAAGCTGTAGCCCATTTCTGTTTGCTGTTCCTGATAAACAATGACCTGCAAGTTTTGTATATCCCGTTTTCATTCCGTTCATGCCGCTATATGTTCTTAAAAGTTTGTTGGTATTTGCAAGTCCGAATTCTCCGTTACGGAGTGAATCCATCCATATTGTTGTATATTCAAGTATTTTTGGATGGGTGAGTAGTTCCTTTGTCGCCAGAGCTAAGTCGTATGCTGTTGTGTAATGGTTTTCGTCGTCAAAAAGTCCAGTACAGTTTGTGAATTGAGTATTTATCATTCCAAGTTCTGAAGCTTTTTGATTCATTTTATTGACGAATTCTGTTTCGCTTCCGGCTATATATTCAGCCAAAGCAACTGCGGCATCATTTGCGCTCGGAACAGCTACAGCTTTGAGTAACTCGTGCACTGTCATTTCTTCTCCGAGTTCGAGATATATCTGTGTGCCACCCATCGACACAGCATGTTCACTTGCCGATACTTTATCTTCCAATTTGATTTTTCCCGAATCTATAGACTCCATAACCAAAAGCATAGTCATAACTTTTGTAACAGATGCAGGCGGAAGTTTTACATCCTTATTTTCTTCATATAAAACAGTTCCTGTACTAGCTTCCATCAAAACCATGCCCTTGCCGTCTAAATCCATTTGCGGTTTTGATATGTCCGAAAGTACCGGGATTTCACCGTCTTTAAGGGAATAATAATATTCAGTTAAAGAATCTTGTTCGATTCCCGAACCGCTTGCAAATGAGGGAAGTGTGAGTGCGATAATAAAAACGGAAATGATTATCAACTTAATTTTTTTCATAATATCTTGTGTTTTCTCCTTTTATTGATTTAACCATTTTGATATAGCCTCGAAAAATCCAAGTTTTTCGGGACTTTTCCGTATCACATCCCATGAAACGATAATAATATCGTCGCCTATCCTTTCAATTGCTGTCCATGGGATACATATTGTTTCACCTCTTGAAAATAATCCCAACAGTCTGCTTTTTCCCGGTATTTCAATGCTACAGATTGTGCCGGTTTCCGTATCAAAAATAATATCGTCTATGTATCCCAATCTGCAGCCGTCTCTGATATTAACGACTTCTTTGCACCTAAGGGTATTGAACGATGTGTTAGCCATAACAATTTTAACTCCTTATCTTTGATTTAATATATTATACGGTCAATTTATATGAATGTAATTGTGTCGATATTCTGAAATCATTAAAAACATACATAAATTTTAATGATAAGTTCATTATTGCCTATTGCAAAATTTTATGAAATGTTGTATAATATACAGGAAATAAATAGCGGAGGAAATATTATATTTTTTCCGTATTTAAAAACTAAAAAAATGAAAGAGGACGAAAAACATGAAAAAGTTTTTGGCAACAATTCTCCTTGCAGCTATGGTCGTAATGATGCTTGTATCTTGCGCTTCCGTTCCTGCAAACACAGTTTTCTCTGCAGACGATCTTCCCGGTAAAAGAATCGGTGTTCAGCTCGGTACGGTAGGTGACCTTTATTATGCAAGTGACTACGAAAAGAATGAAGGTTCTGTGGTAGAAAGATATAATAAAGGTGCAGATGCTATTTTGGCTCTTAAACAGGGTAAAATAGACGCTGTTATTATTGACATTGAACCTGCTAAGGTCTTTGTAGAAAAGAATCCCGATCTTAAGATTCTTGAGCAGCAGTTTGATCCTGAAGAATATGCTATCGCTATTGCAAAAGAAAATACCGAATTACTTGAAAAAGTAAATGCGGCTCTTGCTACAATCAAAGAAAACGGCACATTGGCTCTTATTGAAAAGAACTATATCGGTGATGAAGCAGGTAAGCATCCTTATGTTTCTCCCGAAGGAACAGATCGCTCCAACGGTACTCTCGTAATGGCAACAAACGCTGAGTTTGCTCCTTATGAATACCGTGAAGGCGGCAAGATCGTTGGCTTTGACGTTGATATGGCACAGGCTATAGCAGACGTTCTCGGCATGGAACTTCAGATTGATGATATGCTTTTTGATGCTATCGTTAATGCTGTAGCTTCCGGTAAAGCTGATATCGGTGTTGCAGGTATGACTGTTCTTCCCGAAAGACTTGAGAATGTTAATTTTTCAGATCCATACACAACAGCTCACCAGGCTCTCGTTGTACGCGCTGAATAATTGATGTTTTTCTTGAAAGCGGTTTAACACCGCTTTCAAGCTTTTATTTATATAAATGTTTTTCGTTTTTTGGGGAGGCTTATTAAAGCATGTTTGATACTTTTTTTCAGGATTTTATAAAGGATTTTACGCTTAACTTTATAGATGATAACAGATGGGTATACCTTGCAAAAGGTTTGCTTACTACGATTCAAGTCGCATTTTTCTCTGTAATAGTTGGTGTTATTCTCGGCTTTATAGTCGCAATTATCAGGTCTACATATGAACAAACGGGAAAGTTGAA
Organism: Eubacteriales bacterium; assembly: GCA_045535665.1. Classification (GTDB taxonomy): domain Bacteria; phylum Bacillota; class Clostridia; order Oscillospirales; family UBA644; genus HGM12619. Next base: position 36,670 of record JAZSMD010000054.1, read on the forward strand.
GTTTCCCAACTGGATATGCAAATTATATCTGACAGTCTTCAGGGGTACGCCTGTTGTAATTCAGATATTGATCATATATTTTGTTATTTTCGGCAGCGTGAATATTGATAAAGTTGTTGTTGCCGTTATTGCTTTCGGATTAAACTCAGGCGCATATGTTGCCGAGATAATTCGTTCAGGCATTATGTCCATTGACTACGGACAGGTTGAGGCAGGCAGAAGTCTTGGTTTTTCATATGCTAAAACCATGTGGCTTATAATCTTACCTCAGGCATTTAAAAATGTACTTCCTGCCTTGGGTAATGAATTTATCGTCCTTCTTAAGGAAACTTCAATTTCAGGTTATATCGGACTTGAAGATTTGACAAAGGGTGGCGATATAATTCGAAGTGTTACATATTCACCGTTCTTACCGTATATTGCCGTTGCTTTAATATATTTGGCAATAGTAATCGGTTTTACAAAACTTGTAGGAATTCTCGAAAGGAGGTTGCGTGAAAGTGATAAGCGTTAAGAATTTAACTAAAAAATTCGGAGACAATGTTGTTTTAAAAGATATTTCCGTTGATATCAAAAAAGGTGAGCAAATTGCAATTATCGGTTCTTCAGGGTCGGGTAAGAGTACATTTCTTCGTTGCTTGAATCTTCTTGAAGTTCCAACATCTGGAGATATATATTTCGGTAATGACTGTATTACTGATCCTAAATGCAATGTAAACTTGATCCGCAGAAAAATGGGTATGGTTTTTCAGCATTTCAATCTTTTTCCTCATCTGTCAGTTTTGGATAATATAACTCTTGCTCCCGTACATCATAAGCTTATGACTAAAGAAGAGGCTGAGGCTAAAGCAAGAGATCTCCTTGAGCTTGTAGGTCTTCCCGATAAAGCAAATGCTTATCCTGTTCAGCTTTCAGGCGGTCAGAAGCAGCGAATAGCTATAGTAAGATCTCTTGCAATGAACCCCGAAGTAATGCTTTTCGATGAACCTACATCTGCTCTTGATCCTGAAATGGTAGGCGAAGTTTTACAGGTAATTAAGGATCTTGCAAAAACAGGAATGACTATTCTTATTGTAACCCATGAAATGAACTTTGCAAGAGAGGTTGCAAGCAGAATAATGTTTGTGGATGGAGGAATAATTCTTGAGGATGACACTCCGAATAACTTCTTCAGTTGTCCTAAAACAGAAAGAGCAAAATCCTTTTTGGATAAATTGTTATAATAAGAGAAATTTATTTGGGTTTGGAGTTTTCTTCTATGATTAAAAAATTATTCGTGCTTCTAATTTCAATTGTATTACTTGCAAGTTGTGCACAGCAGGAAATCAATATTCCTGATTTCCTTGGAAATTCAAATGATTTTGTTGTAAAGTATAACGGTCATGTTTTGAAAATTTATCAAGACTATGATGAGGAAGAATATGTTATTGTTTATAAGGACGAAAACTCTCCACAATCTGATGCTGTACTCAATAGAATAAAAGAAATAGAGAATAAATATGATCTTGTTATTGAAAGAACCGATAAAGGTTCTGAAGATCCAATTGATTATTATATTAAGGCTATTGCTGGCGATTCATGTGAAGCGGAACTTTTATTTAGAGATAATGGCAGCGCAACTTGGTTTTGGGCAGAAGCGGGAGTTTGTATTCCGTATACGGAATTTCCTGATATAATAGATCTTTCCGATTTTGATAAATATGGTTCCCCCGGTGTGTTGGAGGCTGCAATGGTTGACGGAAAACCCGTTACTGTACAACCCGGCTATTGGCCGGGTTACCAAGGCGTTGAGTGTTTTTATGTTGCTTACAATAAAAATAAAGTTTCTGCGTTGGGTCTTACAGATCTTCATGAATACTATGAAAATGAAACTTGGACATGGGATACAATGATTGAGTTTTTTGATGATGCTGTGAATATCCTTTTTGAGGATGATGTTCTTTTTACTGCCCATTCAGGATATTTGCTCAATACAGTATTAAATTCAAACGGATTTAACTTTATAGATGTAGTTGACGGAAAACCTCGTTTTAATTTATATTCTGACGAGTGTCTAAACTCTTTAGAATTTTATAAGGATTTCAATAGCCGATATGGAGATAAGATAGTAATTAATACATCTCGTTGGAATATCAATAGATTTGCAGAAGGAAAAGCATTGACTGCTATGGCAATAGCTCAGGACTTTATTACAGGATCAATTGCTTATAAAACAGACTTTGACTATGGTCTTATGCCATTCCCCTCAGGTCCTGATTGCGAATATGGAAAATGGGCGCAGACAGTAACAAGAACAAGTGGTTTCAGCATTCCGAAAACGGTTGATGATCCTGAAATGGTTGCGATAGTAGTAAGTGAATTTTGTGAACCTTTTGAAGAGTTCGGAGGTTCAAAAGAGGGCCTTATTGATTACTATTGTAATTCGATTTTCCTTGACAAGCTTGACGGCCTGATTTATTTTGCTGTTGAAGATGGGGTTCGTTACGACTATGATGATGTTGGCATGATTGACAGTCTTCAGGGAATTGCTGTTGGATTGTCTTCGAGTAGTCCTATGGAGGTTTTGCAGGGCCAGTATAATCGAATTTATGATATATATAATAAATATATTGAACCCAATTTGGAGTTGTACTTAATGGAACATATGGATATCGAATAACTTCAGTTTTTAAATTTGATTTTATGGGAAAGTGTGTTTTTATGATAAAAAGAATTTTTACATTATTAATCTGTGTATTATTACTTGTTTCATGTAGCTCAGTATCGAATGTTTCAAGTCTTCCCAATTTTATCAACGATTCTTTTTCCGTAAGTTATAATGGGATGGATGTTGTAATGTATACAGAGGAAGGGTCAAATGGTCCTATGCTTTTGGAATATGAGGATAATCAGTCTATTCAGGCTGATGCTGTGAGAAATCGACTTTCTTATATTGAGAAAATTTTGGATGTGAATTTGGAGCTTTCTACTAAAGGGGCTGCTGACTTTGATGAATATTATATAACAGCCATTGGAAGTGGATTAAAACCTGTCGATATTTTTTACCGTGGAGGAGATAACAGCCTTTGGGATCTTGCAGATGCAGGTGTTCTTATTCCAATTACTAATTTTCCGGATTATATAGATTTGAATGATGAGGATAAGTACGGTACACCGGGTGTTCTTGAAGCTGCAATGATAAATGGTGTTCCATATGCTGTTCAACCTACATATTGGCCCGGACTTCAAGGTGTTGAATGCTTCTTCCTAACTTATAATGCTGATAAATTTCAATCTTTAGGATTAACTCCATTGCATGAATATTTCGAAAATGAAACGTGGACATGGGATACTTTTAAATCATTCTGTGATTTAGCTATACCTTTGCTTTCAAGTGAAAATTCCGAATATGTTTTCAGTGCAAGAGATATGTATCTTTTGAATATGATGTTTTATGCAAACGGATTTGACTATGTGGATATGGTAAACGGAGAACCTAGATTGAATTTATATGCTGATTCTGCGGTTCATGCTATAGAGTTTTTCCAGGAGTTGCTACGGTATGGAAATATGGTAGAGCATTGTTCTGATCATCATGATTATTCTTCCTTCATTGAGGAGCGTTCCTTAACAAAACTTGCTATGGCTAAGGCTTTGACAGTAGGCAATATTGCATATAATGCGAATTTTACATATAACATAATGCCTTTCCCTTGCGGACCTGATGTTGAGTATGGAAGCTGGGGTCAGACAGTTACGAGAATTAACGGTTTGGCAATACCGATTACTGTTGAATCTCCCGACATTTCAGCTCATATTATAAGCGAGCTTTGTGAACCGTTTGAAGAGTTTGGCGGAAGCAGAGAAGGAATATTGGAGTATTATAAGCAAAATGTTTTTCTTTCCGAATTGGATGTTGAAATATTCTTTGATGTTGAAAAATACGTCCGTTTTGACTATGATGATCCGAGACTTTTGTTTGATTATACTGATGAAATTGCAATTAATGCATCTAAAGGCTCTGCAGTTGAATTGATTCAAAAGTATGCTTCTGGAGCAGAAGACGTTTACTACACATATATTGAGCCAAATCTTCTTGGTTATATGATTGAACATATGAATATTGAATAGTTTTAGTTAAATAGAAATATTGGATTGAATTCAATAATTTGATTTTGTCTTCCAAAATAACCCGGTCGATTTTTCGGCCGGATTTTTTTATTATACTATTGACATATTATACATATTCTGTTATAATGTATTTATAATCTATATATAGGTTGGTGTATTTTATGAAAAAAATGATCCCGTTATTTCTTGCTGTTTTTATATTAACTTCATGCAGTATAACTCCTGTAAGATTAATTGATTTTATTGGAGAAGAGTCCTCGTTAACTTACGATGGTAAAAAGGTTGTTATTTATTCAGATGAGGGGGCTAACGGTACAAATCTTTTAGCTTATGAAAATGACGACTCTCCTCAGGCTGATGCTGTGCGTCAACGCTTATCTGACATTGAGTCTGAATTGGATGTTGATATAGAGCTTACGAGTAAAGGAGAGGCCGACTTTGCTGAATATTATGTTGCTTCGATAGGTAGCGGTATGAAACTTGTAGACATTTTTTATCGAGGCGATTATAACAGTCTTTGGGATCTTGCTGTTGGCGGAGTTCTTTTTCCGATGACGGATTTTCCTGATTTTATAGATCTTAGCGATAGCTATAAATACGGAACTCCCGGGGTTCTTGAAGCAGCAATGATTAATGGTGTTCCTTATGCGGTTCAGCCGAGTTATTGGCCGGGACTTCAAGGTGTTGAATGTTGCATTTTAACATACAATGCTGATAGATTTCAAACCTTGGGGTTAACTCCTTTGCATGAGTATTATGAAAATAAAGAATGGACTTGGGATACGTTTTTGAAGTATTGCGATGTTTCGTCAGCAGTAATTTCAAAGGATGAGGATGAAAAGATCTTTTGTGCTAATCCAAGGTATTTACTTAATCTGATGTTTTACTCAAACGGATTTGATTATGTAGATGTAGAAGATGGAGTTCCTCAATTGAATCTTGAGGATAGCTCTGCAGTAACTTCTATTGAATTTTATCAGAAATTGTTTGCATACGAAGATTCAATAAAATATGTTAGCAGCGTGAATGATAATGATTCGTTTATAGAAGGGAAGACCCTTAGTCAATTGGTATTGGCTCAGTATCTGATTACAGGTGAAATTGCATACGGAATAGATTTTACTTTTAATATTGTTCCGTTCCCCAATGGACCTGATGTAGAATACGGAGAATGGGGTCAGACTGTGACCCGAATCTTTGGTTTGGCTATCCCGACGTCTTCTGAGAGTCCAGAAATGAGTGCTCATATAATAAGCGAACTTGCAGAACCTTTTGAAGAGTTTGGTGGTTCCCGTGAAGGTCTTTATGAGTATTATAAGGAAAATGTGTTCCTTTCAGATCTTGATGTCGATATTTTCTTCGAATTGGAAAAAGATGTCCGTTATGATTACGATGATGCGAATCTTCTCTTTGATTATGTAGAAAATATAGCCGGTGGTTCAAAAGAAAATACAGCAATTGCTCTTATTCAGAAATATGCTCCTAATGCAGAAAAGATCTATTACAAATATATAGAACCTAATCTTACAGGATATATGATCGAAGCTTTGGATATTACAGAATAATAGGCTTTTGAATGAAATTAAATGTAAAAAATAAATCACAAATTTTATTGTATAACCCCTTGACTTTATTAAAGTAATGTGGTATAATATGGAAAATGCGTTTGAGCAGGAATAAGTAGGTTTGGTTGAGCCTGGAGAGAGTTGCCGTTTGCTGCGAGGCAATGGTGTATTCCAAATTGAATTCCTCCTGTTAGCAGTGCACTGAACAATTTATATTAAGTAGGATGCAACGGGTGTTCCCGTTATAGAACTTGAGTATTGTTAGATACTTTTAAGGCCGTTATCGTGAGACAGCGGTAAACTGAGGTGGTACCACGGGATATCTCGTCCTCTATATTCTTAACGGAATATGGAGGATTTTTTTATTGAAATCTTCCTATTCTTTTTAAAAGTTATTTATTGGAAAGGAAAATTAACATGGAGCAGAATTACTATCAAAAAGAAATTGAAACCATGCCTGTTGAAGAGCTTAAAAAGCTCCAATCAGAAAAACTTGTAAAGCAGGTTAAGCACGTTTATGATAACGTACCTTATTACCGCAATCTTATGGATGAAAAGGGTGTAAAACCCGAAGATATTCACGGAATCGAAGATCTGCATCTTCTTCCGTTTCTTACTAAAGCAGACCTTCGTGATGCATATCCTTACGGTCTTTTGGCAAAGCCTCTTGAAGAGTGTGTTCGTATTCAGTCAACTTCAGGTACTACAGGTCGTCGAGTTGTTGCATTCTATACTCAGCATGATGTTGATCTTTGGGAAGAGTGCTGTGCTCGTGCTATAGTTGCAGTAGGCGGTACGAATAAAGATGTTTGTCAGGTTGCTTACGGTTACGGACTTTTCACTGGTGGTCCCGGTCTTAACGGTGGTTCTCACCGAGTAGGTTGTTTGACACTTCCTATGTCTTCAGGTAATACTGAACGTCAGATCCAGTTTATGACTGACCTTCAGGCAACTATTTTGTGCTGTACACCTTCTTATGCCGCATATATCGGTGAAACATTGAAGGAACAGGGCTATAAACCTGAAGATATTCCTTTGAAAGCAGGTATTTTCGGTGCTGAACCCTGGACAGAAGAAATGCGTCGCGGTATTGAAGATACTTTGGGTATTAAAGCGTATGATATTTACGGTCTTACAGAAACTTCAGGTCCCGGGGTTTCATTCGAATGTTCCGAACAGTCAGGTATGCATATAAATGAAGACCACTTCCTTGCGGAAATTATTGATCCCGATACAGGAGCAGTTCTTCCCGAAGGTTCAAAGGGTGAGCTTGTATTTACATCTCTCGATAAAGAAGCTTTTCCTCTTTTGCGTTACCGTACACGTGATATTTGTGTTCTCTCACGCAAAAAGTGTTCTTGCGGACGTACTCTTATAAAGATGTCCAAGCCCATGGGCAGAACAGACGATATGCTTATTATCCGCGGTGTAAACGTATTCCCGAGCCAGATCGAAACTGTTCTTCTTAATGAGGGTTATGAGCCCAACTATCAGATCGTTGTTGACCGTGTAAATAATACAGATACATTTGAAGTAAATGTTGAAATGACAGCTGAAAAATTCACTGATAAAGTAAGTGAGATACTTTCAATGGAAAAATCTCTTGCCGATGCTTTGAAGACTATGTTGGGTATCAATCCCAAGGTTCATCTCGTTGCTCCCAAGAGTATTGCCCGTAGTGAAGGTAAGGCTAAGAGAGTTATAGATAAACGTAATTTGGTATAAATTCGGAAAGGGGTTTTAATCATGGCAATAAATCAGTTAACAATTTTTGTTGAAAACAGACAGGGTACTATCGTATCAATTACTGATACTCTCGCAAAACACAATGTGAATATCCGAGCTCTTTCAATTGCTGAAACTCAGGATTTCGGTATTCTTCGACTCATTGTAAATGATAACGACACCGCTAAAAAGACTCTTTCGGAAGAAGGATATCTTATCAAGGTAACTGAAGTCGTCGGCGTTAAAATCGGAGATGCTCCGGGTAAATTGACTTCAGCTCTTGATGTGCTTGATAAAGCAGGTATAAATATTGAGTATCTTTATGCATTCATGGCTCGTACCGAAAAACACGCTTATGTTGTACTTCGTGTTGAAGATAATGTTTCTGCGGAGAAAGCATTGGAATCTGCAGGATTCCATCTTATTACAGATGCGGATGTTTGCAAGCTCTAAAATAGTATAAGATTAAAAATGTCGCTATTATCGTTTCTGATAGTAGCGACTGCTTTTTATTTGTTTTTGAAGAATGCTACAGCTATTGCACCGGGGCCTGCATGAGTTCCTATAACGCTTCCTATGGTTGTGTAACGTACTTCGTCCACACCTTTTTCCCATATGTGTTTGCTGTCTTCGATATATTTCAAAAGAAGGGAATCTGATATACCCGTATAACCTAAAAGGATAGGTTTTGAGAAATCTACTCCGCCTGCTTTTTCAATTTCCTGAACAAGTAAGTTGTTTCCTTGTTTTGAGCCGCGTGCTTTACCTAACATCAATATCTCACCGTCAACAATTGAAAGAACTGGTTTAATATTAAGTACAGTTCCTGCAAAAGCTACAGTTTTGGAAATTCTGCCACCCTTTTTTAAATACTCCAAGGTGTCAACAAGGGCTACAATAACAATTTTCTTTTTTTCTTCTTCAAGTTTTTCTACGATCTCTTTTGCGCTGAAACCTTCGTCTAAATATTTCAGAGCTAATTCTGTGAGAATACCGCTTCCGACAGCTCCTGAACCGCTATCAATTATATGAATATTATTAAAATCTTCTGCTGCTATATTCGCGCTTTGGTATGTGCCTGAAAGCTTTGATGACACGGTAATTACAATTGCTTCATCTCCATCCTTTATTGCTTCTTCAAAAACTTTTTGGAAGGCACCCGGTGTTGCTTGGCTTGTTGTGGGTAAAACATCTGTTTCTATAAGTTTTTCATAAAAAGTCTTGTGGTCGATAGTTATACCGTCAATATATTCTTCGTTTCCGAAATGAACGGTAAGAGGGACTACATTAACTCTTTCTTTTATATTTGGCAT
>JAZSMD010000043.1:0-40164 GCA_045535665.1 Eubacteriales bacterium
TTTTAAGTCTTTTCCGCGTTTCGTCCTTGAAAGGCGTCAGCCTATCTGCGTCCTCAACGCATAAAATCCAATAAAAATCTTTTGCTTTTAGGTCGAAGATTTTCTACAGATCGGATTTTTGGTCAGTCAAGGCAAAAACGCGGCCAATCCTTGTCGGGTTGGCGAGTATTTTAACGCAGTATGAACAGAAATACGACTGTAGAAAACACGGTTCGGATAGCTCCTGTCACCCTCACCACGTACGCCGACGAGAGCCAAATCACGCCTTCTGCATCTAACTGAGTCACCCCCAACCCCTTTCAAAAAACCGATGTAGGGTCTTTAGTTAAGCACATATCTTTCACCTGGTTTTATTTTTGCTACAATATCATTATCAACAAGACAAGTACCAACATCACCGTCAGCGGACAAAGTATATTTTTTACCGTCAATTATCTGAGTATATTCCCAATGACCAAACTCTGCCATGTTCCAGATAATTGAATCACGATGCTTATAAACGCCGTACATATGTGCTGTATATTCGAGGAATGCAAGGATTGTCGGCCCGTAATCGTTGCCCTCACCTACAGAAGGCTCACAGGTAAATGGGTCAAACTGCTGTGTAAACAACACAGGATCATTCAACGCAATAGCATCACAAAGCTTATGCCCCAACTTTGGAATAATATCAAAATAACCGTAATTTTCCAACGCCCTTATTGCTCTTTGATAAGTAAGCCCCTCAGGCTGTCCGCTCCAGTCATTCTTTTTGTTATTTCTGAAAAGAGATTCATTTACAGCAATGGACGGCAGAGGCATGGGTGTCCAAAATTCTTCGGGATTCAACAGATGATTTTTTACAAATCTGTCAGCCATATCCTGAGTAAATGCCCCGTGATACATAAGCCTGAGATTATTATGAATAAGAACGTCCATAAATTCATTGTTGAAGTCCCTGTCAAAGCAGGCATTTTTCTCTTCTATCCAAAGATATTCCCTGATTTTTGCCGCAACAGCTTCAGCTTTTGCTTCCCAAAGCTTTGAATTTGTTTCATCTCCTAAAATACCGTATATCTCAGAAACGGTTTTTCTTCCGTCATAGGAATACGCCATAATATCCATGGATTCAAAAGGTACTTTGCCCATACCTTCAGGGGGATATTCTTCACCCCATGCATTGGGAGCACCTTCCATACGTGTGGAATTATCCTCACCGGTATCCCAACGGCACCAAAGCTCCAAACATCCGTCACCGTCTGAATCCCTTGTTTTCCACAAATAATCATCAAACCTGATCAAAGTATCCAACAGAAATTTCAAATATTCATCATTTTTACCTATCCAATAGTAAACATTCAACGCATGGTACGGAAAACAGTAGCCCTGAAAATGTGAATACATCAGGTCAAGCCCTGAATCCTTTTTTCTGATAACAGACGGAAGTCTTCCGTCTTCGCGGATATTTTCCATAAAAAACAACTGATTGTTAAGTGCAACCTCAACATTTCTTTTGGCGTACATATCACCGCCCATGGGTTGAGTTTCAAGCCACAATCCCTTATATGGACCGCCTTCGATAAGAACATTTCTTTCGCAAAAATTCCAAACATTACCTTTCTCGGTTTTTACCGCAGCATCATAAACACGTTGCCACTTACTGTCCGAAATTGTAAAAATGACTTCAGTTGAGGGAATATATATTTTTGACATACTCAAATTCTCCATTTCAATTTTTCTTTAATTATACAATATCCGAGAAAATTTGTCAATAGACAAACCATAAATAAACAATGATGTCTTTTCTTTGACAAAGCGTTTTTTACTACAAAAAATTCATACTTATAATGTAGAATATATCACAATATAATGATATAATGATTTATAAAACAATACAACATGGTTTTAATAACAAGATGATATAATATTGAAAGGTTATTCACATGAAACTTTCCTTAGACCTTGGCTCAACAACTCTCAAATGTGTAATTACAAATGATGTGGGAGAAATAATCTACAAGGATTATGTACGACACTATTCCCAGATCATTTCAACTACCGTAAAATTATTGGAAACACTTTCGGAAAAATACCCCGAAGAAGAATTCGATATCTCAATGTCAGGCTCTGCAGGTATGGGTATTGCGGAAAAATGCGGTATTCCCTTCGTGCAGGAAGTTTACGCCACAAGACTTGCAGTTAAAAAATACCTTCCCGAAACAGATGCAGTTATCGAAATCGGTGGAGAAGACGCAAAAATTCTCTTCCTTTCAGGCGAAGACGGACTCGAAGTAAGAATGAACGGCTCATGTGCAGGCGGTACAGGTGCTTTTATCGACCAAATGGCGACCCTTTTGGAAATCACCCCCGATGAAATGAACGAGCTTGCAAAGAAAAGTGAAAAAACGTATACTATAGCTTCCCGTTGCGGCGTTTTCGCAAAATCGGATATTCAACCTTTACTTAATCAGGGTGCACAGAAATCCGACATTTCCGCAAGTATTTTCGCAGCAGTTGTAAATCAGACCATCGCAGGTCTTGCGCAGGGTCGTGAAATAAACGGTAACGTAGTTTACCTCGGTGGACCTCTTACCTTTATTTCCGAAGTAAGAACAGCCTTTGACAAAGCCCTGAAGCTCCACGGAACTTGCCCCGAAAACTCCCTTTATTTCGTTGCAATAGGTGCAGGACTTGCAAATACTTATATAACACTCACCCTCAAGGATGCCGCTGAAAAAGTCAGAAGCTACTCTGCGGCTGATACGTATAAGGCTTGCCCTCCCCTTTTTAAATCAAAAGAGGAATATGCAGAATTCAAAAATCGCCACAACTTAAATAAAGCCACACTTACAGAAACGGTAGCAGACTCTGACGTAACAGACGCCTACATCGGTATAGATGCAGGCTCGACAACCGTCAAAGCAGTGGTTATGAATCCCGACGGAAAGATACTTCATTCAATATACAAGCCCAGCAGCGGAAACCCCGTTGGAGCAATAAAAGAGTTCCTTTCCGAAGTATATGAAAAATTCCCCAATATCAATGTTTTATCCTCAGCCGTAACAGGCTACGGTGAAGATATCATCAAAAACGCATTCGGTATTGATATCGGCATAGTTGAGACTATTGCTCATTTTACTGCGGCTAAAAAATATCTCCCCGAAGTGGATTTCATCATCGACATCGGTGGTCAGGATATCAAATGCTTCAAGATACATAACGGAACTATCGACAATATTTTCCTTAACGAAGCTTGTTCTTCCGGTTGCGGCTCATTCCTGCAAACATTTGCAGGAGCTTTAGGCTACTCCATTGAAGATTTTGCAAACCTTGCCCTCTTTGCGGACAGACCCGTAGACCTTGGCTCACGCTGTACGGTATTTATGAACTCATCAGTCAAGCAGGCACAAAAAGACGGTGCTACAATTGAATGTATTTCCGCCGGTCTTGCAATAAGTGTTGTTAAAAACTCCATTTACAAAGTTATACGTGCAACAAGTGCCGATGCCTTGGGTAAGAATATCGTAGTTCAGGGCGGTACGTTCCTTAACGATGCCGTTTTACGCGCTTTCGAGCTTGAAATCAACAGAAATGTAATCAGACCTGAAATCGCAGGTCTTATGGGTGCATACGGTGCGGCAGTTTATGCGGCAGAACACAAGAAAGATCAGAAGAGTACAATCATCTCATCTGACAAGCTGAAAGCCTTTACACATCAGGTTCAAATCATAAATTGCGGCGGTTGCTCCAACAACTGTTGCCTGACAGTAAACAAATTTTCCGACGGAAACAGGTATATTGGTGGAAACCGCTGTGAAAAGCCTCTTCTCAAAGGTAAGACAAGCGAAAACGAAGAATTGAATTTATTCGATTATAAATTAAAGAAGCTGGCAAGCTATAAACCCTTACAGGGAAAACGCGGTACTGTGGGAATCCCCATGGGGCTGAATATATACGAACTCCTTCCTTTCTGGTACACCTTGTTTACAAAACTCGGTTTTGAGGTAGTAACTTCACCCGAATCCACAAGAAAGCTCTATCTGAAAGGTCAGAACAGTATTCCCTCAGACACAGTCTGCTATCCCGCAAAGCTTATTCACGGCCATATCCAATCCCTCATAGACAGAAACGTTGATGCAATATTCTATCCTTGCATGACGTTCAATCTTGACGAAGGACTTGGAGACAACCACTACAACTGCCCCGTAGTTGCATACTATCCCGAAGTAATTGACGCAAATACAAAGGATATAACTAAGGTAAAATTCATTCACGATTTCTTTGACATTTCACGAAAGAAAGAGTTCCCCAAGAAAATGTATGAAAGCCTTGAAAAGCATTTCGGAGGCTTCTCCTTCGGTGAAGTTAAAAATGCAATAAAAGCCGCATACAGCGAATATGAAGCATACATGGATGATGTTCGCAAAAAGGGTGCGGAATTCATGGCAAAAGCAAAGGAAAAAAATCAACCCATAATCGTTCTTTCGGGCAGACCCTACCACCTCGACCCCGAAATAAATCACGGCATAGACAAACTCATATGCAGTCTCGGTGCGGCAGTAATTACGGAAGATTCCGTAAGCCACCTCGTGCCGAAATTCAAAACAGGTGTACTTAATCAATGGACTTATCATTCAAGACTTTATGCTGCGGCAAAATACGTTGCGGAAAGTAACGACAATATGATAAACCTCGTTCAGCTTGTATCTTTCGGCTGTGGCGTTGACGCCATAACAACGGACGAAGTACGTTCAATTCTCGAAGAAAAAGAAAAAATCTACACGCAAATCAAAATTGATGAAATTACAAACCTTGGTGCAGTAAAAATACGTTTAAGAAGCTTATTCTCTGCGGCAATGGATCAGAAAGGAGCAAAATAATGGAACCGATTCCTTTTACCGATGAAATGAAAAAGGAGTATACTATACTCGTTCCCAATATGCTCCCGATCCATTTCAAATTGCTCATGACAATGCTTGAAGAATACGGCTATAAAACAAAGCTTCTCACAAACGAAGGTCAGGAAGTCATTGATACGGGACTTAAATATGTACATAACGACACCTGCTACCCTGCCCTGCTCGTTATAGGTCAGATGATAAACGCACTTCAAAGCGGAAAATACGACCTTAACAAAACTGCCCTTCTCATAACTCAGACGGGCGGCGGCTGCAGAGCCTCAAACTATATCCACCTTTTAAGAAAAGCACTCGTAAAAGCAGGAATGGCGCATATTCCCGTTATTTCCCTGAACCTTGCAGGACTTGAAAAGGACAGCAGTCTGAAGCTGAGCTTTCCCATGCTGAGAAAAATGATCTCCACCATGGCTTACGGAGACCTTATGATGCTCCTGAAAAATCAGACAATGCCCTATGAAATAAATGAAGGTGACTGCAACAAAGTCATCAACAGCTGGGTAAAAGAGCTTTCGGGTCAGTTCAGAAAAGGCAGAGGTCTTTCCACAAGTGACCTTAAACGAAATATGGAAGCCATCGCAAAAAGCTTTGCGGATATCAAGGTTCTCAGAACAGACAAAATTAAAGTCGGTGTTGTGGGCGAGATATATGTAAAATACAGCTCCCTCGGTAATAACGGTCTTGAAAGATTCCTTTACGAGCAGGATTGCGAGGCTATGGTACCTGGACTTATGGGCTTCATACTTTTCAAAACAGATAACAGAATAGAAGACGCAAAGATACACGGAGGAAAGCATCTTTCAAAGGCTGTATGTGAATTACTCATGGGTTACCTCAAAAACATAGAAAGCTGTATAATAAACACCGTAAAGAAATATCCCCAATACCACGCACCAATGCCATTTGCCGAAATGAAAAAGCTTGTTGACGGAATCATAGGCTACGGCACAAGAATGGGTGAAGGCTGGCTTCTTACTGCGGAAATAATCGAGCTTATCCACGCAGGTTACGGAAACGTTGTTTGCGCTCAGCCCTTCGGATGTCTGCCCAACCATATCGTTGGTAAAGGCATGATAAGACGAATCAAGAGACTTTATCCAAAGTCAAACATCGTCCCCATTGACTATGACCCCGGTGCAACGAAGGTTAATCAGGAAAACAGAATCAAGCTTATGCTTGCAGTTGCCCGTGAAAATAAGGAAGAAGCGGAAATACCTGCCACAACAGCGAAAAAAGAACCCGCACTTTCCCATTAAAAGCCGTAAGGAGAAAATACGGATAACGAATTGAAAAATGAAAAAGCTTTTACGGATGACGAAGTCCGTGCGTTCAGGCTTAAGACTCATATAAAAAATCACCTTTTTGAATATGTTCTGAATATACTTGTAAAAATGGCTTTTGCCGCTTTTATAGTATTCATATCCAAGGGTACGGAATATTGGGCGGCAATTCTTATCGGCTTTATTTTGGGGATATCCGAAGTTCTCGGTGAGCTTAAAGCCTACAGAAAAGACTACATAGAAATAGATATAGCAAAACGAAATAAATAAACTTATCGGGGAGCATTTTTTACATGAAAAGAAAAATGCTCCCCGAACCTCTCAAAAAGAAAGGCAAAACAAATATCAATCATTACAGAAAACTTAATTTTCTCCTGGATTGGCTTTTTTGAAAGGGCGGAGGAAAACTTTTTTCACCTGAAAAAAGTTTTCCCACAAATACATTTAATAAGTCATCAAATTTAACTTTTCCGTAAAGTCACGGCTGATTTAAACAGATCCCCGTCAACGGTAATATCAAAAAGTCCGTCCTGCAAAAGAGCAAGGTCTCGTGCTATGGAAAGTCCAAGTCCGCTTCCCTCACTTGAACGGGAAGAGTCTCCCCTAACGAACCTCTGCATAAGCTCATCTGCGGAAATATTGAGCTGTTCTTTGGAGATATTTTTCACCGCTATGGTCACGGTTTTTTCTGTCTCTGTGGTCTCAACGTATACCCTCGTTCCCGGCTGTGCGTATTTGCATACGTTTCCGAAAATATTATCCATTATTCTCCACAAAAGTCTGCCGTCTGCCTTTGCCGTAGTCTCGGAAGATATATGAGCGGCAGTTATGACCGTCAAGTCTGCCTTATCTGTTTTCCCCGAATACTCCGCGATCGCCTGACCTACAAACTCCGAAATGTTTATCTGCTCAAGATTCACCTTTTCCGTACCGCTTGATGCCTTTGCCGCAAATATAAGGTCCTCCGTAAGCTTTTTCAAGCGTTTTGCCTGTCTGTCCAGGACTTCAATATATTCATCGGCTTTCGGGCTGTTTTTATCTTCGTTTTTCAAAAGATCAACATAATTTATAATAGATGTCAGAGGTGTTTTCAAATCGTGGGATACGTTTGTTATAAGCTCAGACTTCATTCTTTCGGACTTCATTCTTTCCTCAACGGCAGAATTAAGCCCGTTGCCCACGCTGTTCAACTGTTCCGCAAACTTCTTATAATCGAGATACATTATTGAAGTATCAATTTTGGAATCGTAGTCTCCGCAATAGATACGTTCTCCGCCTTTTTTAAGCTGATACAGAATAATCGCTTTCCAGCACAGATAACCGAAAGTCAAAATATTCAACAGTATCCACGCAATTATAGCCATATCGTTGTAATCCTGAAAGCCTTCCGACAGTAAAATTAAAGTTGCCAAACAGTACAAAGCAAAAGAAATCACAGTTCTCCATACCATGGGAATATGAACAGCAGCTTTACCGAAAAGTGCCCAACACTTTTTCAACAGCTTCCACAGGAGCTTCAAAAGCCATGCCGTAACAGTATTTTTAAAAAATGTCCCCGTCTTGAACCTGTTTGCAATACTTGCAAAAAATACAAGCACGAGAGGTGCGGCTACAAGTATTCCCGGAATAAAAATGTAATTCAGATAATCCAAAAATTCCTCATAGTAATGGAATTCATTCAATGCAATAACAACAAAACATACGAGCAGTATATATACTGCCAAAAATATCTCCAAGGGTATTCTGTCATAAAAACGGAGCTTTGCAGGACCTTCTTTTCCGCTGTAGCCTGCAGATGCAATTACCCAACCTAAAGAAAGAAGCATTACAATTACCGAAACTGCCGCCGTAGTAAGCACCGAATATTTTTCGGAAACGCCTGTCTGATACGTTTCATAGTATTCGGTAAATTCATCATAAACGTCAGACTTTGTAACGTCTGCAACATAAAGATTTACAAACCCCAATTCCACATAACTGTTCTTTTTCTCTTCGTCTCTATAAAGGATCTCATATTCCGAAAAATTATAATGAGTTGTGCCGTAATCATTGTAAATATCAAGAATAAGACCACCGTTACAGGGAGTTTCACCTGTATAATCAGAATACAAAACATTATGGGCTGTATCATATATAACAAATTGAAGATTCGTACCCGTTGGAAATTTTTCTTCCAAAATCAGTTCAAATTCTTCTTTAAAATCAATATCTGCACCTTTCTGCATACTTTTGATAAGTAAAACTTCAATATCATTCTGCACCTTATGCCCAAGTCTGCCTGCAAGTTCGGAATATTTAGAATTATCACCGTCAAATTCACGCTCGTCATATACACCGAGATTAACATAATCAACAAATTTAACAAAATCCAACCACAAAACGCATGAAAACGCTATAAACAGCAGAACCGCAACTGCTTTTATTAGGGGGTTTCCCAATACACGTCTCATTTTCAAGTCCCCTTTCTTAAATTTTTTTATCTTCTCTTATGGTATAGCCCCTACCCCAGACAACCTTAAGATATCTCGGGTCTGATGGGACTATTTCAACCTTTTCCCTTATATGTCTGATATGAACGGGAACAGTTCCCTCCGCACCGTAATCGGGGGCTTTCCACACTTTTTTATATATCTCTTCCGAAGAAAACACTTTTCCCGGGTTACTCATAAGGAGCTTTAATATCTCATACTCAATGGGAGTTAAAGAGATTACCTCACCGTCATTGGTTACGACCTTTTGTTTATCGTCAAGTTTCAAGCCGCCTATAATAAAGACCTCATCGGTTTTCTGCATACCTCCAAGAACAGCATACCGCCTGAGCTGAGATTTAACACGGGCAATAACCTCAACGGGATTGAAGGGCTTTGTTATGTAGTCATCAGCCCCGATATTCAAGCCCAACACCTTGTCTGTATCTTCACTTTTGGCTGTTATCATTATTACGGGAATATTGCTTTCCTTTCTGATCTCCGAAATTGCGGAATAACCGTCCTTTTTAGGCATCATTATATCGAGAAGAACAAGATGTATCTCTTCCTTTCTTACGATATCCACAGCTTGCTGACCGTCGTAAGCTTCAAAAATATTATAATTTTCCGATGAAAGGTAAATTTTCAACGCATTTACTATATCTTTTTCATCGTCACAAATAAGAATATTGTACATACTTATGACCACACCTTTCTTTACTATGAGTTTAAAAATTTATTTTCAAACCTCAACTTCTGAGAACATTATATCATTTTTCAAATTAAGAAAAAAGAGGATATATTATTAAGATTTCTTAAAGATTTCGGCTTAGGGTGATAGGAGCTATCCGAACCTGTTTTCTACAGGCAGATTTCCGTTCATCCTGCGTTAAAATACTCGCCAATCCGACAAGGATTAGCTGCGTTTTTGCCTTGGCTGACCAAAAATCTGCCTGTAGAAAATCTTCGACCTAAAAGCGGAAGATTTTTATTGGATTTTGGGCGTTGAGGACGCAGACAGGCTGACGCCTTTCAAGGACGAAACACCCAAAAGACTTAAAAAGATTCGCTTTTAGGCAGGTTCGGATAGCTCCTATCACCCTAATAAAATTTTAAGAAAAAAAATACTGTTTGTTTAATAAATAAAGTGTTATACTAAAAATATAAATTCATGTTAAGAAGAAAGTAAAATGAAACATAAAAAACTACTGATTATAATTCTCGTCCTTGCCGTCGTTGCGGTTCTTGTTTCTGCGGCAATGAAAAAAACAAGCATATTTTTTAACGGAGATAAAACTGAGCTTAAGCTTGAAATGTCTTACAGCACATGCTTAAGCTCCCATTTCCCGTCTGTACAAAGAGCATATGAGCCCAACATCATTACTGCACCGGGATTTACCACAGTAACTCCGTCAATTTCCTCAATATGTGCAATGTGTGTATGACCGTAAAGAGCTACAGAACAGCCCTTTTCCTTTGCCGTATATACAAGGTTTGAAAGTCCCGATTTCACACCGAGTCTATGACCGTGGCACATATACAGCTTACCGAAATCCGTCTCATAAACAATTTCAAGAGGCTCATTAGTCCAATCATTATTTCCCTTGACGGAAAAAAGTCTCAATTCGGGAAAAATTCTTCCCAAGCGCTCGGCATCGTCCACACAGTCACCAAGGTGTATTGCGATGTCGGGCTTTTCATTTTTTATTATATATTCCATATACGACATTACACCGTGAGAATCTGACATTACCAAAATTTTCATTATTAAATATCTCCTTATTTTACTGTGTTAAATTATTTTACCACACAAGAACCTTTTTGTCAATAGCGAATATTATGGAATATAAACCAAACGCCGAAAGGACATAAAAACATGAACGGTAACTACGGAATAGACGAGGCAAAGCTTGAAAAAGCCATAGAAATGCTTACACAAGTCATGGGGGCAGAAGAAGCCGAAAAAATAAAAAAGCTTACAGAATCCAATAAAAATATAAACTTCAACCTCTCCGAAAAGGAAATGAAAACGGTAAAAACCGTAATTGAAAACCCCGAAATGCTGCGAACCATACTTTCATCAAGACAGGCACGGGAAGTTTTATCGAGATATCTGAACAAGTTATAAGGAAGGTCTTAACATATGGACGATATGATATCACGTTTATCCTCAATATTGGATGACCCCGAACAAGCGGAAAAAATAAAAAAAATAGCGGCGTCCATGATGGGCGGCGAAACGACAGAATCCCCCGAAATGCAAGTTGCGGAAGAAAACAGCGAAGCCTTACCCGTTATGGCTGAAAATATTTCTCAACCTCGGTCAAATTCTTACAGTAGAATATTCTCAGCAATGGGATGTTCAAAAAACGTATCTCTCTTAAATGCAATACGACCTTACATGAGAAGCAGCCGTGCGGAAAAAATAGGTTCTGCAATCAAAGCAATGGAAATGATAGAACTCCTTTCAAAACTTAAATAAAGGCGGTCTTTTATTTGTACAGCGATTCGGAAAATCTTATAAACGAACAGAATTACAGGCAACGAAGACAAGAGGCTGTCCGCGAAGCACGGGAAATGGCGGCAAGAGCGTCTTATTCGGAAAACAGAAAAAGCAGTCTTGCGGAAACCTCGGAAGCGGCGGTATCTTCCCTGAGAAACTTCATCAAGAGGATAGAGCTTGACGATATCGTGCTGATAGGTCTGTTTTTCATGATAGCGGACGAAGGTATTGAGGATAACCTGCTGATACTTGCACTTCTTGCAATTCTGTTCTTTACTGATTAAATTTAATTACACATGAATATTTTTCCTTACTCACGAGTAAAATTAAAACAGAAAAGAGAAAGGAAAAGAAAGACATGATTATTTTTGACTACATTTCAAAGAAGATTTCGGAACGCAAAAAAGAAAAAGAAAAAATGCAGCTTTTAGCAGAGCTTCAAAAAACACGAAGAATGATAAAAGCCGCAGAATACGCCTTTGATATGGCATTGGAAAAGGAAGACATCGACAGGAGTATTGCGGTGATAACGGAAAATCAACGAAAATACACACAGATATATTCCAAACTCAGACGAATGGGATAAATTAAATTCAAATGTATAAGAATCCTCCCGATGGGTAAACTACAGGTAAAGACACCTATTTTTAACATCAGGAGGATATAATTATGAGCAAAAACAGAAGAACAGCCGCTGCATCGGCAATTTTTACGGACAAGGGATTTTACGCAATTCTTGCGGCAAGTGTAATTATGGTATGTCTTGCGGCATATCTTGCACTGAGCTGGGACGGTGAAAATGAAAACGAAGTCATTGACAACAGCGAAAAACAAAACACCTTAAGCACTGACGAGGTTCTTGAACAGGGATACGTCCCCGCTTGGCCCGACGAAACACAGTCTTCAACTGTAGGAAAGACTGAAACAGACGTTACGGATAACACAAAACCGGACGAAACTCCCGACAACGGACAAGATACGGAAAACAAAGACCCCGTACCCGAAGTCGTGGAGCTTATTCAGCCCATTGACGAGACAAATGTTGTATCAGTAAACGGTTTTTCAGGCTCAGCCCCCGTCTTTTCCGAAAGCATGGGAGATTGGAGACTTCATCAGGGCGTGGACTTTCTTACGGAAACATCAGTTGAAGTCTTTGCCGCCGCAGACGGAATAGTGGAAGACGTTTACGATGACGGACTTATGGGAATGTCAATTTTGCTTCTCCATTCGGACGGCACAAGAACCCTTTATCAGTCCTTGGATATCAACCCTGAAGTCGTAAAAGGAATGGCTGTAACAAAGGGTCATATCATCGGCAGAACGGGAAACACGGCAAATGCGGAATCTCTTTTGGGATATCATCTTCACTACTCCGTTATCAAAGACGGTGCATACGTTGAACCTGTGCCAGAGGTGGAGTAAGTAGGTTATTTTTTACGGGGCTGGCTAATTTAGCGCAGAACAAAAGCCCATATTTAAATTAAAAGTTAAATTTCAACCTTATAATATCATATAAACTTTAAAATGTCGAAATCTACCGAAAAATTTCGGTAGATTTCCTCAATTATAAGGGCTTTTTAGTCGCGATTTGGCTCTCTAACGTACACATGTACGCCGACGAGAGCCAAATCACTCCTTCTGCATCTAACTGAGCCTCCCCCGAACCCCCTTCAAGAAAAGCAGACTTGGGTCGAATTAAAAATACATTGAATTATTTAAAATCGGTTTTCTTTTTTGAATAGGGTATGGGAAAAACTTTTTTCTTTTTCCGCGAAAAGAAAAAAGTTTTCCCCATTTATAAACATATATAACTTATTCAATATCAATTATAACAAGCTCCGGTCGGTTGAATATCCTCGGCACGAGATAATGCTTAAGCGAAAGACCTCTGCTGACTATCATAGTCATACTGTCTTTTTTATACTCTCCACCAGCATACTTTGGAAAAAGTCCCTGATCGGGAGCAAAAACTCCGTTCAGGATATAAGGTATACGCCATTGACCGCCATGTGCGTGACCGCAAAGTACAAGGTCAAAATCATATTTGCCGTAAGTTTCAAAATATTCAGGTCTGTGGGACAGAAGCACGGTATATCTACCATTCTGTGCCGCAGAATTTACTTTTTGGAGCTGTTCGGAAAACGGAAGACTTACGTCCACATTTGCCACAGGGTCATCAACTCCGCAGATATTAAAGGTCTCACCCTTAATGGAAACGGTTTCGTATTCACCCGAAAGTCGCTTGATTCCGTAGCCTTCTATAACGGACATCTTCTCTCTGAAATATTCAGAATCGGAATAGTATTCATGGTTTCCCGTTACATAGTAGCAAGGATACTTTTCCGAAATCCCCGCAAGAAAATCCTTTGAATTCTTATCTGAAAGAACATGGTCAAAAATATCTCCCACAAGAACGACCATATCGGGAGCATTTTCATCAATGGCAGAAAGCAGCTCCGACTGATTCTCTCCGTATTTGCTTGAATGAAGATCAGAAACAAGAGCTATTCTGATTTTTGCAGATATTTTTTCCGAATCAATTATGTATTTACGAACATATAACCTGCTGTCGAGAGCAATTATCAAAAGAATCAACAGACATACCGCCAAAATTATCAGAAATAACTTCAGCGAATTGTTTGATTTTATAATACCCAGTATCTCCGCAAGTTTATATTTCATAAACAGTCCTCATTCATCAACCGTGAAAAAGCTTTTTAGTCTGATATACAGGTTCACAAGTTAATTTTATGCCCAATTTACGGTAAATATCCTCATCGACCTGTGAAAGGATTACCGTCGAATGAGCTTCACATCCCTTAAGCAAAGGAATCTTTTCAGCCGCAAGTCTTGCAACGTCGTTCTGTGTGGCACTTATGGTCAAAGCTATCAAAACCTCGTCCGAATGAAGTCTCGGGTTTCTGTTTCCAAGAGTTTTGACCTTAAGCTCCTGTATGGGCTCAATTACACAGCGGTCTATAAGTAAAGTCTCTTTCGGAAGATCTGAAAGAGCTTTTATTGCATTGAGAAGAGCCGCAGAAGAAGCCCCCAACAAAGCGGAAGTCTTACCCGTAATTATTCTGCCGTCATTGAGTTCAATTGCAACCGCAGGCTGATTTTCAGTCTCCGCAGAACGATCCAATGCAGCTTTAACGACTTTTCTGTATTCCGTAGTGATCTTTGCCTGACGCATGAGCATTTCGATCTTATCAAGGGCAGAACCTATATTTTCGCCCTTTCGCTTATCGCAAAGTGTCGCAAAATATCTTCTTATAATCTCATCATAGGAAGCAGCACATACAACCTCGTCATCAACTATACAGAAGCCTGCCATATTAACGCCCATATCCGTGGGTGATTTATAGGGGCTTTCCCCAAAGATATTTTCAAACATAGCATTAAGCACGGGGAATATTTCCACGTCTCTGTTGTAGTTTACAGCTGTTTGTCCGTACGCCTCAAGATGATAAGGGTCGATCATGTTTACGTCGTTCAGATCGGCTGTTGCCGCCTCATATGCGAGATTTACGGGGTGCTTCAAGGGCAAATTCCAGATTGGGAAGGTTTCAAACTTTGCATATCCTGCCTTGACACCGCGTTTGTTTTCGTGGTAAAGCTGAGAAAGACAGGTTGCGATCTTTCCGCTACCGGGACCGGGTGCTGTTACAACAACAAGAGGTCTTGTTGTTTTTATGTAATCATTTTTACCGTAGCCCTCATCACTTACAATTCTTTGCACGTCATATGGATAACCCTCAATAAGATAATGAAGATATACATTCATGCCGAGGTTTTCAAGTCTTCTTTTGAAATTCAAAGCTGAAGGCTGACCCTCAAACATGGAAATTACAATACTGCTTGTATGAAGACCAAGACCGTTGTAAGCGTCTATAAGTCTGAGAACGTCTGCATCATAAGTAATACCAAGGTCACGTCTGACTTTGTTCTTTTCAATATCAGCCGCATTGATAACGATTACTATCTCCGCATCATCTTTAAGACTTTGGAGCATTTTAAGTTTGGAATCGGGGGCAAATCCGGGAAGAACCCTTGACGCATGGTAGTCGTCAAAGAGCTTTCCTCCGAATTCAAGATAAAGCTTACCTCCGAATTGAGAGATCCTGTTTCGGATCTGTTCCGACTGTCTGCGGATATATTCGTTATTGTCAAAACCTATTTTTGTCATATGAATCTCCCATTAAACACATTCATTTTTTACGTCTTTATTTATTTTTATTCTATATCAAGCTTTTCAAGTAAAGAGAAGCTGTTTGAAAGGAAGTCCGAAAGCTCCTTTGCTGTAAGCTGTCTCTGACCGATAAGGGAAAGAGTATATATCTGTTTTGCAATTTCCTTTGTGCTTTCACTTTCAGTATTTTTGCCCAAAAGCTTCTTTATCAGGCTGTTTGAGGTATTGAGAACCAAGGTTGAATCAAGAGGTCTTGAAGCAAATGTATCTTCTTCACCCTCATGAGCCATTCTGTAAAGCTTGAGCATTTCTTCAAAACGACGGCTTTCTTCGGAAACAGTAAGGATTGCGGGAACGGAAGCGTCCTTAAGCTCAGAGAAGGAAACGTTCATTCTCTCGTTACCTGCAACATCCTTGAAAAGCTTTTCAAAGGCTTCGTTCTTGGATTCTTCTGTTTCATTTTTGATAGCATCCGTTTCAGCGTCGATTCTGCTGAATTTCATGCCGTTTTCATACTGTTCAAGAGCTGTGATAAACTGATTGTCCATAAGGTGATTGAAAATAATTACAGGGACATTCTGCGCCTTGAACATATTGATGTAAAGTGCCTGCTGTGTAACGTCACTTGCGTAATATACCTTCTTATCAGTACCTGCTTTTTCAAGATACTCTTTAATTGTAAGGTACTCTGTTTTTTCGGAAGTAATTGTCTTATAAAGAATTACGTCTTTGACTTTATCGTAGAATTTCTTATCTCTCATACAAGCGTATTCAACGAAAGTCTTGATATCGTCCCAGAATTTCTCATAATTTTCTCTGTCTGTGTTGTAAAGAGCATTGAGCTTATCGCAGACCTTCTTTACGATATGAGCAGAGATCTTAGAAACGTACTGAGAATTCTGCAAATAGCTTCTTGAAACGTTAAGAGGAAGCTCGGGGCAATCGAGAACACCCTTGAGCATAAGAAGATATTCGGGAATAACCTCTTTGATATTATCAGCAACGAAAACTCTGTTATAGAAAAGCTTTACCTGGCCTTCAAGATTCTGATATTCGTGGCTGATTCTTGGGAAATAAAGAATTCCCTTGAAATTAAGAGGATAGTCCGCATTGATATGGATATGGAAAAGAGGCTCCTTGTAATCCATAAAAACTTTATGATAGAATTCGTTATATTCCTCAGTTGTGCATTGGGAAGGATTCTTCTGCCAAAGGGGCTCAGTATCATTTATAGGCTTGGGTTCAACTACTGTAACGACCTCTTCGCCTGCTTCGTTTGTCTCTTTTTTCTCCTGGGGTGCTTCACCAACAACCTCAAGATAAATGGGATAAGGCATAAACGCACAGAATTTATCAAGAATAGGTGATATTTTTTCACGGCTGAGATATTCCTTCTCGTCTTCCGTTACTTTCATAATAACCTCTGTACCTCTGTCGGATTTATCGCAGGGGTTCATTTCATATTCACCGTCAGCGGTGCAGACCCATTCAACAGCAGGTGCATCTGTAAATGATTTAGTCTTTACAGTTACAGTATCGGAAACCATAAATGAAGAATAGAAACCGAGACCGAAATGACCTATAATACCGTCTTCGGATTTACCTGTATCGTACTTTTCAACAAAATCAAGAGCGCCTGAAAGAGCGATCTGATTAAGATACTTTTTAACCTCTTCTTCGGACATACCGATACCGTTATCTGTTACGGTAAGAGTTCCCTGATCTTTATCAATAATAACCTTAATAACAAAGTCACCGTCTATGTTTTTCGCTTCACCGATTGCAGACAGGTGTTTTACCTTTGTAATGGCATCGGATGCGTTTGAAACAACTTCACGAAGGAATATATCCTTTTCCGAATAAAGCCATTTTTTAATTACGGGAAATATATGTTGTGTCTGGACTGAAATGCCGCCTTTTTCACTCATGTTAAAAAACCAACCTTTCCATTAGGGCAAAAATTTATCCACAATAAATTATAATGGCTATAGAAAATCGAAATACTGACTTTCAGGCAGTATTTCGATACCAAGCATTTTTTGTTTGGTATCAAATTTTCATTGAAAATTTGTCTATATCCATTTCAATGAATATCAGGTCAATTCAAATTATTATAAATTTGAATTGCCAAAAGCCGATCCGATCGGCTTTGTCAAAACGATCAATCGTTTTGACCCTCAATATTCATTATACCACAGCATTTTAATTTTTTCAAGAGAAAAAAGCCTTTAGAATTCTAAAATATTCGTGACCTTAAAAATAAAATTTATTTAACCTTAAAAAAACGCCCAAATGCTCTTGACAAGAAGAAAAAAATAGTGTAAAATATATACTGATCTATTATTGATTGAGTTTACTCAAATGAAGCAAAGGGTGGCATGAGAAAAAGACACAAGTTTTATAATGAGTATAGACAAATTTTCTTTGGAAATTTGATACCGCCTTTCAGGCAGTATTTAGACTTTCTATAATTATTATTAAAACCCTTAAACAAGGTTTAAAAAACACAAATAATCTCTTTCGACACGTTCACTTTTCATCGGAGAATCAACGGTCAATAAATTTATATATATTGTTATTTTTTTGATAAACAGTATACATAATCCATAGACAAAAAATCTTTAAATGGAGGTGCTCGTAATAGTGGTAAGTATAGGCATTGCAATAGCCATCGCGGCTGTTGTAGGTATTGTTTGTATAATTATCGGTGTCTTGATAGGCATTGCATACAGAAAAAAGATTGCTGAAGCGGCTATAGGCTCCGCGGAAGAAAAAGCAAAATCCATTGTTAATGAAGCTATCAAATTAGGCGAAACAAAACAAAAAGAAGCGCTTTTGGAAGCGAAAGAAGAGATCCACAGAAACAGAACGGAAGCGGAAAAAGAAATCAAAGAACGTCGTTCCGAACTGCAGAAAATGGAAAAACGTCTCACACAAAAAGAAGAAACACTTGACAAACGTGCTGATTCTTTTGAAAAGAAAGAAAACATATTGGCATCCAAGATCAAAGATGTGGAAGCTCGCCAGCAGGAGATCGAAGATATCAAAGCAGGACAGAGAGCAATTCTTGAACGTATCAGCGGCATGACAGCTGAACAGGCAAGGGCATATCTTATGGAGACCCTCGAAAATGACCTTAAACATGAAAAAGCGCTTATGGTAAGCGAATACATGAATATGGCAAAAGAAGAGGCGGAAAACAACGCAAAAGACATTATTTCACTTGCAATTCAGAGATGCGCATCCGACCACGTTTCCGAAACTACAGTTTCTGTAGTAACTCTTCCCAACGATGAAATGAAGGGTAGAATCATCGGCCGTGAAGGACGTAACATCAGAGCTCTCGAACAGCTCACAGGCGTTGACCTTATTATTGACGATACTCCTGAAACAATCACACTTTCAAGCTTTGATATGGTTCGCAGAGAAATCGCCCGTATCGCACTTGAAAAGCTTATTCAGGACGGACGTATTCACCCGACCCGCGTAAGCGAAATGGTTGAAAAGGCTCGTAAAGAAGTTGAAACCACAATCAAAAAAGAAGGCGAAAGAGCTATCTTTGAAACAGGCGTTCACGGTATCCACCCCGAGCTCATGAAGCTCCTGGGCAGACTCAGATACAGAACATCCTTCGGTCAGAATGTGCTTAACCATTCTATTGAAGTATCTCACCTTTCAGGTCTTCTCGCAGGCGAATTGGGCGCAGACGTTACAGCGGCTAAACGCGCAGGTCTTCTCCACGATATCGGTAAAGCACTTGACCAGCAGACAGAAGGCTCTCACGTAAGTATCGGTGTTGAGGTTGCAAGAAAATACAAAGAACATGAAAATATCATTCATGCAATTGAAGCACACCATGGTGACGTTGAAGCGAAATCAATCATTGCGGCAATCGTACAGGCTGCAGTCGCTATTTCCGCTGCAAGACCCGGCGCAAGACGTGAGGATATCGAAAACTACATCAAACGTCTCGAAAGACTTGAAGAACTCACAAAAGACTTCAAGGGTGTTGAAAGAACATACGCTATTCAGGCAGGACGTGAGATCAGAGTTATTGTTAAACCCGAAGAGGTTTCCGATGACAGCATGATACTCCTTGCAAGAGATATTGCAAACCGTATCGAAAACGAGCTCGAATATCCCGGACAGATCAAAGTTCACGTTATCAGAGAAAACAGAGCTATCGAATACGCAAAATAATCACCAAACAAATAAAACCTATCGGCACTCGTCGGTAGGTTTTAAAAATAAGAAAGGACTGTAGTTATGCTCGACATTATTCAAAGCTTTGATGAAAGTCTTGCACTTTTCTTCCAAAGCATCCACAACTCAATAACAGACTTACCGATGATAATAATAACACATCTCGGTGATGACGGAATTATCTGGATAATCATGGCATTGATCCTCCTTTTCTTCAAAAAGACAAGAAAAGCGGGAATCATGGTTGCAACGGCACTTATATTCTGTCTGGTATTCAACAACCTCATTCTTAAAAGTCTCTTCTCAAGAGAAAGACCATTTGTTGTTCTTGACTCGATCAAGCTGATAATTGATCCCCCGTCGGGATACTCCTTCCCCTCAGGACATACAGTTTCATCAATCGCAAGTGCAACAGCTCTTTTCTGGAATTTCAAAAATTCCTGCAAATGGGCGGCTGTCGGAGCCGTTGTTTTAGCTGTTCTCATAGCCTTTTCAAGAATGTACCTTTGCGTTCACTTCTTCACGGACGTCCTTGCAGGCGCTGTGGTTGGCGTAGCTTTGGGAATTGCGGCAATAGCACTCATAAACTTCATTTATTCCAAAGTAGGTAAAAAGATAAAGACAAAATAAAAAGTTATAAAATTTCCGTAAAACAGGAGGGAGGTATTGACATCCCTCCTGTTTTCTATTATAATAAAGCTATAATAAAGCCATAAAGGAAAATCAACATGAAAAAAGTACTATCTCTACTCTTGGCGGCAGGTCTGACTATATCATCCGTATCCTGTGCGGCAGAAGCACCTCAGCTTCTTAATTTTATTGATGAAAGCATAGATTTCACCACGGATTTCGGAGGAGAAACTATAACTTTCGGATTAAGGTCCTTGGGTGAAGGAGATGTAATAATCCCAGACATAACAACAAATACGGTTGAAGCTGATGAACGCAGAGTTCAGATAAAAGAAACAGAAACAGCTCTTAACTGTATTTTTGCCCAAAAGATTCAGGAGACCTCCGAAGCCATAATCGGAGCGATCGCATCTCAATCAACCGATATTGATATATATTACGGTGCTTCTTACGATCATTTTTTATGGTGCAGAGCCGGAATGCTTCACGATTTCCGAGAAAATGACGTTATAGATATAAGCGATGAAGAAAAATGGGGTACAGCTCGCAGGCGCAAAGTTTTAACATACAAAGGCTTTGTCTACGGTATCTTACCACAAAACCCCGTCGGAATAGACGATTCAACGGGAATAATCCTTGTAAATGATTCCATGATCAAAAGCTTCGGCCAACCGACTCCGAAGGAACTCCTTGAAGACGGGAACTGGACTTTTGATTTTTTCAAAAATTATGTAGAATCAGTCTCTGACATGAACGATACTTTACCGGTATACGGAATGACAGTAGCAAGAGATCAGCTATACATTCTTCCGTTAACCGCAGTTTTTGCAAACGGAAGCGCTGTGCTGAACCTTTCCGATAATAGGGAATACGAATTCATCTTAGGTAAAGACCCCAAAGCCCTAACGGCTTTAAATTGGGCAAGCGACGTGTATCAAACAGGGGTCATAGCCAATGATAATTACAACGATACTTTCAGCGGATTCTTCTCAAACGAAATGAGCTCAATGTATTTAGGAACATCAGGTGTCGGAACAGCAAATCTCGACGGTTTCCCCTTAAGGGAACTGTCTGAAGGTTTTTCTTTCATATGTTTCCCTTACGGCCCTGATGCAGAATACGGCGTAACAAATTCCACGTTTTACGTTGCCTCTATGGACTATGCAATACCCATATCCTCCGACCCTCACGACATGGGATTGATTCTTGATAAGTTTTGTGAAAACAGATATTCTCCGGAAGAGCTTGAAGAAAAGAAGCAAAACTTTATTGAACAGTATTTCCATTTCCCTGAAGATTATGAATTTGTCTATAATATCAGTACCGATTCCGAATACGTTCATTTCTTAACAGATCTGTATGATGTACATGGTGATATACGAGATACCTTGGAATCTATTGTAAAAGGAGACCGCGGCACAGTCGAAAGTATTGAAAAAATCAAAACAAAAGTGGAAGCCGAGCTTCAAGAACAAAACTGACTCATATGGGTCAGTTTTTTTATACTCACAGTGTATTGACTTAAAGATTAAAATATTATATAATATATTTAATTAAATATGACAAATTCGGTAAAACGGATATTTTTTTATTTTTCATGCAACAAATCCGTTTTAAAACGTCATATATGTATGATAGATAAAAAAGCGCATGGACGGAGGTGGCCAGGTTGTGCGCGATAAATGATATTCTGAAAGAGATGTATTCATTGTTTTTCAGAGATATGGTTACATATTGCAGGGCGCTCGGCTTGACCGAGTCGGAAGGCGAAGACTGCGTTGAAGAAGTATTTATTCGCTTTTGGCTTAATTCAGATAAGCTGAAAGATTTAGATATACCCAAGAAAAGAATATGGTTATATAGGGCTTGTAACAATGTTGTTCACGAAATGCTGAGAAAACGCAAATCCGCGGTCAGTGAAGACCTCAGTGAATATAACGAACGCATTTCCGACCCTATCTCGAAAATTGACAGTGTTATAGAATCCGAAGCATACGGCAATATTGTGCAAGAGCTGAAAGAGGAAGTCATATCGACAGATATTGACCTGAGAGTATTTTATATGATGATAAACGGAGAGCTTGAATTGGGCTACAAAGAGCTGTCAGTGAAATACGGAATCAACTCTTCCACATTAAGGTCTCAAGTCAGACGGCTAAGGTTAAAGATAATTGAAAGCTTGCCGAAAATTCTTTATAAATAATAACTATTTTTGATTATACTGTTTTTTAAATTATTACAGAAAGTTGGTGTTTGCTTTGAAAACTTTGAAAGATCCACGGCAGTTGTCTAAATTGTTGGCTGAAATCATATCTGTCGAGCTGTCGAAACCCGATGAGGATATCGACACGGGTCTGATAGATGAATGTCAATCTTTGATAAATATTTTATTAAATGCTCACGAATATACAGAAAAAGAGATAGAAACTCACTATAACCGAATCCTGCTGAAAACCAAAGCGGCTGAAAATCCTTTCAAACAGCCGAATAAGGCTTTTTTCAGCTTGAAAAAGGTTTTGGTTGCCTCTGTTGTAATATTTTTATTCTTTGGTTTCAGCATCGGACTTCTTGCAATCAAACCGACCTTGCAGGAGATATTCTCTTCGTCAGATGATATGATCGGTAAAATTGGAGAATGTACCTGGGAGCTTCAGGGCAAAACACTTATAATTCGAGGCAACGGTTCAACAGGAGCAGTACCGAACCCGCCTTGGGGTACTGAAATAAAAAGGCTCATTGTTACAGAGGGCGTTACTCACCTGGGAGACCATATGTTCAGATTTTGCTACGACCTTGCGGAAGTATCGCTTCCGAGTACGTTAAAAGGAATTGGCGTAAAAACTTTCGAACACTGCGATTCTATAAAAACCATAACTTTACCCGAAGGTCTTGAAATTATTGACGTTAGTGCTTTTCAGCAATGTGACGGCCTCATAGAGGTTTATATTCCCAATTCCGTTAAAACTATCGGATATATGGCATTTATGAATTGCCGTTCATTGAGAAGAATAACAGTTGGCGAAAACAATATGTATTATTCCGACATAGACGGTGTTCTTTACAATAAAGAGCAGACTGTTTTAATTTGTTACCCAACATCAAGAAACGGAGAGTCTTATGAAATTCCCTACGGAGTTTCCGAAATATGCGATTATGCATTTTTCGGAGCTAGTGAAATTAAAGAATTCATCGTTCCGCAAACTATAAAAAAGTTAGGTGAAAGCGCTTTTGAATTTACTTGGTACAAAGACAACGCAAAATTCGAGGACGGAGTCCTGTATATAGGCCCTCTCGCGATTGCTGCAAGAAAAAGCACCACGGAACTCAAAATAAAGGACGGAACAACGGTTATTGCTGATGCTTGTTTTTATGAGATGCCGAATCTTAAAACTGCAATAATTCCCGAAGGTGTAGTAAATCTCGGCAATTTTAATTTCGAGCTCGTTCCAAATCTTACACGTATATATCTGCCAAAGACTCTTTTATATATGGATGAGTCTTCGTTCAGAGTTTCAAGTTCTTCTTGCGTAGTTGTGTATGCAGGTTCTCATACTGACAGATTGAAGATTGAAGGTAAAAGCTCATACATTTCATGGGTTCCCTGGGAATACGAAATCGGCCATGACGGGAACGATCACGCAAGCAGCCTTGACATTAAGATCACAGGCGCCGCATGTAACGGTATCGGATACGAAGAAGCAGTATGTACTGTTTGTAATGTCAAAATATTAACTATCATTCCCATAAGAGGTCATTCATGGACGGACTGGACAAGAACGAAGCAAGCGACCTGCTCAGAAAAAGGTCAATTTACGAGAACTTGTATATATTGTGGAATTCAGGAAACTCACAACACTTCATTGATTCCTCATGCAATGGGTAGTTGGACACAAATAAAAGAACCTACCTTTACGGAAGAAGGTATCATGATGCGCAAGTGCAAAAACTGTTCGTATACGGAAACCTCAACGGTTGAACCTCTCGAAAACCCAACGGAAGAATCAGAGTAAATAATTTAATTACGGAAATCAAAATGTCTCAACAGCACAAAGCCGTTGAGACGTTTTTTTATTCAATTTCAAGTGAAACAAGCTTCATACTGACGGAAGAAATCTTTACGGGATATGAAAATTCCCCGTTTTTAACTTCAACTTCCGTTTCAATATCAGCCGTAATATCCTGTTCCGCATACAGCTGTTTAAGCTGTTCTGCAGTCGGCTCTTCGGGTCTGCCCATTCTTTCCCAAAGGCGGAAAGTATTATTATGAGTGTCGTCCATGGTATAAACCTTAAGCCTGTATTTTCCGTCCGCAAGCCCTTTAAACATAACGTTATATTCTCTGTCGGGAAGATTTTTGTCTGCGTCAAACTCATTGAAGCAGTACACCAAAGCCTGAGAGCCCTTTTCATCAGCAGCGGCAATACACCCCTCATCGCTTCCCGGAAGAAGGTCTGTTTCTACTATATTCTTACCAAGCAATGACATAAATTCATGGGCTGTTTGGATGGGCTTACAGATATTATACTTCGTTGTAAGTGAACGGTTTCCGTTGAACATTTTACCGAAAAAGTCTTCTCCCGCAAAACCCCAATAAAGCATCATTGAAATATTAAGATCAAACTTTCTTCTGATATCAACGAGAGTATCAGCAAGCTTTACCATGAAAAGTGCAGAATATTCGCTGTTGCGTACTTCAAGAGGAGGAAATACTGAAGAGGATTTCTCGTAGTTTGAAATGACTCCCCACTCGTTCAGTTGAAATTCAGTATTTTTCAAAGATGGGAATGTATCCCTCAAACGCTGTATCCACAAAAGCTCCTGCGCAAAGCGCTGAACTGTTGGCATAATAAGAGGATAGGAATCAAGCCAGTTTTCCGCCCCCGACATTCCGTAAATATGGTAGGAAATAAAGTCTATCCGTGAGCCTCTTTTACCTGTTACATAGTTTGTGCCGTTGACAACGTGATCAAGAAACGGATACATAAAGCAGGATTTAAAACAGCCCGGCCCACCGACTTTGAGTTTATCATCAACACTTGTAACCGCATCAACAAAGACGTCGTAAAGCTTATAGAACATATCCCAGGAATCAAGTGGCCAGCTGTCAGGTTCATTCCATACCTCAAAATACCATGTTCGTATCTCTTCAAGACCGAACTCATCTGCAAGATTCTGCACAAAAGCCTTAAGAAGCCTTGACCATTTGTCCCAATCGTTGGGGTAAAAACGGTTATTATACTTCTCCCCTGTTCCTTCCTGAGTCACATCTCCGCTGAGTGTGGCAAGCTTATCAGGAAGGAAATCAAGCTCCACAATGGGTTTTATTCCGTTTTCAACAAATTTCCTGTAAACACCGTTTATCCATTCGAAATCATAAACGGGTTCACCGTTTTTATCTTCGGAATATACGTCACCGCCGCAACGCACACCGCTGCGAATCTCATGATTAAGGGTGTAATGGTTGCGTACATAACGGCAAGTACCGAGGGAATTCATTCGTTTCATCAAAAATTCGCCTTCGGGAGAATATGCCATTGCGTAAAGCTCATCCGAGCCGCTTGCCGCCCAGAATCTGTCGTTGACAGACCTTACTTTATCTGTAAAAACCAAAATATTTCTCATAAATACCTCAATTATGTATAAAGCGGAAATTTTGGGAGAAAATCTGAATAAGAGATCTCCCCAATAAATACCGTAAAGGAAAAATTCAACGTGAAAAAAATAATAAGCCTGACAGTTTCATTACTTATCTTTTTCTGTTTTTCGGCAGAGACCGCAGCAATGAGAAGCTACAAAAACACTCCTGAAGTCTATACAATATCAAGAACGATAATTCCCAATAAAAAAGCAATACGGAAGGATTTTGCAGTTCTGTCTGTGTTATCAGAAAAAACAGATAACACTTCAAAAAAACAAGTAACAGAACAGGTTTGCACTCAAACATCAAATATAACGGTGCTTGATAGCAAACAGGTCAAAGTAAAATATGATCTTTGGATAGTGAAATTCTTCAAAAAACTCTTTGAAATTGATTAACAGCCTTCAACAGGTTTGAAAAATTCAATTTCCTCACCGTCGGGACCGTAACAGAATGCAAGACGGGATTTGAAACCGGGGTTGCCCTGAATATCCATATCCTTGGGTTCTATCTTGATTCCATAGCCTTCAGCTCTTACTTTTTCAATGAAAGCATCGGGATCGTCAACAGCAAATGCGATGTGAATATAAGGACTTGTGTAATTTTCACCCTTTGTACCGCCTGCGAAAAGCTCAATGGCAGAACCGTCATCAGCGACCAGCATCATAGCTCTTTTATCGCCTTCACCCCAGGAGTTTCTGCATTTGAGCCCTAAAAGCTCTGTATAGAATTTATAAGACTTTTCAAAATCGGAAGCCTTTACCGCAACATGATGAAAACCTTTGATAATCATTTTTAACCATTCCTTTTCTAAATTATTTTATTATAATAATACCCCATACCGCCGAATATTCGGCGGCACAAATACTTTATTATTAAATTCAAGTGAGTTTGCCTTGCATCAACTTGAATTCTGCATGAAACCGGAAAAACGATAGCGTTATTCTGACTTATGTTTCATGTTAATTATATCAGATTTTGGTGTATTTTGCAATACTAAAACAGAATAAAACAGATTATTCACAAACAGTTTGTAATAAAACACCGAAAACCCCCGTTGACAAAACGATTTTTTTATGTTATTATATAAGGTACAGACCACAGAAAGGAATAAAAGAAAATGAACTTCAGTCTAAAAACAGACAGCAGAGAATTCAACATTGCGTATATAGTCGTTGTCAGCTTGCTTTTCGTTCTGACATTGGTAACATTCTCTTCCATTTTCGTCTTCAACTCCGAATATGACCCCTCGGTTGAAACAAAAGACCCCAATGAGGGAAAAGACGAAGTACAGTACACAGCAGAAACAGCCGCAAAGATCCACGAATACAAAAAAACGATCGAGCTTTATGACAAAATGCTTTCCGACCCATATTTGCTCCTTGTAAACAAACAAAACCCACTTGAGGAAAACTTTGCTCCCGAAAGCCTTGTTCAGACAGTTACGAACCCCGCGGTAAAACTTAATGCAACAGTTGCCGCTGCACTTCAGCAGTTTATTGATGCTGCCGCACAGGAGGGTATCGTCTGCACCATAGTTTCAGGCTACAGAACAAAGGAAGATCAGGACAGCTACTACACCCAGACATACCAAAGCAACATGAACGCAGGCTATTCAAAGGAAATTGCAGAAAACATGACAAACCTCATTGTTGCAAAAGCAGGTGAAAGCGAAGCGGAAACGGGACTTACAGTAGAAATATCAGTCAGAAGAGGAATTTCCGTTGATGAAATGGAGCAGTCAGAGCTTTTCCAATTCGCCAAGGAAAATATGTACAAATACGGCTTTATCCTCCGTTATCCACAAGGTAAAGAGTCAATTACGGAATATAATTATTCCCCGTTTATTTTCAGATATGTGGGCTCTACGGGCGACGTAAACCATGCTCAGTACATATACGAAAAAAATCTCACCCTTGAGGAATACACATACTACCTTGCAAATAAAAAAGCCGAAGCTAAACAAAGCCTCGACGTTCTGGAAAGTCAGATAAATAAATAGTACTAAATATGATTTATGGGGAAACCTTTTTCTTTTCGAAGAAAAGCTAAAGGTTTCCCCATACCCTTTCCAAAAAAGAAAAGCAACTATGGATCAAAAAAACACCTACACAAAAGTTTTTTGAAAAGGGGTGCGGGGAAAAACAATTTTACAAAAATGTTTTTCCCCGCAAAAATCATTCTACACTATCAATTTTTCTTACATCTAACCGTAAGAAGAGAGCCTACAGCAGTAACAGCACATACAGCCGCAATTAAATAGAAAATGTAACTAATATCTGATGTTCCGGGATTGTTATAGGGGTTATCGTAACCGCCTGAGGGAGAATCACTTCCAATGGGAAGGTCGCTGTAAGGATATACGCTGAGGTAGTCAATGACAACATCTCCGCCCTCGGCTGTATAGCTTATCTCATGAGCGCCCTCTGAAAGGCTCACAATGACCCATTTCGTGCCGTAAACAGCAGAACCTACACCAAGGCTGTATTCTTTGCCGTCAATAGTAGCAACGATATTTCCGTTACCTGCTCTGTGACCGACTCTTACAAAGTATCTTGCAGACATATCAATATCAACATTAAAAGTTATCTTACCGTTTTCCGCAACAGTTACGGATTTTCCGCCTGAAGCTTTTGCGTTTTCAACAACAGTATTTGAAGTGTTGTAATCTTCCGCTTCAAGCCATGCGTTTGTTGCAAATGTGGGCAAAACAGCAGCAGAAATAAGGATAGCCGCACATAAAACAGAAACAAATAATTTTTTCATTTTCATAACCTCTTTCTATAATATTTATATTTTTACCGCTTATTTACAGCGGATTTTTTATTCGGTAGGAAGGGATGAAACCCTTGA
Source organism: Eubacteriales bacterium (assembly GCA_045535665.1). Taxonomy (GTDB): domain Bacteria; phylum Bacillota; class Clostridia; order Oscillospirales; family UBA644; genus HGM12619. The sequence goes on from JAZSMD010000043.1 coordinate 28,660, forward strand.
ATATCCGTAAAGATAGTATCCGTCGCCTACTTTTGCTATTTTAACATATACGTAGTCGAACATATTCACGCCTGATTCATTTGCGGAAAAATACAGCTGATAATATAATCCACCGTTTTCGTAGGCTTCCGTCATCAGCTCGTAAGTATGACCGCCTGTAAGGAAACCTGAAACATAGCTGTCAAGTTCAAATGTATCTATGAGTTCATTTGCAAAAGTTTTCTTCATCTCAGGATCAGCCAGATCATCAGGCGTGATCACAAAATTATCGTAGAACGGATGTATACCGTTGACCGTAACAGAATCTTCTTCATACAAAACGGTTGCATGGTATTTCTCGCCTGTTCCCGTTACAAAAAGAACGTCAGCATAATAACCGTGCATAGGTTCAAGATAACGTATCTCAACGTCTTTATATGTGTTTTCCGCAGGTGAACCCTTGGCGAGAACCACATAACCTGAGCTGTAATCCCATGTTATACCGTCCATTACAGACTTTTTGGGAAGAATACCCAAATTATTCATATCCTCAAAATTTACATACAAAACACCGTCAGACTCATATGTATCACATCTGTATACGATATTTGAAGTTAAATATTGGAACTGAGCAAGGGGATCTCTGTTAATGTTTACAACTTGCGGATATTCTTCAAGAACCTCTTCTGTCATAGCGATAAGAGGACGTTTTTCAGTTTCCACAGGGTGTTGCAGATACCACTCAAATAAAGCTTTTCCGCTTCCGTAGGTCGGATAATGATGTTTTACAGCCCTATCTCTGTAAACAAGCTCATATGAGCCGTTATTTTCGGAGAAATACAAAGCCTCAACCTGATCCGCACTCTGTGCGCCGCTTACAAATATAACATAGTCTGATTCGTCCATTGTGGGAGTATGGGGAAATACATTTTCAAGAGAGATACACGCAGTAAGGAGATAGTCCTCATCATTGAAATATTTTTCAAAGAGAATTCTGCCAACACCTTTAATTGTCTTTTGCTCATCGGACAAAACAAGGTCTAAACCTACTTCGTCTGAAATTCCGTTATTTTCGTTTGCCTGTTCGGTACTGTACCAATAATAAGAACCGTCCGAAGCCTTTTTAAAGGTGTGCTTGTAAACCGTTGCGTAGCCTTCAAAATCTTCTGTCTTCAAAGTGGTGATAAAATCTTCACCCTTGGATGCCCTATATAGATAATGAGAGCCGTTATAACTGTCCACAAAAACATATTTATCGTAAATGATAAATTCATCACCCTTGTTTTCATGACGCAGATAATAAATAAAGTTCTCGTTGGGACTGTCTCCGCCACCGTCAAACGCGGAAATGTAATAACACCTATCTTTTGAAGAATATTCAACCGTTATTCCGTCAGCCCATGTACCCGAACCGTGCTGAACTGTAGCATCGTCACCGAATATCTTGCGAACACGTTCTTCCATAAGTTCTTCGGGATAAACTATCTTCACACGGGCAAGGTCGGAATCTTGCCATACAAGACCGCTCATTACAATATCAAGCCCATTAAAGCCGAAGTTCTTAAATACCGCAAGACGTTTCATGTAATCCGAAAGGTCGGAAGCCTTGGTTGTGCCTTTTCTGTAAACAAGCTCTGAACCGTAATAATCATATTTAATTACATAATTATAAAGTTCTGTTGCGATATTCAAATCATTGTCATCGGATGTTTTCGGTTCGATAACCAAAGAGTTAATGTCCGTTATGGGTTCTGTGCTTACCCAATGATATTCACCGTCGGAATCCTTCTTGAAGGTATGCTTATATTCGGGAACTACCGCCGCAAAATCATCAAGAAGAACTATCTCGCCTGTTTCGGGGTCTCTTTGACGGTATTTTTTACCGTTATCATTTACAAATTCCGCAACAAGACCTCTGCCCAAAGATGAAGCGTAGATATTATTACTTGAGGAAATATAACCTATATTAAACTCCTCGGTACTGTAATAGCTGTCATAGATATAGATGTAATCACCCTGTTCTTCATAACGAAGGAACTGTGTGTGATTCAACTTTCTTGTGGGCCATTGATGTTCAAAAAGGTCGGCATTGAATCTGTAATAATGACCGTCTTCAATATATTCCACAGTATTATAATACAAGGGGTAGAATGTAAAGTGATCTATCTTTACATCATCACCGTATATTATCTTCGCACGTTCTTCCATAAGAGTCGCAGGATAGATAGTAAAATCGACCTCGTAACCGTAGGCACACATTTCACTTCTCACTTCAAGCCCTTCAATACCGAAAACGGCAAAGACTGTCATTTGCTTGATATGGTCTTCAAGAGTTGCCGCAGTTACTTTTTCGTTCCTGTAAACAAGCTCCATATACGGTGTATAGTAAGGCTTGAGAATATAGGAATAAAGCTCGTTTATAAGATCCCCTTTACCTGTATCAATATGCGGTGTATAGTTTGAAGTGTCAGTAGAATATTCAACTTCAGGCTTCATAACCACATTTTCGGGAATAGGCTCTTCATCCTTTTCACCTGAGGAAGTTTTAAGCTGTTCTTTCTCTCCGTTTGGACCGTCGGAAACTGAAACATCCATCAGATAGTAATAATCGCTTATTTTTCCGAATGTACATTTCACATAAGCTTCATCGTAAAGAATATTTTCATAAAGATGACAGTAAACTTCATATTTATAACCGTTTCCGTACTCTGATTTAACAACGGAATCCAATTCATAAGTAAAGAAATTGTTTATTGACAATATCTTAAAATCAGCACTGTTTTTGTAGAAAAGCTCTTCAATGAAAAGCCTCGTATCGGAAGTAAGGCTGAGATCTGTTGGCTCAGGAGCTAAAATTGTCGACTTGGAAGTCATACTGATAAGTCTGATATTTTCGCTGTTAAGAGCAAACACACAATAGTCCCCGTTACCGAATACAACATCAACTGTCTTTTCGTAAAGGCTGCTGTCCCATTCTCTCGGAATAATATCAACAACAATATCATCGGTATAAACAGAGCCCAAGAACAAATTGTCGGATATAATCAAAAAGTCCGAGCTATAATTAAAACCTCCGTTGCCTATCAAAGTCAGATATGCCTCATTTGAGCCGTAAAGAGAATCAAACTGAGAGTAACAAGCATATGTTATATTTCGTGATACAAAGTAATTACATCTCTGAACCATAGAGCTTGAAACATATGCATCCCATTTTGCAGGTCCGTTACCCAAAGCATAAGAAGGCTGTTGGTCCAGACCTATCATATATTTTCTGAAAAGGTATGCCAAGGCTTCAAATTTGCTTTCATCACCGCCGACATATGCAAGATAGTCGTCATAGGAATATATATATTCGGGGATGCCGCAGTACGCGCCGGTATCTGTCAGCAAGAGCGAATATTTGCCGTTTTCCTCAGCAAAATAATATGCTACAGCGTACTGAGTTCCATATTTGTTGGGAGCACCGCCTATACCGAAAACAATATAGTCCGTATTTTCTTTGATATGGTTTGAAATATTATAATTGACACTTCCCAATCCATCGGGAGATAAGAACTCACAGCTTGTTGCGTATTCAAACTCATCGTCTTCGCCAAGGTCAAAATCATTCCAAAGCTTAAGCCCAAGCTCATATGCTTTTTGTGAATCGGAATAAACGTATTCTTCTCCAGCAGCTTCGGAAATACCGTTTTCGGGAGTCGCCTGCTCGGTACTGTACCAATAGTAAGAACCGTCTGAAGCTTTTTTGAAAGTGTGCTTGTAGACCGTTGCATGGTCATAATAAGCAGAAACAGGATTTCCGTCAGTTCCGTCAGGAAGCTCGATATCATCATCACGTAAAGAAACCGCAGAAACGAGATCTTTCATTTCGCAATCTCTGTAAATCGAAGCTATATAAGGACTCCGAGGGGTATAAACGTATTTATCGTAAATAATAAATTCGTTTCCTTTATTCTCGTAACCGAGATAGTAAGAATTTGAAGGGTCACCCAAATCTTCGCCCAAACCGCTGAAAACTCCGAGATAATAGCATTTGTCTTCGGGAGAATACTGACCGAACACACTGCTGTTGTAAAGCTCATAGCTCTGATGAACGATTTTCGCATTTTGACCGAAAACTTCACGTATTCTTTCTTCCATAAGCTCTTCAGGAAGGACAAAAAGCACATTATCGCCCCAATAATCGAGATAATACTGCCAATTATCAACAGAGTTTCTCATTATGCGTTTAAGACCTCTTGTGCCGTAAATACGGTGGATGAGCTCCTGCATATTGGACATTGAAACATTTTCAACGGTAGTCACACCGTTTCTGTAAACAACGTCGGATCCGTCTTTGAGAATATATGAATACAGATCTTTTGCCAATTTTTCATCTTCGGAAAGATTTCCATCAGCTTCGGGAAGAAGTATTGTATCAAGGTCTGTTACAATCTCTGTGCTCACCCAATGGAAAACTCCGTTTTTATCTTTTTGGAAGGTATGCTTATATTCGGGCAAAATTCCGTTTTCAAGAGAGAACTCCGTTGAAAAGTCTCCTGAACACGCCGTAGGACCGCAAGGGTCATCATAATCGTAAGCAGTACTGTAATAATTTTCGTAAATGTAAATATACTTGCCTTTTTCCTCTGAACGCAGATATTCATAATGATTACAGAAGTCTTCCCATCTGCCGTTCCAATCCAAATCATAGGGATAAACTCGGTAATAATGCTCTTCCGCAATATATTCGGCGTTTACTCCGTCACGGGGATAGAATGAGCCGTGTTCAATTTTAACATCCTCACCGTATATTATCTTAAGTCTTTCATCCATAAGCTTTTGGGGATAGATAAGATATTCTATATACTCTTCGGAATTATTATAATTATAGATCTTTCCCGTCTCAAGGCCCTCTACACCGAAAGTATTAAATACGGTCATAAGCATAAGATAGGAATCAATATTTTCAACCGTTGTCTTTTCTGCTCTGTACACAAGCTCTGCATATTCCGAAGCATAAGGCTTATGGACGTATGAATAAAGCTTATCTATAAGCTCACCGTCACCCGTTGTGATATGAGGGTTATAAGCTTCGGGGTCAACAGCCACATACTCAAAAACAGGATCTATGACTACATTTTCGGGAATAGGGGTTTTATAATCCACGTCATCGGGTTCTTTTACAGCAGGCTGTACGTTACATGAAACTATAATTCCCGCAAGAGCCACAAGCAGAACTATGGCAACAAATGAAATAACACCTCTGCGTTTTTTCTCCGTATCAAGGATAGAAGACAATCGCTCTTTCAAAGTCTTTTTGTTGCCCGTAAAAGCCGTTGTCATATAGGAAGTGCGCTTTTTACGTTCAAGAATAGCTCTTTCAACCTCATCAAGAATTGCGTTGCAGTATTCAGATCTGTACATTCCGTTATAGCTTTCAATTACACGTCTGTCACAAACGAATTCAACAACTTTTTCCGCTTCTCGTCTGAGAATGTATATCACGGGATTGAACCAATGAACAGCATTTGCAATAAGGGCAAAAAGCTTGAAATAAAGGTCTCCGTACTTATAGTGCATATATTCATGGCGGAAAATATAACCGAGATAATTTTCATCCTTACAGTTTTTCGGGAAAAGAATCATCGGACGAACAAGGCCTGCCAATGTGGGTGTGGAAACAGCGCTGCTTATCCTTACGGGTAAAGGTCTTTTAATTTTAAGCTCATCGCAGACCTTCTCGGATATTTTGAGAATTTCCTTATCTGCACAAGGTATTGAACTGTTTTTCAAAGAATGTATCATCACATTGTAGCATACCGTCTGATACAATGCAAATGCCAGAATTCCCAAACCGTACACTATTCCCAAAGCATCAAAGAGCGAAATTGAAAAGCTTATGGGCTCAGGTGTCGGCTCCGAAACAGCAGGCTCATCGGGAACTATCGGGTCAACAGTCGGAGGTGTTGGCTCGGCAGGTAAATTTCCTATATCCGTTCCCGGAGTCTCCGTAACGGTCCCCGAAATATTACCGGGTATGGACGGCTCTATCTTAGGAGGTGTAGGGACAGAAGGCGTCGGGGCTACGGGTACTGTAACATCGGTGTCGGGTGTTGGTGTAATATCCTCAACGGGAGGAACAGTGTCAATGTTACCCGAAACAGGGGGAAATTCTTCCGATGCATTACCTGTTGACAGTACGATTTCGGGAATATTTATAACAAACACAGAGTTTGCCACCGTAAGATCGATGGGAACAGCAAGTCTGATAAATAAAACAAGAAACAGGAAATACATCCATTTTGCTGTTCGTTTTTTCAAAATAAACGGTCTTAAAAATAGAAAAAGAAGAGCAACAGCTGAAACGATAAAACTGTTTTTAAGTACCGAAAAAAGAATGGATTCTATCATAACCGATAATCTCATTGCTCTCTTAGTATGAAAGCTCCTTTCATCAGATGTTGTAATTTTTGGGCTTTTTCTCTTCCGTTTCCTTTATAAACTCACGCAGGGATTCAATATCTTCCTCATTTATATCCCTTGTACGGGCAAGGCTTACGAGGAATTTCTTTATTGAATTGTGGTTTACTTTTTCAAGGAACGTACGGTTAATAACTTCAAGGTATTCTTCCTCATTTACAAGAGGAGTGTGGATTCTGTAGTTGCCTTTTTTAACGGAAAGCACAAAGCCTCTGTCATAAAGACGGCTGAGAAGCTTTGTTGTTGTGGCAAGTAATGAAGGTGTAGTCTTGTGAAGCTCTTCACATATTTCGCTTGTTGTAAGAGGATCGGGGTTTCTCCAAAGAACCTGCATTATTTCCAATTCAGCGTCGGGTATTTTTTTGATTTCCATGATAACGATCTCCTTTAAATGTAAATTAGACAAATGTCAAATAATGTTGAAAAAATAATAAGCCGAAGCTTATATTACCTTATATATACATTATACACAAACTATAGACGTATGTCAATAGATATTTTTTGACAAAAGTATGAAACACAGAAATATTGCCTACAAAAAAAGAACCCTCTTTATTAACAAAGAAGGTTCTCTTGAAATATGAACTTTTAATATTATCCCCTGTCGGGTTATAAGCCGAGTTCTGTTACGGGTTGCCCCGCTCGCGGTCATCTATCTCGAACATATGTTACCATATGCCTCTATCTGCCTTTAAGACTGATGGGCGCATTGCGTTTTTCACACTGTCTTTTATGCGGCATTTCTCCGAATAGGGTTTACACTGACGGGAGATGTTACCACCTCCCCGGTGAGCTCTTACCTCACCTTTTCACCATTACCGAAATTGCTTTCGGCTGTTGTTTTCTGTTGCACTGTCCCGGAAGTTGCCTTCGGCGGACGTTATCCGTTATTCTTGCCCATGGGAGCTCAGACTTTCCTCAGAAGCGACCTTTCGGTACTGCTCCCGCGATCGCGCACCCGGCAGGGGATAATATTAAAACTTATATTGTTTATTTGGGGAAAACCATTTTTGCAAAATTAGTTTTCCCCATCCGGTTGCGGTGCCCGAAAAATACTGCAGCGCTTCACTTCTTTCCTTGTATTTTTCGACCGCTGCCCAGCACTGAGGGTACGTAGTCCCCTCGTGTTCACTGTATCCGCCACCGGCGGCGTTCACAAACGCGAACCCTTTTCCCAAAAAACTTTTGGTTAAAACTTTTTTAATGCTTTAAGTTGTTTAACAACTTTGAAACTTTACTTAGTCGTCAAATCTTGAATGAGGATTAAATGATTTTTTCTGGGGTTCAACGAGTCTTCCCGTCTTGATGAGATGCTCTCTCTTCTTACCTCTGATAAATCCGAGAATATTTGGGAGTGTACACAGTATTCCCAACAAGAAGAATGCTGCACCCACAAGAGCCATAGCCCATGCACCTTCAACAGTAAGTCCGAAGTAAAGAAGTATAAGGAACAAGCCTCCCGTTACGGACAATACAACTACAGTACTCTGTTTTAAAGGTTCACCGGGTTTAATTTCTTTGGGTTCTTTATTTTTTGCCATTTGAATTCCTCCTTATATCTCAGGAATTACAATATCAACTTCCTTACCGATTTCGGCAGAGCGTCTGATACCGTCAACAATAGCCTGATTGTAAATTATTTCACTTGTGGGGATAGGAGCAGGGTCTCCATTCACAATTGCATCAATAAAGGATTTGACTTTAAGGAAGAAACGGTCTTCAGCGGGTTTTGCCGCAGGAATGGGAGTTGAAACGCATTGACCGCCCACATCATGGTAAAGAGTCATAGGTCCTACACCACCGTCCCATGCGCCGCCCCAAGTACCGTCTTTTCCGGGAGATTCGACCTTAAGACCTGCATCTGTTCCGAGGAACATAGTGTCTCCCATAAAGTCCATATGCATTGCCCATGACATTCTGAAATCAAGAGTAATACCACCCTCAAGACGAATGAATGCTCCTGCAAAATCGTCGACGTCAAAACGGGCCGCATCTTTTTCACCCATATATTTTGGGTTTTTGCCGAAATAATCGTATGTAACAGCGGAAACCGTAAGGGGCTTCGGATAGCCGAGAGAGTTAAGAGCCATATCAAGACCGTAACAACCGATATCGGCAAGAACGCCTACGCCTGCTGTTTTCTTTTCAATAAATGATCTCCCGGGAATTCCGCGTCTTCTTCCGCCGCCTGTCTGCACGTAGTAGACCTTACCGAGTTCTCCGCCACCGACGATCTTTTTGATCATTTTCATATTATCATCATATCGGGGCTGAAAACCGATAGTAAGAATTTTACCCGATTTAAGCTCTGCCCTACGCATTTCAACAGCTTCTTCAAGGGTAACGCTCATGGGCTTTTCACAAAGAACATGAAGACCTTTGTTGAGCGCATCAATTACACAGGGTGCATGCTGAGTATTATAGGTACATACACTTACAGCATCAAGGTCCATTTCAAGAAGATCCTTATGGTTATCAAATGCCTTTGCTTCCGTAAGCCCGAATCTGTCAAGGAAAGCCCTTGCTTTTCCGGGCACGATATCAGCACCGGCAACGATCTCAACGTTGGGAAGCTTAAGATAGTTACTCGCATGAGCGCCTGCAATTCCGCCTGTACCGATTATACCTATACGAAGTTTCTTTTCCATAAAAAGCACAACTCCTTTGTAATATTAAACAAGATTAGTGTTTGAAATGTCTTTCTCCTGTAAAGAGCATTGCGATGCCGTATTCATTACATTTATCAATGGATTCCTGGTCTCTGATAGAGCCTCCGGGCTGAATGATAGCTGTAATACCTGCAGCATGAGCCGCTTCTACGCAGTCAGAGAAGGGGAAGAATGCATCTGAACCGAGAACGGAACCTTTAACCTTTTCGCCGCCGTATTTGATAGCAAGTTCAAGAGCTGTGATTCTGTTTGTCTGGCCGGGGCCAACACCAATAGTAGCTTTATCTGAAGTAAGTACGATAGCATTTGATTTTGTATGTTTAACAACTTTCCAAGCAAAATCAAGAGCTTTTCTTTCTTCAGCTGTGGGCTGTCTGTCTGTAACGCATTTGGGTTCGCCTTCGTAAAGTGAGCAGTCAAGCTCCTGAACCAAGAGGCCGCCTGCAACCTTTTTCATATCAAGCATATCGGGAGTATTGGATTTTCTGATTGCAGGAAGCTTGAGGAGGCGGAGATTCTGTTTCTGTTTAAGAATTTCAAGAGCTTCATCTGTGAAATCGGGAGCAACGATGATCTCAAGGAAAATCTTAACCATTTCAGCAGCAGTAGCCGCATCAACAGTTTCATTTACAGCAACGATACCGCCGAAGATAGAAACCTTATCAGCCTCGTAAGCATTCATATATGCTTCGTAAATAGAGTCACCGATACCTACACCGCAGGGATTAGCATGTTTAACAGCGATAGCTGCTGTATCGTTCTTGAATTCTTTAAGAAGATCAAGAGCACCGTTTGTATCGTTGATATTATTATAGGAAAGTTCTTTACCCCAAAGCTGTTCAGCAGCTGCAAGAGTTCCTTCGTAATGACCGATCTGACGGTAGAAAGCTGCTTTCTGATGGGGGTTTTCACCGTAACGCATTTCCTGAACTTTTTCAAATGTAAGGGTAAGGTTGTCTGCAAGAGGAGATTTACCCAACTGTTTTCTGAGGTAATCGGAAATAAGTGCATCGTAAGCTGCGGTATGCTCAAAAACCTTAAGAGCAAGCTCTCTCTTTGTTTCAAGGGAAATACCGCCGTTTTTGATCTGTTCAACTACAGAAGCATAGTCTGCAGGGTCAACGATAACAGCAACGTCAGGATGATTCTTTGCAGCTGCACGGATCATTGTGGGTCCGCCGATATCAATGTTTTCAATGGCAACGTCAAAGGTTGTGCCTTCTTTAAGAATTGTCTGCTTGAAAGGATAAAGGTTGATTGCAACGATATCAATGGGCTCAACACCGAGTTCCTTGATCTGTTCCATATGCTCAGGGTTGCTTCTCATTGCAAGAATACCTGCATGGATCATGGGATGAAGTGTTTTTACACGACCGTCAAGACATTCGGGGAAACCCGTAACATCACTTACATTTACAACTTCAACACCTGCATCGCGAAGTGTTTTGGATGTGCCGCCTGTGGAAAGGATCTCGTAACCGAGAGATGAAAGTTCTTTTGCGAAGTCAACAACTCCGCTTTTGTCAGATACGCTGATTAAAGCTCTTTTCATTATTATGACCTCCGAAAATATAAATAATTTTTTATTAAACAAATTACAAACAAGGTTTTTGGAGCAAAAGCTTCCGTTTTGCTCTTAAAAATGCAACATTATAAGCAAGTTTTAGCGAACTTTCGGTAAAATAATCATTTTACCGCTTGACAACCTTATTATAATATGGTATAATAACTAACCGCATAATGATTATCATGGGTTCATATCCTTAGAGATATCCACCCTCATTTTATGACTTAATCTGTCGGGTATTTTTCAAGGTTTCAAGCCCTAAAAATCCTTGCAGCTTATTATATCACAAAATAAAAGAAAAATCAAGTGCTTTTTTCAAAATTTGAAACGGAGATGATAATTGCATGGCTCAAAGTGTTGATCCTAAGCTCGTCGGCGGTCATTATGAGCATCTGGGAGGCGATGAATCAAGAACCAGAGTTAACTTTGCAAAAACTAAACAGGTTCAGGACGTACCCAACCTCATCAACATCCAGCTCGAAAGCTACAAATGGTTTGTTGAAGAAGGTATGTATTCAGTTCTTAAAGATTCATCATGCATCGAAGACCACACAGGTACTATAGTTCTTGACTATCTGGATTTTTCAATCGACAAGACACCGAAATATTCAATTAAAGAATGTAAAGAACGCGATACTACTTATGCGGCTCCTTTGAGGGTTACATGCCGACTCACCAACAGAACAACGGGTGAGATCCAGGAACAGAACATTTTCTTCGGCGACTTCCCTCTCATGACAGATACAGGCACATACGTTATCAACGGCGCAGAACGTGTCGTTGTATCCCAGCTTGTCCGCTCTCCCGGTATCTATTTCACATATGAAA
>JAZSMD010000075.1:0-7977 GCA_045535665.1 Eubacteriales bacterium
TTTTAAGTCTTTTCCGCGTTTCGTCCTTGAAAGGCGTCAGCCTATCTGCGTCCTCAACGCATAAAATCCAATAAAAATCTTTTGCTTTTAGGTCGAAGATTTTCTACAGATCGGATTTTTGGTCAGTCAAGGCAAAAACGCAGCCAATCCTTGACGGATTGGCGAGTATTTTAACGCAGTATGAACAGAAATACGACTGTAGAAAACACGGTTCGGATAGCTCCTGTCACCCTCACCACGTACGCCGACGAGTGCTAAATCCCGCCTCCTGCATCTAACTGAGCCACCCCCCTCAATTCTAAGGGCTTTCTAGTCGCGATTTGGCTCTCTACCATAGGGTGACAAGAGTTATCCGAACCTGCCTAAAAGCGAATCTTTTTAAGTCTTTTCCGTGTTTCGTCCTTGAAAGGTTTGACGGATTGGCGAGTATTTTAACGCAGTATGAACAGAAATACGACTGTAGAAAACACGGTTCGGATAGCTCCTGTCACCCTCACCACGTACGCCGACGAGAGCCAAATCACGCCTTCTGCATCTAACTGAGCCACCCACACAATATTATTTATTTTAAAACTCTATAATATAAAAATTGCCCTCAGCGTCTCCGTAATAACAGATATCGTCTTTAAAATCTATAAACTCAGGTTCTTTTTCCAATCCGAAAGATACAAATTCCGCGGAAAATTCTTGAGTTTTTGCTTCAGGGTCGATTATTCTGATCTTAGGTTCGTTTTCATCACCGTGGAAAAAACCTTCAAGAGAATATATTTTTCCGTTATGAGCACACGCACCTTGAATAAATCTGTGATATTCACAGTCAAAGAAACTCTCAATGTTCTTGTCTGATAAGGTTACTGTTTTTACTTTAAATTTGTCATCGTAAGAACCTTCGGAAAGCTTGGGCAGTTTGAATGAAAAATATCTTGTAACAGCCGGAGAATCTATCATTGTAAATGCATGGTATATCCCTTTTTCTCTGTCGATAACAAAATTTCCGTAAGGTCTGGAATCTTTTTTGTTTTCAGAACACCAGAGGTTTGAATCCTCAACAAATCCGATCTTTATTATCTGAACAAGTTCTGAAGTAAAGGAGCTTTGATTTCTTGTTATTCTGTAAACACAGCTAGTCCCTTTTAATTTGTCTTCTGCGTTTGAATAGTTATTGTAAATATTGCAGTAAAGAAGCGGAAATTCATCACTTTCCACAAAATATTCACATCCGAATACCACGGAATTTGAGTGGGGGACGATCATATCTGCTTTATCCAAAACAAAATGGGAAAGTATTTCAAGCTCATCGTCCGAGTTTTTAATGCTGTTCATATCATACACAAAACAGTTTCCAAGGGTGTCAAGGCGGAATAAAAAGTTTTTCCAGATAGCACCATCCTGCCCGGGTTTGATTTTTGCAATTTGTCTGATGTTCATATAGACAGTCCTTTCATTGTAAGAGTTATCTGTTTTATTATACTATAAGTTTGTGAAAATTGCAACTGTTTTTTGAGGCTTTGCGGAATAGAGAAATATTTTAAGGATAAATTAAAAAAATCATCTTGTAAAATAATGTGGTTTGTGCTATAATACATTTGAATGTTTTCTTGATAAGGTTCAAGAGTTTAGGAGTGGAGATAATTATGAAAACGGAAAAAAGATATCAATTCAGAGAGCGACTTGTTTTATCTAATAAACCTTTTGAATATAAATTGCGAGAAAAAAATAATAATGAGATATCTTTTCTGGATGGGGTTGATTTCTTCGGTGACGATTCCGTTGTTATTTGCCATGCAAAAGAAGACTTTAACGAATATCTTAAGGTCTGTTTCGGTGTCACCGAAAAAAGTTGTAAAGCTATAAAGATTACTGTTGAAATAACCGATATAGGGCTTGAAGATGTCCGTTCATATAAGGGGAGAGTTGTTGAAATTTCCGATGGCTGTATTTATATTCGTGCTTATGATGAACGAGGGGCTGCTCAGGCAATATACGACCTTGAAGATGCAATGTCTTTGAAAAAACAGCCCTATGTGGATATGGGTATAACAAAAAATAAACCGATATTCTCACCTCGAATGGTCCACTCTGCATACGGAATGGATGTATACCCTGAAGGATATTTGCAAATCCTTGCTAAAGAAGGAATTGATGCCATAATGCTTACGTTGGTTGGTGTAAATGAGTCTGCCGATGGGCCGCGAGATGTGAATTCAATAATTGATCTTGCAGCTGAATACGGTATCGATGTGTATGCTTATTGGCATAAGAATATTTTTTACAGTCCCGAAGCTGAAGATGCCGAAGATGTTTACGGAGCGGCTTACGGTGAACTTTTTAAGGTACATTCAAAACTTAAAGGAATTATTTTTGTGGGTGAGATTATTCAGTTTCCCAGTAAAGATAAAAATTCTACAGGCAGACAATATTGGAATTTTCTAAATGAAGATAATTTCCCCGATCCGAAGCCTGGAGTCAGTCATTGGCCATGTGAAGACTATATTACTTGGTTAGATATTGCAAAAAAGGTAATAAGGCGAGAAAAGCCTGATGCGGACATAGTTTTTTGGACTTATAATTGGGGTTGGGCCCCCGAAGAGGATAGGCTTAGATTGATAAACCGTTTGCCGACGGACATAAGTTTGCTTGTTACCTTTGAAATGTTTGAAAATTTACCCACAAAATACGGTATAACAGAACGTGTTTGCGATTATTCTGTTGCTTTTGCGGGTCCCGGGAAGTATTTTATTGGGGAAGCTCTGGCGGCAAAGAACCGTGGAATCAAGCTTTACACTCAAGCAAATGCGGGTGGAAGAACTTGGGACTTTGGTTGTATGCCTTTTGAGCCTTTTCCTCAGCAATGGATGGACAGATATAAAGCAATGAGAGATTGCCATGAAAAATATGGATTGACAGGCGTTATGGAGTGTCATCAGTATGGATTTTGGCCGTCTATAATAACTAAAATTGAAAAACGGGCTTACGAATATAAATCAGATTCTCCGAATGATATCATAAAAGATGTCATTTCTGAGATCTCATGTGATGAGACTGATACTTGTATAGAGGCTCTTTCGTATTGGAGTCAGGCGATACGTTTGTATATGCCGACAGACCATGAGCAATATTGTGCAATGCGGGTAGGTCCTGCGTATCCGCTTACTCTGAGATTATATTCCACACCTCCGAATTCGCTTATGCCTGAGGGCAGTTTTTTTGGAAATTGTATTACATCTGAATATGATAGCCCCAACGGTTTAATTTTTACGGAAGGTACCTTTACTTTGCATAGCATAAGAATTCGCACGGAAATCTACATTTTGAAGGATATTATAAAGCTTATCAGAAAGGGACTTTCTCTGTTGAAATTGATAAAAAATAAAAGCGAAGATGTTTTGCGCCTTATTAATATGGGAAATTACATGGTATGTTGCTTTACAACGGATATACATGTTAAGAAAATGTATATTTATCGCCAAAAGCTTTCTGTTGCTCCTTCAAAAGAGAGTGTTGAGCGACTTCTGCACAGTATAAGGAAAAACGCTGAAGCGGAGATCCGTAATTCTCAAAAAGCCTTAAAATGCGTTGATTACGATTCAGCGATAGGCTTTGAACCTCTTATGGGCTATGCGGGGGATAGGGCACATATTGAATGGAAAATACGTCAGGTAGAGCATATGCTTACCCATGAGCTTGCTGTTTATGAAAAAGGCTTGAAATACTGAAAAATTTATTTATCGCATATTGCAAAATCAGAATAGTACTGCTATAATATAATCAAAAAATATCCGAAAAGGAGATCTTAGTTATGAAAAAATGGAGAGTAGGTATCATTGGTACCGGTGGTATTGTAGGATGTCATGTTAATCATTATCTCAGAGACCCTCGTGTTGAGGTCGTTGCACTCTGTGATATAATCGAGGAAAGAGCACTTCATCATCAGAAGGAACATTTCCCCAATGCAAAGGTGTATACCGATTATAAGGAGCTTTTGAAGGACGAAACAATTGATTCCGTTGATATTTGTACACCTAACTATTTACATTCAATCATTGCCGTTGATGCATTTAATGCTGGTAAACACGTATTTACCGAAAAACCCGATGCTGTAAGCGTTGAAGAAGTTCTTAAAATGAATGAAGCTGCGAAAAAAGCAGGTAAAACACTTATGGTTATGAGAAATAACCGTTTCCTTGATGCTTCTGTAATGGCTAAAAAGTTTATTGACAGAGGCGGGATGGGTGAAATTTACTGCGGTCGTTGCGGTTGGCAGAGAAGACGCGGTATTCCCGGAAAAGGCGGTTGGTTTACAACAAAAGAAAAATCCGGTGGCGGCCCCCTTATTGACTTGGGTGTTCATATGATAGACTTGGCAATTTGGCTCATGGGAAACCCCACACCTGTTGCTGTTTCCGGTAACTCATACTGTAAATTTGCAAATAACGAACTCAGCGACTCCGTAAACTCAAGATTCGGTGATAAAAATGGCGAAGGGACTTTTGACGTTGAAGACCTTGCAATGGGTATGATCCGTTTCGATAACGGTGCTCTTTTGCAGATAGAATTCAGCTGGGCTTCCAATGTTAAAAAGGAAAGACGTTTTGTAGAGCTTCGCGGCACAAAAGCAGGCTTGAAATGGGAAAATGCAAATATTGAGTTCTTCACAGAAATGGACGATCAGCTTGTTGATATTTGTCCTCCCAACTGCCATGACAGAATGGGTCATGAAAACAATCTTAAGCATTTCTACGACGTGCTTATTGAAGGCGCAGAGCCTTGCTTTAAGCCTCAGCAGGGTATTGATATGATAAAGATCCTTTGTGCTATCTATGAATCTGCAAAAACAGGTAAGGAAGTTATTCTTTAATCGGTTTGGAATTATTTGAATATTTTTAGCGGGGAACCTTGCTTTTAGCGGAAAAAGCAAGGTTCTCCGTACCCCTCCAAGGAAAACCGATGTTTGGATTATTTTAAATTGGAAATCTTATAGAAAGTTTTCTGTTTAAATATTTTTTCTACCAACCTTTTAAGTTTTAAGTGAACTATATAAATGAGAATATTCTTAAATAATTAAACAAGGATAAGTAAATGGAAAAGTGTGAAGTTGATAAGATAATTGAAAAATATGCTAAAATACTGTTTGGATTTGCAATGAGCAAACTTTTAAATTTGGATGAAGCAGAAGAATTGGCAAGTGAGATTATATTGACTGTATATTCCACTTTATTAAACCGTGACGGTATCGTTAATGTTGACGGATATATTTATAAGATTGCGTATAATGTATATGCTCGTTTTATAAATAAAAAACATAACTGTGTTTCTGTTGACGGTATTGATGATATTTCCGATTATATGGATTTTACAGATGATATAATTGATAACGAGGAAGCTCGTTTACTTCGTCGAGAAATTACGTATCTTTCAGACTGTCAACGCAAAATTGTGATTTTACACTATTATCATGATATGAAAATTGGAGATATATCCAAAAAACTTGGAATTTCACATAATACTGTAAAGTGGTACTTATCTTGTTCAAGAAAGGAATTATACAAAGGTATGGAAAAGGAAAAAACGATAGGAACTCTCGGTTTGGAACCCGTAAAGTTTATAAACATGGGACATGACGGTCATCCCGGTGAAAAGGGGGATACATACGATTTTCTTTCAAAGTCGCTTAGTCAGAACATTGCATATGCGGCGTATCACAAGCCGAAAACAATAAATGAAATTGCAGAAGAATTGGGAGTAAATCCGATATTTGTACGTGATGAAGTTAATTATCTGGAAGAATACGGATTTATGGAGAAACTGCCGAAAGCGAAATACAGAACAAATATTCTTATAACTGAGCAGAGTTCGGAAACGAAAACTGCAATTCATGAATTATCAAAAAAATATTCATCTGTTTTTGCGGAGAAGTATTTTAAGCCATATTTGGAAAAATTGATAAATATTCCTGATTGTATTCAAGTTCCCGATAACGATGTTAATCTTCTTAAATGGGCTTTAATAACTTTTATGGCTAATAAACTTGCAACTGCGGAAATATCTGATTTTAAATATTCGGTTAAACGTAAAGATGGCGGAGATTATGTTGCTTTTGCGGAAGTTGATACCGATGAAAAAGTGAATTTTGACAGTAGTATTTATAGTTTCTGCGGCCCAATGTGGAGAAATCTTTTTTCAGAGGAAAGCCGGTTAAATTGGCGTGGTTGGCAAATGAATACATCTTTTGACAGTAGAACTGTTTGTTGGAATGATAATTTGCACTCGGATTATGAAAATTTGTATTATTTTATAAAAGGTGAACTGCCACAAACAAGTGTAAATGTTGGGGTGTATAAACGACTATTGGATAAAGGATATCTCATTAAGGAAAATGGCAGTTTTAAATTAAATGTAATAGTAGTACAAAATTCTGATGACTGGAGCAAGCTTGTTCCACCTGTAACGGAAGAACTTTTGGAGCTTTCAAAACGCTATGCGAAAGAGTCTTGTGCATTGAATTTGTTGAATCAGCCGGAACATGTTCATGAAATAATCAGGTATTATTCTCAGAATAGTGCTTGTGCTCTTCATACATATATTATGAAAGAGTTGCTTGACATGAATATTCTTAAGCAACCGACATCTGATCAGGCAAAAGGCTTATGTACAATTCTCTTTATGGATAAATGATGTTTTATTTTAAATAACTTTATAATAAACCTCTCTTTTATAGATGCTCAATGGGCATCTATAAAAGTGAGGTTTTGTTGCAATAAGATATACTTGTTAAATTTTCTTATAGAAATAAAGCTTTGAAGAGTGCTTTTCGGGAATTTCCACATTGAAGCCTTTCTTCTTGAGTTCTGAGCCGCATATTTCTGTTTCTGCTTTTGTGTCGGCATCTGTGAAAATGTATTTGCTGTTTTCGTCAATGCCTCCCAGAGCGAATTTGGCGAGCTCGTAAGGGGATTTGTCGCGACGGAATACAAGTACTATACCGTCATTCTGTTCGGGTCTGTCAAACTGCAGAGCGCTCCATGTGTCGGTTCTGTCGCTTACCTGAGTGAGGGGATAGAAGTCTTCGGACATATAGGGACGAACTTCCAGGTATTCGTTGAGAATATCTCTGAGCCATGTGATCTTTTCAGGGTCACTTCCGAAATTTTCAAGCTCACTGTATGCATAACCCTGATTAAGGGCGGTGCTGTAAGCGCTTCTGACTTTGTATGTGTCGTAGTCTCTTCCTGTACCTGTGCCTGAATATGGCATCCAATTATTGAAAGAAAGGTTGTGGCACTGTGTTCCTTCCGTTACGGGGTTTGCGGGACACTGGTAGTCACTTCTCCACAAAGGAATGGATCTGCGGAGCGTTTCAATGTCGATTCTTCTGCCACCGCTTGCACAGTTATCTATGAGCAGATGGGGGAATTTTTCTAACAGAGCATCCCAAAGCTTATAGAATCCGTTGACATATTTGATCTCATTAAGACCTTTTCTGCCTTCTTCTTCGCCGATGGTCCAATAGTCAATGGGATTAAAGTTGTAGTCAACACGGAAGCAGTCGATTCCGATATCTTCGATCATTTTGCTTACTGTATCGAAGCAGTACTGCCATGCATCGGGATTTCCAAGGTTAAGGAGTAAGTTCGTCTCACCTTCCCAGTCGGGGAAAATGAAGTATTCGGGGTGTTCTTTTGCAATAGGTGTTGATCTTCTTACTCTTTCACATTCAAACCAAAGGAGGAATTTTTTGCCTGCGTCATGGATTGCTTTCGATACATCTTTCAGCCCATTGGGATGAATTATGGGGCTTACTCTCCAGTCGCCTGTGTGTTCGGGCCAGTCGCCTTCAAATTCATCGGGGGTAGGAGCTGTTTGTCCGCCGTACCAGCCTGCGTCCATCCAGATGTAGTCATAAGGAATGTTGTTTTTGTTGAGAGTGTCGATTCTTTCAAGAACGGTCTTTGAAAAGTCGGATCGTAGCCATGTCGT
>JAZSMD010000023.1:0-39298 GCA_045535665.1 Eubacteriales bacterium
TCCAAAAAACTTTTAGATGAAGAATTTTCAATACTTCAAGGGTTAAATTCTTCAGTGATCATAGAGCTACTTTGATAATTTTCGTTTGATTCATCGGTTTCACGCATCGGCTTATCAAGATATGTGAAAAACACTTGGAAAAAGAACATAAAAACAAAAATCCAAAATGCAAAGGCTTTGAACGTACCCCAAAGAGCCTCTTTCTTTGTAAGTCTTTCATACTCTTCGTCGGAATCCTTAGGTTCGGGGTACTTGACTTTCAAGCCGTTCTTTATGGCAAGAACAACAAAAGCCCCAACAGCAAGCATTGCACAGATAAGTGAAATATATGCTATATCCGTACTTTCCCTGACAAGCAAAATCACGCAAAATGCAGTATTTGCGGCAAAATTCATTGCAATAGTAAGATATAATGACTTTGTTTTAAGATAACACCAACCGATTATAAGACCCGTAACAAAAAGATAAGGGATCTTAATAAAGGAATACGTATACATTGCAGAAATGAGCGCAGGTAAAATTATTGCCAATGCAGTATTTGCATAGGACAGTTTTTCAGCCGCAACACCACGGAAAGCAAGCTCCAACAAAACAGCAGAAACAGCTGATGTATAAACAGTACTGAAAATATTAGCAGGGATACTGTCGCCCAAATCAGGTAAATTCTCCGTAAGCACATAGCCTCTGCTTATGAGGAAATCACAAAAAAGCTGTCCGACGTACACCAAAACAGGAACAATAGCAGCCACGGATATTATACCGAAAACATACCATAGCACAGAGGCTTTTCCCTTTGACTTTTTAAGCTTGTCCCTCAAAGGCTTCTGCATACGCACATTATAAATAAAAAACGGCAACAGTACCGCACCCGAAGAGCACACGGGATACAATAATGTGGTTAAAAACCAACTTACAGCGTCATTCTGAATTCCCGAAAAAATTGAAAGTGGGAATTTAAATACAGCCTCGAATACAGGCATCAGACACGCACAAATAAAAATACTGTTAAAAAGCAGATACAAATGCTCTTTACGTTTTTCTTCTTCAAAAGTTACAAGCTTTTCGTACATAGACTTTCCTTTCCGATTAAACCAATGAAATCTATTAAATATATTTTTATATAAAGCACAAATTCACCCATCATACGGTTTTGGCGTATGACGGATGATTTTTTTCTATAATTTATCTTTTACCTCTGAAGAACAGAGCCATTGTGCCGGGACCTGAATGTGAGCCGATTACGGGTCCGATATTACCAAGGAGATACTCTGTAATACCTGTAGCTTCTGTTACTTTCTTCGCAAGATATTCGGCATCCTCAAGACAGTCACCGTGGCTAATGAAGAATTTTGTAGTTTTCTCCTTATCCATTCTCTCGCACATTATTTTAACCAAAGTATCAAGAGAAGTCTTTCTACCACGTACCTTAGATTCGGGAACAAGCTTTCCGTTGTCATCGACATGAAGCATGGGTTTTATACCGAGCATTGTACCGAGAACCATTGAAGTTTTGGAAACTCTTCCGCCTCTATAGAGATAAACAAGGTCTTCAACTGTGAAAATATGGGAAAAACTCAGCTTTTCAGCCTCAAGGATTTCTGCAACCTCTTCCATTGTTTTACCCTGAGACTGAAGTTCAAGAGCATAGTCAACAATGAGACCCTCACCCAAAGATGCACAAAGCGTATCCACAACGATTATTTTGGAATCGGGATATTCCTCGCGAAGCTCTTCTGCGGCAATCATCATACTGTTGCAAGTGCCGCTGAGACCTGAAGAGAATGCAACATGGAGAATATCATAACCTTCTTTAAGAATCTTTTCAAAGAAAACCTTAGCGCCGTCAGGGTTTACCTGAGTTGTTTTGGGAGTTTTTCCTTCACGCATGAGTTTATAGAAAATATTATGAGGATGTGCGGGACTACCCTCAACTCCGTAAGCCACGTCATCAATAGAATATGTAAGATCTACTGTTCTGAGGTTATGCTGTTCCAAATATTCCTTAGGAAAATCCGTTGTATTATCTGTTGTAATAATATAATTTCTCATTGTTTAGACTAGTCTCCTATTTTTATGTCAATTATGTTCGGGAATTGAGCCTTCCCTCTTAAGCTGAATATAATCGTGCTGACGTAAAGCTTCATACAAAATTATCGCAACACTGTTCGATAAGTTTAAACTTCTCACAGTACTTTTCATGGGGATCCTTACGCAATTATCATAATTTGCTTCAAGTAAAGATTCGGGAAGTCCCTTAGTCTCTTTACCGAAAAGGATCAACGCATTTTCGGGATACTCCATTTCAGAATGAACTTTTGCGGCTTTCGTACTGGCAAAAAACATCGGTCTTCCGGATTCTGAAGCAAACTGAAGAAACGCTTCAAGATTCTCATGGATATGAAGGTCAAGCTCACTCCAGTAATCAAGGCCTGCCCTTTTAACATGATGGTCATCAATGGAAAAACCCAAAGGTTTTACAAGATGAAGTTCAACATCCGTACACGCACAAGTACGAGATATATTTCCTGTATTCTGTGGGATCTCAGGTTCCACAAGAACTATCCCCAATTTATTTTTCATATTTAAAATCATTTCTTTCTTAAAATCGTCCGTATAACAGTATATCATAGTAACAAAACTTTTTCAAGAGTGATTTTATGAACTTTATC
Organism: Eubacteriales bacterium; assembly: GCA_045535665.1. Lineage (GTDB taxonomy): Bacteria > Bacillota > Clostridia > Oscillospirales > UBA644 > HGM12619. The sequence goes on from JAZSMD010000023.1 coordinate 2,670, forward strand.
TATGAAATACAAAACAGTTGTAAGCAAAAACACATTGAAAAGTTTCGCTCACCAACACACCTCGTTTACAAAACTATTATACCACGTTTTCTTCAACCTGTCAAGAGTTTTTAAAGAAAAACTTATATCATTTTCCAAACTTTTTATGTCAGGTTTAACTTCAGATTTTAACTTTCGGTGTTTAAGGTTGACTTTTTGCAGATTTTGAGGTATAATATATAATAACGAATAGAAAAGTCTTTGTACAGTCGCAAAAGCGAAAGGGGAAAACAATATGGCATTTCATGAATTCGGCATCATGCAGGAAATACCCAAAGGCAGATACGACAAATACGAACCTGAAAAATATTCAAAGCTTGTTGCTGTGGATATGGAAGTAATCGATAAGGTTTTAACAAAAACTATAGTCATTCCAACATATACACACAGTACAAAAGAGCCGTTCAACGGCTTAAACGAAGCAGGAATTACTCTTATACCGCCGGATTCCGCATTAAAAATGGCAGAACTTTTTGAAAGGACTCAAATTCCGGAATTGATAAAGGTCACAAAGCTTCTTAAGCTCGCTGCCGAAGAAAGCAAATATGTTATTCATTTCGGAATATGAGTAACAGAAAAAATAAATATCATTATTATGGGAAGTTTTTCATGGGAAAAGACTTCCCTAAAAAATTTCATATTTTACAGGGAACTTTTTACAGAAAAACAGGTCTAAATGATTGGAAGAGAACTTTCTTATAATAAAATGAAACGGAGACGATCACATGAAATCAAAGAAATTCCTTGTAATACTCGTACTTGTCGCAGTCGCTGCAGTTGTGGGCGTTTACGATAATTTTATCAGAAAACCTCAAGCATATATCGAGCCTTCTGCAATAATAGAACACAATCACACAGTTATTCAAAAATAAGACATTTGACCTTCCCATAAAAAACGACTTCCCGTTAGCCTGTAAGCTCTCGGGAAGTCGTTTTTCAACTCCGATTATCAACCGTCGGAAATTATTTTCTTATATTTTAATAAAAAACAAAACTTTTAAAGCTTAGTTTTTCATACCGTCTTCGTAAGCCTGAATCATCTTCTTAACCATCTGACCGCCGACAGAACCTGCCTGCTTGGATGTGAGGTCACCGTTGTAACCTTCCTTAAGGTTTACGCCAACTTCAGAAGCTGCTTCCATTTTGAATTTATTGAGAGCTTCCTTAGCCTGGGGAACAAGTGTTTTTCTTGAAGCCATTGTTATTAACTCCTTTCAATAACTTTTTTTGGGAAATTTCACTTTCCCGATTTATATCAATCCGAAAGGACATTTTACCTTTATCAACACGGTACAATGCCATGAATGATATGGCATAAAACCGTATCAATCATTTTTCTTTCGCTGCGACTCTTTTTCTGTCGCAAAAGTATTATGTGATTTTAATCTTTTAATATTCATTATTTTTTGCAGGTATTTTTTGTATTTCATTCTTAACGAAATATTGACATTAAAAAAAAGGGGGGTTGACACATACTATCAATATTATAAAATTAAGTTAGAGATTCATATATAGGTACAATTTTTCGGGAATTTATATGGTAATATTTCCAAACTCCAATTAAAAAGAATCAGAACCATATTGACAAACTATTTTTTTCGTGAGATAATATATGAGGAAACATTTATCCTAATAAAAGGAGATAAAAACATGACTATCAAAAAAATCATTACGGCATCTTTAGCGGCAATCATGGCAGGTACAATGCTGACCTCATGCTCACAGCCGAATCTTGAGAACCTTTTACCCTTTAATGACGAACCTAAGGTAAAAGAATATTCTTCCGTGGTTGAAGGTTCTGCTCTGACGATTTATGTTGATGTGAACGCAAAAGACGGTGGTGACGGAAGCGCAGCAGCACCGTTCAAAACAATTCCCGAAGCACAGGCGAAAATTCGCGAAATCAAAGCAGGAGAAGGTCTGCCCGTTGGTGGAATAACTGTTCTCGTAAAAGACGGCGAATACCAAGTTTCAGAACCAATTACTTTCACGGAAGAGGATTCAGGTACAGCGGAATCACCCATTACATACGTTTCCGAAAATGAATTCGGTGCGGTGATTACAGGTGGGGTAATTCTTTCGGCAGAGGATTTTGAATCGCTGTCCGCGGAAGAAAAGGATATTCTTGTTGAAACACATGCTAAAGACAGAGTTGTTAAGGTTAACTTGAAAAAATACGGACTTACAACAGAGGATTGGGGGCTGCTTTATTCAAGCGGAGCTGCGTGGGGTTCAAACTATGAAAACGGTACCGGTCCGAAAGAGTCCGAAGTTTTTATGAACGGAAAAAGACTTCATATTGCAAGATGGCCAAATGACGATTATGTAAAAACACTTGCAGTTATTGAAAACGGAGTTGCTTACGAATATTTCACCATTGACGAATACGACAATATTAACAGTGCTGTAGATAGTACATACGTCCCCGAAGACAGAAACATTATGAATGCACAAGGCGGTATTTTCTCGGTATTTGATGACGTTGTTGAAAGAGCGAAGATGTGGCCGTCATTGGACGATCTCTGGCTTTTCGGATACTTTAAATGGGCATGGGCAGAAGCTAATATTCCTGTAAAGATTTTTGATCTTGTGGCACAAACCATTGAGCTTGCACAGGCACAGGAGTATGGTGTTTCAAAAGGCGCTCCTTTCTATTTCTACAACGTATTGGCAGAACTTGATTCTGAAAACGAATACTACATTGAAAGAGATACGGGTATGATGTATCTTTACAAGCCCGAAAACTTTGAATCCTCAGAAATCATGATGTCGTGTACTTTGGAAAATCTTCTGAATGCTACCAATATTTCATATATTACCTTGAAAGGTTTCGGTGCATGCGCTACAAGAAGCAACGGATTTGTTATGAGTGGTCATGATTTCATAATAGATAACTGTAAGCTGTATAATATCCGAGGTGCAGGTCTTTCTGTCGGCGGTACTAACATCACAATTCAGAATTGCGAAATTTCCGACATTGGTGGTAGCGGATTGAATATCAGCGGCGGAGATGCGTCTACACTTACCCCCTCCGGAAACATTGTTTACAATAACTACATCCACGATTTCGGAGTTGTAGACAGAACCTATTACGGTGCGATTCATGTAGGCGGCTGCGGAGTTACTGTTTCTCACAATGAAATGGCACATGCTCCGCATCTTGCTGTTCCTTACGGCGGACCTCTTCATATGTTTGAATACAACGAAATTTACGATGTCTGTATGGAAACTTCTGACGCAGGTGCGTTTTATCATTACCAATCAATGGATGACTACGGTACTGTTTTCAGATATAACTATATTCACGATATAGGTACCGGAGATACAATGGCGTTCGGAATTTACTGGGACGGCGGCGTTTCAGGTCAGACAGCTTACGGAAATGTAATTGTAAATACGACAGGTCGTGGCATTTTAGCTAACGGAGGTCGTGATAATATTATTGAAAACAATATCATGATAAACTGTGATGGAAGTATTCATTATTCAAGCCATATGAGACAGTCACATATAAATAATAGACGTGGCGGTTCTATAGATATGTCAAATCAATTGATTGCACTCCAACAGAATGAATATTGGACCGAAAGATTTCCAATTCTTGCAAAGTTGATTCCTTATACCGAAAACAGCGTTATAGACATTGACAATCCTAATTTTATCGTAAATCCTGCAGGAAGTATTGTAAGAAATAATATTACTTATAATTTCTCAACAAATTATCAGGACATAGATCTTGAAAAGGTTTATCATAAATTTGATTATGGCGACGTTGTAAGATTCTCCGAAGTCGAAAACAATCCTTTTATCCTGAGTGACTGTTCAGACTTCCCCGGAATAAACAATGGAGATTATACCCTGAGAGAAGATGCAAAAGCATTTGAAGTTTGCCCCGACTTTGAACCAATTCCATTTAATCAAATCGGCAGAATTAAATAACCCCAAAAACGTGGTTGGATCCGCCAATGAGATATCAGCCATACAAAAGCAAATTATACGAAAAACTTTTACACATATTTTTGAGGTGACCTAAAATGAAAAATAAAATTATGCTTACTATCAACACATTATTTATTGCAACGATTTTCGTTTTGAACTATGTTTATCAAAGCAATGGTTTTGATTTTACATTAAAATGCACTTGTAGCGGAGCTTTTGCTTTGTTGGGAATAATCAATCTGTTTTATGCTTTCATAACTAAACAAGCAAATAAAAAATTCTATATAAGCATGGCAACAGGTCTTATATTGGCTATGCTCGGTGACGTTCTTATAGGTTACAACTTCATAGTTGGTGCGGGAACATTTGCCCTCGGACATATTTTCTTTGTAGCTGCCTACTGCTGCCTGCAAAAAATATCCAAGAGCGACCTTATAACAAGCGGAGTCATTTTTGCCGCTGCGGCTGCATTCCTTATGCTCTGTCCCCTGCTCACATTTGACACACCCATATTTAAAGTCGTTTGCATAGTTTACGCTTTGATTATTTCAACAATGCTCGGCAAAGCGGTCTGCAATTTCATCCGTGAAAAAAGCTTTGTGAATGGAACTATAGCAGTTGCAAGCTTCCTGTTCTTTTTCTCAGACCTTATGCTTGTATTTGACTGGTTTATCGGACTTTGGAGCTGGACAGACAATGCATGCATGGGAACGTACTACCCGGCACTCTGCTTCCTTGCACTTGCAATGTATTTAAAAACCATAGAAAAAATTAAATAATATTTTTTTAGGGGAAACTTTTTTTAAATAAAAGAAGTTTTCCCTCATCCTTTTAAAAAGCAATCAAAACAAGAATCAGCACGAGTTATGTCATTTTTTGCAGAACAAAAAAGATCTCCAACTTTAAGTATTTAATAAATCATACATAATTTCGTTACAAATATATTGTATAATAAAAGAAAACCTTCTGAAAAAGGAGCTTTGCCATGTATAAAATTTTTGAATTCAATCCACAGCTTTTGCCTTATGAAAAAGATATTGACAGAAGAATGGAGCTTTATCTTTCAACCAAAAAAAGAATTTTAGCCAAAGGTCAAACATTGAATGACTTTGCAAACGCACACAATTTTTACGGATTCCACCATGTAAAAGGCGGTTGGTACTACCGTGAGTGGGCACCCATGGCAAATCAGCTTTACCTCGAAGGTGAATTTAACGATTGGAAAAAGACTTCCCATCCCATGAACAAGCTCGAAGGCGGAAATTGGGAGATATTCCTCGAAGGAGACGACGCACTCTGGGATGGCTGTAAAGTCAAAGTCGTAGTTAATACAAAGCCTGAGCGCACGGAAAGATTCCCACTCTATACCAAAAGAGTTGTAAGAGACCCTGAATCACTTGTTTTCGATGCCGTTGTTGTGGACGACAGGAAAATCTTTAAATGGACAGACAAAAATTTCAAGGGCGAAAAGGAGCTTTATATTTACGAAGCCCATGTGGGAATGGCTCAGGAAGAAGGAAGAATCGGTACTTACCTTGAATTTGCCGATAAAATTCTGCCCAAGATAAAACAGGCAGGATACAACACCATACAGCTTATGGCAGTAATGGAACATCCTTATTACGGTTCTTTCGGATATCAGGTATCCAATTTCTATGCGGCTTCAAGCTGGTTCGGAAAGCCCGAAGACCTTAAGTATCTTGTAAATAAAGCGCATAAAATGGGAATAAGAGTACTCCTTGACCTCGTACACTCCCATGCGGTAAAGAATACTGCCGAAGGCATAAATATGTTTGACGGAACGGTATGGCAGTTCTTCCATGACGGTGAAAAGGGTGAACACCCTGCCTGGGGAACAAAATGCTTCAATTACGGGCATGACGGGGTTCTTCATTTTCTGCTTTCAAATCTTAAATTCTGGATGGAAGAATACCATTTTGACGGATTCCGCTTTGACGGTATTACATCCATGCTTTACCATGACCACGGTCTCGGTACTGATTTCTGCTCAAATGACAAGTATTTCTCAATGAACACACATACGGAAGCAATAACATATTTACAGCTTGCAAATGAGCTTATCCGTCAGGTGAACCCCGAAGCAATAACTATTGCGGAAGATATGTCGGGAATGCCCGGAATGTGTCTGCCCATTGAAGACGGAGGCATCGGTTTCGACTACCGCCTCGGAATGGGACTTCCCGATATGTGGATAAAAACAGTAAAAGAGCTCAGAGACGAAGATTGGAATATCTATAAAATGTGGTGCGATATGTGCCTGCGCCGTCCGGGTGAGAAAACCATTGCATATGTTGAATCCCACGACCAGGCTTTGGTTGGCGACAAGACTATGATTTTCCGTCTTGCGGATGCGGCAATGTACACGGATATGAATAAGGACTGCCATAATACAGTAATTGACAGGGCTGTTGCATTGCATAAAATGATAAGACTCTTCACCCTTGGCGGTGGAGGAGAAGGTTATCTGAACTTCATGGGTAACGAATTCGGACATCCCGAATGGATAGACTTCCCAAGAGAAGGCAACGGTTGGAGTTACCACTATTGCCGCAGACAATGGAGTCTTAAAGATAACGGATTTTTAAAATACCAATGGCTCGGTGACTTTGATGAAGATATGGTAAACCTTGCCAAAAACAACGACCTTTTCACACAGCAGATGGGAGACCTTATGCTGAACAAGGAAAGAGAACAGATCCTTGTTTTCTACAGACACGGTCTGCTTTTCGCATTCAACTTCAACCCCGATCAATCAATGGCAAACATTCTCGTTCCCGTCCATCAGCCCGGTGAATACTCAGTGGTGCTTTCAACGGACGATGAAAAATACGGTGGTTGGGACAGAATCGAGCATATGGCATACCCGACAAAGATGTTTGACGGAAAGCATTACGTTGAGCTTTATTTGCCTGCACGCACAGGTGTGGTTCTTAAAGAATTGGTAATATTACCGTCTGATATTGAAGAAAAATAATATACTTCTAAAAAACATATGGGTGAACACTGAAAATGTTCACCCATATAATTTTATTTACAAAAATATATATTTATTTTTTCAGGACAAGAAGAGTATACGGTTCAAGATCTGTTTTGCCGCAATACTTTTTACCTGTAATAATGTCCGTCATTTCCTCTTTCAGAGTGATATGACCTGAAGCATTTCCGCATTCGGCAACTATAAGACCTTCGCCCGCAGTCCCCTTTCGCGGAACAACTGCTAAAGAACCGCTTATCTCATAACCGCAGACTCCCGCATCCTCGGTAGCCATTTTGATGATCTTCAACATGGACTCCTTAGTGAGAATTGAGCCCAAAACATAAACAGTACCTTTTCCAACCTTTTTACGCAAAACAACGGATTTACCAACAATGGTGGGATATCCTTCCGTTACTGTAACAAGGGAATCGTCATCAGCTTCAAAGAGCTCATACCAATCTTTACCCTGGAATTCTTCCCCATCTTTCCATTCGGCCCGCACAAAACCGTCACGGTCGGGAACTTCATAGACTTGACGGATATTTGCGAACTCCTCAAGCATATTATAGGCTCTGTCAGAAAAACGTGTTCCAACGGAATTGCGTATATCGCTCATTGGACCTACGACCCATACACCGCCCTCAAGAACCCATTTTTTAATACGTTCTATTAAATCGCCATCATCCAACGACATCATAAAAGGTGAAAACAAAAGCTTGTATTTGCTCAAATCTTTTTTTGCACCTATAACATCAGGTCGGATACCCGAATCGGTGATGGGCTCATAGATATTTTGATATACAGCAGGGAAATACTCCATTCCCGTGATCACGGACTGAATTGAAAACATATTCCAGTTAAGAGATGTAAAATGAAGAGCTACATCAGTTTCAACCTTTGTGCCGTTGATGAAGTCCGCACATTTTTCAAATTCCGAGGAAGTACGTGAAACCTCTTCAAAAATATGATAAGGTCTGCCGGAAGGATATAGAATCGCACCATGCATAAGCTCATGTCCTGCCCAATGTGTCCTCCAGAGCCAATACATTGCACTTTCACCGCCAAAAGCTATTGGGAGCCAGGAATTTATCCTGCAAAATCCGTAAGGCTTCAAGTTTTGTCCTGTAGCCTCAGACCCGTTCCAACAGGTAGAAGTTTCTGTATTCCAGAAAGGACGGTCTTTTAACGTTCTGATAAAATCAAACCAGAAACGCTGTCTCGGAAGCTGTTGAGGAGTATCGTAGTGATTGAACTGTATCACGTCACATTTTTCGGTAAGGGTTTCATAATCCACGCCATCCAAAGGCATAGTATCTGTACCTATGGGAGCTTTCGTATATTTCTTTAAAATATCAGCCTGCATACCGATATAGCCGGAATGAGTCTTGCTTTGGAAAAAATTATATTCAAGCCTTATATGAGGATTATGCCATGCGTTTACGGGAATTCCTATTTCATCAAAATCGGAATATTCCTGACTCCACAAGGTAAGATTCCAAGCTTTGTTGAGATTTTCCACCGTACCGTACTTCTTGCGTAAATGCTCTCTGAAGCCCTCTTCACAATGAGAACAGGTACAACCCTGAAAATAGATCTCATTATCTATCTGCCAACCCATTATGCGTTCATCAGCGCCAAATTCACGACCAAGCTTTTCTACAATACGTCTGCTATACTCTATATAATGAGGGTTATTTGAGCAACAATGGCGGCGACCGCCGTGTTTTACACTTATTCCGAGGTCATTTACAACAGTAACATCGGGATACATACGGGAAAGCCAAATAGGAGGGGTTGCTGTAGGAGTACAAAGGATAACATCAATATTAGCATCTGCCAATTTATCAACTACATGATGCAGCCATTCAAAATCGTATTCCCCGGGCTTTGGTTCAAGTCTTGACCATGCGAACTCCCCTATTCTTGCACAGGAGACCCCACATTCTTTCATTTTCGAAATATCGTAATCTATCTCAGAAACAGCCCAATCCTCAGGATAATATGCAGCCCCGAGAAACGGTTTTTTATAGTTTTCCATAAAACGACCCCTATATGTTTTTATTTACCGAGAATTATTCTGCTTTTTTCCGTAAAGCTCTTTTCAAGAAGTTTTATATACAAACCGCCCTGAACGGTTCTATTCTGGAAGTAATGGTTAATTGCAGAAACAGTATCGTACCAGTCTGTCATAGGTACACGGTTTCTAGTATAATTGAACATTCTCCAAAGAGGCTTTATAAAAGCTCTGAACTCCTCATCTGTTTCAGCCATTGTTGCAGTCCATACAAGCCAGTCGGATTTTGTATACATAGCTCTGTTGTCAAGAGGCATACCGTATGGATTTATTTTTGTAAAATATGAAGCGATTTCGCCTTTCCATACAGATTTATCAAAGATCTCAGTACCGAAGAGCTTATCCCAGACAGCATTGTATTTCATTGAGAATGTACCGGGTCTATCAAATGCAAGTTTGAATGTTCCATCTCCGTTTGCAGCTGTTTTAACCCAGATATCTGCCATTTCCTTTGATTTGCTCATGTAGAAGCTTTCCTTTTCGCTATTACCGAGCATACGGTAAATGATGCCCAAAGATGCAAGACCCATAATAGCTTTAAGGGAAAGGTTACAGTTGTGGGCAAGATGTCCTGCGAAGTCATCTGTACAAAGCTGATTTTCGGGATCCGTGCCGTATTCCATAAGATATTTTGCATACTGTTCCCAGATATCCATGTAATCTTCAACGAAAGAAGTATTTCCCTGAGCAACAGCTGTAGAAGCAGCCATAACAAGCAGATTTCCGCATTCTTCAACAGGCATCTGCTCATGGTCCTTATATTCACCCTTCTCATGATCGTATCCGTATACCTGATAATTAAGAATAGGATACTGACCCATATCATGGGGTGCAAAGTCAAAAGGCCATTTTTCATGCTTTGTAAAACGAAGAATGGGACGCATCATACCTTTAACCAATTCAGGATTATAGTAAAGGAACATGGGAATAGAAGGATAACTTACGTCAACAGTTGCAGCACATCCGTTAGAGTAACACTCCTTGGAAACAAAGAGAATATCTCCGTTATCATCGCAAGCTATCTTATGGGCAGCAAAAACCTGTCTGTATGCAAGAGCTAAAAGATCCGCGTACTGTTCGCCGCCCGCATTAATTGCATCAACAGTAAGTCTTTCGGAAAAACCTTTGCAAAGAGGAACAAGAGTCTCGTAATCCTTTGCGGCTTCGAGTATTGCCTCTTCTATCGTCTTACCGTTTCTGTTCCACCATGCTTTTATAGGCTTTTCAAAATAAATAAGGCTGTAAATATCATCATAAGCAAAAAGAACAAGGGCTTCGTTATCAAATTTAGCTGTAACAGAAGGAAGTATTCTTTCTTTTGCATTAATATTATGACTAACCTCAGGCACTTTAAAACGGGGTTTGAAGGGATTTATATATGTAACCTCTTCAGCAAACATCTCTGTATTTTCAGAATCAACAGCAAGATAAAAATATCCCCAATCAATAAGAACGTTATCGCCTGATTTATTAAGAATATCCTGAACGGAATTTCCCATACGAATACATTTAAGTCCGTCAAGCTTGACTTCTTCTCTCACAACAGGAGCCTGACCGGGCTCATCAAGGCATATCTCTTCGGAAACGGAAAGAGTAAACTTAACGGAATGATCTTTACCGTCTTTAGATTCGGAGGTCAATTTAAGATAGTTTACAGGTCTGCTGGCAAGCTCAAGATCATCAGGGAGCATTGGTGCGAGAAAATCGGCTTTAATACGAACTTTGTCTGTTTCGAAAGTATATGCTGTTGACAGCGCATCAATCTGCAAATCAGTCTGTGGGATAGGCTCAACATCGTTTACGCCCATAAAACGGTAAAGTATACCGTCTATTTCGACAAGTCCGAGAATAGAAATTGTATTATTTGTCCAATGATGAATAGATTCATCCGTAAGCTTTTCTGAAGGGGACCATACGGAAAAATAAGGGTCAACCGTAATAAGAGGAACTGAGGGAGCACGTAATTTCATTTTTTTAATTCCTTTCATTTATACATTATGAAGTGTTCTTGCAATGATATTATCCTGAAGATCAGGATCAAGGTCAACAAAGGGAGCGCTGAATCCACCGACACGAACCATAAGACTTTTGTAGGACTCAGGATTCTTTTTAGCCGCAAGAAGATCTTCCGCACTTGTTACGTTAATGGAAAGCTGTTGTCCTCCGTTTTCAAAATAAGCTTTGGCAAGAGCAATAAAGGATTCATACCCTTTTTCCGTATTAAATAATTTCGAATCAAATTTAAGTTGAAGCACAAAACCGCTCTTTGCAAGTGTTTGGTCATAGTTCATACAGGATTTGATTACAGATGTGGGACCGTTCTTATCAAAACCGGGAACTGCCCCGATACTGTCTGCCAGATAGATATCAAAAGCATGTCTGCCGTTTGCAGTAGCACCGAGCTTTCTGCCATATTCACCTGTTCTTACGAATGTACTGAGACCTCCACCAAAAATTCCGTTAACGGGATCTCTGAAAGTACGGAAGTTTGCAAGATATCCAAAATAATGATCCAATACATCCTTTGCTAACTTATTTGTTTCAGGTTCGTCATTACCGAATTTAGCAGGATATTTACGGAATTTCAAATAAAGATCATCTCTGCCCTTATAGTCAGTCTTTATTGCATCAACAAGCTCTGCCATTGTTACTTCCTTTGTATCAAAAACAAAATGCTTGATAGAAGCAAGAGAGTCTATTGCATCGGCAAGACCTTCAGTAAGTATCTGTCCGTGATTGTAAAGAGGTCCACCCGATCTGTAGTTTTTGCCCTTTTCTATACAACCCTGAATAAGGATCGAACGGAGAGGATTGGGGCTGTATGTTGCCTGAACTTCCTGAGATCTGTTTGAAAGGGATACCGTAATTTCAACGGCATTTTCAACCTGCTTTTTGTAAAGATCAAAAAATTCCCCAAAGGTTTCACATTTACAGGGATCTCCTGTTTCGATAGAAACTTTTTCGTTTAAATAGAGACATTCTCCGTTTGTAATTGCATATTCAAGACATTTTGCAAGGCATATCTCACCGTCTTCAAGACCCATATGGGATTTACCCTGAATATCTATCTGGTTGCATCCGTTCATTGCGTAAAGATGAGAGTCACATGGCGGAATTCCCAAAGCTTCAAGTGCAGGGCATACGACTTCGTCATTATAAAGCGCAGGCATACCGCAGCCCTTTCCGATAACTTCCGCAGCCTTTTTCCATACCCATTCGGGAGTATTTCTGTGAACTCTCATTGTTACGTTGGGAGTGTGAACTTTCATTTCACCGACAATGTCAAGAATGTCGTATGTAAGCTCGGAAGAAAGGTCGTTCCAATTCTCATCACTGCCCGAAAGACAGAGATTCCAAGCTCTTGTCTGATAGAAACCTTTCCACAAACCGCGAAGAATATTTTTATTTTCTTCGCGATCACCTATTTTATAGTAATCGGACATATATACATCAAAAAGTCCCGGAGAGTCTTTTCCGTCAAAGCTGAACACAAGATAGAAGCTCTGAATCGCGCTGAAGAAGTCGTATGCGGGCTTTTTAGGCACAACAGCGAGTGTTTCCGCAATACGGTTATATTTTATCAAATCATCACCTGTAGCCGTTTCTGCAGCCTCAAGAGCCAACTTTCTGAATCTTTCCGCAATGATATCCAACGCATCAAGAGTCATGAGCATTGCATCGTAAAAATCGTCCGCATCATTTATTTTTCTGTATTTTGCTATTTTTTCACGATATCCGTCTGTACCTATTCTGATAAGAGTACCGTAGTCGGGATTGGCATGACCACCCCAACCGCCGCCCCAAAGAGTCTTATTAAGACAAAGTTTTTTTTCGTTTTCTGTTTTTGAAGCCTCAAAATAATAACCTGTAGATCTGACCCCATTTATTTCTCCCTGAACAACAACACCATTGCCGCAGTCAAGTCGCATATCAAGAGGTTCTACAACATTATTTGCGCCTCTGTGAACCCTTGCAAGTCCTATTTCAAGATCAATTTCTATCGGAAGTTCTTCCGCAAAACGCAAAAGTCCCCTTGCAATCTTTTTTACGGTAGAATCGTTTTCATTTTCAAAATAACCTTTAGCGAAAGGTCCCATGAACATCATTCCTTTTTTAAATATTGATTAATTCTTTATCTGGTTCTGACCTGAACATTCTCATCACCGATAAGACTTCTCAATCGAGCAAGAACTTCGGGAGTAATAGACACGCAGCATTTTGAAAACCTTGCAGTCTTACGTTTATCAACAAAGTTAAAGTATATCTCACTTTCACCCGTATTACTCATAAGGCACTCAATTATTTTATCAAGATTTGCACCGTCACGGTCTCTTACCGTAAGAAGCAAACATTTATTTTTATTATCTTCAACGGGTGGAGGTGGTGCAACGGAAATATTGCTGTCAGGAGAATCCACAGGTGTAACCTCGCTGATTATTACGGAGGCACTTATCTGACCGCCTTCTCCGCTGTCATCATCACCGTAGCTATCCTCACGGATACTTAATTTACCGTCAATAATAACAACTCTGTCCTCTTCCAGAAGATGAGCAAATTTATCATACGCCTTTGAGAAAGCCAAAACTTCAATGGAGCCGCTGAGATCCTGAAGAACACAGATAGCCATCATGGTTTCGTTCTTGGTAAGCTTTTTAGTAACCTTAGTGAGGATACCGAAGATTCTGACCTTGCTGTTATTTGTATATCCGCTGTCTTCGGTTGAAAGAACCCCGACCTTTGCACAATCTATACTCTCCGCCATATGAGCATACTCTCTCATCGGGTGGTCTGTAAGATAGATACCCGTAACTTCTTTTTCAAGAGCCAGCTTCTGCTTCTTGGGAAATTCCGTAACCTTAGGATAAACGAATTCTTCCTCAGGCTCTTCTTCACCGAATAAAGTCATCTGACCGAAGCTTCTCTCCTTGAGATATGAAAGCAAACTTCTCTTAATTTCGGGGAACGCGATTATCAACTGACGGCGATTTGTCTCCAATGAATCAAATGCACCGCAATTTACAAGATTTTCAACGGTTCGGGAGTCAAGTTCCTTACCGTCAAGCATACGTCTGCAGAAATCGTAAAAACTCTTGAAAGGTCCTGAAGCTTCTCTTTCCGCAATAAGCTCTGAAACTACGTTTGTGCTTACATTTTTTACCGCATTAAGTCCGAAACGGATGTTTTCTCCACTTACTGTAAACACGTCAAGAGATTCATTTACATCGGGCTGAAGAACCTTTATACCCTTATCAAGACAAGCATTTATATATTCAACCATTTTTTCGGTTTTACCCAAAACGCTGGTAAGAAGTGCCGCCATATACTCTTTTGTAAAATGTGTTTTCAGATATGCGGTATAATAAGTTACATAAGAATATGCTGCCGCATGGGATTTATTGAAGGCATATTCAGCAAATTTGATCATTTCATCAAAAATCTCGTTTGCAATTTCTGCAGGAACACCGTTTGCAACAGCTCCTGGGATTTCAACAGTACCGTCATCACGTTTTTTACCGTTGATGAAGAATTCACGTTCTCGTGTCATAACATCCATCTGTTTTTTACCCATGGCTTTACGCACGATGTCAGCACGTCCGAAGCTGTAACCCGCAAGCTCACGAACGATCTGCATTACCTGTTCCTGATAAACCATACAGCCGTAAGTGACCTTGAGAATATTCTCAAGCATGGGATGCTTATATTTAATACTTTCAGGATGGTTTTTATTTGCAATATATTGGGGAATACTGTCCATAGGTCCGGGACGGTAAAGAGAAATGATAGCCGTAACGTCTTCAATTGACCTTGGACGAAGCGAGGTAAGTGTTTTTTTCATACCGCCTGATTCAAGCTGGAAAATACCGTCAGTATCACCGTTTGAAAGGAGGTCATATACCGCAGGGTCGTTGATATCAACCTTATCCATGCTGAAATCGGGGATATTCTTTCTTATAAGCTTGCAGGCATCCTCAATAACAGTAAGATTTCGCAGACCGAGGAAGTCCATTTTTACAAGTCCGACCTCTTCAACGATCTTCATATCAAACTGAGTTACCGTAACGCCTTCGTTTACCGCAAGGGGAACATATGTATATATGGGGTTTTCACCGATAACTATACCGCATGCATGAACAGAGGCATGCCTTGGCATATTTTCAACGGATTCAGCCATATCGAAAAGCTCTCTGAGCCTCATATCGGTATCATACATATTTTTAATTTCGGGAACTTTTTCAACCACATCGGTAATGGTCATTTTGTCGGGCATGAGCTTGGTAATTGAGTTTGCTTCACTTGCCGGGAAGCCCAGAACTCGCGCAACGTCCTTCAAAGCTTGCTTTGCTTTCATGGTTCCGAAAGTAACAATGTTGGCAACACACTCAATACCGTATTTCTGCTGAACATACTCAAAAACCTCATGTCTTCTTACGGGACACATATCAACGTCAAAGTCAGGCATTGATATACGTTCAGGATTAAGGAATCGCTCAAAGATCAAATTATATCCGATTGGCTCAATATTGGTAATTCTGATACAATAGGCAACGATACTTCCCGCACCGGAGCCGCGACCGGGTCCAATAGGGATACCGTGCTCTTTTGCGTAGTTGATAAAGTCCCAAACAATAAGGAAGTAGTCAACAAAGCCCATTTTATTGATGATACTAAGCTCGTACTCAACGCGTTCAATAAGTTCGGGAGTCTGCTGTTCTTTTGTATAACGCTTATCAAAGCCTTCAAAGGTAAGCTTACGCAAATAATCGTAATGGGTAAGACCTTCTGTCCATTTAAAAACAGGCAAGAAATATACTCTGTTTTTCGCATCGTCAATTTCGGGGAAAACAACATTACATTGTTCAGCAATCTTTACCGTATTCTCTATGGCTTCGGGAACATATTCAAAAAGACTTCGCATTTCATCTTCGGACTTAAGATAGAACTCGTCCGTAGTAAAGCCCATACCGTTGTCTTCGTCAAATGTTTTCTGAATCTGAACACAAATCAATACCTTTTGAGCCTTCGCGTCTTTTTTCTGTATGTAGTGGGCGTCGTTTGTGGCAACAAGAGGAATACCCGTCTCTCTTGAAATTCTTATAACGCCCTCGTTTACGACTTTCTGTTCTTCGATGCCGTGATCCTGCATTTCAAGATAATAATTACCCTCACCGAAGATCTCGTAATATTCAAGAGCCTTTCGTTTTGCGCCTTCATAATCCCCTGCCACAAGAAGTCGGGGGACATCGCCTGCAAGACAAGCAGACAACGCAATAAGACCTTCACTGTTTTCACGGAGAAGATCCATATCCACACGGGGTTTATAATAAAAACCCTCAGTATTACTGTAAGAAACTATTTTAATCAGATTTTTATAACCGACATTATTTTTGCAAAGCAACACAAGGTGCCCGATCTCACCGTCAAGATCTCTGCTGACCTTGTCAAATCGGGTACGGGCTGAGGTATAAACTTCACAGCCGATAATAGGTTTGATACCCGCGGCTTTGCAGTATTTGTAAAAATAAATAGTGGCATACATATTACCGTGGTCTGTCATGGCAACTGCATCCTGTCCCATTTCTTTAAGCCTTGGGAGCATTTTCTTTATTTTACAGGCACCGTCGAGAAGGCTGTACTCTGTATGCACATGGAGATGAACAAATCCCATTTATTCTTTCCTTTCAGAAGCAAGTTCCGCAATTTTTCTCATGCGGTGAGAGACCCCTGCCTTGGACAGCGGAGGGGTAAGAAGCTGACCTAAATCAGCAAGTCCCAATTCGGGATTTTTAAGACGTATTTCCGCAAGTTCCACAAGCTTAATCGGAACATCACGGTATCCGTCATTTTTAAGAACAGTAATGTCTTTTATCTGTTTTCCCGCAGCATCAAGGCGTTTATCCTCATTTGCGGATTCACAGTTCAAGGCTCTGTTTATTTCATTTCGCAGATCTTTTTCAAGTTCTGCGTTTGCATATTCAAAAGTAAAAGTCTGAGCCCCTATAAGTGTTAAAAAATCCTTAACACTGTCAGAACTTTTCAAATACAGAACAGTTCTTCCGCCACGCACTAGAGATTTGAAATTTATATCGTATTCTACCGCTATCTTCTTCAAATCCTCAGCCGCAGAATGATGTGAAGTCTTCAATTCAAGGTGATAGGGTTTTTCGGGGTCTGAAACAAAACCCGTAGCTATAAAAACTCCTCTCATAAAAGCTTTTTTACAGCAGTCAGACTCTAAATATTTTGTATTGATCCTGTGGGGAGATTGCGACACAAGTGCTGAAAGCTCCGTGTCATCAGTATCCGCAAGTATCTCTGTTTCAAAAGATTCTCCTTTTTCCTCAACAACAGAAGTTCCCGACGAAAAAGAGAGAAAAGTCTTATTTAAAAAATCACATTTTTCCTTATGTGATGTTACATATTTTATGCCCTCACCGAGTCTTCCACCAAAAAGCAAAAGACCGTAAATACAGGCAAAAGAACAGCACTTATGCATTTTTATGCCAATAAGTTTTCTGTTTATATCCGAAGTATAAGACACTTAATTCTCCATTCGACCACCTTAAAGTGGGATAAATATTCCATCTATATCATTTTAATTTCGGTTTCAAGCTCAACACCGTAATTTGCGTATACGGTATCACGTATAATGTTGACCAATTCAACAACATCGGCACATGTGGCACCTCCGATATTGATTATGAAGCCTGCATGCTTTTCACTGACTTGAGCACCACCAACGGTTCTTCCCTTCAAACCGCTATCCTGAATAAGCTTTCCCGCAAAATAACCTTCGGGACGTTTAAAGACACTTCCCGCCGAAGGATATTCAAGAGGTTGAGATTCTCTTCTGCGTTTTGCAAGTTCGTTCATTTTTGCATAAATTTCTTCGGAATTACCATTCTGCAAAGAAAAACACACTGAAGTTACGATATCACCTTCAGCAAAGCAAGATCTTCTGTAACCGAAAGCGTGTTCCTCACCGTAAATACGGTGAACCGCACCTGTTTTATCCACAAATTCCGTATATTCCACAACATGAGCCATTTCAGATCCGTAAGCCCCGGCATTCATTCGGACAGCACCGCCAATACTTCCGGGAATTCCGTGAAGAGCTTCCATTCCGCAAAGAGAATTTTTCGCAGCTTCTGAAGCCGCCTTGGAAAGCAAACAACCTGAGCCGGCTATGACCTTATTTTCTAAAACAGTAAGAGATTTAAGATTCCCGGTAAAGATAACAGCTCTATCAATGCCCGAATCGCTCACAAGAAGATTAGAACCGTTACCCAAAACAAAATACGGAATATTGGATTTATTAAAGATCTCAACTGCACGGGAGACCTCTTCCGCAGATGCAGGACTTACCATCAGCGGAGTATTTCCGCCGATTTTGAAAGTTGTATAATTGCAAAGAGCAACATTTTCGGAAAAGGCTATGCCTGCATCACTTAAATCCTTGATAGCTTCCGAATAAATAGTTTCGTTCATTTTTTGCCCATGCCTTTCATATAATATTTTTTAATCAATAGAAAGTCCCATATTCTTCATGAGACGTTTATTCAATTCTTCAGCTGCATTATAACCCATTCTGCGCTGTCTGTTATTCATTGCAGCAACTTCAATGATAATTGCAAGGTTTCTTCCGGGTCTGATAGGAATTGTTACTGTAGGCTTCTTTAATCCCAAAATATCATAATAATTATCGTCAAGCCCGAGACGCTCATACTGCTTTTCGGGACTCCAATGCTCAAGCTGAACAACGAGGTCGATTTTTTCGGTTTCTTTTACAGCACCCATACCGAATATGCGGCGAACATCTACAAGACCAATTCCTCGAAGCTCAATAAGATGGCGTATCATTTCAGGAGCGGAGCCTACAAGAGTTTTATTTGAAACTCGCTTGATTTCAACAGCATCATCTGAAATAAGACGGTGACCTCTTTTAAGAAGCTCCATTGCTGTTTCGCTTTTACCTACACCGCTGTCCCCTATCATAAGAACACCTTCACCGTAAACTTCTATAAGAACACCGTGAATAGTAATTCTGGGGGCAAGCTTAACATTTAGGGAACTTATCAACGCATATGTGAGCTCCGATGTACTTTCTTCGGAGGAAAATACGGGAACCTGATATTTTTCCGCAGCAGCTAATATTTCGGGAATAACTTCAATTTTATGAGCAAGAAATACAGCGGGAATTCCTTTGGAAAAAAGTCTGTCTATAACGATCTTTCGTTTCTCATCGCACATCATTGAAAGGTATGAGGTCTCCTCTCTACCCAATAGCTGAATACGTTTAGGATCAAAATGCTCATAATAATCCGCAAGCTGAAGTGCAGGACGGTTGATCTCCGTTGATGTTATAAATACCTTTTCGGTATCACCTTTCTCTCCTTCAGGCAAATAAACCTTCTCCAAAGAAAGCTCCTTGACAAGTGTTGAGAGACTTACTTTATACTGTTCCATTAAAAAATATCCTTTCTCGCTCAAAAATATTCGTATTCCGAATTTTTATCATGATTTTTACGAAAATAAAATACAGAGGGAAACAGCCGGACAGTCACAATAAAACTGCGACGAAAACTGTTTCACCTCTGCATAAATTAGATTTCAGATTAAAATGACATCACGCCAAAAGCTTACGCTTCTACTGTGGATTCTTCAGCAACTTCTTCAGCTGCAGCTCTGATTGAAAGATTGATCTTCTGAGCTTCAAAATCGATTTCTGTGATCTTAGCATTAACTTTCTGACCTGCTGTAAGAGCGTCGGAAACTTTTGCAAGTCTTTCTTTAGAAATCTGAGAAATGTGAACAAGGCCGTCAATTCCGGGAATTACGTTTACAAATGCACCGTAAGGCATAAGTTTAACGACTGTAGCTTCAACTACGTCATCAACTGCATAGTTTGCTTTGAGGATATCCCAAGGATTTTCGTCGGGATTCTTCATTGTAAGAGAAATTCTCTTCTTTTCTTTGTCAAAGCCTTTAACGATAACACTTACTTTTTCGCCTACAGAAACGAGTTCAGCAGGGTTCTTAACTCTTGTCCATGTCATATCTGAGATATGTACAAGACCGTCTACGCCGCCGATATCAACAAATGCACCGAATGCTGTGAGAGACTTAACAACACCGTCAAACTTCTTGCCTTCTTCGAGAGAATTCCAGAAGTTTTCAATTTCAGCCTGTCTTTCTTCTCTGAGAACGCTGCGGATAGAACCGATAACGCGTTTACGTCTGCCGTTACCTTCGTCAACTTCGATGATGCGGAATTTAACCTCTGTATTCTTAAGGGGCTCAAGTTCTTCATCTTTCTTCAATGTAGCCTGAGATGCGGGAACGAACACTCTGACACCATGAACAGAAATGATAAGTCCTCCCTTTACAATCTCAGAAACTTTGCCTGTAAGAATGGTCTTCTGCTCATACGCATCGTTGATCTTTTCAAGACCTTTTGCCATATCAAGATGTTTCTTGGAAAGCTGTGCTGTGCCTTCGCTGTCCGTTACCTTGACAACAAATGCCTCAATTTCGTCACCGATTTTGGGAGCTTCGTCATCAGCAAATTCTGCTGTGGGGATAATGCCGGAGTATTTTACTCCAAGGTCCACCTGAACTTCTGTACCGTTGATAGCACTGATGATACCTTTTACTCTCTGACCGTTACGAATAGTCCTGAGGGACTCTTCAAGGGCTTCCAGAAAGTCAACGTCCTGTTCAATGACGTCTTTGTTGTCGATTTCGCTAATCATGTTAAAAATAACCTCCTCGACTGCTCTAGCAGGTGTAGATGCACCTGACGACAGTCCTATTTTTTTATGTTTAATATAATAGGGTAACTCCTTAACGCTTTCGATATGATAAGCCTCGCAATATTCGGAAGCTATATCGTAAAGCTTCTTTGTGTTGGAACTTCCTTTTCCTCCAACAACAATAAACATGTCCACCTTTTGTGCCAGGTCTTTGACCTGTCTCTGCCTTTCTTCGGTAGAGTGGCAGATAGTGTTTTCAACAGTGATATTTTTATATTGAGAAAGAAACTCTTTCATCTCATCAAACATCTTTACAGAGAACGTCGTTTGAGAGACAAAGGTATACTGCTCATTCTCATCATATATATTATGCACTATTTTTTTCAATTCGTCAATATCTTTTGCGACATAAAATTTATTTTTGCAATTTCCGATGATTCCTTTTACTTCCGGATGTTCAATATTTCCCGAAATTATAAGGTTTTTTGAACTTGTGGCAATTTTATGAATTTTTTTAACTTTAGGACAAGTTTCATCAAAAATCACCGCATTTTTTGCTTTCAGAGCATCAAGCACCGAAAAAGAAACACCATGGGAACGAATTACGACAACATCTCCCTCGTTGATATCGTCGATATTCTCTGTTACCAAAACACCTTTTGCGGATATCTCCCCAACGATATCAGGGTTATGTATCAACTCACCCCAAGTATAGATCTTACGACCTCTAAAGTTTTCGTCTTCTAAAATAGTATATACAGCATTTACAGCACGTTCTACGCCGAAACAAAACCCTATTGTGTCCGTTTTCAAAATTTTCATACGTTCAGATCGTAAACCTTATTCATAAGGATCTTTCCTGCAGCCTTACGTGGATCTTCTGCATCTGCAGGAACTTCAATATCGCTCAAAGAAAAGCTTTTACCGATTATTACTGTCATAGAATTAAAAATCATAAGTTTTCTTTTATAAATGATTCTTACAGGCTGCAATGTCGCTTTCGTCTTTTCGGCAATCATTGCAATACCGCCCTTGGCATCACTGTCTTCTTCCGAGGCTATTCTTGTACCTTCGGGGAAAATACCCAAAGTCTTACCGTCTTTAAGTACCCTGAGAGCATTTTTAATGGCTGAAAGATCTGCGCGACTTCTGTCAACGGGAAAAGCTCCGTATGCTTTAACAACATTTTTTATTATGGGAATTTTAAAAAGTGAGTTCTTTGCCATAAAAATGATCTTCCTGTTTCCGAAAGCAAGATTCAGGCAAAAAATATCCATAATAGACTGATGATTTCCGTAAACGATCAATGCACCTTCGGGAGCAATATTTTCTTTTCCGATTATTTTAATTCTGTTAAAAACATGGATGTAAAAACCCAAAACTATTTTAGCAAGTGTATACATTATGAAAGTTTTTCCTTAATAATATTTAAGATAAATGTTTTTGTTTCATCCTCCGTCATTTCGGAGTTATCTACGGGAATCGCATCTTCAGCCTGTTTCAAAGGAGAAATTTTTCTGTTCGAGTCGTTGAAGTCACGTTGAATAATATCTTCCAATACTTTATCGTAGGAAATTTCAATATTCTTATCCGCATATTCTTTAAAACGGCGTTCTGCACGTTTTTCAGGCGAAGCAAAAAGGAAAACTTTAATATCGGCATTGGGAAGAATAACGGTACCAACATCTCTGCCATCCATTATTATATTCTCTTTTTCTGCAATATTCCGCTGAAGATCAAGCAAAAAAGCGCGGACTTCGGGAATTGCAGAAGCTGCCGATGCTGCCATTGAAACATCGTTTGTACGCAGCTGCTCATTCACTTCTTCACCGTTAACAAATACATGCTGCTGCTTCTGACTGTCATATTCAACATTGACTTTAAGACTTTCAAGCAAAGGAACAACCTTTTCAGCATCTGAAGGCTCAATATTATTCTTAACAAGGTAAAAACCAACAGCTCTGTAAAGAGCTCCTGTATCAACATGAACAAAAGCAAGCTCTTTCGCAATGAAATCCGAAAGACTGCTTTTACCGGCACCTGAAGGCCCGTCAATCGCGATATTGATCATAAATAACTCTCCCAGTTCTCTTTTTATACTATAACTACAGCTCTGTGGCCGAGACCGACCGCAACTTCATTGAGATTAAGCATCCCCACACCGAAAAAAACTGCAACCGCAATATGTTCGCCGCTTCGTGCTACAGCTATTTTTCCGCCAATATTAAGCCCCAAAGCTTTCTGCATTATCTGAGACATAGCCTCACGCGCAGCACCTGCAACACTGCCCTCTTCCGAATGGGTACCTGAAATAATGCCTTCACGCTTAGCAAGAAGAATCGACCTCTCGATAACCTTATTTACAGAAGCAATAAAATCCCCTCCGAAGTCTGTTGCAGCAACCTTTATATCATTTTTCAAGAGCTGATCTTTGATTAAAGATTCTTCGGTCCTGTCTTCCGACGAAACCATTCTCAACGCCGCAGCAGCAACGGTACGACTTCCTTTTTCCTGCATAACAATGCTCCATTCCGAAGTATTTAAAAACTGTAAGCCAAAGCTTTCCCTGCGGCTCTTCCCGTAGAAAATGCAATTTGAAGATTAAATCCGCCCGTATAAGCATCAGCATCAATAACTTCTCCGATAAAATAAAGACCGGGAAGGATCTTGGATTCAAGGGTTTTGGGATCAAGCTCATTTACCGCAACCCCACCGGAAGTAACAACCGCCTCTTCAACGGGTCGCTTTCCTTTTACGGTTAATGTAAAGTTTTTCAATAAACGAACGAGCTCAGATCTCTGAACCGCAGTGACAGAATTTATCTTTCTGTCATGTTCTATTCCGGAAAGCTCAACAATCACGGGAATCATTTTTTTAGGAAGAAGATCTCCCAAAGAGTTTCCGAAATCTTTATTTATATATTTTGCAAAATCTGAAAGTATACGCTTATCAAGTGTTTTTTCATCAAGTGCGGGTTTCATATCAATAACTATTTTATCACCTGATTCCGTATGAGCGGAAGCAGAAAGAATTACGGGTCCGGAAACTCCGTAACCGGTAAACATCAACTCACCGAAATCAGAGTAAACAGATTTGTTTTCTCTCAAAACCGTTACTGATATATTTTTCAAAGAAAGCCCCATAAGAGATGCACATATGCTATTCTCTTCAACTTCCAACGGAACTATCGATGCCTTTCGATCGGTAACGGTATGTCCTGCCTGCTCAGCAAGTTTATATCCGATGCCCGTCGAACCTGTAAGGGGATATGAAAGTCCACCTGTGGCAACGACTACATTATCGGCAAAAATATTTCTTCCGTCGGAAAGGCTACAGCCCTTAAGAACTCCATTCTCAATTATAAGGCTTTTAACATCTCCTCTGATCCTGTCGATCTTTTCAGAATTAACATAACGTTGCAATGCGTTTACGATATCCGAGGAACGGTCACTTACGGGAAAAACCCTGTTGCCTCTTTCTGTTTTCAGTTCCACTCCCAAATCTTCAAAAAATGACATTGTATCATAAGAATTAAAGGAGCTGAAAGATGAATACAAAAATCTGCCATTGCGCACAGTATTTTCAACAAGAGTTCTGACATCACAGTTATTTGTGACATTACAGCGACCCTTGCCTGTAATGAGCAATTTTTTACCATATATATTATTTTTTTCAATAAGTGCAATTTTTCCAAACCCAAATTCGGAAATGGTACCTGCACACATCATTCCAGCAGCACCAGCACCTACTACGACAACATCGTATTTTTTCTTATTAAAATCCACCATACATATATTGTATCAAAAACTGAAGTAAAAATCAATAGATTTCATTAAAAAAACCATGAAATATTACAAAATCACCAAGTTAAAACCATTCAAGAACACATTTTTTGTGTACAGAGCCTAAATATTGTCAGAACTTTATTTCTTTAACTGAAAACCGCGGAACCAAGCTACCCAAACAGTTTATTTTCTCACAAAATCAACAATATTTTTTCCGACACCTGTATGTAGAAGCACAAACAAAACACAAGCTCCGACAGTATTCATTATAAGATCGTCAATATCTCCCGTGCCCATCATAAACAAAACCTGAAGGACTTCCGCAGTTGCAGAGGTCAATGCAACGGTAAAGAAAAATATCAAAAAATTATTCTGTTTTTTATAAAATATCGGCAAGAAAAAGGAAAAAGGCATAAACAGAACAAAATTTCCCGCAATATTCATCAAGAAGTTGTTTAAGGACACAGTCCCGATACTGTAACCGTGAAAATATCTGCGTATCATACTGAAAGGCTCTACATTCAGAAAATTATCAAGATAATAGGATATCGTCTCATGGCTTTGCAGGAATATAAGCCCATACCCCCGTGAAAAAGACGATTCAAAAAACAGAAAATTCACGAGAAGAATAAGATACAGCGCAAATGAACAAGAAAAAGCAGCCCTAAGTAAATCTCTTCTCTTTTCGGGAAAAAGAATCTTTCCCGATACCCTTGCGGCAAGATAAATTCCGACGCATGCACATATCATTATTAAAACACGGAAAAACGGTTTTATAAAAAACACGTCTGAAAATTCGGAGCGAAAATATAAGCCAATACACAAAGATGCAAACAAACAACTGAGGCACGAAAAAAAGATTCCCAGAAATTTTCTAAGCATTTTCACCAACCATTCCGAGGAAATCCTCTTCACTGATTATATTCACACCGAGATTCTGAGCTTTAGTTAATTTACTGCCTGCTTCCGAACCGGCAAGAACGTACGTCGTTTTCTTGGAAACGGAGGAGCTTACTTTTCCGCCGCATTTGGTAATTATTGCGGAAGCTTCATCCCTTGTGAAGGACTCAAGTGTTCCCGTAAGAACAAATGTCATGCCTGCAAATATATCGGAGACTTTATCCGATCTGTACACCATATTTACGCCCAAAGCATCCAGCTCCGAGATAAGTGATATATTATGTGGATTTGCAAAGAAATCGCTGATATAGTGCGCAGTTACGGGACCGATCTCATCAATAGAAGTAAGGTCTTCCTCAGAAGCCTCGGAAAAGGCTTTCATATTTCCGAAACGTGAAGCAAGAATTGAGCCTGTCTTCTGTCCCACCTGACGTATACCAAGGGCATAAATAACTCTGTCGAGATTTGCATTTTTTGACTTTTCAACAGCATTACGGAGATTTTCCGCGGAAACAGCGCCAAAACCTTCCATTTGAGCAATAACTCCGTAATCCAACTTATACAGATCCGCCGCAGAAGATATCAGGCCTTCTGAAACAAAACGCTCAACATTCTGTTCACCAAAGCCTTCAATATCCATGGCATCACGGGAAACAAAGTGAATAATACTTCTTGAAAGCTGTGCCGGACATTCGCTGTTTATACATCTGACAAAAGGAGTATCCTCATCAGAGACTACCCTACTGCCGCAAACAGGACAAACTTCGGGCATTCTGAATTCAACAATCCCTTCAGGACGTTTCTCTTTAACGACACCTACAATTTCAGGAATAATATCCCCTGCTTTTCTGACCCTAACCGTATCACCTATCCTGATATCCCTTTCGGCGATGAATGCTTTGTTATGAAGTGTAGCTCTCGAAACTGTACTTCCTGCCAAAAGAACGGGAGTGAGTATTGCCAAGGGGGTCAAAACACCTGTTCTGCCCACATTTATCTGAACGTCCTCAAGAAGAGTTTCCTTTTCTTCCGGAGGATATTTAAAAGCAACGGCCCATTTAGGAGCTTTTGCGGTACTCCCCAATTCAGAACGCATTGCAAGGTCATTCACCTTTACAACAGCACCGTCAATATCAAAAGCATAGGCAGATCTCATTTCTCCAAGTCTTGAAATTTCCCCGATAACATCTTCGATATTTTTGAACACAGTATAATAAGGACTTACGGGAAATCCCATTTTCTTAATAAAGTCCAATGTTTCGGCATGAGTTGTAAACTCCATACCCTCAACACTTTGCAAATTAAATACGATAATATCAAGCATTCTTGAGGCTGTAACCTTACTGTCAAGCTGCCTGAGAGAACCTGCCGCCGCATTTCTCGGATTTGCAAAAAGAGGTTCTCCGTTCTCCTCACGGATCTCATTAAGCTTTGCAAATGCCTTTTTGGGCATATAAACCTCACCGCGAACAATAAGCTTAGGAGGACAACCTTCAGGAAGTGACAAGGGTATAGACTTTACAGTCTTAAGATTTGCAGTAATATCTTCACCAACTGTGCCGTCACCTCTCGTAGCACCTCTGACAAATAGTCCATTCTCATACTCAAGGGCAACGGACAGACCGTCTATCTTAAGCTCAACAACATATTCCGCATTCGGGAAAGTCTGTTTCACACGGTTATCAAAAGCTCTGACCTCGTCAAAAGAAAAGGCATCCTGTAAACTTTCAAGGGGTACGGAGTGGGTAACTTCCGAAAAGCCCTTCAAAACAGCTCCACCGACTCTATGGGTGGGAGAATCAGGCTGACGTGCTTCGGGAATCTCTTCTTCAAGAGCAACAAGCTCACGAAGCATCATATCATACTCATAGTCCGAAATTTCAGGAGAATCCTCCGTATAATACTTTCTGGAATGGTAATTTAAAAGAGCAGTCAGTTCTTTTATTTTTTCAATTTTTTCCTGTTTATTCATCTGGATATCTCCTTATTCCTGATTCTTTTTTGTTCTGTTCTTTACAAAGTAAACAATGGAAACAATAAATGAGACTAAACCTAAAGCTGACATCACTAAATTAAAAATACAGTTGCTAAACAAATTAGATGAAACCAAAATTGCCGTAGGTCCGTCAGCCCCACCTATTATCCCCATCGAAGCGGAGCTTTGCGTAAAATAAAAACTTTCCACAATAATACCAACGGGATATATCAAAAATCCGATCAAAACAAGCAATGATATGATCAACAAAACGATTGCCCAAATTTTGCCTTTCTTCACAAAAACATTCACCTTTTAAACTTTAATTCAACGGAACTTTAATTTCCGCATAACTTTCGGGAACACTTCCAACGATGACGGTCTCAGCAATTACCACATTTACGGAAACTGTGGTAGAAACGGTTTCCGACGGTAAAATTATATCGACATTTGAAGTGACTTCCATAATTATTCTGTGCTGAGTCTGGTTTATCCCTGCAGAAACAAACTGAGACGAAAGCTCTGTCTGAACGCTTCCGATAGGAATTACTTTAACTTTCATTTCGGGACCCCGACCTGCGAGAACGGAGATACCCGTCAGATTTCCCACGGGAATACTAAGCTCAGTCTCATCAACATTTGTAATACGGGTCAAAATAGAGAGTGCAAGATATGATTTAAGCTTATTTGCCGTGACGATATTTGTAGTCATGGCGTTTATACGTCCGTCTTTATCTGTAACAAAAGAAATTATATCGCTGTAAGTTATCCCGTTTTCAGACATTGTCTCATTCACTTCATTTGCTATCTCCTGTGAAAGCAAAACCTCGGAACGGGATACAGCCATGGTTCTGATTATGGGTTCAAAAAAACTCTCAACATAGGATACAGCTATAATCGAAAGAACAATAATTACAGCAAAAAACAAGCAGATCCGCTTAATTCGGGTTATTTTTCTCATATATGACACACCCTTTTTTAAAAATAAATGTCATATATATCTTATGCAAAAACCTGTCTTTTCAACACAAAACAGATCCGAAATCCCTTAAAGGCTCAGAAGTATAAACAATTTCAACAGAGTATTTTCCGCAAAACTCTTTAATTTTTTCGAAATCACGGTGTTGGGTAATATCACCGCAAAAAAACATTCTATTTTCAAAAACGCCGCCCGTACCGCCTATAAAACCATTGGGATAGCCCTCTAATAAAATATCTTCATTTGAAACAAGCAGGACATCAAGACCCAAATTAAAAGCAGCAGAATAAATACCTTTGTCGGAAGTTATCAAGGCGGAATCCGTTATCGGCAAAGTACTGCAACGTGCATAGCCTTGTTTGACATTTATCAGACTAAAACCGTTTTTCTTCGCTATATCAACCAAAATACGGTCGGTTGCATTCAAATTACAAAAAATATGTTTACCGACAACAGCGGCATTATACAAAACATCATTAGGGTATGGCTCTTGTGGCTCAGATTCCCCTTTTATGATGTTAAAATTATCGATTTTTTCTATTTTTTCATACAAAGACGGAGCGCAAACAACAGTATCACCCAGAACACAGAGAGAAAGGTCTGCATGGTATGCTGTTCGGCTGTCAATTTTAGGAAGATCAGGTATTAAAACGAGTTCTGCAGAAAAACTTTTCAACAGTTTCAACACGGAATCATAAACACGGCATGAAATAAAAACAGGGTTCATATAAGGTCATTACCCCAATAGGGCTTTGTTTCAAAGGTTTTTCCGTTAAGATATTCCAAAATTCCCGAAGGAGATGTAAATTCAAAGGTCAATTTATAAGAGCATAATGCCTGATATTCAAAAGAAAACTTTTTACCCTTAAAAAACTCTTTATTTTCTGCCGCAGAGCCATATTTGCCGTCACCCAAAAGCGGATGACCGAGATACGCCATATGAGCGCGTATCTGATGTGTTCTGCCTGTAAAAAGGCGAACTTCCAGAAGAGATATTTTACCGTTGGAGCGTAAGGTTTTATACCCTGTTTTAATATCTTTGTTATAGGGTTTGCTTTTTTCTGAAACTGTTACGGTATTTGTTTTATTATCTTTATAGAGATATGCAGTAAAAACACCTTCCGAGGGCTTTGGAACGCCGAACACGAGACACAGATAACGTTTATCTATCTCTCTTTCCTTGACTTTATCATTCATAATACGCAAAGCCTCTGCATTTTTTGCGGCAATAACAAGACCTTGGGTATTTTTATCTATACGGTTGCAAAGTGACGGAGCAAAAGCGTTTTCGTTTTCAGGCGAATACTCTCCTTTTGACTTAAGATATGCCCTGATGTGGTTATCCAAAGTATTAAAGCCTTCTTTATCATCACTTTGACAAAGAAGTCCCAACGGCTTATCGACTATAAGGATATTCTCGTCCTCATAGATCACCGCAAAAGAAGGCTTGATCTTGTCAAGCTTATCTGTTTTATTAACACGCTCATCACCGAAAAACTCGTCGCTGATATAGAAGCGAAGCACATCTCCCGATTGTATCTTATACTCCGCCTTTTCATGTCTACCGTTTACTCTTACGCATTTTTGCCTGAGGTATTTGTAAAGCAATGACTGTGGCATGGTGGGAAAAAGCTTTCCCATAAACTTATCAAGCCTCTGCCCTGCATCATTTACCCCTGCATTGATCTCTCTCATGATCTTTTTGTTTTTTTAGTGGGAAAACCATTTTTTGTAAAAATAGGTTTTCCCACACCCTTTCCAAAAAAACTTTAACCGAGCTTTCGCTCAAAACTGATTTCACAAAACTTCCAATAGCTAACGCACCGATTCTTTTCAATGCGTTAGCTGTTGTTGTTTATTCAAAAGAATTAATTATTTTACGATAAATGCAGCACCGATAATACCCGCATCGTTACCGAGCTGAGCGATTGCGATCTTCTGTTCGGGGTTTCTGTTTCCGCCGTAAATGTTAGCATTAACGTATTCACGGATTGGGTTAAGGAGAGTATCACCTTCGTTACAGATACCGCCGCCGATGATGAATACTTCGGGACGGAAGATGTTCATAAGGTCTACCATACCTGCTGCAATATATTCGATATAAGTATCGCATACCTTTTTAGCTACCGCATCGCCTTTTCTCATTGCGTCGAAAGCGGTTCTTCCGCTTACGTTTTCGATAGATGTCATTTCGTTCATGATGGAATCGGGATTATCTATCATAGCGTGTTTTGTCTGACGGATAAGACCTGTAGCAGACGCGTAAGCTTCCCAACAGCCTTTTCTGCCACAGCTGCACTGATCGCCGTCTTTGACAAGAAGGATGTGACCGAGTTCTGCGCCTGCAGCATACTGACCCTCATAGATCTGACCGTTGATAACGATACCGCCGCCAACGCCGGTACCGAGAGTGATCATGATTGCATTGTCAACACCCTTTGCAGCACCGGAGATAACTTCACCGAGAGCCGCTACGTTAGCATCGTTTCCGAGGTATACGGGTTTGTCAATATATTTCTGCAAAAGCTCTCTCATGGGAACGTTTTCACCGTCTTTGAAGTTGTTTGCATAAACAAGCATACCTGTTTCGTTGTTAACGGAGCCGGGAGTACCGATACCGAGACAAGAAACATCATCAAGAGAAATATTCTGTTCAGCAAGAAGAGAAAGAACGCAATCAGCCATATCTTTCATAATTTCCGCAAAAGGTCTGGAAGCACCTGTTTTAACGGATTTTTTCGCAATGATAGAGCCTTCTTCGCTTACGATACCTACAGCGATATTTGTACCGCCAAGGTCAATACCAATTCTGTACATAATTATTAACCTCCATGCCGTAATTAACGGCAATAATTTTTTATTTTATATATCTTCCGAATCAACGGATGATTTTTTCAGTAATTTATGCTCTTTTCTGTATTGACGGGAAAGAGCCGCAACTTTTATGGAATTGCGTTTTATGGCTTTAAGATAAACCTTTATGATGCTGTCACCGAAAGTTTCAAGAGAATATTCTTCTGCTTTTGCAAGAGCATTTTTTCTCATAAGACCCTTTTCTTCTTCGGGAAGATCATAGTAATAATAAAGCTTTTCGGCAAAATCCGAATCATTATTGAAGAAAAGTCCCGTACTTCCGTGAACAAGAACAGGCTTTAAAACCTCGTCGTATCTTGCAATAACGGGAAGCCCTCCTGCCATTGCCTCAATATACGTTATTCCCTGAGTTTCAGATGTAGACGCCGTAACAAAAACATTACCCAACGCATAGAAATTCTGAATAAGGTTTGGGGGCTGTTTTCCGCAGAAAAGCACATGGTCAGCCACACCCAATTCCCTGACAAGCTCGTTCTGAGAATCAAAGGAAGGACCGTAGCCCACAACTATAAGATGGGCATTCGGTATTTGCTTAACGATATCGGGCATATGATTAAGGATCGTTTCAAGTCCCTTTTCGGGAGCAAGTCTGCCGATGTATATCATTCTGAACTTATCTTTAAGTCCGTGTTTTTCAAGAAAATCATCAACGAAAGCTTTGTCAGCATTTTCGGGGCTTAACCTTTTGACATCTATACCCGTAGGCACAACATGCATACCTGCCGTAAGTCCATAACGCTTAAGCATATTGAAGGTCTTCTCGGAAGGAACGATTATCTCACCCTTTTTATCCAAAAGCTTCTTTGTGTACCAACCGACTATCTTTTTTGACTGATTTTCAAAATGTCCACCCGTTACGTAGTGGGTATAATCCTCATAAGTGGTATGGTGAGTTGTAACAAGGGGGATATTCAACACAGATGCGGCAGTTGTTGCAAGAATTCGCATACTAAACTCTGTATGAGCGTGGATTATATCCAGATTCATTCTTCTGATATAATCAAGAGCCTTTATACTGTACGGCCTTGAAAGCCTGTACCCGTAAAGTTGATTGAGCTTGAGTCCGGGAATACGAAGAATACCATCCTCAAATTCAACACCCATCAGCTTCGTCTGCATTGAAGGTGTAACGACATAAACATTATGCCCCATACGTTCAAGCTGTGTTTTCAAGGTAGCAACAGAAACAGAAACTCCGTTCACATCGGGAGTAAAAGTATCGGAAAACAGACCGATATTCAGAACATTTTTACCTGTATTTTTATTTGAATACTTACGGATAAGCTTTGTAACAGCATCGTTATATACATAATCATATATCTGACGAAGACGCTCACAAACTTTATCAACAGAACGTTCCCCTGCGGTTCTGTAAGCTTTTTCGGAAAGATCTTCAAGCTCTCCGTTCAAATGCTTTTGCAATATCTCTGCAAAACCCGTATCCGACTTTCCTTTAAAACAGTTTTCTCCGTGTTCGAGCCATGGAATATCTCCAAGGCTTTCACGGACAATAACGGTATTTTTACTTGCAAGAGCTTCAAGGATCACTCTGTCATCGTCACATTCATGTGCGGGGAAGAAAAATGCATCCGAGCCTGAAAAAGCACCCTGATAAACTTCAGACGGAACATCTTCCGCAAAAATCACATTACTTGAAGCAGCCTTCAAAAATCTTTTCACATCAAGATTCGCAACTGCGTACTCATCACTGTAAAACCAAATAAATTTATATTCGGGAAGCATTGCGGCAACATTGATAAAATCTTCAATACCGTTTTTCCTGCTTCTTACACCCGAACAAATAACGGTTTTTTCATTTTCCTTTAAATTAAAAAACTCTCTGAATGCCTTTTCCGCAGACTCACTTCTGTGGAATGCCGCAAGGTCAACACCGTAAGACAGCGCTTCTATCTGTGCGTTACATTTTTCAAAAAGACGTTTTCCGTAAAGTGTAGGAGTAAGAATATAATCTGCTTTTGCATAAAGATTACACAAATATTTACTGAAAGCCCTTGAGACCTTATCCGAAACCCCGTCGGGCAAAAAACTGTCTTCAAGACTTCTTATTACAGAACTGTCTGCCTGATACACAACCGCAGCACCTTTTTTACGGGCTTGCTTTATAATATCATCACTGACAGGAGAAATTTTATTTATATGCAATATATCATAATCCGATTCAGGATCAGAAACGAATTCCACACCTGGAATGGACAGAACTCTTTTCCTGGCATTTTCAGCCGTACCTTTCATTTCACCCGGAATCTTATCTCCGTCTTCAAAGTACAATAAAACCTTCAACGGTAACACTCCTTTTTGTAAATCAAAAAAGTATCCTACTATAATAATACCACAAAAAATGCCGCTTGTCAATAAAAACATAAGGAAATAATTAAATCTCATAGTTTTTTTTCTTTTTTTAAGTAAATTACCCCTTGACAAAAGTTATTTTTTTTGGTATCCTATATATGAGAGAAATCTCCGTTTTTTTGAAAAACAAATTTTTAAAAATAAACTCAAAGGAGTCGATTTAAAATGGAAAAGAAACTCAAAATCGGTATTATCGGTTGCGGCGGTATCGCAAACGGTAAACATATGCCCGGCCTCTCAAAGCTTTCCAATGTTGAAATGGTTGCATTCTGCGATATCATCGTTGAAAGAGCTGAAAAGGCTGCAAAAGAATACGGTACAGAAGATGCAAAAGTTTACGCTGACTACAAGGAAATGCTTGCAGATTGCCCCGAAGTTGACGTTATCCACGTTTGCACTCCCAACAAATCCCACGGTCCTATCACAGTAGCTTCCCTCGAAGCAGGCAAACACGTTATGTGCGAAAAGCCCATGGCTAAAACAGTTGCTGATGCTAAATTGATGCTTGAAGCTGCAAAGAGAACAGGCAAAAAACTTACAATCGGCTATCAGAACAGACAGACAAGAGAAATGCGTCACCTTAAGAAGATGTGTGAAGCAGGCGTATTCGGTGATATTTACTTCGGTAAAGCTCACGCTATCAGAAGAAGAGCTGTTCCCACTTGGGGCGTATTCATGAACGAAGAAGAACAGGGCGGCGGACCCCTCATCGATATCGGTACACACGCACTTGACCTTACTCTTTACATGATGGACAACTACGAAGTTGAATCCGTTTCCGGTAACTGCCACTACAAACTCGGTAAGAGACCCAACTCCGCTAACGCTTGGGGCCCCTGGGATCCCGAAAAGTACACAGTTGAAGACTCCGCTTTCGGTTTCATCAAAATGAAGAACGGTGCTACTATCATCCTCGAATCCAGCTGGGCTATCAACCTTGCTAACCCCAGAGAAGCTACTGTTACTCTTGCAGGTACAGAAGCAGGTGTTGACTTCCTTGACGGTATGAGAGTTAACGGTGAAGAATTCTCCAAACTTTACCTCAAGAAGATCGACCTCTCCGCAGGCGGCGTTGCATTCTACGAAGGCGTAGATGACGGTGATCCTTCTGCTCTTGATATGGCACAGTGGATCGATGCTATCATTAACGACAAAGAACCTTGCGTTAAACCCGAACAGGCTCTCGTTGTTTCTGAAATCCTCGAAGCTATCTACACATCTTACAGAACAGGTAAGACTGTATACTTTGACTAATTTTTAATTGAATTAAATGTTTTTGAGGGCGAGCTTTTCTTATTTTGGAAAGCTCGCCCTCGGACTTTTTCACCGTTTATGTAAAAACCCATACAAAATGAAATAACATCAAATATCAAAAGTCATAACTGCCCAAATCCTTGCAGTTATGACTTTTAAAACTTTTTGTAAACTTTTAAATTTCAGTGAGTGTTTTTTTGTTTTTGCGTTGTATTAGTATATGACGGAATAAAATAAAGGAGAAACAGTCATGTTCAAACTAAACTTGATTGAAGGTATAAAAAACATCGGTAAAAATAAGAAAATAACTTTATTATCGGTTATTCTTTTTACCATCTTGTTTTTGCTTCAAGGCTATGCATATTCTTATTACTCGGTAAGCGAGATGCAAAGTCAGTTTACAGAGCATAGTGATTTGAAAAATTATCAAGTGTACCGTTTTACAAGTCCGTATAATTACCGTATGCTTATGAGAATGGATGAAGCTGTAAGTATAGATTCCGAAAAAGAAACCTCGGATTTTTATAGGGTTCTTGACAATATTGAACATCTAAAATATTTAACAACGGTTGGTGACGGTTACATTCCGATTCTCGAATTCAAAGGCGGTTCCGAATTTCTGATGGGTTATTACGAAGACGGTCCGGATGTTTCTTGCGTTTTTTCTTTTGATTGCGGTCCGACCTTTCACAAAGTCGAAGACTACAGAATAATTGAGGGCAGAGATTTTACAGATGAGGATATGATTTATGTAGAAGGAAAACCCCATCCCGTACTTTTAGGCTATAAATATAAAGGAATATATAAACCCGGAGATATTATACGAATTCTTCCATCAGAACATGAATCTGCATATACTTTTTATTATGATTCTATAGAGGTTTTAGGCATTTTAGCGGAAGATACCACTGTTATGGATGCTTACGGAACAACTATTTATGATTTGGATAATTTTATTGTCCTTCCGGGAATATACGTGCCTTATGAAGAAAACTTAAATTATGAAAAGCCTGTTGAAAAAATAGCAATAAACCAACAATGGAAATATCTTACGAAAATTAAATTATTGGTTGACACAGAGTATGAAAAAGAAACACTTGAAGAAATACAAACAGCTTTAAATGAATACAGCTGTTTTGCAAAATATCACTATATATTTGATAATAAACAGTATGTAGAAAAAATGCACTCCCGTACAGAAGCTGTAACTCAATTTGCATTTAATATTACGGCTGTTTTAATGGTGGCTTCATTGGTCACAATAATTTTCTCCGTAATCAACCGTATAGAAAACAACTTGAAGGACTATGCAATACATATTTCCCTCGGAGCGTCATTTAACGGTGTTATAGGATTTGTCGTTTCCGAAATGGCAATAATTCTCGGCTGTTCAACGGTTTTGGGGTTAACCGTAACAAAGTTGTTTTTGGCTTATTTGTATATGCCTTATAATTTCGGTGTTTTCCTCGGTATTTTTGCGGTTACTTCGCTTTTGGTAATTATACTTTCCGCAATTACAGCAAAACTTGCCCTTAAAAAATATGACC
Source organism: Eubacteriales bacterium (assembly GCA_045535665.1). GTDB lineage: Bacteria > Bacillota > Clostridia > Oscillospirales > UBA644 > HGM12619. The sequence continues at coordinate 39,154 of JAZSMD010000023.1, forward strand.
TTTATACTTTAATAAAATAAATGAAAGGTGGATATTTCCATGCAAAGAAAGTTTTTTGAACAAATCGTACTGACACTTCTTTTTGCGTTGTTCGGTACTTTTGTCCTTACCATGGTCATGTTCCTGAACTTCGGCACAAGGTCAG
>JAZSMD010000016.1:0-18875 GCA_045535665.1 Eubacteriales bacterium
TGTCTTGCCGTATCGCTCTTTTTGCAGAAAAGCTTCATGTACTTTTCAGCAAGGTCATCAGCTTTTGCAAGTTTGAAAAGAAGATAGGTTCTCGCTGTGTCGGCAGATGCGTTACCCTGCGTGGCATGGGCCCAGTCTATAATATAAGGCTTGCCTGTTGTCTTTTCTATAATGATATTTGAGGGATTAAAGTCACCGTGACAAACCTTTGTATGCTTGGGCATACCTTCAAGACGAGTATGAAGCTCGTATCTTGTTGTTGCATCAAGGTCTGCCTCGCTGATTTTTCTGTTCATTTTATCCTTAAGCTTGTTGAGTAAGGGAGATTTCTTTGAATGAACTTTCATCTGAAGATCAACAAGAAGATCTATATATTCCGCTTTTTTATCGGGATTTTCAGACATAAGCTGTTCAAGAGACTTTCCTTCGATATACTCAAGAATTATAGCCCATTTACCTTCAATTTTTACTACTTCGATTACTTTGGGGATATTCAATCCTGTTTCTTCGATTCTTGCCTGATTAAGAGCTTCATTAAGAACATCTGCTTTGGAAACATTTTCATTGAAAAGTTTGATAGTCATATTACCGTCACGGTAAACGGTCTTATTGGCTCTTACAGCTATTACATTATCAAGATTCATAGTTTTCCTCCTTATACTCTTTCGTTTGTTCCGTAATATGCATTAAGATACATCTGTTTAATCTCACTCATAAGAGGATATCTGGGGTTAGCACCTGTACACTGGTCGTCAAATGCCTGTTCAACCATTTCGTCAAGACGGGAAAGGAAATCGGATTCGTCAATTCCGTAATCCTTAATTGTTTTCTTGATTCCGACCTTTTCTTTCAATTCATCTATAGCTTTAATAAGATTTTCTGTTTTCTCTTCGTTTGTTGTACCACCGAGACCAAGATGATCTGCAATTTCAGCATAACGAGCAAGCGTATGAGGATGATCGTACTGAGAGAATGTACCCATTTTAACGGGAGTTTCGCTGGAGTTAAAACGAATTACTTCATTGATAAGAAGTGCGTTTGCAACGCCGTGGGGCAAATGATGGAATGCACCCAATTTATGTGCCATAGAGTGGCATACACCAAGGAATGCATTTGCAAAAGCCATACCTGCCATTGTAGCGGCATTTGCCATTTTTTCACGGGCTTCAACGTCTGTCTGACCGTTTTCGTAAGCTCTGGGAAGATATTCAAAGATAACTTTCAATGCACCGAGAGCGAGACTGTCTGTATAGTCTGTTGCAAGCATCGCAGCATACGCTTCAACCGCATGAGTTACGGCATCGATACCGGATGCAGCTGTAAGACCTTTAGGTGCGGACATATGGTAATCAGCATCAATAATTGCCATATTTGGAAGGAGTTCGTAGTCAGCGAGAGGATACTTAACGCCCGTTTTTTCATCTGTAATAACAGCAAATGGTGTAACCTCTGAACCTGTACCCGCAGATGTAGGAATCGCAATAAAGCAAGCTTTTTCTCCCATTTTGGGGAAGGTATAGATTCTCTTACGGATATCAATAAATCTCATTGCCATATCCATAAAGTCTGCTTCGGGATGTTCGTAAAGAACCCACATAATCTTAGCCGCATCCATTGCGGAACCGCCACCGAGAGCAATGATGCAATCGGGCTTGAAGCTCTGCATAAGAGCCGCACCTGCTTTAGCGGAAGCAAGAGTTGGGTCAGGTTCAACATCCCAGAATGCTGTGTAAGAAATACCCATTTCGTCAAGCTTATCTGTAATGGGTTTTGTATAACCGTTGGAGTAAAGGAAATTGTCTGTTACGATAAATACTTTCTTTTTATTCATAACTGTCTTAAGCTCATCAAGAGCAACGGGGAGACAGCCTTTTTTGATATAAACTTTCTGAGGAGCACGGAACCAGAGCATATTTTCCCTTCTTTCGGCAACTGTTTTGATGTTTAAAAGATGTTTTACACCTACGTTTTCGGAAACGCTGTTACCGCCCCAGGAACCGCAACCCAGAGTAAGAGAAGGTGCAAGTTTGAAGTTATAAAGGTCACCGATACCGCCATGAGAAGAAGGTGTATTCACGAGAATACGGCAAGTCTTCATTCTTTCGGCAAATACATTTATTTTTTCTTTTTCAGTAATTGCATTAAGGTAAACGGAAGATGTATGACCGAAACCACCGTCAGCAATAAGTCTGTCAGCTTTATCAAGAGCTTCATTGAAATCTGAAGCTTTATACATTGCAAGTACGGGAGAAAGCTTTTCATGAGCAAATTCTTCGGAAAGATCAACACTTTCAACTTCACCGATAAGTATTTTTGTATTTTCGGGAACTTCAACACCTGAAAGCTTTGCAATTGTATAAGCTTTTTGACCTACGATCTTTGCATTGAGTGCACCGTTGATGATAATTGTTTTACGAACCTTTTCAAGCTCTTCTTCATTAAGGAAATAACAGCCTCTTGCCTCAAATTCAGTCTTTACAGCATCATATACTTTATCAAGAACAATAACGGACTGTTCGGAAGCACATATCATACCGTTATCAAAAGTTTTGGAATGAATAATTGAGTTTACTGCAAGAAGGATATCAGCAGATTCGTCAATTATTGCGGGAGTATTACCTGCACCTACACCAATAGCAGGTTTTCCGCTGGAATATGCGGCCTTAACCATGCCGGGACCCCCCGTTGCAAGAATAATATCGGATTCTTTCATTACCATATTGGTAAGCTCAAGACTTGGTACGTCGATCCATGAAATAATACCTTCGGGAGCACCTGCTTCGACAGCAGCCTTAAGTACTGCTTCAGCAGCTGCAATGGTACATTTCTTTGCACGTGGATGAGGACTGATTATGATACCATTTCTTGTCTTAAGAGCAAGAAGGCATTTAAAAATAGCTGTTGATGTGGGGTTTGTTGTGGGAATTACAGCAGCAACAACGCCTATAGGTTCAGCAACCTTCTTTATACCGAAGGCCGTATCTTCTTCGATAATTCCGCAAGTCTTTGTATTTTTGTAAGCATTGTAAATATATTCAGCTGCATAATGGTTTTTGATAACCTTATCTTCTACAACGCCCATACCTGTCTCCTCTACTGCAAATTTAGCAAGAGGAATACGCAATTTATCTGCAGCAGAAGCCGCTGCAAGGAAGATCTTATCTACCTGTTCCTGTGTATAAGATGCAAATTCTTTCTGAGCCTCGCGTACATTTGCAAAAGCTCTGCCGAGCGATTCTATAGAATCTACAGTTTCATGAATTCTATGATTAGACATTCTTATTACTCCTTAATCTAATATATAAACATAATAAGTCATTATATATATTATAGCACAAATCCTGTTTTTTGTGTAGGTATCAAAAAAATATAGCGATATATCTCCAAAAGCATAAGAGCATATGCTTTACGGGGAAAGTTTTTGATGAAAAAATTTTCCCCGTAACATAATTTATTTATTTTTCATATTCCAAACCTTAAGAACTGTGATCTGGGTTTTAGCATCTTTTATTTCTCCGTCCATGACCATTTTATAAAGATCAGCCAATGGTACTTTTTCAACATCAAGAAATTCATCGTCATCAAGATCTCTGTCTCCGAAAGTCAGATCTTCGGCAAGATACATATGGATTTTCTCATCAAGAAGTGCAGGTGAAGTATCAAGCTCACCGAGGAAAGTATATTTTCCTGCAACTGCCCCTGTTTCTTCACGAAGCTCTCTTTTTGCAGCTTCAAGCGGGTCTTCGCCTTTATAGTTAAGCTTCCCCGCAGGAATCTCAAAAAAAACACGGTGATGTGCATATCTGAACTGTCTTTCCATAATAACGGTATTATCGGAAAGTAACGGAAGAACACATACCGCACCAACATGAAGGCAAAACTCTCTTATTCCCTGTTTTCCGTTGGGCAGTTCAATGGTGTCTTTGACTACATGGAGTACGGCTCCGTCATAGATTTCTTCTCTTGCGATCTGTTTTTCTGTTAGATTGGTCATATTTAAAAGCCTTTCTATTTTTATTTACGATATAATTATACCATATTTTTCCCTAAATTACAATATATAAAACAAAAAAACTGTCCATTCCGGGCAGTTTTCTTCATTTTGAACAATCTTTGTTACAGCAAGTAACGGTGGTATTCATGATTATTTTCCTGAGAGTATCCGAAGACAGGCAATATCTGTCGGACAATTCATCAAGGGTTTTACCATGCTTATACTCACAGGCAATACGTTTATTTCTTCTCATAAGTTCGTTTCTAGTACCGTTTTTTTCACCCCACGCACTTCTGGCAGTTTTCTTGGGGATATAGAGCAATTCACCATCGGCATATTGTTGAATGGCATCCAAAAGCTCTTCAGGTAAAACGTCTTTTGCATTCTTATACTTCAATTTTAGCTCCGTTTCCGTCGCTGAGTGCGACTGAATTTTAAATTAAAATAGACCGAATGAGGTTTTATATTCAAAGTATACCATGAAATGAAGTAAAATTCAAGGTCGAGAATAATTAAAATAAATTTCGCGGCTAAAAGTCGGTTTTTCGTAAAATATGGCATATTTTACAAAAACCAATAGAATTATAATGTTTTTTATATATAAAAAAACTATATCTCGATAAAAAAAGAATCCGATATCGGATTCTTTTTTATGGTGGACGATAAGGAACTCGAATCCCTGACCCTTCGCACGTCAAGCGAATGCTCTACCAGCTGAGCTAATCGTCCGTATTTTTATTACAAATATTATACCATAGAAAAATCCGTTTGTCAAGCCTTTTCAGAAAAAAATGAATATAATATCTATATTTGCAAATAATAATCAGAGATAAAGACAGAGCGGAGATTCTTATGACAGAACTTGATTTTTTATCATTAAATAAAATCTATTACGACGGAGAATCCATAGGATTTCCCTTAGGTGGTTTTCTCAGAGGTAAATACCACGATTCCGATTGGCAAGGAATTGAAAAAGCGAGTATTCGCAAGCCGCTTGAGCCTGCAAGTGAATTTTTTAAAATTGAAAAAGATTCTCTGTATTTAACAGTACGAGGCAGAGAGCCCTATTATCAGGGAAATCGGATTGCAGATGTCTCTGTTCCGTTCACCTCTGCAATAGGATATCACCCAAGATGTAAGAAAAAATGCTTTTATATTTATGTAAACAGAGAGGAAATAATGATCCGTCTTCTTGCGGAGGCTGCAAAGAACCGTGACTCATGGTTTGAAATAGGAGAATTCAGCGACCTTGTTGCAGAAAACAGGATAACAGATAACCTGCCTTGGGTAATAGAGGAATTTGCAAAAGGAGAAAGAGGTTTCATAACTTTTGCAACATCATTTGCTCCATCCGAACAAATTTATACTGCAAAGCATAAGGGCCGAACTGTAATCCGTATGAAAATGAACCCTGAAGAGATCATACGACTTTCAGAGCCTCAAACTTCACCGTTGGGGTCGCGTATCCACGGAATAAACAAACTTGCATATGCGGGATATCCTTGTGGAATCATTATTTCCCCAATAGATCTTACGGCAAAATGGAAAGAGTCCTATTCAGAATTTTTTGAGATTCTTGAAGCGACTCTTTGTGACGAAGTTAAAACAAACGGAACAATAGAACTTGTTTTCGATAAAAACTCCCCCGCACTTAAATCAAAAAAGCTTGAAGCTGCTGAATTTATTATAAATCAATCAAGAAAAAAAATGCCGTTAATGAGAATAATTGATATAAGATAATCTTTTTTGATTTTTTATTCATTTAAAGTTTTACTTCTTTTCTTAAATTTACAACATGATTATGTTATAATAATTATAAACAATTACTAATAATATAGGAAGGCAAACATGAAATGAACATACTTCATTTGAAATATGCTGTTGAAGTAGAAAAAACACGCTCAATAAATAAAGCCGCTGAAAACCTTTATATGGGTCAGCCGAATCTCAGCCGTGCAATAAAAGAACTTGAAGAGTCTTTGGGTATAACCATATTCAAACGTACATCAAAAGGTATTTCTCTTACACCTCAGGGTGAAGAGTTTATGATGTATGCTCGCAAGATCATTGCCCAGGTCGATGCTGTAGAAATGATGTATAAAGGCTCAAGCAATAAAAAGCAGAGTTTTTCAGTTTCTGTACCAAGAGCGGCCTATATTGCTGAAGCTTTTACCGAATTTTCAAAGTCAATAAGCACTTCTGAGCCTGCGGAATTGTTTTATAAAGAAACAAACTCAATGAGAGCCATAAATAATATGCTGCAGGAAGACTATAAGCTTGGAATCATACGGTATCAAAAACCTTTTGAGTCTTACTTCAAAACACTTTTCCATGAAAAGGGGTTTTCAAGCGAGCTTATTCGTGAGTTTTCATACGTTGCTCTTATGTCTCCCGAAAATCCATTATCCAAAGAGGACGACATTAAACTCAAAGAACTTTCAAACTACATAGAAATTGCTCATGCAGACCCATATGTACCATCATTACCACTGATTGACACGAAAAAAGCAGAGCTTTCCGAATATGTAGATAAGAGAATCTACGTTTTTGAAAGAGCCTCTCAGATGGAGCTTCTCAGCCGTTTGCCAAACACTTTTATGTGGGTATCCCCCACACCAACAACAATGCTTGACAGATATGGACTTGTGGAAAGAAATTGCTCCGAAAACAAAAAGATCTACAGAGATGTACTTATTTACCACAAAGGATACCGCTTTTCAGAGCTTGATGAAAGGTTTATAGCTGAAGTCAGAAAGTTTGTATAAATTATATGAAAAACCGTTCTTTTCGAATGAAAAGAACGGTTTTTCAATACTTTCCGGTGAATATATAAATATCAAATTTAATAACAGCTTTCAAACCAGGATACTATCTCGGTGTATATATCATCTTCAACGATCTCACTGTGAAGATCGTTACCTGTATTGATTCTGTACATTGGGAACTCATATGAAAAATAGGACTCCCCTCCGTATCTGAAAACAGGACCTTCGTTTTCTGCATAATAACGGTTGAAATTTATAGAAACCTGTTCTTCAGGTTCGGGAGCTGCAAGCGAAAATACTGTTGCCCCTAAAGGACCTTCACTCATGGTATTATGTGTAATTTCAAGACTTCCCCCGTCTGTAATTCTGTTTATTTTCCAAATAAAAATATGATGTCCAACGGGATTTGGCCAGATTTCAGACATTCGGGGAAGTTTCACTCCGGTTGAAGCAAAACCACCGCCTGCATTAACACAAATATTCTTGGAAAACAAAGAATTTATGGGAACTCTATCACGAACTTCATACGCAGAAAGGCCGCAATTAACAAATAAATTATTCTCAAAAAGCATATTCACAAAGGGTTCGCATTTGCTGTCTCCACGTTGAGCTATTCCCGAATCGTAAATATTATCGAAAAGGCATTTTCGTATGCTTAAGTCAAAGGCAAAATTCCAGACATCAACAGCATTTCCGTATCGGAGTTTCTTCTCTCTGTTCAAAATTGCCCCACCAATATATCTGAAAACACATTTTTCAATAGTAACTCTCTGACATGAAGCCACAAAACCGTGAGTTGAGCAGTTTTCAAAACAGATATTACGCAAAAGCACATCATGTTCTGCAGTACAAAGAAAACCGTCATTTTTTAAAGCACATTCTATTGATGAATATGCAATTGCAGGATTTTTTGCACTGTAAAGCATCAATTTAAAACCACCGTTTTCTTCGCAGAAAAACCATTCGCCTTGATGTTTTATTTCTTTTTCAGACCAACGCATTACCCCACAGGTATTGCCGTTGTCGAAGATAAGATTCCCCGGTTCTCCTTCAAGTTCTCCCTCAAAGACCCAGACATTACGTTTTACTTTTTTCCAAAGGTCTTCATCTGCAAGAAACTGTGACCCAAGAAAAACAGGTTTACTTCCGGGACCGTAAGAGTCATAAGTAACGGGTCTGCGAATCTCTCCGTTTACGACCTTCAATCCGCCGCGATAAATACTTCCTCTCTTAAAGAGAACCGTATCCCCTGCTTTAAGTGAAAGCTTCAGATAATCCTGTTTTGGGGTCATCGAAGAAAGTCCGTCGTTGGAATCGTCTCCCCTTATATTATCTATGTAATAAACCATGTTGCTGTTCCTTTATTTTCGACACTATATATCTTATTATTCTATTTCAATCTCAACAGGAGCATCAATCTTTTTAATCAAAGAACCGTCATCCGAAATATCAAGCTGAATATTGATATTTCCGAAAGGTGTAGGATATACAGCTTTGATATGCTTAAGTCCACTCATATTGGGTCTGATACGAATCTTTTTACAAGCGGGTTCAAGAATCTCTATACCCAAAACATATTTTATGATATAGGGAACAGGACCGGAAGCCCAACCGTGGCAAAGGCTGTGACGGTGACCGACATAACAGTATCCACCGTAATTTCCGTGAATATCCACTTTTCCTTCAGGTACAACTTCGTCAATTCTTGATGCATTTTCAAGCCAATCTATATCGAAATCTTCCCAAAAAGAGGTTGCGCCAATCGAAAGCATTCCGCCCCAATATTCTTTCATTGCATCAATGGCACCGCAATAATTTCCTGCCATAGCTTTTGCAGCTAAGGTGTGATAACCGAGAAATGTTGAATATCCCTTTACACCGTCTACAGAAATGATTTTGTCATCCATTTTCTTAGCATCTTCAACACCTGAATATGCAAGTAATGATGCCGCCTGTTTTGAACCGTTGGGAGATGGCTTATGTGTTTTAAGCTTTGCTATTGCTTCTTTGCATTTTTCAACAGTTTCAACGGCAGAAAGCTCGGAAGCGAGGTGTGAACCTGCTTCAAGTGCAAGAACCATCATTCCCTGAAGACCTGCGTGTGTTGCCTGAGGATTTGCTTTGTTGGGCCAATCTATAAATCTGCCTTCAGGCATATTTTCAGAACCGTCATCTTTCACAAGACCTGCAATAACATCAATAAGTGAAAGAAGATAATCACTCTGTTCGGAAAGGTATTCAAGACTTCCGAATTTCAAATACCAATCGTAATGAATAAGGATCCACCACAAAGAATAGGAAGAAATTCCGTTCATCCATGTTCCGATGGGAGTAATATCTCTGATAAGATCCAAAGATTTGGGAACGACTTCGTTATAACCGAAAACAGAAGCAATAGTTAAACACTCTATCTGCATATCGCCTATCCATACAAGACGGTCACGCTTGATTCCGTCCCAAAGATATTCCTGCATACACATATGCGTCGTATGTACAGCCGTATTCCAGATATCGTTAACAAGAGAGTCATCACATTCGAAAGAACCCTTAAATTCAATATCTCTGTATATCAAAACACCTGTAACAGACTGTATTTCCAAAGACGCGTCATCATCAAGAAGATCTATTTTTACAAATCTGAAGCCTGATTCATTTGTTTCATTCGCACTGAGGAAACCAACATTCCAAACAAAATCTCTGTTTGCATGATCATTTTGAGCATTTGTTTTTCCGTAAAGTTCTGCCATTGTTTCCGAAACGGATTCGCCGAAGCGGAGTCTGACATTAACACGACTAGGGCTACAACTTTTAACTATAAAACGGACAGAACCATGCATTTCGATTCCAAAGTCCAAAATAACAGAGGATTTCACGCCGTCTTTATTTTTTAAAACACAGTTTGGAGAGTGGTTCATATGAACCTGGATTCTTTCTCTTTCAAAAATCGGATTTGTCTTTACTGCAGACTCAAGTATATTTTCCGATCCAACCACATTTCCGCTTTGAAATACAACTCTCTGAGGTAAAATATATTTTCTTGAACGGCAATCTGTTTCAGATTTTGCTATCTTGGAATAAAATTCAGTATGTTTCATGGGAAATATCCTTTCTTTAAGTCTTGCTGACTAATTCGATTACTTTTGAAATAACCTTTTCAGCTGTGGCATTACGAATCTGATATCTGTCTCCGTCAAGACGAAGCTCTCCAACATAAAATTTATCGGTGCTTTTTACATATACAGCAACGTATACAAGTCCTACGGGCTTTTCGGTAGTTCCGCCTCCGGGACCGGCAATTCCTGTAATACCAGTACCGATATCGCTTCCTGAAAGAACGCAAACACCTTTAGCCATAAAGCCTGCAACTTCTGCACAAACAGCACCTTTTTCTTCCAAAAGAGCAGCAGGAACACCTAATATTTTAGTTTTAATACGGTTAGCATAAGCAACCACTCCAAGTTCAAAAACTTCAGAGCTTCCACTTATATCCGTAATTTTTTTAGCCATCAAGCCACCAGTGCAGGATTCGGCACAAGCGATCTTTAATTTTTTACTGCGAAGCAGCGTTACAAGAGTTTCGGAAGATGTCATATTGAAACCCTCTCAATTCTGTCAATAATTCCGTCAAGAAGATCTGCGGGAAGCTTTGCTTCTTCGCGTTCAACCTCTTCAATAGACGGATTGGTTTTGGGATGTCTCGGAGTAAATACAGTACAACAATCCTCATAAGGCAGAACTGAAATATCAAAAGCTCCGATATGTCTGGAAACATTTATTATATCCTGCTTATCAGTACCGATTAAAGGTCTGAATACGGGCATTGTAGCAACAGCATCCGTGCAGGCAATTGCCCCAAGTGTCTGAGATGCAACCTGACCAAGACTTTCACCGGTAATTACAGCTTTTGCATTATACTTTTCTGCAAGAGCACAAGCGATCCTGAGCATATAACGTCTCATAATTATCGTAAAATAATCCTCATTGCAGTAATCTCGTATTTTCTCCTGAATTTCGGTGAAAGGAACAACAAAAACATCCATATGGCCGCAATATTCACGCAAAACGCCTGCAAGTGACATTACCTTGTCACGGGCTCTTTCACTTGTATATGGAGGGCTTTCAAAATGTATAGACGAAATTCTGAGACCTCGTTTTGCCATGGCGTAACCAGCAACGGGACTGTCAATACCTCCGGACAACATCAAAAGAGCATGACCACTGATTCCGCATGGCAAACCGCCCGCACCTCTGATTGGATCGGCGTGAATATATGCAAAACCTTCTCTTATCTCAACTGTTACGGTGAGTTCGGGATTATGAACATCAACCTTCAAATTTGGAAATTCATCCAACAGATATTCACCCATAAGTGCCATTATCTGAGGAGAATTCAAGGGGTAGCTTTTATCTGCCCTTTTAGCATTGACCTTAAATGTTTTAGCCGTCATAAGATCCATTCTCAAATAGGACTTGGTTTTTTCTTTGATATTTTCAAAATCAATATTCGTTTTAGCGGATTTAACAACGGTAACAATACCGAAGATTCTTGCACATGACTCAAGAACCGCATCCATATCCACATCATCTTCTTCAAATTCAACGTAAACTGTGGATTGTGCGGCTTTTACTTTTGCTGTGCCGAATTTTTTCATGGAAGATCTGATATTCTTCAAAAGCAGATCTTCAAATTTATTTCTGTTGAGCCCTTTAAGAACGAGTTCACCGAGCTTTATAAGGATTACTTCTTTCATTTTGACCGTGCCTTTCTGTGGATATTAACGAACTTTAATAATTTCCGCAAGACCTTGCTTTAAAACCACACAGAAACGGCGGATCTCGTCTTCCGTGTTGTCAAACGAATAGCTGATTCGGAGCGCTGCCTTTGAATATTCGGGCATTCCGATAGCCTTAAAAACATGATTTGCTTTTTTAGAGGAGCAAGCAGAACCTGTTGAAACACAAATATCTCTTTCAGACAAATAATGAAGCAGATTTTCGGATAAATATTCGGGATACACCAAATTCAATACGTAAGGAGAGGATTTTTCGGGCGAAATCTCAATATATCCTGTATCAGCCAAAAGCTCTTTCGTTAAGGCCTTCAGCTTTGCGGCATGGTTTTTATGAGCTGCCTTTTCGGGCAACTGAATATTCACAGCCTCTGCCCAAGCTTCCGCACCCGGAAGATTTTCTGTTCCCGATGCAAGGCCCTTTTCCTGACCGCCACCGCTAATTACAGGCATAAGCTTTATACCCTTTTTCACATACAAAGCACCGATACCCTTGGGGGCATGATTTTTATGTCCCGAAAAACTTGCCATATCGGCAAAGGAATAGGAAATATCTTCTTTTAAAAAGCCTTGCACCGCATCCGTGTGGAATACTGCGGGTGAAAGCTTCTTCGTAAGCTTACACAGATCCTTTACGGGATTTATCGCACCTGTTTCGTTATTTACGTGCATGATACTTACAAATATAGTATCCTGATCAAGAACCTTAAGAAGACTTTCTTCCGTAATTATACCGTTTGTCGGTTCAAGATAAACTATATCAAGCTTTTCTTCAAAGAGCTTGAAGCATTCCAAAACCGAGGGATGTTCATAAGCAGAGGTTATAACCTTTCCTCGACGCCTGTTTGAAAGAAAACCTTTTATTGCCAAGTTATTTGAGGCAGAGCCTCCTGACGTAAAATACAAACAAGATTCTTCAACACCTGCGGCAGAAGCTATGGTCTTTCTGCAATAATCAAGTCTTTTGGAAGCAACAAAACCTTCCCTATGCAAAGATGAAGGATTGCCGTAATTTTCACACATTGCTTCAACAGCTGCCTCTGCCGCCTGAGGCAATACTTTTGTTGTTGCGGCACTGTCAAGATATATCATAATTAAATGTCTCCATCAAAAGCAACACTTTCGTCATCTTCCCCAAGACCAAGAACTTTATGAGCCTCGGCTTCGGGCATAGCTTCTACACTTTTAAGTTTACGCATAACGGCTCTGGTTCTTGTGGTCATAAGCTTATTAAGCTCACTGTCGGCGGAATCGAATCTCTTTTTGACAGCATGCAGAGCGCTTTCAAAGTTACCAAATTCTGTTTTAATTGCACCAAGAAGATTCCATACCTCATGTGAACGCTTTTCAATTGCAAGGGTTCTGAAGCCCATCTGCAAACTGTTGAGTAATGCAGAAATAGTTGTAGGTCCTGCAATATTTATGCTGTAGTCTCTTGCTATTGTTTCCAGAAGTCCGGGACGTCTTACAACTTCCGCATAAAGACTTTCCGTTGGTAAGAACATAATTGCAAAATCAGTAGTATTGGGCGGGTCTATGTATTTATCCCTTATATCCTTTGCATTTTTCTTAATAATAGTCTCAAGAGCCTTTGAGGCATGATCTATCTGTACATTATCGGAAGTATCATAAGCATCAAGAAGTGCATTATAAACGTCAAGAGGGAATTTTGCATCTATTGGCAAATATACGGGAGAATCGTACTCCCCTTTTCCGGGAAGCTTCACCGCAAATTCAACGACATCACGACTTCCCACCTTTGTAGCAAAGTTAGTAACGTACTGTTCAGGTGTAAGTATCTGTTCAAGTATTCTTGAAAGCTGCATTTCACCGAAAATACCGCGTGTTTTAACATTGGAAAGGATCTTTTTAAGGTCACCCACACCATTTGCAAGCGTTTGCATCTCACCAAGACTCTTGTGCACCTGTTCTAGCTGACTTCCAACAAGCTTAAATGATTCGCTTACTCGCTCATTAAGTGTTTTCTGAAGTTTTTCGTCAACAGAAAGACGTATCTCATCAAGTTGCTTTCTGTTATCTTCCTGAAGCTGTTTTATTGAATCTGCAACAGAATTTCTTACAGATTCAAGTCTTGAATCTTGCGAAGTTCTGAGTTCAGACATTCTTTGATCTATACCCTTTGAAATAATGGATATCTGTTCACCGAATGAACTGAGTGACTGCTGTTGAACCTGAGAATTAGTTCGAAGACTTTCATTTATAACCGCTGTAACGTTTTGCTGTACGCTGTCAAGACGGTGTTCAAGTTCTCGCCTTGTCTGATCAAGTTTCTTATCTGAATCGTCTTCACCCTGTGAATTCTTAAGTTTCAGGATCATTACAAGGCAAATAACAATAAGGATAATACTGAGTGCAGATAAAACAGCACATGCAATAATTAACTCTGTCATAAATTCTTCCTTTTCTATAATTAAATCTTTACAAGCTTTGCAAAATTAGTCATGAGCTTCTTAACTCCGACTTTTTCAAATTTCACTTCAACAAGAGTATCCGAGGACATTTCGGTAACGGCAAGTATCTCACCTTCACCGAAGACTTTATGTTTAACTCTGTCTCCAACGGCAAAGGAAGCTTTGTCCTTCTTTTCGTGCTGTGGCAGAACATTTACTGTACCTGTGAAGATCATCTTGTCCGCAAGCTTCTTTTCGGGACGTTTAAGTCTTTCAAGAGGTTTCTTATCTCTATGTTCAATGTATTCCTCAGGAATCTCTTTAATAAATCTTGAAGGGAATGAAGGTCTTGGGTTTCCATAGATCATTCTTGAAGAAACGGAAACGATGTAAAGTCTCTTACGAGCTCTTGTTAATGCGACGTAGCAAAGTCTTCTTTCCTCTTCAAGTCCGCCATCTTCGTAAACGGACTGAGGTGATGGAAAAATACCCTCTTCAAATCCGGGAAGGAAAACAACGTCAAATTCAAGCCCCTTTGCACAATGCATAGTCATTAAAGTTACAGCGGCTTCATTTTCGTCAAGATTATCTATGGCGCTGATAAGAGCAGTATCTTCAAGATATCCGAGAAGAGAGGGGGTTTCCGCACCCTTTTCATACTGAACGATATTATTGAAAAGCTCTCTTACATTAAGGATTCTGTTTTCAGACTCTGTAAGCTGGTATGAATGAATAAGCATTTTCTCATACTCAATGGTGTTTACAACGTATGTAAACAGCTCGGAAACAGTTGAGGTTCTCGCCTTTTCCTGAAAATCTTCTATCATAGCCGCAAATTTAACGAGCTTTTCGGAAGCTCTCTGAAGTTCCGGGAAACTGTGAGCGTTTTTGATAACGTCAAAAAGAGGAATTCCTCTCGCATTTGAAACTTCAATTACTTTATCGATACTTGTCTCACCTATTCCGCGCTTGGGTTCGTTAATTATTCTTACAAGACGTGTTCTGTCATTGGGGTTATTGATAACGTTGAAATATGCCAGAATATCCTGAATTTCTTTACGCTTGAAGAACGGTTGTCCACCAAACACTTTGTAAGGAATACCGTGTCCTTTAAGAGCCATTTCCACGGAAGTGGACTGTGCGTTCGTTCTGTAAAGAACGCAGAAATCATTATAAGAACGGTTATCCGTTGAAATTCCGGTAAGGATCGACTTTACGATAAATTCACTTTCTTCATACTGGGTGGGTAAATTACAAACAACGAGTTTTTCTCCCTCGTCATTTGTTGTCCACATATTCTTCCCTTTACGTTTTACATTATTGGAAATAACTGCATTTGCGGCATCAAGAATAATTTTTGTGGAACGGTAATTCTGTTCAAGACGAATAACTTCTGTACCTTCAAAAGAATGCTCAAATCCCAAAATATTTTCAACGGAAGCACCCATAAACCTGTAAATACTCTGGTCATCGTCACCTACAACACAAATGTGACCGTCATGACTTAAAAGAGAAATGAGTTTATACTGCAAGGGGTTCGTATCCTGATATTCATCAACAAGGACATATTTAAAACGGTTATGGAGATTTTTTCTTACACGTTCATTTTCCGAAAGGAGCTTTACTGTATAACGGAGAAGGTCGTCAAAGTCAAAGGCATTTGCATCCTTTAATTCTTTTGTATACTGACTATAAATCTCGGGAAGCTGAGGAAATTCTCCTTCGTAGGTATAAGTTTCGCAATCTGCAAGAGAAGTTTTTGCTCTTGAAATAATTCTTGCAATAACTTTTGAATTATATTTTTCTCCTAAATTTTTCTTTTTTATGATATTATCTATAAGCTTCTGACTGTCAACATCATCATAAATGGTAAAATTACTGTTATAGCCCAAAAGCTCCGCATACATTCTCAAAATTCTTACGCAAGTTGAATGAAAAGTAAGAGCCCACAGTTGTCTTGATGAAATATCATACTTTGCCTGAAGTCTTTCTTTCATTTCATTTGCAGCTTTGTTTGTAAAAGTAATCGCAAGAAGATTTTCTGAAGGAATACAGTTTTCACTCATTAACTGTTCGTAGCGGGAACCTGCTCTCAAAGACTCATTTTTTACGGCAGATTCAAGCAATTCAACATCATTATCCGAAATATCTTCAGGAATATTTGTTGAATTATAAGAGTTACCGTATTTTATAAGATATCCTATTTTACTGATTATTGTTGTTGTTTTACCGCTTCCGGCACCTGCCAAAATAAGAACAGGGCCGTCATTGGCATAAACAGCCTTACGCTGCATATCATTCAAGTTTGAAAACTCCGAATCGATAATTTGCCTTCGTGCTTCAAAAAAACGATCTGATCTACTGCTATTTTTGTTATTATCTGACATGACTATCTCCACAGCTGAAATGCTGAAATTAAAGTAATTGTATATATTTCACTGACTTTGTCGCAGAGGTAAATTCTCAAAAAAGCAACAAGGCGACAAAACCTCATGATACTAAAATTATACACCAAATCTGTCGAAAAAGCAAGACCTAAAAAGGGGTTTTTGAAATAATTAGATTTTATTTAAGATTTAAGTATAAAGACTTCATAAAAAGGTATAATATAAACAAAAAAACAGTAAACAAAAGGAGATTTCTATGAAAAAGACAGTAATCATATCAACAATTTTCCTGACAGTATTTTCGGCAATGATAATAATCTGTTTAACACTATTCCCATCAAATAAAACCGAGGCACTTTCCAAATACGGATCTACAGGAAGCGAAGTAACACAAATACAGAAAAAGCTGAAAAATTGGGGATATTATTTCGGAGAGATTGACGGTATTTTTGGAACTCAGACTCAAAATGCGGTCAAGCTTTTCCAACAGAAAAACGGTCTTTCAGTTGACGGAATTGCAGGACTTCAAACTCTAAGAGCCATGGGTATAGCCTCAAGCTCTTCAGGTTCGGGGTCAAACACGGTTTCATCTATCCCGATAAAATATGGCTCAAGGGGAAATGATGTAAAAACAATTCAATCAAAACTAAAAAATTGGGGCTATTATGCAGGTGCTGTAGACGGAGTATTCGGTTCGGAAACAAAATCTGCGGTATCTTCCTTCCAAAAAAAGAACAGATTAACAGCTGATGGAATAGTAGGGTCTCAAACATTGAAAGCTTTGGGATTATCCACTTCGGGAGCATCTTCAAGCGGTCAGAACTCCACGTCAAGCAACGATGAATACTTGTTGGCTCGAATTATTTCCGCAGAGGCAAGAGGTGAACCTTACAGCGGACAAGTTGCTGTAGGGGCGGTAGTTCTTAACCGTGTGGATCATCCATCATTTCCCAATACAATTGCAGGTGTTATATACCAAAAAGGAGCATTTACTGCCCTTGATGACGGTCAATTCGACCAACCCATTGCAGACAGCGCCTACAGAGCCGCAAGAGAGGCTTTGGCAGGAAGTGACCCCACAGGTGGATGTATTTATTATTATAATCCACAAACAGCAACAAATGCATGGATAAGAACTCTGCCCATAACAACAAGAATAGGAAAACATGTCTTCTCTTTAGGTAAATAATATTTTGAGGTCGGTTCTTTAAGCTGACCTCAATTTGCCAATTCAACAACACCAAAAGACGAATGCAAAGTTTTAAAAAAGAAAAAACTGTTTATTTATAATTTACGATAAAAACGATATTGACAACACATTTTTAATATGATATAATTATTATAAGCATTTAAATTCAAACGAAAAAACAAAGCATTAAGGAGAGTTTAAATTGATTATTCAGACAAAGAACTATAACAAAATGAAAAAAGGAGCTTTATGTCTTATGTGCGCATCTGCAATTCTATTATCGGCAACAGCCTGCGAAAACAAGCCCTCAACTGAAAACAACGAAGAGATCAAAACCCCGGCATACACCGTTTCTACAGAATACGTTTTGGACGATTACGCAAATCCCCTGTGGAACGGAAATATTATAACAAACGAATCCATAATGTTTATGGATTCAGACGATACTGTTATTCTCAAAAGAACTTCGGAAAAAGGAGCGGATATTCCTGCATTTGATTCTGAACTTGTAAGAACGAAGTCCCTTTTCTACCCTGCGGAAGAGATATATGCCGTTTATTCCTATGACATGAAAACTGAATACATAAAAGGTAAAGACTGGGAGCTTATAGACGGAAAAATTGCTTTATGTCCCAACACCTCAATCCCCGTAATGAGCGAAGAAATATATTACCCCGAAACAGAAGAAAAGGGAGCTTTTGAAAGTACTGTTGACGGTCACAAATATATATTATTCGGTGAAGGCACAACAATGACAAATTGGCAGGTCGTTGTTACATACAGACATTCGGGAACGTGGGAAGGTCCTCGCCCAACAGCACAAAGCGAAAAAATAAAGAATTTCATTAAGAAGCTTGAAAATGGCGAAGAAGTAACCGTGGTATTTTACGGTGACAGTATCACTACGGGAGCAAACTCCTCAGGTCCAATGGGAACAACTCCCAACGCACCGAGTTTTGCACAGATAATTACTGAATTCATAGCGAAAAAATACGGATACTCTGTAAGCAAAGAAGCAGACCCCTTCAATTTCGACTTGACACAAACCCCTCTCAGCGGCGAAAAAGTTATCCACTATATAAACACCGCAGTAGGCGGTACGACTTCTTCCTGGGGAAGAGAAAATCTTTCGGAAAGAGTTCTTGCATATAACCCCGATTTGTTTGTTCTTGCATTCGGAATGAACGAAGGCGGTTCAAGCATGGAAAAATTCACAGAATCAATCACAAACCTTACAAGTCAGGTTCAGAAAGCGTTCCCCGAGGTTGAAACAGTTCTTGTATCAACAATGCTTCCCCACTACAGAGTTAAAGGTTTTTACGGAAACCAGTATCAACAC
>JAZSMD010000084.1:0-10472 GCA_045535665.1 Eubacteriales bacterium
TCCTCTCCGGGATATCCCGGAGAGGAAATTTTTATGTCAGAATATTCTTGGAGTAAATTCTTGGCAGAATTTCAGAAGAGACACATCTTGACAAAAATGAGAAATTCTGTTATACTTATGATGTACTCAACAGAGTAACAGCAAATCCGATATATATTCTACTACAATAGTTTATATTTTATAGGAGATTCATTTTGAAACAGACAGATACATGGAGACTTTTCAGGTCTCCCACAAAAAATATGATACATTTCCTCATAATTGGATTATGTGTTAGTTCAATTTTATTCGGTGTATTACTTATTGCAGCACATGATTTGTTTTTAGAATCACTTATTCTTTATGGTGTATTGACATTTGCTGTATCTCTTATTTTCTTGATGTTCTGTATAAATAATTTTGTTAATTGTCAGTTTTGTGACGATGAAATCAAAATCAGATGGGCAAGATTTGTCTATCGTAAAGTTTCATATGATAGAATAAAAGGAATCAAAATAGTGGGAGCTGTTTATAGCAAGGGATATTCACCTGTTCTTGATAAAAATAAAAGGCAAAGAGCAATAATTTTAACTTTTGATAGATATGAGCATTTAAGTAATGGAATAAGATCTGATTCTACCTATCCTCTTCCGATTCCTATTTTCAGCTTAGATTTGGATCTTTGTTGTGATTTCTTTTCGGCAGATATTCTGCAGATTTTATTAGAAAAAACAGATGCAATAGTATATATTACAGAAAAAATGCTCAACTTATATAAAAGTGATTTAGAAGACTTATTGAAAGCTTATTCTGACCGATTTATTGTAGCATACTATGATGAATTTGAAAAAAACGAACAAAAGTTATTATATAAACAATACTGTAACAGATCAAAAGAAATAGAATCAGGAGACTATTTACAAAACAAGGAAAACTTGTTGATATCTGAAAATAAATCAAATATTGATTATAAAAAGAAATTGACGGATATACTGTCTCTTAATTATTCTGAATATGAGCTGATTAACTATTTTAATATAAAAAAAGGTGAATTTTATATAGAAACTGCGTGTCTTGTAAAAAAAGGAAAAGGAATAGATTTCCTTGGCATATTCACAAGAGACGATGGTAAAACATTAGATATAATTAAATTTGCAGATAATATAGAATTCAATAAATATTACTGCGTAAAAAGTTCTGTCAGTAATAACTACCTCGGTTTTAAAATAATTGATTTTGCGGGAATTGAACCTTGGGATTACCAAACTTATAATGTTTCCGTTTTTGAAATTGATAATAAGAGGTTTTGGTTTTATATCGATTACATAGAAAAAGACCCCTTTAAATTTTAGTTCCTCACTGTCTATAGTTGGGATGAAACTCTTTAAAACTGCAAAACATACCGCATGGACGATTACTGTCCATGCGGTATGTTTTATATAAAACTTATTTATTGATCTTCCATTCTTTTGCAAGACCGGGAACTTCGAGGAGTTCTTTCTTACCTGGGCAAAGAGGATAAAGACCGAGACATACGAATACATACCATGCGGCAGTTGTTCCGTTATCTTCGTCACCGGGGAATCCGTCATCTTCCCATGAGAAAGCTTCAAGAGCCATTTTGTGAACCCAATAACGGGTCTTCTCAACGTCTCCGAGAGCCGCATACATATAAGGTATATGGAATGAAGGCTGATTTGAAATAGCGCACTGACCGTAATCTACAGCCGCAAATTCAGTCATTTCATGAATCTCTATTCCATAACCTGTACAACGGTACTCAGGAGCGCAAGCAAAGAAATCGTCAAGCTTCTTGAAGAACTGTTCTTTGCCGCCATAGAGCTCAGCAAGACCTTCAACGTCATGAGGTACAGCAAAGGTTGACTGCCATGCAGAGCCTTCTGTGTATTCCCCACCCCATTTTACGGGATCGAAATTATCTGCCATTTTACCTTCAGTATCACGTCCGCGCATAAATCCTGTTTCTTTATCAAAGAGATTTGCGTAGTTCTTTGAACGTCTCATATATTCGGGGATAAGCTCATTACGTCCGAGAGCTTCTGCAATAACTGCAATACACCAGTCACCGTAAGCTGCATCAAGAGTAAGGTTTACAGACTCTTTCTGTTCATTACGGGGAACATAACCCAACTTAACATAGGATTCCGCACCGTTACGGCCGAATCTTGGAAGAGGTCCGTCAACATTTGCATGTTTGAGCATACCTTCAAGTCCGTCTTCCCAATCCTTACGGTCACCGATTCCGTTTACAACTGCATGTGCTATAACTGCATCAATAAAGGTAGAAGGCATACAACCAACTTCACCGAGAGAGAGCCATCTGGGAAGCCAACCGCATTCACGGTAGTCATTTACGAAACCTTTAAGCATTTCAGCATATTCGTCACGGGCAATAAGTGCATAAAGAGGATATACAGTTCTTGCCGTATCCCAGAAACCGTTATCTGTATATCTTGGGCCTGCATTTACTTTACCGTTAATGGGTGTGTAGTGAACCATATTTCCGTTTTCATCGTATTCATAGCATTTATGGGGATAGAGGAATGTACGCCAGAGACATGTATAGAATGTCTTTTCGATCTTAGCATCGTCGAATTTCGCATCGATTCTGTTAAGATATCCTTCCCAAATGCTGTCGTTCTCAGCACGAATCTCATCAAAAGAACGACCGTTGATCTCTTTATCTATAACTCTTTCTGCATACTCAGCAGAAATATAGGATGTACCAATAGCAAATTCAGCACTCTTACCGTTAAGGTAAATATGGATATAACCCTTATTTGTTCCGTTTGTTTCACTGATCTTTGTGGATTCAAAATCTATATCCCCTTCTCTGAATCTGAGAACGAAATACATTTTGAAGTTTTCTGCAATATCCTGAGAATGTCCTGTTGTGTAACCAATGATCTCATTCTTTTCGGGAACGATCTCGTAGCCGTATTCACCGAGAAGAGGCAGAATTGAAAGGCATGATTTTCTGTCAGTTTTAAATGTCAATCTTGCTTTCGCACCGCGTTCCACGGGAGTAAGCTCAAAAGCACACATGGAACGAAGGAAATAATAATTAAGATATGAAGGAGTAATAACCGCTTCGGAAGGTCTGTAACCGCTCCATGCAGCGGAATTATTATCTGCGATTATATCATTCTGAGGTGTCATCAAAAATGTGCCGTAGTCCTGAATCCAAGGGCTGGGCTGATGTGTAAGACGAATACCCTCAAGGCTGTGGGATTCGGGATGATACCACCAGTTACCGTTTCCGTAACCCATATTTCTCTCTGTCTGAGGTGCAAAAGCGGCCATACCGAAAGGTCTCTGAACCAAAGGAAGCGTATTTCCCTGAGAAAAACGTGGAAGAGATTTTGTACCCTGTTTAACATTTACTAAATCGAGTCTGTTCATAGTTATCTCCATTCTGCTACCGTTAAGTAGCGATAGTTCTTTTAATTTCTTTAACATTTTACCATATATGTATAAAAAATTCAAGCCGATTTACAGTTAGTTTAATATTTATTCACATTGATATTTTTAAAATATTCTGATTATAAACTTAAAACAAAGTTTGTAAGACCAGCATCAAGCTCATAGCTTTTATCTTTATATACAAGAGATGCTGTTGTATTTTCAGGTATAACGATCTCCATATGTATGGAAGATTCTGACTTTGTATATTTTACAGAAAGCTTTCCGTTTTTAACAGTAAGATACCCTTCTGCAAAATTAAGACCTTCCGCAAATTTCGGTTCAATAGTAACGGAGTTGTAGCCGCAATCATCATTTGTTATACCAAGAATGTGTGTAAACAAATATTTTGTCACAGCGCCGAACATCGGATGATTCTGAGATCTTTTAAAAGTCCAATATTCAGGTAAAGTAGTACTTCCCGCCTGCAACCATGTATTAAATGAATAGATCTTCTTTGATGTCATAAGGTCATATGCAAGCTGCCCCTGATCGTTCTCAAAAAGTACTCTTGTTACGATATCCGTGCCGAAAATACCCGTATCGTACATTCCGTACTCCTTATATCTGCTTACTATATGTTCAAAGGTTCTTTCATCACCGAGACCGAGGTCAAAAGCAAAAGCATTCGCACCTTGAATATTTTCAGCAAAATCCCCTGTTTTTTCGTCAAAATAATTATCAATAAGAGCTTTTATTTTTCTGCTCTTAAGGTCTTCCATTTTTTCAAGAAGTTCGCTATTCCCTGCTATTTCGCAATATTCCAAAACTCTGTTAATGCTCTTAATATAGAAATAGTTATTTACAAAAGGCTGAGGAATTTTGATCTCTTCGGGAGTGCACCAATCACCCAAACACCAAAGTCCCGGCTGATCACTTACTACAAGATCATTTTCACTATGTGCATCAAGATATTCAAAATATTTTAATGTCTTGGATATAAATTTTTCCAACACACTCATATCTCCGAATATCTTATAGAACGTATACGGAACTTCAATTATAGCACAACCCCAGCCGCCCGGTCCACCGCCACTCTGTGAATAAGGCGCTGTATACTGAACATGTCCACTGACAGTATCCTGACAGTCAGAAATGTCTTCAAGCCATTTTCTATACATTTTTTCAGAGTCAAGCATCATCATTGCACATTCGCAAGTAAGCTCTCCGTCACCAGTATAACCGAGTCTTTCAATATGGGGACAGTCGGAAGGTATACAACAATGGATATTATCAAGCTGTGTTCTTAAATAAGCATCATAAAGCCAATTAAGAATTTCATTATCGCATTTAAAGCCTGAAGTTATGGGTAGATCAGAATGAATAACTTCACAATCAACGATCTCTGCATTTTTGCTCACCATTGCATATCTGAAAGCATACACGGCAAACTTGAGTTTATATTCCCTGTCTGTTTCGTCTGTAATAAACGTACTGTGTTGACCGTGAGTTGTATATTCTTCGATATTTCCGTTTTCATCAAGTCTTTCGGAGCAAACCAATTCAATAGTCTGAACCTGATTGTTTTTAGCTTTTATTACAGGTGTTCCAGAAATATTTTCACCCATATCGTAAATAAAACCATTTTCCGTTTCTTTGATCAATTTGGGAGTAATTGTTCTTATGACTTTATCGGAAGGACAATCCTGTATGTAAAATTCTGTATCCGGAATTGAAACTTCTTCAAGAATATTCCAATCGGAATCATCATATCCGACAAGATTCCAACCGTCTAATCTGTATTTATCAAAATCCTGATGATCGCCTTTTTTAATTCTTGAAATAACATATGGGCTTTGAGTCCATTTAAGATTATTTACGGAAGAAACAAATTCATCTGCCGTACCGTCTGCATATTCTACAGTTAATTTGTAAGCAAGCTTTACTTCTCCATAGGAAAAATTCCAACCAAAAGTATCATAACCGTCATTTTTATACCAACCGGGTCCCAAAGCTACGCCAATACAGTTTTCTTCGGAAAGGTATTCTTTGACATCGTACTTCATACAATAGATTCTGTGAGAAAGAATCTCTCCATATGCCTTTTGACAATGTCTTTCCGCAGGATGATAGTCTGTATTTGCAGGAGTGAAAAGGTCATCGCTGACTTTTTTGCCGTTAAGAGTCAATTCAAAGAAACCTAAGCCGCAAATAATAATTTCAGCATTATTGATTTCTTTTTCTGTTTTAAACTCACCTCTTATGTATGGAGTATCACTTTTCCCGTTGGGTGATACCCATACGGCATTTCCAAACAGCTCATTAAATTTCATATCAAAACCTCAATCATTTCAAATAATAAATTTTAATTATTTATGATAATTATACCATAAAAAAAACTGTTAGTCAATGATTTAACATAAAAAATACAGGTTATTTTCGACAATTACGAAAACACGCTTGACAACCAATTATAATTTTGATATACTTGTTAGGAACATTTCAGATAAGTTATCTGTTGATTCAAATCTGAAAACGAAGATCTCGGTACAGTATAGAACTGTACCTCTTTTTAATATAAGGACGGTAATAAAAAAATGGATTGGAATTTTGTATTTTTCTTCAACAGCATTTTGCTTGGCGTCGGACTTGCAATGGATGCGTTTTCGGTATCTTTGGCAAACGGCTTAAACGAGCCTAAAATGAAACTCGGAAAAAGAGTTGGTATTGCAGGAGTATTTTCAGTATTTCAGGCTCTTATGCCATTGATTGGATGGATATGCGTACATACAATAGTTCAATACTTTCAGGCTTTTGAAAAATTTATACCGTGGATAGCACTTATTCTTCTTTGTTATATCGGAGGTAAAATGATTTTTGACTGCTTCAAAAATGATGCCTGCGACTGCGACAAAAAAGAAATGGGAATTGCAGGACTACTTGTTCAGGGTGTAGCAACGTCCATAGACGCTCTTTCTGTTGGATTTACCATTGCTGATTACGGTCTTGCTATGGCTATTGTATGTGCCTTGATAATCGCAGTTGTTACTTTCATAATCTGTATCTGCGGTGTTGAGCTTGGAAGATTCTGTGCGACGGAGATCGGAAAAAGATGCCAAAGTCTTTCTGGTAGATTCACGATAATCGGCGGTATAATCTTAATAATCATCGGTCTTGAAATATTTATTACAGGCGTATTTTTCAACTGATCCTATCCGATAACAAGTAATAAAATCAACCTCTGAACTATAAAATTAAATGAGGTGAAAAGAATGTTTATTTCGATTTTATTATTTGTTATCGGTCTTTTTTTATTGATAAAAGGCGGAGATATTTTCGTTGACGGTTCAGTTGGTATAGCAAGGCATTTCAAACTTCCTGAGCTTGTTATAGGCGCAACCGTCGTATCTCTTGGTACAACACTACCTGAAGTCTCAGTCTCTGTAATATCGGCATTTAACGGACACGGAGAATTATCTTACGGTAATGCTATCGGTTCTGTAATTTGCAACACGGCGTTAATTGCTGCAATATCAATTGCAGTAAAACCGGGAAAGGTTAACAGAAAATCTTTTCTGTTACCTGTTATTTTCTTTTTCATTTCTGCGGTTATATACTCTTTCACAGCCTATTATTGGGGATCTTTTGGCAGAGTATGCGGAACTATACTGCTCACAACATTTTTAATTTATTTTATAATAACGGTTAAAACTGCCCTTAATAAAAAAGATTCCGTCGAACATAACATTCAAAGGAATCTGAGGGGTAATGATAAAATAATTTTAGTAAAAGATTTTATTTTGTTGATAATAGGTGCTGTAATAATCGCAATCGGCTCAAATCTTCTTGTGGACAACGGAATAAAAATATCTGAGCTAATAGGAATACCCGAATCAGTCATTGCACTTACGTTTGTAGCTTTAGGCACTTCCCTGCCAGAATTTGTAACAGCCATTACAGCTCTTATAAAAGGTCACGGGGCTCTTTCGCTTGGAAATATTGTAGGCGCAAACCTGTTGAATATAGTACTTGTAAGCGGATTGTCTATGACCGTTTCCCCATTCAATTTACCCGAAGGAAAAGACATTTTCGGAATAAACAGCTCTTTAATATTGGATATACCTCTTATGTTCCTTTCAATGTTGATATTGACTTTACCTGCACTAATAAAAGAAAAACACGTGCGATATCAAGGAGTTTTATTGCTCATATTATATATATCTTTTTGTGTGGTGCAATTTATACTGTAATGTAAAAATCCGAGGCGGAAAGCTTCGGATTTTTTAATAGTTTATTTATATAGGATAGTATTAGTTGATCAAGGCTTTCTTTTTTCTCTCTATACTGATGACTGCAGCATCGTCATCTTTATAACCCCATTCGTTTTTGAGGCAAGTAATAATTCTATCATATGTTTCATTTGTTTTCTCGTGATCTCCAAGTATTTCGTATATTGTTGCAATACCGTCAAGTGCGTCCGTAAACCGTGGCTTTTTAGCTTCTTCTAATGCCCATGATTCTTCATAATACTCTATCGCAATTTCATACTCGCATTTACGTGCGTAATACTGAGCGATCTCGAAGAGAAAACCTGCACTATCCGAAAACTCAGATAAAGCAGATTCCATAATATTATCCGCTTTCTGTACATCATATTCCGCAAGTGCAATATACGCCTTGTATACAGGAACCAAGAAAGGTCTGTGAGCGGGTAATTCCGCACACCTGTTCAAATATTCCTCAGCCTCTTTTGTTCGATGATCTGCAATCAAATTATCAATGATCTCATAGTACGGCAACGGTGTTTGCGGAGCAATGGTATCGCTTTCAATTACTTTCTTGTAAAAATCAATAACACTTGAATGATTGGCGACATTCCAATCCCATATATTTGCTCCATCCGCTTTCTGCAACATCCATTGGCAATCCTTGATTTCAGGAGCAATCAAAATCGCTTCACGTGCATATTTGCTTACCTTTCGCAAATATGATTCTGCGCGATGATGATAGAGACTCGCAAGTAAGGACAGAACCCTTCTTTTGTCCTCAAATTCATCAAGCTGAATTTTTAGCATGTTTTCATACTCATAAAATACGTCATTGGATAATTCTTCCTCAACGTCAATCCTTTTTTCTATTCGTTGCAATTTCTGTTCTGAGGTCAAGTCAAAAAGCTCGTCGATCGTCACGCCAAGCTCACTTGACAAGATTGGTAATAGTGTAATATCGGGCATAGTCACGCCCGTTTCCCGCACTTAAAGATATAGCTTATGTACGAGTGCCTACGCCTACTTGCATAGGCACTCATATCTGTTGTTTTACTCAATTTTGCCGATAAAGCGGTAATAGATGTCAATATTCTGCTCACGCATCCCGTCCACGGTGGTTGCTTCGTGAACAACGATCTTTTCAATCAGCGTATTCAGAAGCTCCGCTGTCAGTTCGGTGGGGGTGGCGTACTGTTTGAGAAGTGAAATCCAAGTTTCCGCATCGACAGTTGTTTGTTTGTCAGATTCAAGCTCGGCAGACAGCCTTTCGATCTTCTCGGTAAGCTCCTGCTGCTCGGTCTGATATTTCTGAGACATCATGTTGAAGTTGTACTCCGTGATACGACCGTCCGACCAGTCCTCATACAGCTTGGCAAACTTGCGGTCAACCTCTGTTCTGCGCTTCTCGGCTCTCGTGAGTTCTGTGCTCTGCCTTTTGGCATTGGCGGCAAGCTCCTGGGCACTTGCTTTCAGCAGCCGATGCAGAAATGCCTGTTCATTCACCTGCGACTGTCTCCACAAATCCTGTACTCTCAGCAGAACATAGTGGTAGAGGTAGTCATAGCGGATGTAGTGGGCAGAACATTGTCTTAACCCCTGTCCGTATTGACTGCAAGTTAGTGGCTGTAAGGCTTGCTGTTCTGTCTGTTCGTACCGAAGCGCATCTGACTTCCGCAATCCGCACAGTACAACAGTCCCGAAAATAATGCCGTTGTTCTGCTGTTGTTTGTGCGGTTCTTTACGTTCTTTTCGTCCAGCTTGCAGACAAAATCCCAAGTTTCCTGTGAGATCAGCGGCTCGTGGGTGTTCTCGACACGAATCCACTCGTCTTTCGGCTTCTCCACCTGCTTGTGTATCTTGTAGGACACGTTTCCCGTTTTGTTCTGTACCATGTGTCAAGATATACTTCGTTGCGAAGAATGGGCTTGACCGTTGTATCCGTCCAATAATACCATATCCAAAAGGAATTTCGGATACGGGAGATAGGGCGGCAGTTTTGCCTGCCCGGTCATGTAGTCAGCAATGGGGCTCACCTCGTTTCTTTCTGCTTGTTTTAGGGTGGATTTCGTGGGGCATACGTCCCTTGTGTGCTTCGTTTCAAGGATGGGGGAATACTCAGATAGGGGGATAATCTTTTTCGGTATAAAGGCGTTACAATCCCGTTTTGGCCACTTTTTGAGAAATTTATCAAAAAATTTTTTCGGCACATCTTTCTTCTCTCGCTACTACTCCGCTGCGGAGGGTGCGTTTTGGCAAGGTTTCGGAGAAAAAGAGCAAAAAAATATCGGGCGAGAGTTTCGCCCGACAGGAAGTTCGTTTATTTTGTCTTAAAACATTTATGATAATTTATTGTCAATGCAGAGGAACAATTCAATAAAAGGTCCTCAAAAGTTATCCTTCAATGTATGGTTTGTATTATCTTACTTCACTCTTGTATATTCCGCGCCGTCGAAGGTCAGCGTATCTCCGTTCAATGCATAAGATACGTCTGTTGTCTCTTTGGCAAGTCCGAGAAATGCTTTCATGGTAATTTCCATTTCGGTGTCGCTCTTGATCTCATATTCAATACTCATGAGCAGATCCAGACCATCCATGACGTCCTCGGCACCTCCACCGTCAATGGCTTCAAAGACCTCCTCGGGCAGACCGTAGCGGAGCTTCCCGTCTTTGGTAAATTCAATACCAAGACCGTATTCCGTCTCGGTTTCGGTATCCACCAGCTTCCATACGCCGACGATGTTCTTTTCATTTTTGCTGCCGCCGCAGGATGCGAGAGCAAATACCATCACCAGTACGAGTACC
>JAZSMD010000066.1:0-54545 GCA_045535665.1 Eubacteriales bacterium
TGACGACTTTTTAGATTAAATCTTTCTGTAATATATTTATCAAGTCTCATTTTTTATTCTTAGTAAAATGTTTTTCCGAAACAAAAAAACAAAGTATTCTGGCGGTGATATAAATAATCTTTTCACCGTAATTAATAGCAAAATTCTTTCCAAAAGCCTTACCGCCAATAGTTAAAGATGCGGTTAACGCAGTCATAATTACTGCTGAAAGGATCTCAGAAATAGACAACAACAAAGAAAGCTCCAAAGCAATAACTGCTGTCATTGTACCACTGATAATACCGCAAATATCGCCTACAACATCATTACAAATATTAGAAACAGTCGATGCCTTTGCAATAAGAAACAAAGAGGCCTTTGCACCCGGAACTTTACGAGCCGCCATTGAATTAAATGGTTTAGGATCAGTTGCTGTAACAGCAGTACCCAACAAGTCAAATATTATACCCAAAACAATAAACAGTACAAGCAAAACACCTGCAACTACAACATTAACTTCGCTTAAAGCACTTTCAGAAGCATAAGATAAAACTGCTGAAATGCAAAACGATAAAATCATAACTTTTACAACCCAAGATATGTTACCGTTATTCTTCTTAGTTTCTTTTTGAGGCTTTTTAGGTCGAGGGGTACTATCAGAATTTTCCAAAACACGTCACCTTTAAAAAATTAATAAATAGTAATGATGATAATATTCAAAGTAAATCTTGCGCCTTAGGTCAAGTAGGTTTCCCCATACACTACCCGTTGTCGCCAATCAGGCAGTTTCCTTTTAAAGCATACGGTACTGCGTTTCCGTCAATACGACTTGATTGCCACTTAGAACGCACTGCAATCCCTTGAATACAGAATAAAAATTCTCAGTCTAGGAGTTTTCCTCAACAGTATCATAAGACTCTTAGTCTCTTTTGCAGATATGATTTCTTAACGCAAAGGTCTATATACTGTGGCCACAGTGATATAGCCCGAACCGTTATCCGCCATAGCCACTCAAGACAGGCTACATCTGCATACAACCGAGCTCCTACATCAGCACTTCTAATGCTGATGCGTAAATTGCTTCAAAGAGAACGACCGCATTGCAGGTTCAATCCTGAGTCGTGGTAAGCAAATCCACAAGTTCAGGTCTCCGTGGATGAAGGGACATTAACCGTATGCCATTACAGTTGCCCGGCACCCTACCTTCCAGCACCCACCCCAGACTGGGCGTAAGAAGCAAGCACAAGAAGTTTCATCGATATGCCCTTTAGTTGATTTTTAGGCCAACCTTGGTAGTCTTACGATACCGACTAGAATACTGTATCATCAAATCTAATTATAGCATAAAAAACTATTTTATGCAATAGAAAATTGTATATTTTAATTTTTGTTAAGATTTTTTTCGATTCTCTTGTAAAAATAATACTAAAAAATATTCACCCCTCATACTTAAAGCATAAAGAGTGAATATTAAAACACTATTTTAACAATAAAAACCAATAAACAACGGAGATAAAAATCCCCAAAGCACATCCTGCAGTTACTTCAAGCTTGGTGTGCCCCATAAGCTCTTTAAATCTCTTTGATCTGATTTCAAAATCATCTACATTCCAGTTTTCAATTATCTGATTAATTATTTTAGCCTGCTCACCAACTTCATAACGCACGTTCGCAGCATCATAGACTGTAATAAAAGCAAATGTTATTGCCATTGCAAATTCGAATGATGTAAAACCATTCAACAAAAAAGTCATCGCAACAACCGCAGACACAAGCGCACTATGTGAGCTTGGCATACCGCCTGAACCGAAAAATCTGTCAATTCTCAATTTTTTATCTATAATACTGGTAGCCACAGCCTTTATAGTCTGTGCAATAAACCAGCCCAACAATCCACAGTTCAAATATGGATTTGAAAAAACAATTCCCATACGAATCTCCCCAATTTTTTAATTTGTACGAGTTGCAAGATATACTGCAAGGTCTTTTAAAAAGCCTGATTCATCATATTGATTAATAGCATCAACAGCTGCTGCAGTGTATTCCTCAACTAATATCTGTGCTTTTTCTAGCCCGTAGATATTTACAAAAGTAGTTTTTTCTTCTGCGGCATCTTTTCCCAGAGTTTTACCCATTTCAGAGACCGTCCCCGTCACATCCAATATATCGTCTCTTATCTGAAAAGCAAGACCGACATTTTCAGCATACTTTTCAGCAGCGCAAAAAAACTCATCAGAAGCATCTGCAGCTATGCAGCCTAAAAGAGCTGAAGCTTTAAGCATTGCGGCAGTTTTAAGGTTATGGATATTCAAAACCTCTTTTTCGGTAAGTCCGGGCTTATTTTCAAGGTCAAGAACTTGTCCGCGTACTATTCCGTTCTGACCTGATGCATCAAGAAGTATTTTAATTCCCTGAATGATCTGTTTATCGGATAGTCCTCTTTTTGCCCCATCAGTAATAATTTGGGTAAAAGCTTCACCATATAATCCCATACCTGCCATAACTGCAGTTGATTCTCCAAAAACAACATGATTTGTGGGAACTCCCCTACGCAAAGAATCGTTATCCATGCAAGGAAGATCATCAAATATCAATGAATACGTATGCACCATTTCAAGAGCACAAGCAAACGGAAGAGCCTTTTCAAATGAGCCGCTGATCATATTGCAAAAAGCAAGACAGATTACGGGACGAATCCTTTTACCTCCGGCAAAAACGCTGTAACGCAAAGCGGAATCCAGAATATCATTTTTGTTTTCAGGCAAGTAAACATTAAGCGTTCTGTTTATATGTTCCGAATACTGAGAGATCATCTCATTCATTGTCTTCATCGTCATCAACCTCTGTTACCATTTGAATCTTCTGTTTTGCGGTTTTTATTTTATTCATACAGATATCGGCAAGTTTTGTACCTTCTGAAAAAAGCTCCAAGGCTTCATCAAGGCCACACTCGCCTTTTGCTAGTATTGAATTTATCTCTTCTACCCTGAGAAGAGCATCTTCAAATTTAATATCTTCAATTTTTGATGATTTCTTTTGCGGCACCTTTAACTACCCCGTCTTTCATTCTCATTTCAAAGCTATCTCCAATATTTAAATCATTTATACTTTTCAAAGCCTGTCCATCCTTAGAAGGAACAGCATAACCTCTCATTAAAACCGATAATGGATTCAATGTGCTGAGTTTTGTAATTTCATTTACAGCAGAACTCCGTTTTGATTCAAAAATCCTGTCCATATTATTCCTAATACCATTTACAGCATTTAAAAGCTGCTGTGTTTTAGCTGAAACAACAAAATCTGCATTCAGATTACTTTTGTACACCTTTACCAGTTGCTCGTACCTAGAAACATAAGAATTCACAGCTTTTGCCATTGATTCTTTACAAACAAACAACTCTTCCATTAACGAATCCTTGTGAGGGACAACCAATTCAGCTGCCGCAGAAGGAGTCGGTGCTCTGAGATCTGCAACGTAATCAATTATAGTAAAGTCAACCTCGTGGCCTACTGCACTGATTACAGGAATATCTGACTCAAAGACTGTCCAGGCAAGCTTTTCACTGTTAAACTCAATTAGATCTTCGTATGAACCGCCACCTCTTGTGACTATGATAACATCGACATCTTTTGTTTCATTAAAATGGTTTATTCCTTCTATAACAGTTTCAGCAGCACCTACACCTTGAACACTGCAAGGAAACAGTACAGGGACAGCAAGTGGATATCTGCGTTCAAGAATACTGATAACATCATAAAAAGCCGCACCTGTAGGTGAAGTGATTATACCAATTCTTTCGGGAAACTTTGGAATAGGCTTTTTGTACTGCTCATCAAACAGACCTAACCCCTCAAGTTTTTCTTTTAATTTATTAAATGCAGCCTGATACGCTCCTATACCGTCAGGAATGATATCCTCGGCATAAAGCTGATACGTTCCGTCTCTTTCATAAAGAGAAATACGCCCCAATACAAAAACAGAAATACCGTCTTCTAAAAAAAATGCAAGTCTGTCTGCATTGGATTTAAACATTACGGTTTTAACAGCGGCATTTGAATCCTTTAACGTAAAATAAACATGGCCACTCTTACTATGTCTGCTGAAATTTGATATCTCACCCTTAACTATAACAGAACGTAAATTCGCATCACTTTCTATTATAGAACGGGTATACATATTAAGTTGAGTTACAGTAAGAGCTCTACGATTCATGATCTACCCCACGACAACAAGATCTATATGCAAGATGTGCAACACCTACAGCGTTATCTCCCGAAAGCTCAACAGACGCATAATTAGGAGACTCCAGACCCTGATATTTGAATTTAGATTCAATAATCTTTTTGATCCTTTCATTGGCCATGACACCGCCTGCACACAACACCGGCATTCTTTTTTGTTTTTCCAGATAAATGAGCATATCCGCAATTGTGTGTCCGCAAACCTCAATTATATATGCTGATATATATTCTCTGCTCATTCCTTGAGAGAGAAAATCCATTACTTTATTCTCATAACCTGAAAGACAACAGTCCCCGTCCTTCAGGTTAATTTTTATTTTAATGTTTTCAGAATACCCTGCCGCAATCTGCTCCAATTCAACACCGCACGGAAATTCACAGCCCAACAAAACACCTGTTCTGTCTATAAGCTGACCAACGCTGATATCCCTTGTTTTGGAAGCGATCTCGATATTTTCCAATCCGGAAACACTTACAATCTCAGTAGTACCACCGGAAGCATGAACAGCATAAAATTCGCGATCCAAAAGGTCAAGGCGGCCACATGAAATAAGACCTGCGGCAATATGTCCCTGTTGATGGGAAAAATCAAAGCATTTCACCCCGAAAGCATAAGCTATTGAATACGCAAAAGATTGACCAAAAGAAAAGCAGGGCATATAAGACCCTGCAGTATTTCTTGGCGAAACGGAAACGCCTACGCCTTTTATAACTGTGTTTTCAAGGTCCAATTTTGAAAAAACTTCCGAAAACTGCTTGACATGAGCAAAGACTGCATCATTCTGACGTAAGCCCTTTTCCCCTTTTGGAACAGGCAACAACATGCGGGAGCTTTGATATGTACCGTCTGCGAAATACAACGCAGCAGATGTTCTGTAATTTGATGTATCTATACCAAGAAATGCGTCCTTAAATGTTTCTGACATATGAGCCTAATACTCCGTTTACATAAGCCGCAGATTCTTGAGTATCATATTTTTTAACGAGATTTACCGCTTCATTTATGGAAACGGAATTGGGAACATCATCAAGCTTTGAAATCTCGTAAACAGCAATTCTTAAAACAGAAAGAGCTACTCGTGACAATCGTGAAATACTTCTGTTGTTAAGATATTTAGAAATTGAAGAATCTATCTCTTCAAGATTTCCCATGATTTCCTCAAAAGATTTTTTAGCGAACTCGTCTATTTCTATTTCTCCCTCTTCGGTAGCAGTATTTATTATTTCATTAAAGTCAACATCCTTAAAAAATGTTGCCTGAAACATCAATATAAATAATGCTTCGCGTGATTCACTTCTCTTCATTTTGTTTTTGTTTTCTCCTCAACTACACTTACAACGATAACATTTACTCTCTTGATTGTAAGACCGGTCATGCCTGAAAGAGCATCAGCAATATTTTTCTGAACCTTCTGTGCCACTTCGGGAATGTTGTAGCCATGTTTAACTACGATCTGGAGAGTGATATCCACACCGTCATCAGCGTTGATTATATTAACACCTTTTACAATATGCTTAAGCTGAGCACTTATATTCTTAACCGAAGGAGACATCTTCTGATTTACTTTATAAACTCCTTCAATTTCCATTGCCGCAGTATTTGCAATTGAAGCAATAACTTCTTCTGAAATTTTAATTGTACCGTTAATTTTTTCGTCCATGTTTGACTCCGTTTCTCCGACATTATCTTATTTTTTCACGCCGCACTACAAATCGGATAAATGCGGTCAGGTTACGAAATCAGTAAATTTACAGACCCTGATTTCTTCACATATATATTATAGCACATTTTTTCAGTTTTGTATACTGCTAATTTCGATTATTTTTATGACATCGGTGGAAAATTTCGTCTCCGAAGCCGCAATATCCAAGATTTGAGCCGCTTCATGAGGTTTAAGACCTTGAGTTTCAACAACAATGCTGACATTATCAACTCCAACGTAAGCAATACAATCTGTAAAACCCTTTGCCATAATTATATTTTCCAAAGTGGATTCTTTTTCTGTTGTTTTCGCGTAGTCGGTAATTGCGGCAGCTGCTGCTCGTTTTGCATTCTCGTCGGCATCGTCATTTTCAATAAGCTGATTCAAAACAGCTATCGCATCATCTCTGTTTTTTTTACGTAAATATCTTGCATTCTCAAAGTAGCCGCTTTCATTGGCGTTTACATAAGAACTCTGTCCGAGTATCTTTTCATATTCCTCATAATCTTCATAATCCTCACCTTCTGCAACCGTAAACATGCTGTCATCTCTGTTTATGAAATACCAATTCACATAAACAGTTATACTTATAACTACAGTCAATCCTAAAATAACCCATCTTGCCTTTTTCATTTTTAATTTCTCCAGTCTGAATATGTTATTTTCCCATACAGGGAATTATTTACCATTTTGCATTTACGGAAATACGGTTTCCCGAAAGTCCAAAAAGCCTTGTCAGAACCTCAATTACAGAACTTTTTACACTGCTATTATTGCCGCCATCACATATGACGGCAATTCCGGAAATCTTTTCCTGAACGGAAGAGCTATAGGAAGATTTTGACGAAGTGTCCATGTATATTATAATCTCACATTCCCCAACACCTTCAAGATTCATAAGAAAGCTTTCAAGTTTTTCTTCCAAAGAAACATTCTCTTTTTTAGTTAAAGAATCTGCTCCGCTAAAAATTTCCGATAAAAAGAACAATAATACTACAGCACATATCCCGATAACAATTACGGAATAATTCTTCTTAATAAAAACAAACAAATCATTCTTATTCATTTTATTTTATACCTTCATTTTTTATTCTTGTTACAGAAATATTTCCGGGAATTCTAAGATGATATTCCAGATAATCACGGATACTTAACAGTTTAATATCCGTATCTACCTCAACACTTAAAGATAATATTTCAACATAGCTTTCATTGAGTATAATTTCAATATCCGCATAAACAGTCTCCACACCGAAATTCTGACGGAGATTCTCTTCTATTGCATCATTTAAAATATCTTTCACAGAAGCTTCTTTTGAATCCGAAACAGATTCGGCATTACGGTTTAAAGACAGCATATCTGAAACAGAATTAAAATCAAGACCAGGAAGACCTCTCAATGCAGATACTGCTATAATAAGGGAAATTATGACCCTGATATTATTTTTAAATTTATCATTTACGACCGCAACCGAAAGAAAGGATGTTCCAATGATTACAGACAACAGTGATATTATAAAATCTTTCATATTCAAACTACTTTTATTATAAAATAAAATATTAAAACTATCATTATACTTAGCGACAGCGTAATACAAAGCAAAACAGATATAACATCTCTTGCAGACATCATAAAACCATATAAGGAGATTCCTTCAAAAAAGCTCAGCAAAAAACAGGTAAAGGAAAGTATCACAAAACATACAAATAACTCCGCTATCGGATAAACTGACATAACGACAGTTGAAGTTATTCCCAAAACACCAACAGAATTTTTGAGCCCTGTTACGGAAGTAAAAAAAGTATCCAATCCGTCAGAAACAGTTCCACCCAAAACAGGAAGCCCCGATGAAAGAATCTGTTTCAAAGTCTTCTTCATAAGAGTATCCTGTGTCATGGAAATTGAAGATTGAACAGACATTATACAGGAAAATAAAAACAAAACAAAAGATATTATTCCTATTGAGGTGTTCCGCAAAAATGATGACATTCGCTGAAGATTGAAATCTCCCGTAATAGCACCGCTTAAATTCACACACAGATATATATTCACAAATGGAAGTACAACTGTTGAGCATATATAATTAAAAATAGAAAACAGAACCGTACATATAGAACCCAACACCGTTGCTGAGGCCCCCGATGCAGATGATGCAATAGCAGTTATTGAAACTGTCGCCACAGAAGAAGCAAACGCGGAAAGATTGGTATATTTTTCAATAAAAGCAGCTGAGAGTCCGTTCAACAACTCAAAAACAGAAACCCCTCCGACTAACAATATTGCAAAATCAGCCATCTTTGACATAGAAGCGTTTAAGGATCTATTTATAACTTCTCCTATAAAAACAAAGAAGGCAAGGCTTAAAAAAACAGAATATTTACCCTTCACAAATGCGGAAGCAATACTGTCTGCAAGTAATACTATGACGTTATCAAAAGAAAGAACATCATCAACGGAATTCAGTTCATTTTTTTCAATAATCCCAAGAACATCGTCAGGTATTTCGGTATAAAGATTTTGAAGATTCGATTCCAATTCCAAATATGCAGAATTATCAGCAAGACTATGTACAGAAAAAACAAAAAAGACAAACAGAAAAACCGATACAATTAAACATCTTTTCATTTTAAAGTCCTTAGATTATATATTGATTACAGTAGAAAGCAGATTCTTCACCAATGGAAGACACAATGAGAGCATATATATCTTTCCTGCAATTTCCAATTTGGAAGCTACGGAATCCACCCCACACTCCCGTGAAAGATCAGAAGCATACTGAACTATAAACGCCGTGGCTATTGCTTTATATAAAAGCTTAATATCCTCAGCATTTACGGAAATACCCATAAGCTCTCTTGAATATGAGAACAGTTCATATAGTAGAGGATAGATACTGAGTAAGATCAAACCGCAAAGAACAATACTTACAGGTAAAATATAGCCCGAGTTGACCTCGCGCAAAAGAATTACAAGAAAGACACCGATAACAGAGACCGATACTATTGAAATTATATTCATAAACTATATATTAAATGTCATTTTAAGGGCATCGAACAGTTTCCCTACCTCACCGACTATGAGAATCAACACCATTATAAGACCTGCAATAGTCACCATGAGGGCATGTTCACCATGATCTGATTTTACCAATAACTGATTTAACACTGCAACGATGACACCTATTGCTGTTATCTGAAAAAGGATGTCTGCGTTCATTTTTGCCTCCGTTTTATATACATATTACAACAAACAGTGTTCCTACAGCAAGCCACATTTTCATGTAGAAACCTACCATTTTTTCGTTCTTTGCCGTTATTTCCTTCTTATGCTCACGCAGATCCTTTAAAAGTCTGTCCAAAATTTCATATTGAGAAGATTCATCTGTTTTACCTAACACAGAAAACAATTCGTCTGAAAACCTCCACTCATTATGACTCAATGACATTTTGTTCATAACTTCACTTTTTACAGAATAATACCTTTTTGATATGGGTTGAATTGGAGATTCTGCCATTTTTTTAAAAAACAGGTTCAAGTCTTCAAGCTCATTTTTTGCTATTATTTTATCAACAGGTAACTTTCTGTAAAAAATATCATTTTTAAGATTTTCAGTAAAGAATATAAAGTCTTCAATCTCTTTATTTCTGACGGAAATTTCCTTCCTTTTGACTAAACCCATTATTACACACATTATGAAAATCGAGCTCAAAACAGCGACTTTCAGCATTTGATTTCTCCTTTAAATACCGATATTCAATAATTCTTCCCCTGTCATACAAAACAGCAAGGTCCAATGCGTTAATATCCATAAGTTTATGTATTACAGGCTTGTTTATCAACTCATTTAAATCATATGCATGAACAGATGTAATAAACTTAACACCGCACCCCAACGCAAAAGAAACAGCTTCGGCTTCATCCAGATTACCGATCTCATCAAAAACCACAACATCGGGAGACAAAGTTCTTATGGCTCTCTCTATTCCCTTTGCTTTCGGGAATCCGTCAAGAACATCGCAGTAACCGACATCAAATGAAGGAATACCATTATACATGGAAGCAATCTCATGACGTTCATCTATCACCGAAACTTTAAAGCCTTTTAATGAAAGGTGTCTTGATATATCCCTTAAAAGAGTTGTCTTTCCTCTTCCCGGCGGTGCGGAAATTACAGTATTTACCAATATATTCCTTTCAGACATATA
This sequence comes from Eubacteriales bacterium, assembly GCA_045535665.1. GTDB lineage: Bacteria > Bacillota > Clostridia > Oscillospirales > UBA644 > HGM12619. The sequence goes on from JAZSMD010000066.1 coordinate 10,131, forward strand.
AGCCATTAACTCATCTGAACACCCCGGATGCTCCCTTGCTATACGGAAATATATCCCGTTTATATCTTTCATACCTGAAATGAGACCGTTTTTCACTACAGCACTTCCACTCAGCCCCGCACGGTGACCGCCTGAAGCGGTAATAAAACAGTTTGTTATTTCATCGTTATAGGCATAGTAGCTGTTGTGAGTAAGTCTGTCAATAATAAAATCAATATCTTCACCATAGACAGTTACACCGTTACCGGATTCAACTATATTCCCTTTTGAGGAAAGAGAAAACAATCCGTTCTTTCTAAGAAGCAATATCGGACATTGCGTTTTAAGTCTGATTTCAAAAATCTCATTTAAAATACCGATATCAACATTATAGAAAACATCTTTAAGCCTTGGTGGTAAAACATCTAAAATATCAATAATACCGTCGTTCATTGTTTTTGCACACTCCATAATTATTATATTAAAAAACTCGTCCTTAATAAATTTTATTATTGAATATATAATAATATTACTATAAAAAACCTAAAAAGATACTTGACAATCCCATTCGCTTGTGATACAATTACATTATGAACTTTCGGAGGTTTACTGTGAAAACATTTTTCTCAATACTTTTCTATTTAATAATCCTGCTTACAACCTCATGTTCCGAAACTAAATTCACCCATGATTATTGGATAATGGATACTTACTGTACAGTTACGCTTTACGGTCAAACAGACAATAATACCAAAGAATTGGTTTCGGAAACTCTTGAAAAATATGAAAAAGAACTTCTGATAAAAGACGATTCCAAATCTTTTTTTGCAGAGACGGACAGCTGTGATATCCCCATTTCCAAGAATATTTCAGAAATGCTGAAAATATGCAGACAAATATCAGAATTGACAGAAGGTGCCTTCGACTTATCCGTTGCGCCCCTTACAAAGCTTTGGGATATTCAAAACAGAACTACCCCACCGACCGAAAATGAAATAGAATCAGCTAAAAAACTCGTAGGATATGAAAATATTCTTATAACAGATTCAACTGTAACTTTTTTAAATAAAGATACGGGACTTGATATCGGTGCTGTGGGAAAAGGATATGCGGGTGAGAAAGCTGCTGAAACATTCAAATCAAAAGGCTATACAGCAGGTATTTTGAATCTCGGTGGAAACGTTACTGTTTTCGGAGAAAATCCAAACAGAGAAGACGGATACTTTCTGATCGGAATAAAGAACCCTTTAAACCTTTCGGAGATATACTGCTCTGTCAAAGTTAAAGACACAAACATTGTAACCGCAGGCGGATATGAGCGTTATTTTGAACACGAAGGCAAACAATACCACCACATTATTGACCCACATACAGGATATCCTGTCGAAAATAGAATTAAAAGTGTTACGATAGTATGTTCAAACGGTATAATTGCAGACGCTCTGGCTACAGCAATTTATGTAACAGGCACTGAAAAGGCTATTGATATACTAAATGAAATTGTAAAACAGTACAGCGATATTGCGGCAATAATATATACGGACGAAAACAGTATTATCACCTATAATATAGAAAAATACGGATTTACAACATATAATTTTGAAGGAGATATTTACTATAATGATTAAAAAAATAGCACTTCTATCATTTTGTGCAATTTTACTTATTCTGACAGCATGTATGAAAAACTCTGCAATAGTAATGCCATTTGAAGCAACATTTCATAAATATGTATACATGTTAACAAAAGATTTTGCAGAAATAAATACATCTATAGAAGAAAAAGAAGAATACTGCAAGTTAATTGAAAACGAAGAATTCGCAATACTGTTGAAAGACGGAACTTTGGCTTTCTACAATAAAAACACTCAAAAATACTATGACACATTCGGAATCGAATCTGACGAAATTCCACAAACAGGGTTAAATATCTCTATAAAAGAAAATAATGGAAACGAAATTAAATATATAAACGATAAATATTATAATTCCGAATCGGACACATATATAAATACACTTACAGCCTATAAGCTGAATGATTCATCTATCAGACTCCTCATAGTAACGGGAGTTAACGAATTTAAAATTATAGGTAAAACACCGCTTGTACTTCCCGAATCCTATATAAAAGCAAATCCTCTTTTAACAGAATTCTATTCCAATAATGACTATTTTAAAACGGCGATCATATCCGAATATCCGTTACTTCCCGAAAGATTGGATTTAAACGAAAATCTCTATTATCTCACAAAAGAGATCCCGGAAAGAACCTTATCCAACTTAGGGCTGACTAAAAACACCGCAAGAGAAGTAGCTCTTGCGATGAATTACGATTTCAATAAGGTAAAAATGATTTTAACAACAGTTGATATAACGCTAACGGATTCAGAGATAATTTTTGATATTAGCCCCAACAGACAATACAGATCCGAACTTATAAGAGACAAGAGTTTTGAGCATAATATTTTCAAATTCGACCTGGATTTTGTAAAAATAACAGAGTCTGAAAGTGAAAAAATAACAAATGCACAGAGTAAATACTGATGGAAATTAAAATGAAAAAAGCAGATATTATTTTTATCTGCTTACTGATTACTATTATCTTATCATCAATGATTCCGATAATTTCAAGCGGAAAATTATCGGAAAATTCAGAAGTTTTAATATATATAAACGGTAAACTTGAACATCAGCTACCTTTAAATTCCAATACGGAAATTCAATTGACGGATATCGGCACAGTAGTCATTCATGACAACCTTGTATATATCAAAAACAGTTCATGTAAAGACAAGCTGTGCGAACATTTTGGAAAAATATCCCATTCCTATCAAAGCATTATATGCTTACCAAACAAAACCGTTATAAAAATCTCGTCTGCCGAAAATGATTTCGACGACATTTCAGGATAGATCAATGAAAAAAATCAACAAAACCGTTCTTGCGGCAGTTTTAACTGCAACAGCCCTGATACTCTCATATATTGAAACAATAGTTTCATCGGGTATAATAATTCCCGGAATCAAATTGGGACTTTCCAACATTCCTGTTGTAATTGCACTTTATACAATAAGCTTCCCTCACGCATTAGCAATAGGAATTCTTAAAAGTCTGATATCATTATTGATATTCGGAAGACTTTCAAGTCTGATGTATTCCCTTTTCGGAATTATCTTTGCCATACTCTCAATGTATTTACTGAAAAGAATTAAACCCTTGTCATTGCTTTCCGTAAATGTGGGAGGTTCTTTTATGCATATCATAGGACAGCTTATTGCAGCATCAATCATGCTTAAAAGCTTTACCCCATGGACTCTTTTCCCGATATTCGGAGCCCTTTCGATAGTTTCGGGAGTATTAACTTACATACCGGAGCGTTTTTTGCTCAGATTCATTATAAAAAATTATTCCAAAGAGGTAGATAAAAAATGTTAAATACGATCAAAGAATCTGCACTTACCGCAGTAAAAGAACTTGTGGAAGTTGCGAAACTTGAAAAAGGAGACATTCTTGTAATAGGCTGCTCTTCCAGCGAAATGTTGGGCGAAAAAATAGGCTCACATTCAAGCATAGAAGCCGCTGAAGCTGCATTTGAAGGAATTTATCCTTATCTCAAAGAAAAAGGTATATACCTTGCCACACAGTGCTGCGAACACCTTAACAGAGCTATTATAATAGAAAAAGAAGCCGCTAAAACATACGGATATGACATTGTAAATGTTGTACCTCAACCAAAAGCAGGAGGCTCTTTCTCTACAACGGCATATAAAAATTTTGCTGAACCCGTAGCTGTAGAGCAGATAAAAGCAAAAGCAGGTATAGATATCGGTGGTACACTTATAGGTATGCACCTTGCACCCGTAGCTGTTCCCGTAAGACTTTCAGTAAACAAGATCGGAATGGCTAACATCATATGCGCAAGAACAAGACCCAAATTTATCGGCGGAATCCGCGCAATCTACAATGAAGAACTTCTGTAATTGATATAAAAACGTAAAAAACAACAGGGACACTTTCCTGTTGTTTTTTCATGCTTAAGAATATAATTTTTCACCGTGTTCTTCAAGAAACTCATAACTGAAGCTTGTTTTTTCACAAAATTCAAGCAATTCGGTTAAGAATTTTTTTGCGGTTTCATGCGTTGCCAGTAACTCAAAATACATATAATATTTATTCTCATATACATATACGTTTCGTGTTTTGAGCTTATCTTGAATGAGATTGAAAACCAAAAAGGAATCAAGCAGATCATCTATAGATGAATACAGGACTGACTGACCAAACAATTCCTCAATTTCATCGGGCTGAACTGAAATCTTAGAGAGAAACAATGTAACCGATCCGTTCAAGCCTTGCTTTGCCTCTACCAAAAGCTTTGAATTCCCTACTGAAAACCCAATCTCATTTTTCGCCCTTTCAACAATGCTCTCACAAAGTTTTCTTGTGTTACAATCACAATAAGTCATTGTTTCATATGTAATTCCGTATTTTTGCTGTTCGTCAGTATCAACCACTACTTTTATCTTGTTTTGGTTTATCTGCTCTATTATCATAAATTAACCCCCGAATATTTTTAATATCGCCTACTATTTATTATATAAAATAAATCGGGTTTTGACAATACAAAAAAAATGGAAAAAGCTAAAATACATTACATTTCAGGGTTTATAATTTCAGATTCTTCCTCAGGAAAGAAATAATATTTCATTGTTTCCTCATCAAGGCTGAAAATCTGTTGTATTTCTTCCAATAACTGCTCTTTTCTTGTTTTACCCTTACCGTCAACATCAACGACGTATTCGATCATAGACTGAACCTGCCAATCCCATGAAGCATAGTTATAACCCCATTTATCTATGTTGCGACGAATTTCAGGCTCTATCAAGGTCTGTAATTTTTCAATTTCCGATATAACACGTTCCTGTTCAAAGGTATTATCCAAATGATACGCAAACCTGGTTAAAAACATATCGAAAAACTCTTCATTTTTCAAAAGCGAGTTTATAAGGTCAGTATTGAATTTTTTCATATAACCCGTACCTTCGGGGTCTATCATAAACCAAAGCCCGTATGTTACATCGTCTGCAAGACCGTAGTCGAGATCAAAAAGAATCCATCTCCACCTACCGTCGGTCAAGTCGCTCTTATATACTTTGGCATTACCTGAGTCTCTGTTTCCGAAAAATGCCTGAGCTATTATGAAGTCCGCAAAGGACTCCACATCCATTATTCGTTTCATGTACTCATATTTTGACTGATCGCTGAGATCATAGTTTCTGGCGCACCACAAAAGACTGTAATAACCGTTTGGGTCTCCCAATATAGCCTCACCGTTACCTCGTATCATACTGAAGCTATCAGGGTCAACATTATACAGGGATGAAAACCAATCCTCATCAATTTTTTCTCTTAAAAAGAAAAGTCCGTAATACTCACCGTTAATATATAAAACACAGGGCTTATATGCCTGAACTATCATATCCATATGCCCTACTGCAAGAGAGGTACAAAGTTCATCTCTTATCATAGCTCTTCTGTAGTCCTGAGAGCCTGAACGAATTATTACGGTATCATAACGTGAAACTTCCGGACGATCCTCAAACAAGGGATAATACAGAGCATCTGAACCGTATTTCTGCTTGAACTTCAACTGAAAAGATTTTTTTGCAAGAGCTCTGTTAGACTGCCCGAAAAGCTTAAGCCCACAATTTATATTAAAAGTACTGCCATCCGATTCAAACAATTCAGCAGAGGCCGCCAATTCTATATTTTGGTAAATATTGGCATCACTCGGATAAACCCCGTTTTCATCAGGGATACCCATAGAACACATACCAATCTCTTCATCCCAGAGCAATATAGGGTCAGCGGTAATACTGAGCACAGGTACAGTATGATTTTCATTTATTATATAACTGTATGTTTTTATCTCACTTGGAACATGATCTTTTTTGAAAGCAACAGTCTTTAATGATACTGTTTTATCAATAAGGATAGGTTCAACGTATTTATTTGACTCTTTTGTAGGAATACTTCCGTCTACCGTATAGTAAATCTCCCCTTCTCCTTGCAATTCAACAAAGAAAGGGGTAGAATTATTATAAACACCTGCTGAAACAGAGGGCTTCGGAGTTTCCGTAATTTTTATAAAGCCTTCATTATTCGTATCATACGGAGTCGGATTTTCGATATAAACAAAACAGCCGTCGTTTCTTCTTCCGTAAGAGTATCCGTAAGGAATTTCTCTGAGAATACATCCGTCAATATATTCAACAGAACCCGAAATATCATTTTTAAATAAATACAAAGACTCCAATTCAGAATTCAATTTAAAATTGCAATGGAAATATTTATCTGTGGAATACTTTTCTTCACCTGAAGCAAAAACAACAAAGATTTCTCCCGGAGACAATATTACTGCGGGAAGCTGTTGTCTTTTGGGATTTTTCACACTTGTGGCAAGATAATAATTGCTTAATAATATCTCACTGTTTGAATTGTTTTTCAATTCTATCCAATCATAATACTGTCCCTGATTCTGAACAACATACGAGTCATTGAAAGTCATAACTTCATTGATCACAAGCTCAGAGGAATCAGCATAAAAAGACTTTAAAAACGATTCGACACCTGAATCGGTATTTGGATAACAAGGTGAGGGATAATTTGACACGGAAAATACCATTGAAGAAGGGTCTCTTACATAAACGGAATCGGAATCAAGTCCCGTATAAGAAACTGAATCAATAAGAATTCCGCCTTCACGGCATAAATAGAGATCTTCGCCTTCAGCATCAAGATTAAAAGATAAATGAAGTTCGTCTCCTGCTCTGAATTTATCTTTACCCGAAGCAAAAACTATTAAGCTCTCCCCTGCCTTAAGATCGTATGAGGGGAAATTCCATTTATACATATTGTTTGGGTCATTTGAAATCGTGAAATTCTCCAGATTAACAGTCTCATTGCCATAATTGGTTATTTCAATATAATCTGAAAAATCTCCGTAAGAATCCTTTATCCATACAGTATTTTTAGCCATTACCTCGGAAATCTTAACTGTGTGAGTCATATCTGTACGGGAAGACAAATACAAGGCTTTACCTTCAGCGGTATTAGCATAACCGGGAGATATGGTAGAACTCTCACATAAAACCCCATCGGGTCGTCTTTCTATAACGGAGTTCTGTGAGACTTCAAAGGTCTGAATACGGTCTACGACATTTCCTTCGGGATTTCTCAAATAAAATATCTGATCTCCGCTTTTGGAAAGCTTCATATTTACATAATTCTTACCTTTATTATCTCCGCTGAAAAATAAGACAATATAATCTTCGGGAGCTATTGTTACCCCCGACGGAAAAGTCCATGATAGCTGAGTTTTCTCGTTATATATTTCATAACCTTCAAGATCTACCGTAAATGAAGTTGTATTGTACAATTCGCAGTAATCGTAAAACTCACCTTTTGTGTCAGCAAAAGCACCGTCATTGGATAGCATCAATTCATTAAAAACAATACCCCCATAGTAGAGAGTTCCGTCAAATACAGAGCTCTCATCCGAGGGGGTATTATTTGTATTTTGAGCAAAAAGAACCACTGCGATGATAAATAACAGGGTTAAAACCATCGCAATGATATATTGAATTTTTAAACCAAATTTTTTCTTCATTTAACTATTCAGCAATATCTATTGAGAATCCTGCAGAATATGTTTCATCGGGCTGAAGCTTAAGGATTGCAGGTTTCTTTGTAAGTTCTTCATTGTCTTTAACTCCGGAAGGAAGACCGTTCCAAGGCTCAATACAAATATAAGGAGCATCAGAAAGAGGCTTATGCCAAAGTCCGAGATATGCAAAGTCTGTAAAATCTACAGTAACGGATCTGTCACTACCAACCTTTTTAAGAGAAATAACGCGAGAATCCATGGAAGAAAGAATGATTGCATCGTTATCAAAAAGATTATGATTCAAACGGATAATTCTGTCGTCTTCAAGTTTATATGGAGTGAACTGACCTGTAATAAAGCAATTATCGCAAACAACCTCATTGGGATGACAGTCTCCGTTAAATTCCAAATAATAATCTGTGAATTTTTCATCATCTTCAAAAGGAACGTTGAATCCGGGATGACCACCAACAGAAAAATACATTTCTTCAAGAGAATTATTCATTACATAATAGCGACAGGAAAGTTTACCGCCGTCAAGTTGATAATTGATATAAAAATCAAATTCAAAAGGATAACTCTTAAGTGTTTCTTCACTTGATTTCAAATTAAAAACAAGTGTATTCTCTGTATGTTCGGAAACATCCATTTCGGATATCTTCAAAAATCCGTGGGGGCTGTTAATAGTATATTCTTCACCCTTGAATTTATATTTGCCTTCCTTTACTCTACCTACAATGGGGAAAAGGTTTGTAGCTCTGCCTGTCCAATACTGAGGAGAACCCTGCCAAAGATACTCAAAATCTGTTTTATTAGATTTGATAGATCTGATTTCACCGCCAAGTGTAGAGAATTCAACTGTAAGGAATTCGTTCTTAAGTGTAAGATTCATATAATCAAAACCTTTCTATTAAAGTGTTTTAGCAAATTCTTTTAGATAAGCTCTGAAATCGTCACCGATCTCTTTATGCTTGAGAGCCATTTCTACCTGAGCCTGCATAACTCCGAGCTTATTACCCATGTCATAACGTTTACCGTAGAAGTCAACAGCTATCATACCCTTTGTCTGAGACAATTCCTTCATAGCATCAGTAAGATAGATCTCACCGTTATGAAGAGGTGTTTTATCGAGAATTTCATAAATTTCAGGAGGTAAAACCATTCTTCCGAGCATTGAATACAAAGACATAATCTCTTCGGGCTTTGGTTTTTCTATCATGTCGGAAAGATCATAGTGGTTTTCCGCAATGTGATCCACTTTTAATGAACAGTACATCTGAACCTGTTCACGGGTAACTTCCTGAACACCAGCAACGCCTTTACCGTATTTATCATAAGCATCAATAAGCTGTTTTGAAACAGGGTAATCATTTATTATAACGTCGTCACCGTAGCAAACTACAAATGGATCGTTTCCTGTAAATTCTCTTGCGCTAAACAGAGCGTGACCTGTTCCCAACATCTGCTTTTGTCTTGAATATATGATATCAGCAAGATTTGAGATTCTTTCGACTTCTTCAAGTACTGCCTTTTTCTTGTCACCGCCCGCACGAAGCTTTTCTTCAAGTTCGGGAGAAACGTCAAAATGGTCTTCAATAAGAGTTTTACCTCTCGAAATGATTATCATAATATGTTTAATTCCCGAATCAACGAGCTCTTCAACGATATATTGCAAAGCAGGTTTATCCACTATGGGAAAAAGTTCTTTAGGAACGGATTTTGTCGCAGGCAACATTCTTGTGCCTAATCCCGCTGCAAGGATAACGGCTTTTGTTACTTTACTCATAATTGTTATCTCCTTTTAAATTTAATTTTTTAAAAAAACCTTTATTCAAATATTTCATTATTTGCATTATAAAAACAATGACGAACTATATTAAAATCATTTTCTTTTTCAGGGTTTTCATCAAGATATGCCTTAGTTAAAAGAATCGGACTTAAATTCATTTCGTTTCCGCAAGGTAAAATAACCTTAAAAGTATTACCTTCACGTTCACATTTCAAGTACTCTTTAAGATTAACTTCAATAAAACCCTTTTTGGTCTTTTTAGAAATATTTATAATATCTCTGCTGATAAATTCTGCAAAAGATTCCGCATAAATCTCAGGTACAACTATGGTATACAATGCCGAAACGATCTCTGAAAAACTGTTATCAGCACTGTATATCTTTTTAAAAGTAAGACCTCGGGGAGCTGATTCATTCATTTTTGCACAAAGAGCATCAAGATCACAGTCTTCGGTAAGTTTTATATCAAGGAATTCATTTTCGCCCGTGATTCCTATGGGTAATGCAGCGCTAAAAACCATATACGGATGAGGATTGAAACCTTGAGTAAACCAAATGGGGACTTCAGCTCTTGCAAATAAACGGGACATACATCTCATCATATCCAGATGGGAAATATAAGTCGCAAAATCCGCTTTTGAAAATACTATTCTGATCATGGACAGAGATCCCCCTTACAAAGTTTATTTACTCCGCATCCCGAACACTTTTCCAAACAGTTGGGAGTTGTCAATCCCTTATAAGCTCTTTCACGCTCACGCAAATGGAACGCTTTTGTAACACCTACATTTACAAACTCCCAGGGAAGAGTTTCATCAAGGTCATAATCTCTTTGTGAGAAGGTATCAAAACCTATACCGTTTTCAGCCATAGCTTCACACCAAAGGTCAAATTTAAAATGTTCAGACCATGCATCAAGCTTACAGCTTTTCTTCCAGGCACTTTCAAGCACATAGGACAATCTTCTGTCTCCTCTTGCAAAAACGCCCTCAAGGACACTTGTCGTGCCGTCATGATAATTAAGAACTATTTTTCTTGACTTGATAAGACTTTTAAGATACTGCTGTTTGCGGTCGATCTCTTCAAGGGATAACTGTCTTTCCCATTGGAAAGGAGTATGAGGCTTGGGAACAAAAGTTGACAAGGAAATAGTTATTTTGACGTTTCCTTTTCTTGAGGGAGCATATTTGTAATGGTAATCAATTATTTTTTCAGCAGTTTCTGCGATACCTGCAATATCTTCATCGGTTTCAGTGGGAAGACCTATCATAAAATAGAGTTTTACGGCAGAAGCACCGCCTTCAAAAGCTATCTTACAGGTATTTTCAATATCTTCGTCGGTTACATTTTTATTTATAACGTCTCTCAAACGTTGTGTACCCGCTTCACAAGCAAAGGTCAGACCGCTTTTTCTTACCGAAGAGACCTTGTCCAACAAAGAGCTTGTAAAATTATCAACTCGGAGCGAAGGCAAAGAAAGATTTATATGTCTGGGAATACAATAATTCAAAAGATCGTCAGCAAGAGTTTCAAGCTTCATATAGTCGCTTGTTGAAAGTGACGTAAGAGAAATCTCGTCATAACCTGTATTTTGGCAGATTTTCTTTGCATTTTCAATTAAGGTTTCGGGACTCTTCTGTCTGTAAGGACGGTAAATCATACCTGCCTGACAGAAACGGCAACCTCTGATACAACCTCTCATAATCTCAAGCATTATTCTGTCATGAACTATTTCCGCAAATGGTACTACAAATTTATCTGGATAATAAACTTTATCAAGATCTTCGATTATAATTCTGTCAACGACACGTCCATGATCTGCTTCGGGAACATATATACCCTTGAGTTCACGTGCTTTTTCAAGGAATTCAGCTCTGTTTCTTCCGCAATTCTTATACAATATCATGAGTTCGGGAAGAATCTCTTCACCCTCACCCATAATAACAAGGTCGAAGAAATCCGCTATAGGTTCCGGGTTACAGCAACAGGGGCCACCCGCCATAAGGATAGGATCTCCTTGCTTTCTGTCCTTTGATCTGAATGGTATTCCAGCAAGATCAAGCATTGACAGTATATTTGTATAGCAAAGCTCATACTGTAATGTAAAACCTATAAAATCAAATTTACCTAACGGTGTTTTGCTTTCAAGGGCAAACAATGGAATATTGTTTTTTCGCATCAATTCTTCCATGTCAACATTCGGCATAAAGCATCTTTCACACCACACATCGTCCATTTCATTAAGACGGTGATATAAAAGCTTTATTCCAAGGTGAGACATACCTATATCGTAAAGGTCAGGGAAACAAAAAGCATATCTGACAAGATCTTCAGTAATTGGTTTTACGACGCTGTTCAATTCATTACCTGCATACCAGGACGGTTTCTGCACGGTTTTAAGCAATGTATCAATGTTCATTTGAACACTCCGTATCTATCTGTATTTCACTATAATTTTAATACATACCGAAGGAAAAAGCAAGTGAATTTACAGATTTGTCATAAAATCATAATTAAAAACTATCGTAAGCGGTAAAAATATAGAGCAACAAGTATATTCCAATAAGCAAAACGGACATATTCAGACCTGTAACGAACAATATATAAATCCCCAAAACCAAAACGGAAAAACTCACTAAAAAGCTGACAATCTTAACTATCATTGAAACTGAATCCAATTTGTGATTTCTCAGCAAGAAAAAATACAATACCCGACCTCCGTCCAAGGGTATTACGGGTAGCATATTCACGATAAAAAAAGCAAAATTACAATAGATAAAATACTCCGAACCTACGATCAGAGACTTCGGCAAAAGAATAAAGAGTACAGCCAGCCCAAGATTCATCAATGGACCGCTTACGGAAGAAATAATTTCAGCCTTACAGGAAAGAGATGAAGACCTTCCTATAGATGCTGAAAGTCCGAAAGGCAGAACCTCTATTGATAAAACAGAGGCGTTGAAAAAAATATATGAAGCTATATGTGCAGACTCATGTAATAATGCGCTGACAAAAGAACAAAATAAAAACTGTGTCTGATCAGTAATTATCAATATGATCCACACAAGAAATGTTATTGGATTAATTTTAAAATTGATCCCCGACCCAAACAAATAAAACCACTACTCCGAAGGACTTAACAGATTGGTTATATTTAAATAAACATCAGGATCAACAGGATTTCCTTTATAATAAAGTCCAAAATGGAGATGCGGACCTGTAACTTTTCCGCTGTCTCCCGAATATCCGATAATCTGACCTGCTGAAACCTTTTCATCTTCACTAACTTTAAATTGCGATAAATGTCCGTAGTAACTCTCAAAACCGTTATTATGATCTATTTTTATAAAATTCCCACCGACATCATCGTATTCAGCAGAAACGACTGTTCCACCAAATACCGAAAAGACTGCTGAATCCATACTAACGGCAATATCAATTCCGCTATGCATAGTTTGTTTTGTTTCTGTCCCAAAAGGATCACTTCTGTATCCAAAACCGGATGTTACAGTCCCAAACTGCAAAGGTAAAAAACATTCCTTAAAAACAGTTTCTGAAAAACAGCTTTTGGTCTCATTATAATAAATATCTTCAACGATAACGGCAATACTCTCCAGACGTTCATAATCATTTTCCAAAGCGTAGATTCTTTCATTCTGAGAAAATCTCCATAAACCTGTTAAAAATACCGATGCCGTAAATAAATACACAATTATCAAGTTCTTTCTTTTTATCTTCATTTGAATTTCTCCGTTTTATATTTTTATTCCTAAGGTTAACACATTAAAAGATATTCCGAAAACAGAAAAAACAGAACTAATCAAAGAAAAAACTTATGAAGAAATAATGATATTACCCCTTGAAATCTTGACATTATCAATTTTTTGTCGTATAATGTAAAGGTAAGAATTATATACTTTAATAAGGACCTTATATAATGAAAAAACAGGTTTCTTTTATATTTGAAGATATCATTGATTTTTTTATAAAATTAGATAAAAAACTGGTATTGGCCGTCCTGGCCCTTTCTGCAATAGGACTTGCAGCCATTTACTCAGCATGTTATACAAGCCCTGAATTGGCAAGATGCTACCCTGTTCAGTTATTTGGTATAATCATAGGCGTGATCTTAATGCTAATAGTTGCAAGAATTGATTACGAGGTCATGTGTGACCTGTATATCCCGATGATACTTGCCAGTTCTGCCCTATTACTGTTTACAGCCTTCGTTGCGGATGAAATCGGCGGAAACCGAAATTGGCTTAATTTAGGTTTTTTAAACGTTCAGCCATCGGAATTCACAAAACTTGCATTTATAGTTTCAATATCATCACATATAAACAAAATAGGTGAAAAGTTAAACAAATTACCTCATTTAATTCTTCTTGGCGCACACTTTCTGATGTATTTTATCCCAATAGTGCTTCAGGGAGATATCGGCTCATCTTTGATTTATATTTTTACACTTATCGTTATGATATATATTGCAGGACTTAAATATATATATATCATAATCGGTTCACTTTCCGTATTTGCAGCAGCTCCGATAATCTGGAGTCTTTTAAGAACTGACCAAAAAAAGAGACTTATCTATGGTTTCCAACCTGAACTTGATCCCTTGGGATACGGGTATCAGCCTATTATTTCTAAAATTGCTTTAGGATCGGGGGAAATGAACGGTTTAGGATTCACAAACGGAATTCAATCCCAAAACGAGCTTTTACCTGCAAGCCATACAGACTTCATTTTCGCAGTTATCGGAGAGGAATTCGGTTTTATTGGCTGTATTATCACATTAGCTCTTATTTTACTTGTAGTATTTTTGATACTGTTTAATACCCGAAAGGTCGAAACTCTTCATGGACGCCTGATTTGTGTCGGTGTAGCTTGTATCATAATGTTTCAAACGATAATAAATCTCGGAATGGTTTTGGGCTTATCACCCGTTATCGGTGTAACTCTCCCATTCGTAAGTTATGGTGGTTCATCGGTAATGAGTTTGTTTATGGCGATAGGGTTGGTTTTAAGTGTCAGGTACAAGTCAAGACAAGTCAGAATATTATCATTCAGTAAGAAAACAAAAAAATACAGATAATTACTTTATTTATAATTGACAGGAGGGGCTATAAATGCAAAATCTTCCGTTCAGAGAAGTCCATCTGGACTTTCACACATCAGAATTGATCAAGGATATCGGCTCTGATTTTTCAAAAGAAAATTTCAAAGCAGCTTTAATCAGAGGACACGTTAACTCTATAACAGTATTTGCAAAGTGCCACCACGGAATGTTTTATTACCCATCCGATAAATTTGCTACACATCCTTACCTTAAAAGAAACCTTCTTAAGGAAATGATTGAAGCCTGTCACGATATAGGCGTAAGAGTTCCTGTATACATCAGCGCAGGTCTTGATGAACACAACGCAAGGAATCACCCCGAATGGCTCAGATGCGATAAAAACGGAGCTCCGAGCTTCTTAGCTGCACATTATCACGCATTATGTTTTAATACCGCATATTTAGATATGCTTGAAAAACAGACCTGTGAAGTAGTTAAGACATTTGATGCTGATGCAATTTTCTTTGATATTTGCAACGAGACTACTTGCTTCTGCCCAAAATGTATTGCAGATATGTTAGAAAAGGGTCTTGACCCCGAGAAAAACGAAGACTGCCTTATCATGGCTCGTGAAGTATACGCTAACTACTGCAACAGAATGGAAAAAGCTATACATTCGATCAAACCCGGGCTTCCGATATTCCATAACGGAGGTCATATAACAAGAGGCAGAAGAGATCTTGCTGATTTCGACTCACATCTTGAGCTTGAATCCCTCCCAACAGGTGGTTGGGGTTATGACCACTTCCCTCTTTCCGCAAGATATGTTCAGCAGTTTGGCAAAGAATATCTCGGAATGACAGGAAAATTCCACACAACATGGGGCGAATTCGGTGGATACAAGCATCCCAATGCGCTCATTTATGAAACAGCTTTAAGTATTGCCATGGGTGCAAAATGCTCCATTGGCGACCAGCTTCATCCAAACGGAAAAATGGACTATGCGACATATAATCTCATAGGAGAAGCCTTCAGCAGGGTCGAAGAACGTGAAGCTTGGTGTGACAACGTTGAAAATATTGCGGATATAGGTATCATTTCCCAAGAAGCCGTAACCGGAAGAAGGGATTCCAAAGGAGATATAGGCGCAAACAGAATCATGCTTGAAGGCAAATTCACATACGATATTCTTGACCTTGAAAGCGATTTTTCGAAATACAAGCTTATAGTTCTTCCCGATAATATCAGAATAACGCCCGAACTTAAGAAAAAACTTGATTACTTCGTAAAATACGGTGGAAGACTTCTCTGTACAGGTGAATCGGGACTTGATGAAAATGACAAATTCATATATGACCTTGGCGCTGAATATATAAACAAAAGTCAGTTTTCTCCCGAATATATTAAACCTTTATTCGACATAGAAGCTGTAGAAAATGCTTATTATGTAGTATACGCAAACAGTATAAATATCAGAGCAACAGGAACAGTATTGGCAGAGAAATCAGAACCCTATTTCAACAGAACGTATTATTCCTTCAGTTCTCACCAGCACGCACCTTACAATAAAAATAATGACCACTACCCTTCTATTACAGAAGGCGCAAACGGTGTATATATTTCATGGCCGATGTTTGAAGAGTACGCAAGGATGGGTTCAATAACCACACAAAAGGTACTGATCTCCGTAATAAATAAAATCTTAGGCTACGATAAAACAATAAATATCGACCTTCCTGCACAAGGAATTACAACACTTATGCATCAGGCTGACAAAAAACGCTATGTAAACCATATTTTGTATGCAATTCCTGTAAGAAGAGGCGAAAGAACTGAGATAATTGAAGATATTCCCTCTTTATACGGAATAAATGTAAAAATAAAAATGCCTCAGAGTGAAACCGTAAAAAGCGTTCACATCGTTCCCGATAAGGCTGAAATCCCTTTCACTCAGGACGGAAGTGACGTATCGTACAGAATCCCGAGACATTGGTGCCACACGATGGTAGTAATTGAATATTAAAAAGTATTTTTAATGATCTTGCTGATCTTATAAATAAAACATAATATATATTTTAGGAGGACTTAAAAATGTCTAAAACAAATATCGTTGATTGGAAAACAATCACAAATTTTGTAATTGATTCTTTTGTAGGTTACGGCGTTCCCCGTGAAGATGCTGAAATCTGCGCAGACGTACTTCTCGAATCCGATAAACGCGGTATCGAATCTCACGGTTGCAACAGATTTAAGCCCGTATACCTTGACCGCATCAAAGCGGGTATCCAGAATCCTGTTACAAACTTTGAAATTATCAAAGAAACCGAAACTACAGCAGTAGTTGACGGTCACGACGGTATGGGACAGGTTATAGGCTATAAAGCTATGAGCATGGCTATTGAAAAAGCTAAGAAATACGGTATGGGTATGGTTGTTGTTCGTAACTCCTGCCACTACGGTATTGCTGGTTACTATACATCAATGGCAACAAAAGCAGGTTGCATTGGTTTGACAGGTACAAACGCTCGTCCCACAGTTGCTCCTACATTCGGCGTTCAGGGTGCTTTCGGTACAAACCCCCTTACACTTGGCGTTCCTACCGACGAAGCTTTCGATTTCAACTTTGACGCAGCTTCCTCCACCTATCAGAACGGTAAACTTGAATACTATGCACGTATTGGCAAGGATGCTCCCAAGGGCGCACTTGTAAATCTTGAAGGCGAAGCTTATGAAGGATCTTCTGCGGATGCATTAAAGACAATGGCACGCGGCGAAGCAGCTCTCTGCACACTCGGTGGCCCCGGTGAAGAAGGTTGCGGCTACAAGGGTTACGGTTTTGCAATGTTCGTTGAGCTTCTTTCAGCAGCTCTTCAGGATGGTCATTATGGACAGTATCTGACAGGTAAGGACGAAAACGGAAACAAACGCCCCTTCGGTCTTGGTCACTTCTTCATTGCCATTGACACAGAACACTTCCTTGGTGAAGAAGCTTGCCGTAAGAACGCTGGCGACATCATCCGTGAAGTTCGCTCCGTTCAGAAAGCTCCCGGTGCAGAAAGAATCTACTCCGCAGGCGAAAAAGAATATGAGATCCGTCTTGCACGTCACGCAGGTGTTCCCATTAACGAATCCGTCCAGAAAGAATTTATCGCAGTACGCGATGAACTCGGACTTGACTATAAGTTCCCCTTTGAAGACTAATTAAGGAGTTTCAACCATGACAATCAGAGAAGAATCATTACAGAAACATTATGAATGGAACGGTAAGATTGAAGTAGTTTCCCGCGTTCCCGTTGAGAACCGTCAGGATCTTTCACTTGCATACACTCCCGGCGTTGCAGAACCTTGCCTCGAAATTCAGAAAGACATAAACAAATCCTACGAGCTTACAAGACGTAAGAATCTCGTTGCAGTTATTACAGATGGTACAGCAGTACTTGGTCTTGGAGATATCGGTCCTGAAGCAGGTATGCCTGTTATGGAAGGTAAATGCGTACTCTTCAAAGAATTTGCAGACGTTACGCATTCCCCCTCTGCATCCGTTCAAAAGATGTTGACACTATTGTAAACACGATTACATTACTCGCAGGAAGCTTTGGCGGTATCAACCTTGAAGATATTTCCGCACCCAGATGCTTTGAAATTGAACGCAGACTTAAGGAAACTTGTGATATTCCAGTATTCCATGATGACCAGCATGGTACTGCAATCGTTGTTGCAGCTGCTCTTCTTAACGCCTTGAAGGTTGTTAACAAGAAACTCGGTGAAGTACGTATTACAATGAGCGGTGCAGGAGCTGCAGGTATCTCAATTGCTAAACATCTTATCAATATGGGCGCAGATCCCAAGAAGATGCTCATGTGCGATATTAACGGTATCCTTTGCGAAGGTGACGAAAGAATGAATCCTGCTCAGGCTGCTATGGCTGCTATTACAAACGCAGACCACAAGCAAGGCACTCTCGCAGACGCTCTCGTTGGTGCTGACATCTTTGTTGGCGTTTCAGCTCCCAACATCGTTACTAAGGAAATGATCGCTTCAATGGCTAAGGATTCCATTGTATTCCCCATGGCTAATCCCACACCTGAAATCATGCCCGACCTTGCAAAAGAAGCAGGTGCTCGCATAGTTGGTACAGGACGTTCTGACTTCCCCAACCAGATCAACAACTTACTTGCATTCCCCGGAATCTTCCGCGGTGCTCTTGACTGCAGAGCTTCATGCATCAATGACGAAATGAAAGTTGCATCATCTCATGCGCTTGCATCTCTTATTCCCGTAGAAGAGCTCAACGAAGAAAACATCATCGTTTCAGCGCTCAATAAACAGGTTGCTCCCGTAGTTGCACAAGCAGTTATTAAAGCAGCTCACGAAACAGGCGTTGCAAGAATATAAATAAGACTTTATAATTAAAGAGTTAAAAGGGTTAGCTTAACTGGCTAACCCTTTTAGTTAACTGATTTTAAATATCAAAAAGGACTGTTCTTGCGAACAGTCCTAATGATTAACTTACGTTAAATTCTGTATAACCTTAAGGTCAATTATTTTCTCTTAGAGATAACAAGACCAGCTACTGCAGATACAGAAGCGAGAGCGTAGAAGAGAACGCTAACGTCAGCTGTGGGAGCAGAAGGAACAGAAGGAGTGGGATCGGGCTCAACAGGAGCGGGATCGGGTTCTACGGGAGCGGGATCGGGCTCAACAGGAGCGGGATCGGGTTCTACGGGAGCGGGATCGGGTTCTACGGGAGCGGGATCGGGTTCAACAGGTGCAGCAGGAGTGTCAACTACAGAATCAGCTTCAGAAAGAAGTGTAGCTGTACCGAGGCAGTGTGTCCATCTGTACATGTCGTTACCGTGTTCGGACCAAGTAACAGCACCTACACGGGGGTCTTCATCAGGTTTTTCAGCAGAAGCAGAACAGTTGATGAACTGAACTTCAAGACCAACTACCATACCATCTTTGATATCCATAGTTGTTACAGGAGCGGGTATGCAAAGTTCGTATACGATAACGCCTGTATCTGTACCGTCTTTAGTTTCAACCTGAACCTGGCTGTAAAGAGGCATAGAGGGGTCGATGAGGTGGTAACCGATAAGGAATCCGTCACCAGCAAGGTTTACGTAACAAACATTGTCACCGTTTTCATCATAAGAATATGCATACTCAGGTGTTCTGTTGTAATCCCAGTCGATCATGTAAGCTGAAGAGTCTCTGAGCCATGTGGATTCAGTATCTTCATGGAGATAATAGGGTTCATCATCGTAACATTCAGCATAGAAATATACGAATGCGCCATCCCAAACGATCCAAGCATTACCATATGTGCTGCAAGGAGAGTCTGTCCAGTCTTCAAGGTTCTGTTCTTCACACTTGATTGTGGGTTCTACACCGTAAACGTCATCTTTTTCACCGTCAATAACGATGGAGCCGGGAGTAACTTTACGAATGCCTACTGTTTTGTCACTGGGTTCAGCTGCTGTGTGAGCAAAGGATGCAACACAAAGAGAAAGAACCATAGCTACAGCGACAGCGATTGCGAAAATCTTTTTCATTTTCTTAACCTCTTTCGTTTTAAAATATTATTTTTGAATCCTCTCGGATTCCTTAATATTTTAGCATAAAACAACCCATTCTTCAATAGATTATATTATCACAAAACAGCACTATATTATCAATATTCTGAATTTTTACATATTTACACTATTTTTTGTTTTTTCTTTCCCTTTTTCGGTAAGAGGTTGTATTTTCTCCTGTTTTTTTCTTAAATAATCTTGAAAAATAATTGGAATCCTCAAATCCGAGCTTTGACGAAATTTCAGAAACAGAGAAGTTTGTTGTCACAAGTAATTCCTTCGCTTTTTCAATCTTCAGGTCATTTACATATTCCGTAAAGCTTTTTCCGAAATCACGTTTCATTATGCGGCATAAATGAGCCTGACTTATATTAAGAGCTTCAGTAACATCCGATATCTTAATGTATTTATCCATGTTCCTTTGAATATAATACGCAATCTCAACCTGCAAACCTGTCTTCATGGTCGATATCAGATTATTTTGTACCATTACAGGCATGAATCTTTCAACTATACGGCAAAGAGCCTCTATTGCTTCATCATTCATTATCTTCATATTATCAAAGTCTTGCTTTAATTCTTTTTTATCTACAATATTGAAATAGTCTTCATCAAGATTCACTGCCCTGTCATAGATTTTCGAAAATTCAGGAGAATCAGCTCCCGTCTTCAGCTGACCGAAAATGAATACAGCAACCACTTCCCCGTTTATCAAAACCGGTATCAAGGCTTCACAGAAACCCATATGACATCTATATATATATGTCTTCTTCGTCTCAAGCACGACCTTAACGGCTCCATCATCGCAATCCATGCAAAGCTCATCAATGATCTTACTTTTTCTTATTGAACGGCAAAAACAATGAGGCATCTCTTGAGGATATGCTACGTAATTATGGAAATTCATGCCCGGATTAAATAAAGACAGTTTCATCGGAGGCTCAAAAACAGACACTCGAATTCCTGTTACGTTATATATATCCTGAAGTATTCTGCCCAAAGCTTTTTCATTGAATGATACCTCTGACATTAAGATCTTCTCCTTTTAAAAAAGTTTTTACTTCCTCTTAAGTATAGTATACCATAATTTCACACAAATGTCAACGATGAAAATATTTTTTTCATATCTTCTTTATAATACAGTATTGATTTTTCGTGAAAAATATGATATAATAATTGTAAGTAATTATATAAATTATAACATTACATTTGTACAACTGATCAGAAAGGCAAAAAAATGAGATTCAGCGGATTCTCCGATAACACCCTAAAATATCTTAACGATATCGTTGTTATGAATGACAGAAAGTGGTATGAGGAACACAAGCCCGATTACAATAAATACATCAAAGAACCTTTTTATGAGCTAATCGAACTGCTTACACCAACCATCAGAAAAATTGATCCTCAATTAGTTACAGATCCCAAAAAGTGTCTTTCAAGAATATACAGGGATGCAAGACGAGTAAAAGGCGGATGTATGTATAGAGATCATGTCTGGCTGGTGTTCAAACGTATGCAGCAGGACACACTCTTTGAAAACCCCTCATTCTATTTTGAAATAACTCCTACGGGATGCAGTTGCGGAATGGGGTTCTACTGTGCCCACGCACGCATAATGGAAAAGTGGCGTAATTACATTGCAGACAATCCAAGAGCCTTCAGTGAAGCCATTGAACCTATTGAAGATAATCCCCTGCTGAATGCCCACGGAAATTCATATGTCAAACCGAAGCCCGACTGTCCTCCGGGACTTGAAAAATGGTATAATTTCAAAACCTTCTTCATAAATACTGATATGGATATTTCATTTATAAAAAGTCCTGACCTTGCGGAATTCTTAGCGGAACAGTTTGAAGCCTGTGCTCCGCTTTACAGAATTCTCAGCGATGAGATATTAAATAAGGACAGCGATTTTAATAACATGGGTTATGTTTTTAATTTTGATATAGATTAAAGGAGGAATTTCAATGCACAATATCGGTGCTTTATTCTGGCTGATACTGCTTATAATTTTCGCAGCAGCTGAGGCTGTGACAACAACACTTATTTCAATTTGGTTTGCGGCAGGTGCTCTTGTTGCGTTAATTCTTTCAATATTCAATGTATCGGTATACATTCAGGTCGGTGCATTTATATTGGTAGCTTTAATTCTGCTGTTAGCAACAAGACCTTTTGCAAAAAAATATCTTGACCCGAAGATAACCAAAACCAATTATGACAGAATAATCGGAGAATTAGGTCTGGTAGAAGAAGAGATAAACAATCTCGAAGGTACAGGAGCTGTCAAGATCAAGGGGAATACATGGACAGCAAGAAGCTGTGACGACAGTATTATTCCCATTGACTCAACAGTTGAAATCAAAAGAATCGAAGGCGTAAAAGTCTTTGTTTCATTAAAAAATAATTAGGAGGTATTTTCCAATGTTAATGTTAGCACAACTCTCATCACCACTCACCGTTGCAATCGCTTTAGTCATCATCCTGTTTATTATCATCATCAGCAACATCAAAATCGTTTCTCAGGCTCACGCTTTTGTAGTTGAAAGACTCGGCGCATATGTTAAAACATGGCATACAGGTCTTCACATCAAAATCCCGTTCATTGAGAAAGTAGCAAAAGTCGTCACATTGAAAGAACAGGTCGTTGACTTTGCTCCACAGCCCGTTATTACAAAAGATAACGTTACAATGCAGATCGACACCGTTGTATATTTCCAGATCACAGACCCGAAGCTCTATGCATACGGTGTAGACAATCCCATGTCTGCTATTGAAAATCTGACAGCAACAACTCTCCGTAATATAATCGGTGATTTGGAGCTTGACGCAACACTTACTTCAAGAGATCTCATCAACACAAAGATGCGTTCTATCCTTGACGTTGCAACAGACCCCTGGGGTATTAAGATCAACCGCGTTGAGCTTAAAAACATCATTCCTCCGAAGGAAATCAGAGATGCGATGGAAAAACAGATGAAGGCTGAACGTGAAAGACGTGAATCCATTCTCAGTGCCGAAGGTGACAAAAAGAGTGCGATCCTCGTTGCAGAAGGTCAGAAACAGGCTGAGATCCTTAAGGCTGAAGCGGCTAAAGAAGCTTTGATCCTTGAAGCCGAAGCTCAGAAAGAAGCTCAGATCAGAAAAGCAGAAGGTGAAGCTGAAGCTATTCTCAAAGTTCAGAACGCTCAGGCAGAAGCTCTCAGAATGCTTAACGAAGCTTCTCCTACAGATAAAGTTATCGCAATCAAATCTCTTGAAGCTTTTGAAAAAGCCGCTGACGGCAAAGCAACAAAGATAATCATTCCTTCTCAGATCCAATCCCTTGCAGGTCTTGCAACAAGCCTTACAGAATTGGTAAAGGAAGATAAATAAGTAACATAGTTTTACAAGGGGAGTCCAACAATAGGTCTCCCCTGTTTTTTATAAAAAAGACAATTTTCCTGTTACCAACAAACCATATCTGTCGTCATTATAAGTGAAAAGGCCTTATCAAATATGAAAGAAAGGAAATCAGCATGAAAGATACCGACATCATTGAATTATATTGGAAGAGATCGGAAAACGCAATCAAGGAAACTTCGGTTAAATACGGCAAATACTGTTTGAAAATAGCTCTGAACATTTTAAATAACGATAAAGACAGCGAAGAATGTGTTAATGATACATATTTCAAGATATGGAACAATATTCCACCTCAAAGACCAGACAATTTCATGGCATATATTGGCAGGATAACACGAAACACAGCATTGGATAAATACAAGAGCATATCAAGAAAAAAGAGAAGCAACGGACAAACAGAAGCGGTATTGGACGAACTTACAGACTGTATTCCTTCCTGCAATAATACGGAAAATATTGCGGATAATATGGTTCTGACTGATGTTTTCAACAGTTTTCTGGCTACCCTTCCCACAGAAACGCGAAAGATCTTCATGCGAAGATATTGGTATATGAGTTCAATCAAAGAAATCGCAAGTGATTTTAACTACAGCGAAAGTAAAATAAAAATGCTGTTATTGAGAACAAGAAACGAGCTCAGAACACTTTTGGAGAAAGAAGGTCTTAACATATGAAAAATGAAAGATTACTTGATATTATAGGTATGGCTGACGATAAATTTATAGAGGAAGCCTCTCCTCGAAAGAAAAATAATACAATTTGGATCAAAATCGCCGCAACTGCCGCTTGTTTTTGTCTGATTGCAGGTATTTGTCTTGTACGATATATACCTGATCTCATTAAAACAGAGAACCCAAACATTACGATTCAGGGAAACCATGGACTTCCGGACAACACAGAACCTCCTGCACCTACCCCAAGCCCATCACCGTCCCCCGACGTAAACGGAGACATAGTTCGTGACCCTGAGCCAGATGAATACCCCACCCATCCCATAATTCCCGGTTCAGAGCTTGACCCTTGGGAATTACCGCAAGAGCCCATTGAACCCGAAGGTCATGTGGAAGGATTGCCTGTAATTACAGTAGATATTGAATCGGGCGGCGATATGGGTTTCGAAGGATATGATCTGTTTGATATATCAGAATTGATAGACGGAAATCCGTGGCACGAGGGATTGGAGATATCATTACCTGTTTTCAGAAATACGCATGAATTTAACAGTATTCACCAAATCACAAACCCTGATATTGAAAAAATGACAGAGTTAATGTTAGAAACCGCAAAAAGTCTTAATATAGATACAGAGACATTAACTATAGAAGACCATACAAACTTAAAGCCCGCAGACCACGAGATATCCCTATATTCAGAAACCGAAGATTATAAAATAAGAGTTTCGGCAGACTTTACTGTTCGGGTGGACTTTAAAAATCCCATCCTAATTCCTGAGGAAATCGCTTTTGATTATTACAGCTCATATGAAAGAACTGAAAAAAGAGCTGCATATTTAAAAGATCATTTTATTGACGACTCAATAAAAGATTCAGTAAAAGCCAACATATCAGGCGGATACTATAATATATATTTGGAACAGTATTATCACCTGGATTTCCATATCCAAACAGGAGATATTATAGAAGATATAATCAATTATAATTTTAACAGTATTTATTTCCTGCCTAACCTTACGGGAGATAAAATAGGTGGTTACCGTATATTTCAAAGAGATATTTCGAATCTTGTAGCCGTCTATCCAACAATAACAACGGAAGAAGCACTTGAATTGCTGAAAAACGGAAATTACTATACAACAACACCAAGCGGTAAATTCCCGGGAGAAGAATCTGTTGCAAAGGTTGAATTGGTATATAACACAGACACTTACAATGAATACTATATTCCCTACTATAAATTTTATGTAGAACTGCCATACGATATGGAATATCATAACGCGGATCAGGGAAACGGTATAAAAAAGTTTGGTGCTTACTATGTGCCAGCAATAGATCAGAAATGGATAAAATGCGATTTAATTTTCGGTAATGATTATTAAGAGAAAAACGGTCAAGTTTTTTTGCTTGACCGTTTTCTTTTAATTCATAATAAATTTCTTAGCTACAAATTCAAGATGTTTAAAGAGAAGTCCAGTAACCACCGCATTTATTCCTGCTTTCATAAGATTAAAAGGAAGAATTATAGGTAATATCATTTCAAGAACAGCTTCAACGGGAGCCCCCATAAATATTGGAGTAAAAATGAGATTTAACGGAATCATTATAAATGCCTGACTCAAGCAACCCAAAGCCAACGCCATAACAGAACCCAAAACAGATCTGTTACGTTTATACACAAGTCCCGAAACGATTACAAATGCACTTGTGGCAAATACGTGCATGAGAATTCCGTAAAGTCCGCTTCCTGCACTTACCGTCAATCCCTGAAGGATTGAGACAATAACAGTTATAGATATCCCCCACCACGGTCCGAAAATGAATGATACTATAAAAATAGGAATATCGGCAGGGTCATATTCAAGAAAAGGTGCAGGCGGAAAAGGTATATGTATAAAAAACGCAAGCGCAATACTTAAAGCAGCCATTACCCCCAATGTAGATATTTTTTTTACAGCTATTTTCTGATTATTTTGCATTGGAATACCCCTTTTAATAAAAAAACTCCCCGAAAAGTATTCGGGGAGCTACTATATAATTATTCCTTATTAAAATGAATAACCAAAGATTCTTTCATCCGGACTTTAACCGTCGGCACAGGAATTACACCTGTTCGGCACTTTTGCAAGTGTTAGTGGGCTATACCACCGGTAGAGAATTACACTCAACCCCGAAAACTTTACGCAAGTATTATACCACAATATATGCGGTTTGTCAAGCACTTATTCTTAATTATTTAATAAATCTGAAATGCCCTATAAGAGGAAGCTCTTTTGCTTTTCCCTGACAGGCATTTACTATACCGATTATAATAAGAGCAAGTAATACAAGACCCACTGCAGTAAAAAGGATGTTCACCAAAGCTAAAAAAAGGAATCCCAAAACAACGGCAATTACTTGTAAAACAGAGCCTGCAAGACCTACTACGACACAAGCTATAAACAGCACCAATCCCTGATTTGCATGGAATTTAGCAAATTTTGACTGAGGTGCCGCAATTAAAGGAACAATAAACAAAATACCCAAATAAGAGAGCAACGCAAGTATCTTATTATCGTTTATATCAGACTCATCATATCCTGATGTTTCATCATTAGTATTAACAAAATCCGCAACAGCGCTTTCCACTTTCTTCTGATAATCCTGCGTTTTATTTTCCGCTGTAACAGACTCCTGTTTCAATTCAACAGCATGACCGCATTCCGGACAAAACTTAGCATCATCGGATATTTGTTTTCCGCAATTACTGCAAAATTTCATATGCATCTCCTCCAGAATTCATATTAGCCAAATCAAAGTATTTTCTTGATATTAGCAAGACTTTCTGCAACGCTTTCAAAAGCGTCTTCGTATTTATGCATACGGTCCTGTTCAACTACGCCCCATTCGATACCCATTTTCTTAGCCTGAGCAAAAATGTTGGGGAAATCGGTTGTACCTGTACAGATTTCTACGGGTTCATGCTCTGCATTAACGTCTTTAATGTGAAGCAGGTGCAGTCTGTCGCCAAGGTCTTCCATATATTTGGGAACAATAACGCCTGCTGCAGTTGCCCAACCAACATCAAGCTCTATACCGAGAGCTTCGGAATTCTTCACAAAAAGGTCTTCAACACAGTCGCCGTCATATATTTCTGTAAATTCACTTGTATGATTATGATATGAAAGCTTAATTCCTACAGCCTCACACTTTCTTGCCATATATTCCATTCTTTCAGCTGTTGCAACCGTGGAAGCTCTGTCAGCATGGAGTTTTCCGTCAAGTCCGGGAATCGTTGCGTATTTCGCACCGATCTCAAGAAGATATTCTGTAGTAGCAATAAAGTTTTCATCATTAAAAGAATCAATTCCAAGATGAGAACCTACTGCAACTATACCGTTATCGTCAAGGACTTTTTTCATTTCAGAAGCGGGAATTCCGCCGTAACCTGCAAATTCAACACCGTCATAACCGAGTTTGGCAACTCTTTCTATAGTATGGATAAGATTCTTATCACCTGCATCACGCATGGTATAAAGCTGTAAACCTATTTTCATTTTAAACATCCTTTCGATTTATATAAACAGAATTATTTAACCAAAACATCTTCCAAGGGTTTTCTCTTAGCGATAATATTTGTATCGTCGTATTTTCCAACAGTTATTACTGCCTTTAAAAGGCAATCGGAATCATTAAAATTGATAAGATCCAAAATTTCATCAGTACTTGAAAGAATTCCACCCAACCAACAAGTACCTATACCCTCGTCATATGCGGAGAGCATAAAATTCTCAATGGAAGCACCTATAGCCATAAGATCTCGTTCCTCGTTATATGAGGAAGACTTATCAAGGAAAACAAATAAAAGATACTGAGATGTTTTTATCCAACCACCCTGAGATGCGGAAAATGAAGCTATTTTTTCTATTTTGTCCTTATCACCCAAGATTACAAATTTCCAAGGCTGACGGTTCATTCCTGACGGTGCAAGAGTTGCATCTTCTACCAATCTTTCAACAACGGAATAATCTATGGGTAAATCGTTATAGCCCCTGATACTTCTCCTGTTTCTGATACATTCTTTTGTTTGCATATTGTATTACCCCCTGTCTTCTTATATTATACTACAAATCATAAAGGAAGTCAAGTGAAAATTAAAAAAACAGTTTAAGGCTTGTCGAAATTTACAGATAAATTTATTTGTTTCAGAACATAACTCGCAATAAATATCAAAAACTTGGAATTGGAAAGCTTGTAGTTACCTTTTGCGTCTATGGTGTATTTATTAAAAGAAGGTATATCTATTGTTTCATTTTCAAGTATAAATTCAATACAATACCTGATACCTCGCTCAACTTTTGAAACAGTAGTATTACAGGCTTTTGCAACAATTGGATAGATTTCTTTAGTAATAGATATTAACTCAAAGTCTGCACTTTGTTTTATCATTTCCTTTACTGCTATTTTCGTATACAAAGTACCCTTGATATGAAAAGGTAAATTCAGATTTCTAAAGACTTCCTCTATAATATCCTCATTTATTTCACAAACAGATTCCGAGATACCGTGATAATTTTTTCTTATATATTCAATCCCTATATATTGTGAAATAATAAGAAAAATATTGTCCGAATGATCGGTTTTGCGTAAATATTTAACAATGCCCAGCTCAAGACACATCTTCTCGACACAGCCGTTTATGAAATGTGTTACAACTATTATGCTTGTTTCAGGTGAAAGTTCTCGTACAGTGCGGATATATTCCAACGAATCATATCCGGGTAATACAATATCCATAATTAAAATCTTTGGATGTTTTACCATTATATAATCCAACGAACTCAAAGGTTGCGATGTGGATAATATATCATTTACCCCTAACGATTTTAACCCATCCATATAAAGTTCTCTGTAAGTTACGTCACTATCAACGATTACTACATTGATATTCTTTCCCATGATGCCTAACTCCTTTATGGTTTTCTATTTGATTATAATGATTTATCTGTAATAAAACAATGCCTAAAATGAAGCATTTTTACTCAATATAATTATTATAAAATAAACTCTCATAAAAAACAAGTAAAACATTATATACAAAATCTTATAAAAATAAATGAGTTGCTGGCAAAATAAACAATGACAAGGTAAAATAAAGTCGAAACATGAAAAAAGTTTCCGTTTTGAAACAAAACTTATACTATAATCTTATAAACTTGAATTATTCTCTTATAATTTAATATACTTGACAAAGCAAAATTAAAATGATATAATTATTTCAGCAATAAAGTATTCGCGCCATTTCTTGGCATAGGAACGGAGTTATTTACTATGAAAGAGTATTATGCAGATATACAAAACAATAAAGATTATATAGAACAGAAAATAAAAACACATCCTGAGATAGGAATTGTTTTAGGTTCAGGTCTCGGTTCTTTAGCCACAGACTTTACCGATTCAATATCGGTAACTTATTCTGAATTGAAAAACTTCCCAATTTCTACTGTCAGCGGTCATTCGGGACAGTTTGTATTTACAGAAGCTTACGGAACCCCCATAGTGATGATGCAGGGACGTGTACATTATTACGAGGGATATTCAATGCAGGATGTTGTAAAACCCATACGACTGATGAAAATGTTAGGAGTTAAAAAGATTATTTTAACTAATTCTGCAGGTGGAATAAACGAAAGTTTTGAACCTGGTGACCTGATGATGATAACGGGACATATAAGCTCATTTGTTCCTTCCCCTCTGATTGGGAAAAATGAAGATAATTGGGGAACAAGATTTCCCGATATGAGCGATGTATACAGTAAAGCTCTCAGAGAAACGATTCTCCAATCAGCATATGAAGAAAATATTGAAATTAAAAAAGGCGTATATCTGCAGACAACCGGCCCCCAATATGAAACTCCCGAAGAAATCAGAATGTTCAAGATATTTGGGGCTGATGCTGTGGGAATGAGTACCGTCTGCGAAGCAATTGCCGCAAGACATTGCGGAATGGAAGTTTGCGGAATAAGCTGTATAACAAACAAAGCTGCAGGAATCAGCTCTTCCCCACTTTCCCATGAAGAAGTTAAAGAAGCTGCAAACAAAGCATCTTTAAACTTTAAAAAGCTTATTAAAAGAATTCTATATAATTCAGGAGAGACAGATCATGTTTAACGGAAAGATGAAAGCATTAACGTTCAGTTACGACGACAATGTAAAACAGGACAAAAGATTTATTGAATTGCTTAATAAATATAGTCTTAAAGGCACGTTCAACCTAAACTCCCAACGCTTTGGAGATGTTACCTTAAAAGAGTCGCAAAAAGCCAATATTAAAAGTACGGAGGCAAAAAGTGTTTATGAAGGACATGAAATAGCAGTTCACACACTCACCCATCCCGACTTAGTAAAACTTTCCGATGAGGAAATTATCAGAGAAGTAGAGGAAGACAGACTCAGACTCAGCGAAATTGCAGGTTATGAGGTCGTAGGAATGGCTTATCCCTACGGAACATACGACAGCAGGGTCGTTGACCTATTAAAAACAAAAACAGGTGTGAAATACGCAAGAACCGTAAAATCAACCCTCAATTTTGAACCTCAGACAGAGCTTCTCACTTTTAACCCCACGTTACATCACAACGATGAAAAGCTTTTTGAATTTGCTGAGAGCTTTATAAACATGAAACCTGATAAACCGCAGATCTTCTATATTTGGGGACATACATATGAGTTTGATTTTGAAAACGGTATGTGGGAACGAATTGAAGAATTAATGAAGCTCATAAGCGGAAAAGATGATATCTTCTACGGAACAAATAAAGAAATACTTTTATAATAAAACAGACAGAAAAAGCACCCCGGAAATTCCGAGGTGCTGAATCTTTCGCAAAAAAGCATTATAATTAAGCAGCAATTACATTGTAACTGTCGCAAACTTGAAGATGAAGAGGATTGCAATTATTGTAACAACAATATCTTTCTTGGAGAACTTACCTGTAAAGAGAGTAAGAAGCACGTAAGAAATTGCGCCAATACCAATACCGTTTGAAATGGAGTATGTCAAAGGCATCATGATAAGAGTGAGGAATGCGGGGATAGCTGAACGCATATCTGACATATCAACTTTCGCAAAGCTCTTAAGCATAAGAACACCTACAAAAATAAGTGCGGGAGCTGTTGCAGAAGAAGGAATGATGCTAGCAAGGGGGCTGAGGAACAAAGCAACAAAGAAGCAAGCAGATGTTACAAGGCTTGCAAGACCTGTTCTTGCACCGGCAGCAACACCGGAAGCAGATTCAACGAAAGTTGTACAAGTGGAAGTACCGAGAACTGCACCTGTTACTGTACCAACAGAGTCACAAAGCATACACTTATCAACGTCAATGGGGTCACCGTTTTCATCAAGCATATTTGCTTCGGATGCCGCACCGTAAAGTGTACCAACTGTGTCGAACATATCAACAAGGCAGAAAGAGATAATAAGAATAACCGCAGAGACAGCACCGCCAATATAAGGAGCTGAAAAAGCTGCAGACCAAGCTTCGCCATTAAAGATGCCGAAAAGACCTACTTCGCCGAAATCCTTAAAGGACTGACCAACCTGGCTAAGATCAAAAGAAGGCACCTGAAGAGTAAGTACGTAGTAAATAACTGTGCTTGCGAGAATGCTTATGATAACGGAGCCTTTAACTTTGAAATAAGTAAGAACGCCGATTATGATAAGACCAAGGAAGGCAACAATAACGGGAGCAATTTCAGCAATTGCATTAGCCATTGTAAAGCCATCTACGCCTACTTTAGCAAATACACCATGGAAATCAAAGAACTGAACCAAGGTATACTGATTTGCCTGAATAAGACCTACATTCTGGAAGCCGATAAACGCAATAAACATACCTATACCTGCAGGAATAGACTGCTTAAGGGAATCGGGAAGAGCCTTAGCAATATAAGTTCTAAGACCTGTTACTGAAAGAATAAGGAAAACTATACCGGAAAGGAAGATAATTACAAGACCAGCCTGGTAACCTGTAAGAACATCAGAACCGGAGAAGAATGCTCCTGACACAAAGCATGTACAGAAGAAAGCATTAAGACCCATACCGCAAGCCTGAGCAAAAGGCATACGAGCATAAAGAGCCATAAGAAGTGTACCGACAATAGCAACGAGGATCGAAGCAATGTAAACTGCATTCCAGATCTTACCCATTACTACAGGGTCAGCACCAAGACCAACAAGCCAACCGTTGGCGCCTTCTGCGGCAACCTGATTGGGGTTTACAAAAATGATATACGCCATTGCGAAGAATGTTGTGAGACCGCCAATAACTTCAGCTCTCACATTGGATCCGCGTTCACGGATTTTGAAAAACTTGTCCATATTTTTACCTCCATAAATTATATATATAAGTTTTTTGCGAACAAATTAAACACCTGAGGGCATAGCCGTTAAAAAAACATTTGAAGCCGTATAAACCAGATATACAACAGTAAACAGCCAAAATCCCCATGAATGAGTTACAGCCTTGAAAAAGCTGACCTTTTCTTTTACGACAGGAGCTTCCTCTTCTGTTGCACAGTTATAAATCGAAGTTTCATCCTTCAATTTGGCATTAGCCCTGTCGTGCCTTGACAAAAAAATAAAAATAACAGTACAAAAAAGGCCAGACACGATGAAAGACATACTCATTAAAGCATCTATAACAATTAAGGTTTCCTCATTTAAATAATTCTGCAACACCAAAAAAACACATGAAATAGCATTATTTACAAAATGAAGAACTACGGGCAATACAATTGATTTAAATCTTACAGTGATATAACTGAGGAACAGACCTATTAAAAAAGCAAATGGTATCTGCTGAATGGTCGCGTGCATCATACCAAACGCAAAGGATGAAACAAATACAGCTCCCGCCTTACCGAACTCAGACACTCCCCTGAGAAGGAAACCTCTGTAGATAAATTCCTCACAGATCGCAGGTAAAACAGCCATTACAAAAAAAAGAAAGAATATCTGAACAGGAGTCTTAGGAACGGGGACAGAAGACATAACATCCAAAACAGGAACACCTATAAGACTCAACAGACCTGAAATCATATATGAAATCATATTCGCTGCAAGAGATATCCCCGGAAACATTCCTATACAAAGTATAAAATAGTGTAAAGGCACTTTTTCACTCTTGATACACGACTTAATTTTAAATGAGCCCAACAACGGAATCAATAACGCAACGTGAACAGTTAAAACAGGAAGAAAGAACTGTGGAACAATAAATAAAACATAGTAATCCACGGTTTCAGCTATTGAATATAATGACAATCTGTCAATAACTAATGATGCTGATGAATACAGGACAACACACATAAGAGTGACAAGGACAGAGATAAGCGGGAAAAATGATATAACACCAAATGCGGAATTTAATCTTGATCTTAAAACTGAATACTTATCCATAACTTTTTAGCTCCTTAAACAAGAATTACACCCAAAGCATTACCGAGATGTCCGCCTTCATCCAAAAGTTTTCTGGCTTTTAACTGTAATGATGTAGGTTTTGAGTCTTTATCTTTAAATTTCGTATCAAAGATTCTTTCAATTGCCTGACCGTCATTTTCT
The DNA here is from genome assembly GCA_045535665.1 of Eubacteriales bacterium. Classification (GTDB taxonomy): domain Bacteria; phylum Bacillota; class Clostridia; order Oscillospirales; family UBA644; genus HGM12619. Next base: position 43,880 of record JAZSMD010000066.1, read on the forward strand.
TTCTGATTATGAATTATCGTAAATCTTTTACCGAATTTAATTATGTTTGATGTTTCGGGAAGGATCTGAGACAGTCCGGGAGACAAAAGCCATGAATGACAGATAAATCCTTTAAAACCATATTCGGGGAAATACTTACGGTAAAACTCAACTGCCATATCAAGAGACTTTCCGCAAAGTTCATCGTTAAACGGACCTTCCTGCTGAATATGAACGTCGAGCATTTTATCGCCCGTTTTCAAACCCAGGGAGGTATCATGTGCAGGATGTTCAGTATAATCAACGAAATTAAACTGGAGTCTGCCAAGCTTAAATCTGCCAAGAACTACGCTTCCGTTGACCCAACCCAATTCACTCAAGCCTAACGTTCCAAAAGCTCTTCTGTAATTATATGCCCAAACTCTGATATCTGACATAGTATCTATATAGATATTGTAAGAAATACCTCTTTTTTCATACTCATCAAGAGAAAGTGTTGCCTTTGTAAGCATTGCTACCAATGCCGCCATACCATATTTCATATCAGAGATAGCCTTTTGTGTCAGCTCATCAAAAGTATTTTTCATTATATTGAAAAAAGCAAAATCTCTGTATTCACGAGTTGAATCGTCTGAAGCAAACGCCAATATTTCATTTTTCTCCGAATCGGTAAATCCGATTTCCGTAATCAATTTATCTAAAGAAATCATTATTATCACCTTCTATTATAATACATACATATTTTAGCAGAAAATACGACAAAAATCAAGATACTTTGCAAATAAAAAAAGCAGTTCTTATATTTGTCAAATTTATATTAGAAGACTATATTATCCCTTTTCAACAAGTTTTCCATTTAAAGTCAACTTTCACAGAAAAATTTCACTCTTCCCTATTGACTTTTTCAAAGTTAAGTTGTATAATATATAGGATGTATTTAATTTGAAATGGAGAAAAAACATGAAGACTAAACATTATATAAAATTATTGGCACCCTTATGCATCTTCGGATTCCTTTTCAGAATTCTCGAAATCGTATTCGCCATTGAACCCGATACGGGATATTTTGTTTCCGGAAGCGTAATTCCTTTAATATTCAATATCTACATAATACTTGCGGTTCTGTTTTTTATGTCTGTAATTTTCACAACAAAAAAAGAACAGAAAACAGTTAAAAAGAGATTTGTAAAGTTTACTTTTGTAGATAACATATTCACAATGTTAAGTGCCGTATTTATTTTAGCGGGAAGCTTGCAGACATTCGTGACCAAATATTTCATAGACGGAACTCTTACAGATGTAACGGTACTATTTAAAGACGTTACATTCTACTCAATCTTAAGCGCGGTTCTTTCAGTATTCTTCCTTGTACAGTTTGCCACCTCCCCAAAATCCGTAAGTAAACACGGTTTCTACGCAATACTTTCCCTCTTCGTTCCTATCCACTATGTTTTGAGACTGTTTGTTGAATTTACCGACATGTCAAAATTGCTGTCTCATTCATACGGAACTTATACAATTATTTATCTCTGCTTCATAACACTTTCATTTATAAATCTCTCAAAGGTTTTGGCTGGATCTCTTTGCAGAAAGTATCTGATGGCTTACTCTCTCTGTGCTGTATTTATGGGTGCTATACACCTTGCTGAATGTGTAATGTCATTTATCCCCGGCAACCCATACAATATATCCATAAATCTTCTTACATATCTTGCAGACCTCTTCATTTGTCTGATGCTTATATCAATATTCCTCAAGGTTTCAAAAAAGCCCAAGGTTTCCGAAAAACCAAATGATGATACTGCAGAACTTCCCCAAGAAGAAACAGCCGAAACAGAAGTTGTTGATGAAGTAAAGGCTGATGAAGCTGAAAAAGCAGAAGAAACAGTTGAAGAACCCGAATCAACAGAAAAAACAGAAAAAAACTAAAAAACCACAAAATATCCTCCGAATGAGCTTTTCATACGGAGGTTTTGTTATTCAAATACAAGTTTGTCTTACAAAATTTAATATGTAAAATTAAATTCAAACAAAAAAAACATATACCCCTTTACAAATAGACAATTTATTGGTATAATAAATATTATCAAAAAAATACAGAATATACGGAGTAAAAAATGAGAAATATTGATTATGTAAAAAGCTTTGATCCCGAAGTAGGCGCTGCAATGGACAGCGAACTTGAAAGACAGCAGGGAAACATTGAGCTTATCGCTTCCGAAAATATTGTTTCCGAAGCTGTTATGGCTGCAATGGGAACTGTTCTTACAAACAAATACGCAGAAGGCTATCCCGGAAAAAGATATTACGGCGGTTGTGAAAAGGTAGATATCGTTGAAGATATTGCAAGAGACAGAGCAAAGAAGCTCTTCGGTGCAGAACATGCAAATGTTCAGCCCCACAGCGGTGCGCAGGCGAATACAGCTGTTTACTTTTCCTTCCTCAAACCCGGGGACACCATCATGGGTATGAACCTTGCACACGGCGGACACCTCACACACGGTTCTCCCGTAAATATGTCAGGTTCTTACTTCAATATCGTTCCTTACGGTGTTGACGATGTTACACACAGAATCGACTACGATCAGGTAGAAGCTCTCGCTAAACAGCACAAACCCAAGCTCATCGTTGCGGGCGCAAGTGCTTATCCCAGATTCATTGACTTTGAAAAATTCGCTCAGATCGCTCATTCTGTAGGAGCACTTCTTATGGTTGACATGGCGCACATTGCAGGTCTTGTTGCAGCAGGTCTCCATCCCTCCCCTGTGCCCTACGCTGATATCGTTACAACCACAACTCACAAAACACTCAGAGGTCCCCGTGGCGGTATGATCCTTTGTAAGGAAGAATACGCAAAGGCTATTGACAAAGCTATTTTCCCCGGCACACAGGGCGGTCCTCTTATGCACATCATTGCAGCTAAAGCAGTTTGCTTCGGTGAAGCTCTTAAGCCTGAATTCAAAGATTATCAGACTCAGGTAGTTAAGAACGCAAATGCTCTTGCTGAAGGTCTTGTTGAAAAAGGTTTTGACCTTGTTTCAGGAGGTACAGATAACCACCTCATGCTCGTTGACCTCCGTAAGTTCAACATCACGGGTAAAGAGCTTGAAAAGAAACTTGACGAAGTTCGTATCACAGCAAATAAAAATGCTATTCCCAACGATCCTCAGACTCCTTTCATCACAAGCGGTGTAAGACTCGGTTCTCCCGCTGTTACAAGCAGAGGATTCAAAGAAGAAGATATGAAGCTCGTTGCAGAACTTATATACAAAACAGCTTCTGATTTTGAAGCGAATGCAGACGAAGTTCGTGCAGCTGTTGCAGGTCTCTGCAATAAATATCCCATTTACGCAAATATCGACTAATTTTCCCAACCCGTCTGCAATACTGTAGACGGGTTTTTTATAAAAAAACTTTTTACATCAAGAACGGAGACTTAAATGTATTCACCTTTAGCGGCAAGACTGAGACCAAAGTCCCTTGATGACTTTGTAGGACAAAAGCATTTGGTGGGATACGGAAAACCGTTGAGAAAGATCATTGAAAGCGGAATAATTCCCAACATGATTTTTTACGGATATTCCGGAATCGGAAAAACCACTTTGGCAAAAATAATTGCAGATAAAACAAATAAAACACTTTATGTCCTCAATGCCACAACGGCATCCACGGGAGATATTAAGCAGATAATTTCTGACCTTGATTCCCTTACGGGACAAAACGGTGTTATATTATATCTTGACGAGATACAGTATTTCAATAAAAAACAGCAGCAGATACTCTTGGAGTTTATCGAAAACGGAAGTATAACACTTATTGCATCCACGACGGAAAACCCGTACTTTTATGTTTACAATGCAATTCTCAGTCGGTCAACAGTCTTTGAGTTCAAACCCGTTGAGAAATACGAAGTGTTAAAAGCTGTAACAAGAGCTTTTAATATAATAAAAGAGGAAAACCCATCAGTCAATTATATAATAGAAAACGGTGTATGTGAACATATTTCCCAGACCTGCGGCGGTGATGTAAGAAAAGCAATGAACTCCGTTGAATTGCTTACAGCATTAAAAGCAGGTCAAACAGAAGTCAACGTAACTCTCGAAGATGCCAAAAGTATTTCACAGAAGAGTAATATGCGCTATGACAGAGACGGAGACTCCCATTACGACATTCTCTCAGCTTTTCAAAAGTCAATAAGAGGTTCTGACGAAAATGCAGCATTACACTATCTTGCACGACTCCTTGAAGGCGGAGACCTTGCGTCCGTAAGCAGAAGACTTCTCGTTATCGCTTCAGAAGATATCGGACTTGCCTACCCTCAGGCAATTTCCATTGTAAAATCCTGCGTGGATGCCGCGATGCAGTTGGGACTTCCCGAAGCAAGAATTCCTTTGGCTCAAGCTGTAATTCTTTTGGCTACAGCTCCAAAATCAAACTCCGTAATATGTGCAATAGATGCCGCCATAGAAAAGATAAGAACTGAAGAGGTCGGAGATATCCCCGATCATCTTAAAGACTCGCACTACTCGGGTGCGGCAAAAATGGGTCGAGGAATTGAATATAAATATCCCCACTCTTACGAAAACAACTATATTCCACAGCAGTATTTACCCAACAAGATAAAAAAAGATATCTATTATAACTACGGAAACAATAAAAATGAACAGGCGGCGAAGGCATATTGGGACAGAATAAAGAAAAAGTAAAGCTCCTTTCAAAAAAGAAAGCTTTGGAAATACATAAAAGATTGCTTGAACTGTACCCCGACAGACATTGTGCGCTGAATTTCAAATCCCCATATGAGCTGTTGGTCGCATCAAGACTTTCGGCACAATGTACGGATATAAGGGTCAATATTGTTACCGAGAAGCTTTTTGCCAAGTATCCCACAGAAAAAGAACTGTCTGAGGCTGAGTTTGAAGATGTTGCAATGATAATAAAATCTTGCGGTTTGGGAAACACAAAAGCAAGAGACATAATTGCAGCTTCAAAACAGCTTTATGAGCTCAACGGAGTTTTGCCCGATACGATGGAAGAGCTTCTTAAGATAAAAGGTGTTGGCAGAAAGATCGCAAACCTGCTTTTAGGTGAAGTATACCATAAAGAAGGCGTGGTTATCGTTGACACTCATTGCATAAGACTTTCAAACAGAATGGGCTTTTGCAATGAAGAAAATCCCAAAAAAATCGAAGACATTTTACGTTCGGTCATCCCGCCAAAGGAAAGTCTTGACTTTTGCCATTCCGTAGTATTGCATGGAAGACAGGTCTGCAAAGCCCAAAATCCAGACTGCGAAAACTGCACATTAAATGATATTTGCAAAAAGAATATAAAACAGAAAGGAACTTCCAAATGAAATATAATGAACTTCTCATAAACATAAACTCCGAAGACGGTGAAAAAGCTTCTGCAATAGCCGCTATGCTTGATATCGGAGGTCTTTACCTTGAAGACTATTCAGACATGATGGACTGTGACCTGGTAAAACAAATAGGTCTCATTGACGAAGAATTGCTTGCAAAGGATACTACAAAAGCAACTTTACACGTTTATCTCCCCGAAAATGCAAGTGTAGACGAAGCTTCTGCATATCTTGAAGAAAGATTCACAAGTGAAAATATCAAATACGATATATCCCATGATCTTATTGATGAGGAAGCATACGCAAATTCATGGAAAAAATATTACAAACCCTTAAAAATAGGGGAAAAGATCGTAGTCTGCCCTGTTTGGGAAAACTACGAACTTAAAGACGGTGAAATAATCTTAAAGATAGACCCCGGTATGGCTTTTGGTACAGGAACACACGAAACCACAAGTCTTTGCATTGAACATCTGCAAAAGGTTGTAAATGAGGGAGATAAAATTCTTGATGTTGGATGCGGAAGCGGTATTCTTTCAATAACCTCTTTACTTTGCGGAGCTTCCGAAGCTTTAGCTTTGGATATAGACCTTAATGCGGTAAAGGTTTCTTACGAAAATGCCGAACTTAATAATTTCAGCGGAAAATTTGAAGCAGTTTGCGATAATATCCTTGATCCTGAAAGCGAAATCAGAAAGAAACTTAATGGTAAAAAATACAATGTGATAGTTGCCAATATCGTTGCGGATATAATTATCAGACTCTCCGATTTCATTTATGAATATCTTGAAGATGACGGCACTTTCATCGTTTCAGGTATAATAACAGAGCGTGAAAACGATGTTCTCAACGCTCTTGATAAAAATAATTTCAAAGTAATTGACCGTAGCGAGAAAAAAGGCTGGGTCTGCATAAAAACAAACAGATAACTGTCAATTCAAATTCCAATCTATGGGTTCCATACCGTTTGCGGTAAGGAACTCATTTGTTTTTGAAAAATGCTTACAGCCAAAGAATCCGTTATAGGCAGACAACGGACTTGGATGTGCGGCAGTCAATATACAATGATGTCTGTTTTTGATTATTTTTGCCTTTTCTCTGGCATTTGCACCCCATAAAATGAAGACTACCGGCTTTTCTCTTTGGTCAAGAAGCTCAATAACTCTGTCGGTAAAATATTCCCACCCTGCTCCCCTGTGGCTGTTTGCCTGTCCTGCCCTGACAGTAAGGACATTATTGAGAAGAAGAACTCCATTATCAGCCCATCGGGTCAGAGTTCCACCTGCAGGAGCTTTTAATCCAAGGTCCGATTCCATTTCCTTATAAATATTAACAAGTGACGGAGGCGTTTGTATGCCCTCACGGACGGAAAAGCAAAAGCCGTGAGCCTGCCCCGGTCCATGGTATGGATCCTGCCCGATAATAACTGCTTTTACATCATTGTAAGAAGTATGCTTTAAAGCATTGAAAATATCGTACATATCCGGATATATACGTTTGGTGCCGTATTCCTTTTTCAGAAACTCTCTGAGTTTAAGGTAATAGGGTTTTTCAAATTCGTCTTTAAGAAGAGCGTCCCATTCATTGCCTAAATTTACCATTGATATTCTCCTTTATATTCCAATGCCCTGACCAATAATTTTTCGCGGTCATTTATTATTCTGTCTTCTATTACATCTTCAAGTAGCTTGTTTAAAATAATTCCTATAGGCTTCCCTTCGGAAACTCCCAATGAAATCAGATCGTCACCTCTTATTTGCAAATCGGACAATGAAAAACAAGCTTTTTCTCCAATCAGTTTCTCAGCCACTTTTTCAACCCTGTCAAAGCGTTCCTTTCGTTTAAATACTATTTCAGACTGAGCCGCATTATCTGCTCTTTGAAGTTTTAACAATCTAAAAAACTGCTCTGCTCCGAGATTTCCCAAAAGTCGCTTTATCCGTTTTCCTTCATCTTCTATCGGAGCATCGTGGTTTTTGATAAGCTCCAGAACACCGAGTCTCAGCTTATTGTCGAAACGAAGATTTTTTAAAACAGAATCAGTTATCTCCATGCTTTTCTTTGCATGACCGTAAAAATGTCCCACACCGTTTTCATCGGTAATGAAACAATCGGGCTTACCTATATCATGAAAATAAGCCGCCAATCTGAGCATTTTATCCCCATTATCAGCAGACACTGTCGCTTTTACGGAATGAGTATATACATCGTATTTATGATACGGGGTATGCTGCTCAAAGTCAAACATTGGAACTATTTCGGGAATAAACACAGCTATAATATCACGGTATTTCAAAAGAATATTTTCAGCATTTTTCCCGCAAAGCAATTTGACGAACTCAACAGCAATACGTTCTTTGGATATATTCTTTAAAAGATGAGCTTTTACAAAGAGAGCCTCAGATGTTTTCTCTTCAATTTCAAAGCCTAAAACAGAAGAAAACCTTAAAGCTCTGAGGATACGGAGTGCATCTTCGTCAAATCGCAAATATGGGTCTCCCACACAACGGATAATACAGTTTTCAAGGTCTGCCAGACCTCCGACATAATCCTTAAAACCGTCACGCTCTGAGTAAGCCATTGAGTTTACTGTAAAATCCCTGCGAAGAACATCCTCTTTAAGATTTGAAGAAAACTCAACCGATTCGGGATGGCGGCTGTCTGTATAATCTCCGTCTATACGGAATGTGGTAACTTCCGCAGAGACACTATCTTTTACAACGGTAACAGTTCCGTGACTTATACCTGTTCCAACAGTATAAGCATTATCCTTGAAAATCTCCATAACCCTTTGGGGCATAGCATTTGTTGTTATATCATAATCGGAAGGCTGTTTTCCCAATAAAAAATCTCGGACACAACCGCCTACAAGATATGACTCATAACCGTATTCATTTATCGTATCTAAAATAAATTTAACTTCCGCAGGTATCTTCAAATCGACCATTCAAACCGTCACCTTCAAAACAATCTATTCCTTTTTTATCTTACCTACGGCATAGAACATGGAAAGCCCCAGACTGAAAAGTCCAAAGGAACTCATAATGCAATTTTCCGCTGCCAACAATAACATATAGTCGCATCTCATATCGTATAAAGCCATATAATAAACGGAAATGAGAGCCATAACAAAAGAAATAGCTGAAATTATATAAAATATCTTATAATTCAAGAAACTATCGTTTAAAATTTTTTCTGTATATTTCTTCATCGGTAATACCTCCTGTTTTAATACAGAAAAAGTATACCATAAAAATCAACATAAATCAACAACTAAGATTTTCCGAAACAAATATAAAATGATAAAGTCCCACAAAAATGTGGGACAAACCGTTAAAGATTATTTACGGGAACGCTTTTCGTAATTCGCTTTACGACTCTCTTTTTGACCTTTTACATCAGAAAACTTTTCATCTGTATCCTGTTTAAATTTCTGAAGCATATCTTCAAAAGAAACAGTCTTACGCTGAGGCGGTGTATATGACGGAGGCTGAGAGGAGTGATTACGAGTAGGTGCAGAATTATTATTTTCCATCGCCTTCTTGATAGAAAGACTGATTCTTCCCTTTTCATCAATTGAAATTACTTTAACAGTAACCTCTTGTCCCTCGGAAAGATGATCTTTAATCTCTGTGATATAACTGTTTGAAATCTCAGAAATATGAACCATTCCGCTTTTTCCGTTTTCAAGCTTAACGAAAGCACCGAACTTTGTTATTCCTGAAACATTACCCTTAAAAATTTGTCCGACTTCGACGTTCATAAAATGTTTGGATCCCCCTAAACTCAGTGACCTGAAATATCTATATATATTTTTTCATCTCGAGATGCATATCCCAATTCGTTCTCCGCAACGTCACGGTAGAAGTCATCAGTATTGGCATCAGCAAGAATATCTTCATACTCTGCATTGCGAAGCTTTTGCTCTATAATCTTGCGGTTTATATCTGCAATCTCATTTTCGGTAGCTGCAATATCAGCACGCATGGAAATAAGGTTGACCACAGAAACTGCTATAGCCAACAACAAACAAACAGAAACGATTATCCTGATCTTAGACATAAACTGCCCTACCATTCTCCCAAAATTTATTTTCAAAAACTATCCCTTATATTATAGCACGTTTTTTTCCAAAATGCAAGTACTTTCGACAAATTTTTTTAGTTTTTTTATTGTTGTTTTCGACATTTTTTCATTACAAAACTGCTAACTCTTCCGTAAGTCAGAAAACTCAACAGCCAACCGCATAAAATACCACATAAAATGTATATACGAAGCTCTCCATTGTTAACTGAAAACACAAATATAAAAGTCCCGATAAGGATAAAGAATGAATACAAAAAGTCCTGAATAAAAACGATCAAAGCTCCGCTTTTGAAAAAAGTCCTCATTACCCTGAATATATCATACAAAACAAAAAAAAGAGAACCGCAAAGTAATGCTTTAATAAAATTTACCAGTTGTGCATAAATATCAATTCCCATATAGAACCCCTACCCAAGAAGTTTTGAAATGAAATTTTCATTAGTTTTGCGTATTTTTCCCTTGTCGTATTCAAGTGAATCTATATTTCCGTCTATAACGACCTCTCCTGACAGATCATTGATATCAAGCTTCATAAGGTTCAGATCTCTTCCCTTTACACATAATTTTCCCAATTCGGTGTAAAGAACAACAATATTTTCATCAAATTTTTCAACATCTAAAACTCCGCTTAAAACAAGATGTTTACGGTCGTTCAAAATCGCATTATGGGACATGATCTCTTCATTTTTAATTTCAGGCATAATAAAAACTCCTTTTAGATAATTATAGTATAGCAATTATTCGTGCAGTAATTATTATATGAGTATGAATTCACTGTTAGAACAATAATTTCTTGCTTAAAAAACAAATCAGGGAGAAAAATCCCCCTGATTTAATGGTTATTTTCAGTTGTTTTACAAAAAAGAAGGTTGGTGATGAAATTATTCCAAGATCTCTTACACGATATTCGTCACACCATTTATCTGCGGAATAGTATACAGGTTCACAAATTCCGTTCTCAACAGCAATCTCTTGAATCTTTCCTTTACTGTCTCCTGTTCTCCAGATCCCGGGGCCTATCCATCTTTCGGTTCTGTCAGCATTATGAAGTGCTCCGAAGCAGTTATATCTGTTTCCGTTAAGGTTGAAAACAACTTCATGCGTTCCAGCTTTTACATTATGACCATGCCTTTCTTTATTATATAGCGTTTTTGGCGGTATGCCGCAAGGCATATCTGAGCCATTCTTGACGGCTCAGAAGCCACAAAAGGCTGAGTTTGAAAATTTATTTTCAAACTT
>JAZSMD010000090.1:0-10592 GCA_045535665.1 Eubacteriales bacterium
AAAAGCCCTTATAATTGAGGAAATCTATCGAAAATTTTCGATAGATTTCAACATTTTAAAGTTTATATGGTATTTTTAGGTTTTAATTTATCTTTAAATTCAAACACGGGCTTTTGTTCTGCGCTAAATGAGCCAGCCCCACCCTTTCGAAAAACCGATGTTGAAGCATTATCATGCTTCAAAGGTTAACATTCAGTCTAACACACTTAAGAATGTTTTTCCAAGAAATTCTTAAGCACCTGCTCACAGCGTTCTGTCTCTTTCAGGAAGCTTTCCGCATGTTCAGCTCCTTCGACTATAACCAATTCCTTTTCGGCAATACAAGCCTCATAATTCTGTTTTCCCATATATGTAGGAACAAAAGTGTCGCTTGACCCATGAATAAAAAGGACAGGTATTTTATTTGTCTTAAGAGCCTCCAAGGTACTGTATTCAGAAAGAGAATATCCCGCAATACATTTCACCGCAAAGGAGCAAACATACAGCAGAGGGAATGCAGGAAGCTTAAAATCACGCTTCAGAACATGTTTACACTCTTCCCAAGGAGAAGTAAAACCACAATCGGCAATTATACCTTTCACATTATCGGGAAGGTCAAAGCCTGAAGCCATAAGTACTGTAGCCGCACCCATAGACATACCGTCAAGGATAATATTACCGCCGATATTTTCAACCGTATAATTTATCCAGGAACGAACATCGTATCTGTCCAATATTCCGAAACCGATATATTTACCTTCGCTGTCTCCGTGAGCCCTGTCATGAACAGCGAGGATGTTGTAATTCCAGCTGTGATAGAGTTCAAAAACGCAGGAAAAATCATTAAGATTACTGGACCTGTAACCGTGAACAACGATTATTGTCCCCTTCGGGTCTTTCGCAGGAAGATAATCTGCCGCAAGTTTTAACCCGTCATGAGAGTTTATCCAAACTCTTTCAGGTTTTTGATCTTTGAACCACTGTATTCCGCTTTTTATGCGAGAAAGATACATTCGTTCAAAATCCGTCTCCTTATGGGGTTTTTCTTTTTTTGGTTTACGGGATTCTTTTTTACGGAATATTGCAAAACGGCAGAAATACAAAACTACAACCACAAACAAAAAAAGAAGCACCAAAACGATCAGTACAAAAATAGCAATAGTTTTCATATATATGACCATGCCTTTCTTTATTATAAGTTTGAAAATTTATTTTCAAACTTTACCCCTAATCCGTAAGCAATGTCTGAGAACCACCCGCAGAACCGGGATAGCTGATACCCAAATGGTTATATGCCGCAGCAGTAACACATCTGCCTCGCGGAGTTCTGTTTAAGAAGCCCAGCTGCATAAGATAGGGTTCATAGACATCTTCGATAGTAATACTTTCCTCACCCACAAGAGCCGCCAGCGTATCAAGACCTACGGGGCCGCCGTTAAAACTCCTGATAATCGCTTCAAGCATACGTCTGTCAAGACCGTCAAGTCCCAAATGATCTATCTCAAGTCTCGTAAGTGCAGTATTTGATATTTCCATATCCACAACACCGTTACCCATTACTTCCGCGAAATCACGGACTCTTCGCAAAAGCCTGTTCGCAATTCGAGGTGTACCTCTTGAACGTGAGGCAATTTCACGGGCACCGTCATCCGTGATTGAAATACCCAAAATACCGGCAGAACGCTTAACTATCTGAGACAATTCCGCAGTACTGTAGAGCTCAAGACGGCAAAGAACTCCAAATCTGTCTCTGAAAGGTGCTGCCAACTGACCTGAACGAGTTGTTGCCCCAACAAGTGTAAACTTAGGAAGGTCAAAACGTATGGAACGGGCAGACGGACCTTTACCGAGAATTATATCGAATTCAAAATCTTCCATAGCAGGATACAGAACCTCTTCAACAGTTCTCGAAAGGCGGTGAATCTCGTCTATAAACAAAACATCTCCGTCCTGAAGGTTTGTGAGAAGTGCCACTATATCCCCTGTTTTTTCCAATGCGGGACCGCTTGTAATTCTAATGGAAACACCCATCTCAGCCGCAATAATATTTGCAAGCGTTGTTTTACCGAGACCCGGAGGTCCGTAAAGCAAAATATGGTCGAGGGATTCTCCGCGTTTTTTTGCGGCTTCTATATATATTTTAAGATTATCTTTAACCTTATCCTGTCCCACATACTCGTCAAGTCTGTGTGGTCGGAGAGATGATTCAGAATCATCCTCATTTTTTATGGTTCGTGAAGAAAGCAATCTTTCATCAAATTCCATATCCATATTCATGATTTCACCTCTTTTAATATTTTATATACTTACGGGGAAAACTTTTTTCACGAAAAAAAAGTTTTCCCCGAACCCCTTTCAAAAAACCGAATTGGGGAAATGATAAATTCAAATATAATATACGAAACATTCCCGTCGGTATATCATTTTTTCAAAAGCACAAATATCATATATTTTTAGCCAAAAGACGCAACGCCTGTTTTACAAGAGCATTCGTTTCGTCAGCAGAGCAACGAGAAACTGCGTGCTGAGATTCGTTTTTTGTGTAACCCAAAGCCATAAGAACAGCCACCGCATCAGCAACAACATCATCGGCAGGCATATCATCAGTAATGATTTCAGAGCCTTCCGTTGCCTTAGTTTTAGCAATTTTATCTTTAAGCTCAAGGCAAATTCTCTGTGCAAGCTTTGTACCGACACCCTGCGCTTTAGTCAAACGCTTGATATCGGAAGTAATAATACAGTTTGCAAAAGCATCAGGTTGAAGCTCAGACAATATGGCAATTGCGACCTTAGGTCCGACACCGCTTATGGAAATAAGCAACGTAAAGAACTGAAGCTCCTGCTCAGTTTCAAAGCCGTAAATATCAAGAGCATCCTCTTTAACATTAAGATAAGTAAAAAGTTTTACAGAATCCTTACCCGAAATTACTTTGTAAGTATTCATTGTAATAGAACATTTGAAACCCACCCCTCCGCAGTCAATAACCGCGAGATTAGGCTGACAAAGAGCAAGTTTTCCATTTAAATAGTAAAACATAATTGAATTCCTTATGAAAGATATGCAGAAAAAGGTACGGATCTTGAAGAAACTATTCTGACTTCCTTACCCGTATCATGCATTGTTGTAACACCATTGACTCTGAGAGTCAACATCAAAGTGTATGCAGCACCTTCGCTGTTTGCGTAAATAACCTTCAAAGAGTCATATGAGACATCATTGTCAAGCCAAATCTTCGTGATGTCTGAATATTTATAAGTGTTTTCAGTTTCATTTTTAACAAAAACACCTTTTTGACAAAGTGAAGAGTATATTTCCGCACGTTTTTCAACAGAAGATAAAGATTCGAGAGAAATATCAGTACTCTTTACAAGGAAAGTAAAGAACTTCTCACTATAAATATCGCTATCGGAAAGATATTCGTTTTCCGCATCAAAATAAGTCTCCCCTGCCGTCTGGAAACGCATATAACTCATCTGCGAAAGCCCGAAAACAACCCACTCATCATAAGTCAACGTCACGTCAATATCGACATTCTCGTTAAACTCCGTTTTAAGGATAAAAACATCTTTACGAAGATAATTAACAACAGAATCCTTTGAAAGGAATATTTTTATCACATTAACTTCAGGGTCGGAGGTCCTGACACAGACACACCAAACAGAAGGTTCTGAAAGGTCGTTTGCAAAAACAGTAACAAGAGAGTTGTCAGATTTTTTAACAAACTTAACGCAGAGCTCTGGCGAAGCCAGAAGTTCGGCGATCACCCTTCCGCTTTCACTTAGATAAAATTCATTTACAGAGTGATCCACAAGACCACTTTTTTCCAATGAAGTTAAAACTTCCTTAGTTTTGGATTCGGGTGAAACCTTGTATGGAGACAGACTTCCCGGAACGATTCCGTAAAAGCCTACCAAAGCATTGAGTTCATTATCGGATAAAACATACGTCATGAATTTTCACTCTCCGTTTTATTGGATTCGGGCATAAACCCAAAGAATTCAGGGAAACGAGCATCTCTTGGGTCAGCCTCTGTGTTTTTTGACATAAGCTCTTCGGAAAGTTCGTTCAAGCTGATAAAATCTCCGCAGAAGACTTCATTATCATTTACAATAATTTTCGCCATTGCCGCATTGACATTGATCATTCGTTTACCGGATGTTATCCACGGTAAATTTATCTTTTCAGAAACAGATATACCGTAAGCTGATACCTCAACGGGTACAACAGATGTCTTTTTAGTTGCAGTTTTTTCCGACTCAGGGCTTTCATAAGCACGCTCAGGCTTATTATAAACCTCGACATCTTCAGTTTTAGAGAAGAATTCAACAATATCTATATCATCTACAGAAACGGAATCTTTCTTTTTCATGAAGGAGGCATTTGGAAGAACTACTGCCGCAGAAACAAAGAGAATCATCGTAAAAAAAGAGAAGAAAAGATTCACTCCGTTTTCAGGTCTCGGCAAATTCAATGGGGATATTTCGCCATTGAGACGAAGCTTTTCCGCAGCTAAAACCTCTTCTTTATTATCTCGGCAATCACATTCAGAGCAAAGCTTTTTACAACTTGAACAGATTCTGGGCGAAATCGAACCGTAATCACCGGATGTATCTAGAATACTTGAAGCACCGCACCAACAGTTACAAGTACACGCATACATATTTTTACCGCATTTTATACAGTCATATTTTGAATGTTCGGAACTGTCTTCGGTAAAGTATTCCCTACCGCAAAGGCAGTCATTTCCAAAGGAAACAGGATTCTGATCATTTATAATATCCGAATCATAAACAGGCTCTTCCTCAATATTACCTGAAATATCCACACCGACATCGGAAATACCGTCAGAAACGATATCTTCCGTTGCTGAAAGAGATACGGTGAAAGAAAAAACAAAAATAAAAGCCAACAAGACTTTAGTAAAACTCTTGATCATCATACGGGTGAACCTCCCGCAAAAGAAAATGCTGCATACAAAACAACGGAGCCTACACCTACAGCAATTGGTTTATACAACTCAATATCTCTGAAAGTCAAGCCTGAATCCAATCTTTGCAGAGTTTCATTAAGAGTAACATATATCATTCCTATAAAATAAAAAATGATATAAAAATCCCAATTTGCAACAACCTGTGAAAGAAGAAGGATAATTGCAAAAGGTGCAAGATCACACCAGAACACAGAAGATTTTTTATTATTTTCACTCTGTTTTCCAAAAACAAAGCTCATCATAACAAATGTCACAACGGCAAGTATCAAATGTAAAAATCCAAAAAGGACATACTTAAGAACTCCGCCCTGTACATTTATTATGGCGAAAACACAAAAAATCACGAGAGAAGCAATTCCGACAACGGAATTCTTATCAAATTTAACCATGTCAGACCTCCTCAATTAACTGAGAATAAAATCATATTCACAGCAAAAACACTTAAAATTCCATTGGCAGCAACAACAAATATATACCAAAGAATTTCATTTTTCAAAAGCTCCTTTACCAGTCTGCCGTAAGGAATAAGCATAAACAATAATCCCGAAATACCGAAGGTAATGGTTGTGGGAGCATTAAATATAAGACGGACAAAAAGGCCGATAAGAGTAACGATAAACGGTATGATATATGAAAGATTTGAACACAGAAGAATACATTGAAAATCCGATTTGATTGCTTTTAAATTCAGAACTGAATACAAAAGTCCGGAAGAAATCAAGCCCATAACACAACCTACGATAAGAGCTATAAAAACTGTAAGAAGTGCTTTTATTCCGGACATGGTTGGAACAAAAGAGAACCTGTCAAGGACAAGTTGTATCGCAAAGAAAATGTAGGTAAGTGCGGGAAAAACGAAGGAAACAAAGCTCAGTTCCCCGTTTTTCTTACGCATTGCTTTTGAAGGGGAAACGGAAAAAGACGAAAATACCCCCACAATATCCTTAATCGTAAACATTGCTTTTTCGGTGTTTTTTTCGTCTTTAATACTCATTTATAAACCCTTCCTTGATTCATACATTTCCGTACTAACGCCATACAGCTCATTTTGTTTCCAAATACTTTTCAACAGCCGCAAGTTTTGCACAAATGCAGAAAAGCTCCATTGCTGTTCTGAGTTCATCAATCGGAGGATACGAGGGTGCAATACGGATATTTCTGTCTTCGGGATCTTTTCCGTAGGGGAAAGTTGCTCCCGCGCCTGTCATTGTAACGCCTGCATCTTTAAGCAGAGCTACAACACGTTTCGCACAACCGTTTTCAACATTGACGGAAACAAAATATCCGCCTCGGGGTTCAAACCATTCCGCAACGCCAAGTCCGCCGAGCTCTTTGGAAAGGAATTCCAGCACAACGTCAAAACGGGGTTTGATAATTTCTGCGTGTTTTTTCATATATTCACGAACTCCGTCTGCTGTTTTAAAATAACGTACATGACGAAGTTGGTTAAGCTTATCGGGGCCTATAGTCTGTGAGAAAATCTTCTTCTTGACGTATGCAATATTTTTCGCACTGGCAGCCATAGCCGCAACCCCTGCACCGGGGAAGGAAACCTTTGACGTGGACATAAACATATATACCATATCTTCGTTTCCGTATTTTTTAGCCTCTTCAAGAAGATTCAGAAGCTTATCGCCTTTTTCGTTCAAGTCATGAACTATATAAGCATTATCCCAGAAAATTCTGAAGTCTTTAGCCTTTGGTTTCAAAGCCGCAAGTCTTCTTACGACATCATCGCTGTATGTAATACCTGTGGGATTACTGTATTTGGGAATAGACCACATACCCTTAATGGAATCATCTTCAGCAACAAGCTTTTCAATCATATCCATATCGGGACCTTCCGCATTAAGTGGAACAGTTACCATATTTATTCCCAAGCTTTCGCAAATGGAAAAATGTCTGTCATAACCGGGAACAGGGCAAAGGAAAGTAATCTTTTCATACTTTCCCCAGGGTTCGGAAACACCGTCAACCCCGAAGATCATAGTTCTTATGATTGTATCGTACATCATATTGAGACTGCTGTTTCCACCGATGATCAATTCATTTTCGGAAACTTCCATAAGGTCGGCAAAAATTTTCTTCGCCTCTGAAATGCCGTCAAGGATACCGTAATTTCGGCAATCCATTCCGGTTTCGTCCACACAGTCATTGTTACAGTTAAGAACAGTAAGCAAACCTTCTGAAATGTCAAGCTGTTCTTTGCAGGGTTTACCTCTTGACATATCAAGCTTTAAGCCCTTGGATTTATAGGAATCGTACTGTCGGAGAAGACTTTCCTTAAGGTCGGAAAGCTCCGCCTGAGACATTGATTTTATCATTGATATTTTCAAATCCTTCTTAATTTATAGAATTGAGATTTAGAACTCTGCGTTACCGACAGTTCTGGGGAAAGGAATTACGTCTCTGATATTGCCCATACCTGTTAAGTACATAATAAGACGTTCAAAGCCCATACCGAAGCCTGAGTGTTTTGTGCCGCCGTACTTTCTGAGGTCAAGATACCACCAGTAATCCTTTTCATCGAGACCAAGCTCTCCGAGACGGCCCTTGAGCATATCAAGGCGTTCTTCTCTCTGGCTACCGCCAATAAGTTCACCTACACCGGGAACGAGCAGGTCCATAGCTGCAACTGTTTTTCCGTCATCATTCAGACGCATATAGAAAGCTTTGATTTCCTTGGGATAGTCTGTAACGAATACAGGACGCTTGAATATCTGTTCTGTAAGATATCTTTCATGTTCAGACTGAAGGTCACAGCCCCAGAATACGGGATATTCAAACTGATCCTTATGCTGTTCGAGAATCTCTACAGCTTCAGTATATGTTACATGTGCAAATTCTGAGTTTACAAGAGCTGTAAGTCTTTCAATAAGACCCTTATCTATGAAATCGTTGAAGAATTTCATATCATCGGCACAATTTTCAAGTACATAACTGATAACATATTTGATAAGGTCATGTGCAAGCTGCATATCGTCTTTCAGATCTGCAAAAGCGATTTCAGGCTCGATCATCCAGAATTCAGCCGCATGACGTGCTGTATTGGAGTTTTCGGCTCTGAATGTGGGGCCGAAGGTATATACCTTACCGAAAGCAAGTGCATAACATTCCGCTTCAAGCTGACCTGAAACAGTCAGGTTTGCGGATTTTTCAAAGAAGTCCTGCTTATAATCAACAGTACCGTCTTCGTTCTTTGGAACATTGTCAAGGTCAAGAGTTGTAACCTTGAACATTTCACCTGCGCCTTCACAGTCGGAAGCTGTAATAAGGGGTGTGTTTACATAAACAAAATGTCTTTCGGCAAAAAACTTGTGAATTGCCTGAGCCGCAGCAGAGCGAACTCTGAAAACTGCCGCAAAAGTATTTGCACGGGGTCTCAGATGTGCAATTTCACGAAGGAATTCCAAGGAATGGCGTTTCTTCTGAAGAGGATAGTCAGGAGTGGAAGGTCCTTCAACCTCTACGGATTCAGCCTTGATTTCAAAAGGCTGTTTCATTGTGGGAGTTTCCACGATAGTACCTGTAACTCTTACGGAAGAGCCCACATTGAGTTTAACGATTGTTTTATAATTTTCAAGGATATCTGCTTCAACAACGACCTGCACGGAACGGAAGCAGCTGCCGTCATTAACTTCAAGGAAGCCGAAAGCTTTTGAGTCTCTGACAGTTCTGAGCCAGCCTGCAACGGAAACCTTCATACCGTCGATCTGACCGATCTTTTCGTATAATTCTCTGATTTCAGTTCTCATTTATTTGCCTTCTTTCGGGATATTACAATATATGAATATTATGTTCTTCGCAAATTTTTCTCATCTCATCGGGCCACAATGAAACTTGTACTTCGCCGATATGAGCTTTTTGGAGCAGAAGCATACAAAGTCTTGACTGACCTATACCGCCGCCCATTGTAAGGGGCAACTCCCCTGCAAGGAGTTTTTTATGGAAAGGAAGATTTTTTCTATCTTCGGCATTAGCCTTTCCGAGCTGTTCTTCAAGAGCTTTTTCATCAACTCTTATACCCATTGACATAATTTCAAGAGCACAGTCGAGAGGTTCAAAATAATACAAAAGGTCACCGTTCAAATTCCAGTCATCATAGTCGGGAGCTCTGCCGTCATGACGTTCGCCACTGCTGAGAACATCTCCAACCTGCATAAGAAATACAGTTGAGTGTTGCTTTACGATAGCATTTTCTCTTTCCTTGGGAGTGAGATTGGGATACATATTTTCAAGTTCTTGAGTTGTAATGAAAAACACATGTTTATCTATTAAAGACTCAATCTGAGCCTTCGGATAAGTTTTACTGAGAAGAGTTCTTGTATTGCTGATGGCTTCCGCAATTTTACGAACGGTCTGCTTTAAATAATCCGTTGTTCTGTCCTCACGGTTTATAACAAGCTCCCAGTCCCACTGGTCAACATAAAGGGAGTGGAAGTTATCGGGGTCTTCATCTGCTCTTATTGCGTTCATATCCGTGTAAAGACCTCTGTAGGGTTCAAAACCGTATTCCTTAAGAGCAAGTCTCTTCCATTTGGCAAGAGAGTGAACTATCTCCACAGTCTCCCCTTCAAATTCAAAGGAAACGGGGCGTTCGACACCGTTAAGATTGTCATTCAAACCGCTGCTGCTCTTTACAAAAAGAGGTGCGGAAACTCTGTCAAGATTAAGCTCTTTTGAAAGCTCTATTTCAAAAACGTCTTTGATTATTTTAACCGCCTTAAGTGTCTGTCTGACGGTAAGAGTAGGTTTGTACTCTTTAGGAATCTGCAAACTCATAAATATGATACTCCAAACTTGAAAATATAAATGCCAATAATAATCCATTTTGATTCTACTGTTTATTATATCATATAATCTCGTTTTTAGCAATACCGAAAGGGTATTTGTTTGAAAGAAATTCATAACTTAACGAGCTATTCATAATTATTATACAAATTATATTAAAAATAATGGGAAAACCTTTTTCTTTACAGGTGAAAAGTAAAAGGTTTTCCCCAACCCATTCCAAAAAGAAAAGCCTTTTTTGGAACATTAAAAACAAATATATTCAATTTCAATCATCTGATTCCGCAAATATTGCACAGATCTCGGTATCGTTTGCAGGCATTATAAAAGTTGTACCTGAATCCTTACTGTCAACAAATTCTCCGCCGTTGGAAGAAACCCATTCCACAAAATAACAGAAAGGCATTTCTCTGACAATCAATTCGATTTCGTCACCGACTTTGTATTGTCCGCTAAGCTCTATACCCGCAGGAATAGTTCCGTAATTATTTGTTGTAACCGTTAAGTTATACAGTGTATTATTGACTTCAAAAACCGCATAAACTTCGGTGTCACAATCAGGCATTGTAAATTCCGTAGTCAAAGATTTGCTGTCGGAAAATGTTCCACCGTTTGAAGAGCGCCACTCAACAAAAAGATATTTGAACGAAGGCTCTGCTTCAAGAACAACGACATCACCCACAGAAGCTTTAACCTCACTGTCAGACAAAAGGGTTCCGCCTTCACCTGCGGAAACAGTAAGAGAATACTCTTTGCCTGCTCCGAAGAATACAAAAAGCAAAAGAAGAATACCTAAAACCAATAAGTCGGAGGCCAAGCGGTCTTAGGAAG